>JAHLLR010000003.1 GCA_020444075.1 Deltaproteobacteria bacterium
ATCATGGACAATGATCTTGATAATATGAGTAGAGAAGAACTCGTTATTGAGGTAAAGAAGCTTCGAAATGGAATTCGGGCACATCGAGACAGTACAGGACACGATCTTTGTTGGTATCATCCTGAACTCTGGATCTTATTGCCTGAAAAAACAGATCCCTTACCATCAGTTCCTGAATGGTCAACGTTTTTGGAGGGGTGTGTGCGATATCGGCGCTCACTTGATGAACAGATACCAAATGCACCTCGGATAAAAGAACCATACAAATAGTGATGGTTTTGGCAAATAACTTAAAAGATCTTAAAAACTTAGTTTTATGCATAACAGGGATTTAGGGGGTCATGAAAAAACGCATAAAAAAATCCCCGTTATATATTGAAATTAATGAAGAAAACACCTCCAGGAGTAATACTTTAAACAACCTTCCCATTCCCACAACCTTCCCTCGTTCAGAATCGCTGGGACGAGACGATGGATAAAACGCTATTTGTTATATTTTCCGGGAACTCAAGCTTAGTGCCCCTATTCATAAATACGATGGCATTCGATCGCCGATGTAGCCCGACTCGTCGCGCTGGTCGGCGCGCCAATAGCGCTGCTATGGGCGATTCTTTCGCCTTGCGATCCGGGCGCCTCGGTCATCTCGGTGCGTTACCCTATTTATGGATATGACCACTTAGTTCGAATCGGGCCATGGGTTGTGAACGGGATCCGGGCTTAAGATCTGGTCAATGGTGCCGTCGGTTTTCATCTCCAGGATCAACCGGTTGATCTCCGGAATCAGGCCCGCTACCGGTGATTTTCTGGATATTCCGATACGATAGGCGTGTTGGCTGGAAAATTTGGGTGTAAATTTTAGCTTTCCCTTCCACTCGGGATGGGACCTGATGAGGCTGTTGATTACGGATTCATTGCCCAGTAAAATGTCCATCCGTGAATGGAGCAACTTTCTGATGCCCTGTTCGTAGCTCATACAGCGCTCAGTTTTCAAAATCCCTTTTTCAATGGCCTGCTGAAAAATCTCACCATGGGAGTACCCGTTGACAACACCTATGGTATAGGGTTTTAAATCCTCAACCGTTTCCCATTCAATGGGGCTTCCCTTTCTTTGGGCCAGGAACCAGACCCGGCTTTTGTCATTCATTACGATATCGGTGAATGCGATATAGGTGCTTCTTTCCTGGTTTTGGACAAGGGGAAAAGTCAGGTCTGCTTCACCGGTTTTCAGATACCCCAGGGCCCGTTTCCAGGGAAGGATCTGTGATGTGAAATTCAAACCCAGCCGGGAAAAGATCTCCCTGCAAAGTTCAATGGAGATTCCGCCCTGGGCGGGTCCGCCTTCCTTTCCGATGGTAAAGGGGGGCCAGGGATCACTCACAAAGGTCACCTGCCGGATTTCCTGGCTGGAAACCGGATGGCATAGGATCATCACAATGGTCATCACAATGAATAGTGATTTTTTCATTGGCTGGCCGCCTTGAGTTTTCTCTATCACCCCTGCCTGAATCTGCTTCAGGCTATCTGTTGTACGCATAACACACCAGGCACGGACAGGGTCAATGCTACGATTTTTGTTTTACGTTCGTCAATCATTTTACCTTTTATCGACTTGAATTCACCCGGGGAAGTAGTCGATGCTGTTTACAAATTGTACAAAATCCGATATCAAATAATTTTTTATACCTTCTGAAGAACCGCTTTTTTTCTTTCGCCCTTGCCGCCAAGAACTTTGAGCGCGCAGGTCTTTCTTTGGCCATCACTCAGATTCATGAAGAGGCAGGTCGCGCCCTCACTGCCGAGCCAGACGAAGTTTTTGACCTGATCTTTCTCGATTCGGAACGCCCTGAATACCCTGGGTGGTGGTTTAATATCAAGCGGGTCCTTCGGCGGGGCGGGTTGCTTGTCGCGGACAACGCCACGTCCCACCCCGAACGATTGGCACCGTTCGTCGCTCTGGTTGAAGCGGATGCCGAATTCACCACATGTCTGTTCCCGTTGGGAACGGCGAGTTTCTTGCCACAAGCTCTCACCAGCAGCGATGACGCCCGACCGGCAGTCAACCGGGCCCGTGCGATAAGCCGCGCAGGCCGGTTGCGTTGGACATCTGCACAGAACCATAGACCGATTTTTGGAGGTAAGAAATGTCTACTACCCAGCTTTTTGTAGAACTTCTTGTGATTGGATTTGGTGTGGTTGTCTGGTGTGCCATTCTAATAGCCGGCCTTTTGGAATTGCCTTTCGATAAAGCGATTTTTGACATTAAATTGTCACTCTGGCCGCCCCTTTTGGGGGTTGCATACGTTTTTGGAATCCTTCTTGATCGACTGATGTATTCCGCTTTTGGTCGCAGGAAAAACGAAATTGAGGAGCGAATTCTGGGCGACATTGCCAGTCCAAAAGCTCCGGTAATCGAAAGAATTGTCATGGAAGCGTCAGAACCCCTGAACTACATGATTCACTACAACAGGAGTAGATCGAGAATCTGCCGGGCGTGGTTTCTAAACTTCTTTCTCATTGGAATAAGCTTTATCATATGGCACTATCGCGTGAACCAGATGCCTGCTTGGTGTGCTTTTTTCATAATATCGGCTTTGGTTTCACTGTCGGCGGTCTCGTATTGGGTTGGCGGCCTGCTTGAAGAGGATCACTACAATAACATCCGATGGTCATACAATTATTGCATCGAAAGAAAGCGACATGACGGAATTAGCTCGTCTGAAACTGAAACTTTATAATGAAGAGGAGGAGGGGCAGGTCTCCACATTACACAAATTAGCGCAGCCCCAGAATCATGGATATGAATGAAGATAGCCAAAAGGCAGTCATCGAAGGTTATATCGCTGCCTACAATGCCTTCGATGTGGATGGGATGCTCGCCTTTATTCATCCAAAGGTTGTTTTTAAAAATATCACCGGAGATGGGGTAAACGCGCAGGCCACAGGAGTCGATGAACTTCGAACGTTGGCAGAGCAATCGAAATCACTGTTCTCTTCCCGCTGCCAGGAAATAACCAGTTTCAGTTCAGACGGTGCTGCAGCTGCCGTCGATATCAAATTTGAAGGCGTGTTGGCCATCGACTTGCCAAACGGGATGAAAGCGGGCGACATTCTGCGAGTAACCGGTCGTTCCGAATTCCAGTTTCGGGAAGGCAAATTATTTAAAATAATAGATTTTAGCTGAAGCATTGACCGTAAAACAACTATGTTCATTGGATGGTTCGTTACTCGCCACCAATAACATACGATGTTTGATATACGAGCTTTAAGGGTCAAAAGGGAGATTGTTCGAATAATATGGGGAAGTTTTCCGAAGGCTTGTTGAATGACGAGATGATATTAAAGAACTTAACTATTTGCCCCGGTCAGACCATTCTTGATGCCGGTTGTGGCAACGGATACATGGCAATAAAATTCTCAAAATTAGTGGGAGATACCGGGAAAATTTATGCTCTCGATTCAGATAGGGGATTGATTGCCAATCTTAGAAAAGAAATCGGAAAGAAATCCAATATTGATGCTATTGTTGGCGATATTACAAAAAGGACTGCTCTAAAAGACGCTTCAGTAGATCTGGTTTACCTTTCAACAGTATTTCATATATTCCCGGACACTGAAATTGTGTGTTTCGAGAATGAAATAAATAGGATTTTAAAGCCGAAAGCTCAATTAGCTATAATCAATATCAACAAAGAAGACTCCCCTTTTGGACCTCCTGTGGAAATGCGGTATTCCCCTGAAGAATTAAGACAAAAACTTTCCTTTGTTCCCAAGAAATGTATTGATGTTGGAAAACATTTTTACATGCAACTGTTTATAAAAAGATAGATGATGGAATCGAATACTTCCGGAGAAGAAGTTGATTATTAAAAAAGCAACCAATTCAGATTTAAATGATGTCCTGCGCATAGAAACGGAAGCGTTTGGGCATAGCAAGGAATCGAATCTCGTCAACGACTTGCTGAATGACGATAGCGCCAAACCCCGGCTCTCCCTGCTTGCCATGGATGATGACGGGGCGGTTGGACATATTCTTTTTACCCGGGTTCGAATAACCGGAAATGAAGATGCACTGTCCGCCATGATCCTTGCGCCGCTTGCAATCCTGCCAAGTGCTCAAGGTAAAGGCGTTGGCGGCGAACTCATACGGGAAGGGTTAAGGCAACTGTCTGAATCGAAGGTCCATCTTGTTTTTGTCCTGGGCCATCCGGGTTATTATCCGCGATTCGGGTTCAGGCCGGCTGGCGTTCATGGGTTTGACGCGCCTTACCCTATCCCGGCTAAAGACGCCGCTGCCTGGATGGTTCAGGAACTGAAACCGGGAACTATTGGAAGCTTCAGCGGCAGGATCATTTGTGCGGATACGTTGAATAAACCTGAGCACTGGCGGGAATAAAAGCTGACGAGCGCCATAATCGCTCATTTTACACCCCTCACCCTGTCCCTCTCCCCGCAGGGGCGAGGGGACGTTGACAAAACGGTCCTTCGTCAACGGAACAGGGCAACCATACGGGCTTTCCATTACCCTCCATGCGTGAAGGACGGTAGCGGTGCTCCCATCAACCTGTTTTTCAGTCCACGAGGGGTTAACTGCCTTCCGTTGATGGCTTGCCGAGAAGATCGACGGCCGCCCGGCAGTAGGTTTCGACACCGCTGAGCAGGATCTCTTCATTGAAGCCGAACCGCGGGTTGTGGATGCCGGCAAAGCTGTCATTGCCCGCACCCAGGCAGAAAAAACATCCCGGGACCCGTTCCAGGAAAAAGGCCATGTCCTCGCCGCCCAGCGTTTTTTCCGGTTCGACCACCCGGTCAACGCCGACGACTTCACCGGCGATGCGCTTCATTCGGTCGGCCATGTCCGGATCGTTGATCGTGGGCGGATACCCCTGCTCGTAACTCATTTCGTAACCGGCTCCCATGGAATTGCATACACCCTTGACGATGGTTTCGATGATTTCGGGCCAACGTTTCCAGATCGTCTTGTCGAAAGTCCTGGCGGTGCCGCACAAATTAGCGCTTTCCGGGATGACGTTGAAGGCGGTGCCGGCCTGGAATTTCCCGACAGTGACGACCGAAGGTTGCAGCGGATCCATCTGGCGGCTGACGATGCGCTGCAGGGCAGCCACCACCTGGCAGCCGGTGTCCAGGGCGTCCACGCACAAATGGGGCATGGCCCCGTGTCCGCCCTTGCCCGTGATGGTGATGTCGAAACTGAACATGGCGGCCATCAGGACGCCGGGCCGGATGCCGATGGTTCCCTCGGGAATGGTGGGCCAGATGTGGCAGCCCAGGGCATAGTCCACGTGGGGATTGTCCATCACGCCGGCCTCGATCATGGGCAAGGCGCCGCCCGGTCCCTCTTCGGCCGGCTGGAAGACAAACTTGATGGTCCCGTTGATCCGGTCCTTAAGCGCATTCATTGCCGTGGCGGTGACCAGGGCCATGGCCGTGTGGCCGTCGTGGCCGCAGGCGTGCATGACGCCGGGATGTTGGGAAGCGAAGGGCAGTCCGGTGGCTTCCGTGATGGGCAGGGCATCCATGTCCGCCCGGATGAGCAGGGTCGGGCCGGGGCGGCCGGTCTCCAGCAGGCCCACCACACCCGTGCGGGCGATGCCCGTGACCACGGAAAGGCCTTCCCGTTCCAGGTGCCCGGCCACATAGGCGCTGGTCTTCTCTTCGGTGTAAGCCACTTCCGGGATGCGGTGAAGGTCCCGGCGCACGCCGATGAGATGCTCCTTGTAGGATGCGATTTGGTCTTTGAGTACCATGGTGACCCCTCTATCGGTTTTCAGTTGATTAATTCAGGAAGAGCCAGCAGGCCACAATGGCGAAGATCACCCCGGCGGCATCGGCGGTCAGGGCTGCCGCCATGGCGTGGCGGATGCGTCTCACCTGAACGGCGCCGAAGTAGACGGCCATGACGTAGAAGGTGGTTTCCGTGGAGCCTTGCAGGGTGGAGACCAGTACGCCGGTGTAGCTGTCCGGTCCGATGGCAGGGTCGTTGATGATCGAGGCCAGGATGCCGTAGGCGCCGGAGCCGCTTAACGGGCGCATCAACGCCATGGGCAGGGCCTCGGCCGGCAGGCCGAACGGTCCGGTGACCGGTGCCAGGGCCCCCACCAGCAGATCGAGGGCTCCGCTGGCCCGCAGCATGCCCACGGCCACGAGGATGGCCACCAGGTAGGGAATGATTCGCAGGGCCACCTGGAATCCCTCCTTGGCACCGTCGACAAACACCTCGTAGACCTTCACCCGCCGGACGGCACCGAAGACGAGAAAGCCCGCCATCAGACCCGGCAGGATCCACGGGGAGAATGCCTTGCCGAAAAGGACCGCCGTGGGGATCAGGGCCGCCAGGGCGGCGAGGGCCATGACGCTGACCCAGACCGGGTAAGCCCCCTGGGCCGCTATTAGGGTGGAAGTCTCACCCGGGCCCGTGGTTTCGGTTTTCTCACCGGCGTCATTTTTGTTGCCATCGGTTTGATCTATTTTCCCCATGGGCGACAGGCGCTGGTAGAGTTTGGCCGCAAGGATGGCAACGGTGGTGGAGCCGATGGTCGCAAACAGGGTCGTGGGCAGGATGATGGCCGGGTCGGCACTGCCTGCCGCCGCCCGCAGGGCGATGACGCCGGTGGGCAGCAGCGTCACGCTGGAGGTGTTGATGGCCAGGAACAGGGCCATGGCGTTGGTGGCGGTTCCCGGCTGCGCGTTGAGGCTTTCCAGCTCCTGCATGGCCCGGATGCCGAAGGGCGTGGCGGCGTTGCCCAGCCCCAGGGCGTTGGCGGACAGGTTGAGGATCATGGCTCCCATGGCCGGATGGTCGGCCGGTACGTCGGGGAAGAGCCGCACCATCAGCGGCCGGATCAAACGGGCCAGGATGACCAGCATTCCCCCGGCTTCGGCCACCTTCATCAGGCCCAGAAACAGCGTCATCACGCCCACCAGCCCGATGGCCAGTTCCACCGCGCCGCCGGCCGATTCCACCATGGCCGTCGAGAGTGCCTCCATGGGTGACGGCAGATCCCCTGCCGGCTGGAAGCCGAATTGCTTCCAGCCGGCAAAGAGAACTGCGGCGAGAACGATGATCAGGAAGATGCGGTTCACGCGGCCGAGCCCGCTTTTTCTTTCTCGGGCGCCGGTTTGAGCAGGATCCGCGCGTCTACGATGCTCAAGCCCTCGTGGTGAACGATGACCGGGTTGAGATCCATCTCCTGAATCTGGGGATAGGCTTCGATAATCTCCGAGCAGACCAGCAGCAGGTTGATCAGGGCCTTTTTGTCGTAGGGCTTGTCGCCGCGCACACCGTCCAGGATGGGGTGGGATTTGGTTTCCGCGATCATATGCTGGGCGGACCGTCGGGAGATGGGCAGTACGCGGAAGGAGACATCCTTTAAAATCTCCACCATCACCCCGCCCAACCCATACATGATCACGGGACCGAACTGGTCGTCGATCTTGGTGCCGATGATGACCTCGATGCCTTTGTCCACCATGGGCGAGATCAGCACCCCTTCAATGCGGGCATCGGACTTATACGCCTTGGCGTTCTTGATGATTTCCCGGAAGGCTTTTTCCACATGGTCCCTGCCGGACAGGTTGAGCTGGACGCCCTTGGCGTCGCTTTTGTGCAGGATGTCCGGCGAGGCAATTTTCAGGACCACTTTGCCGCCCATGGCCTCCGCCGCCTCCGCGGCCTTTTCCGCCGTGGCGGCCATGGCATCGATGGTCACCGCCGCGCCGTGAAACCTGAGCAGTTGTTTGGCCTCGGCCTCCAGCAACGCCGTTCGACCCTGCCGGTAAACGTTGTCGATGATCTGACGCCCTTCGGGTTTGGCTTTGGCCTCCCAGTTGAGGATAAAGTCGGACTTGGCGTGATAGCGTTTCAGGTATCGGCCGTATTGGGCCAGCACGCCGATGCACTTACAGGCAATATCCAGGCTGCCGTAAACCGGGACGCCATAGTAGCGCAGCAGATCCAGGCTGTGGGGCTTTTCCGAATTGTAGAGACTATGCACGATGATGGCTTTTTTGCGGCGCTTGACCATCTTGCCCATCTGGTGGGCGGCGTCTTCTTCCATCAGGGCCAGACTCTCGGCAAAGCGGATACCATAGCCGCCGAACAGGCCCACAATCAGCAGGCCGCCCACATTGGGGTCGCTCAGGATGATGTTGGCGCAGTCGGCAAAGACGGCCGGGTTGTCATCGGTGCCGCCGGCCACGTCAATGGGGTTTCTCACCGAGGCCCCGCCGGGGAGGATGGCGCGCAGCTTGGACTGGGTCTTTTCTTCCAGTTCCGGAATCTGTACGCCCAGGTCGGTGAGGGTGTCGGCGGCAATCGTGGCGTGCCCGCCGCCGTCGGCCAGGATGGCGATCTGGTTGTTCTTGATCGGCGGCAGACTGGAGAGGCTTTCGGCGGCCGGGAAGAGCTCATCGGAATTTTCGATGACGATGATGCCGGCCCGCTCGAAGGCGCCTTTGGCCACTTCGGACATGCCGGCCAGGGCGCCGGTGTGGGAACCGGCGCTTTGTTTGCCGGTGGATGAGCGCCCGCTCTTGAGCAGGATTATCGGTTTGGTCTCAGTCGTCTTGTAGGCCTGCTGGAGGAATTTCCGGCCCTCCCGCATGCCTTCCACATACATGAGAATGGCGCGGGTGTCCGGGTCCTGCCGGAAGAATTCCAGGTACTCGTGAAAGCGGATGTCCGCCTCGTTGCCAACGCCCACATAGTAGGTGAATCCCTTGCGGCTCTGCAGTTTGGCTTCGGTGATCAGGGTCAGGGCCATGTTGCCGCTCTGGGTCAGCAGGGCGATGTCGCCTTTGGGAGAATTTTTCAGGCCCACCAGGTTGAGATTGTCCTTGAGGTTGATCATCCCGGAGGTGTTGGGGCCGATCAGGCGGATGTTATGGCGGCCGGCCATGTTGAGCACCTCGCCCTCCAGGGCTTTGCCTTTTGCGCCGGTTTCACCGAAGCCCGTGGCCAGGATGATGGCGCCTTTAACCCCTTTCTTGCCGCAGTCTTCAAGAACGGCCGGAACCGTTTTCGCCGGGGTGGCAATCAGGGCCACGTCCACCTCACCCGGGATCTGAGAGACGGCGGTGTAGCACTTCAGGCCCATGATGCTCTTCTCTTTGGGATTTACCGGATAGATGGCCCCTTCATAGCGTTCGTCCAGAAGGGTTCGAATGGTCTGGTAGCCCCGTTTGGTGGGCACCTTGGATGCGCCTACGACGGCGACGGATCGAGCGTTAAGGACATGTTCGAGTCCCATGATAATCTCCTTTTTTATTTTTTGCGATCTTCGAACGCCGTCAGGGAAGCCTGCCGTTCCTTGGTGGAGACGCAGGCCAGGCATGCCTCGACTTCGAAGTCCATGAGGGCTTCCAGGCTGACTTCTCCCAGGGCCATGTTCAGTCCCTTCTTGATCATCTTCAGGGAGAAGGATGAGTTGGCGGCGATCTTGGCAGCCATCTCCATGACCGTCTCCATCAGTTTCTCCGCCGGAACGGCCCGGTTGACCAGCCCGATGCGCTGGGCTTCCCTACCGTCGATATATTCACCGGTGAAGAGCAACTCCCGGGCCTTGCCGGGGCCGATAAGATCCTGGACCAGCCGGAACGCGCCGCCGGTGACCGACGAGGTGACCTTGGCCTCGGGGCTGCCGATCTTGGCCTCCTCGGCGGCGATGCGGATGTCGCAGGCCAGGGCCAGTTCGTACCCGGACCCGATGGCGAAGCCGTTGACGGCGGCGATGGTGGGCTTTTCGAAGCGGATGATGGTTCGGGAGACCTCCTGGAGCGATACCAGATAGTCCCGGTAGTCCTCGATGGAACGGGTCTTGGACTCCTTGAGATCGGCACCGGTGGAGAAGGCACGCCCTTCGCCGGTGATCACCACCACCTTGATCCGCCCGTCCGCACGGGCATCGTCCAGGGCGGTCTGCATGTCCAGCCAGAGCCGTTTGTTCATGGCGTTGAGCACCTGGGGCCGGTTGAGCCGGATGATGGCCACTCCGTCCTGTTTGTCGTAAATGACGCATTCCAATTCCATGGCTTCTCCTGTTGCGAGTGGTTCATAAAATGAGTAGAAAGATGCAGCCTGCCTTGGCCTAAAAAATCGGGCGGGTCAAGAGAATTTTATCCAATCAGGCCAAATCTTCAAGGGCCTCGCCCATCAGGCGGGCAATGGGCAGCCGTCGCGGGCACCTGGCCTCGGCAGCCGAGTAGTCCGCCTGCCGCATCTGCCGCCGGACAGCATCGGGAAGGGCGGCGAAGCGCCGCCGGGCATCGTTAGAATCCCCGTAGTTTCTGGCATACATGAGATAGCGCATGACGTCGCCCACGGGGACATTGCCCGCGATGGCGTTCTGGCAGATGTGCGTGCAGCCGGCACAATAGTGGGAGAATGTCTCAGTGGCATAGTGCTCCAGATGCTGCCGCTCGTTGTCGGTCAGCGACGTGCGGTCCACGGCCGCGGCGATGTTGGCCATGAGGATCGACATGGTGGGCATCTGTGAACAGATGGCAGAAATCTGCGGGTTCTCCCAAACCGCCTTGAGCTTGGCCTGCTTGTCGGTAAATCCCTTTTGCACGAATCGGCCGGCCAGTTCCAGCTCCCGGGAGGTGGTGGCGTCCACGGCCCCGCCGCCCTGGGTCTTCATGGCGGTGAGCCCGATGCCGGCGTCCACACAGGCCTTGACCGCCTCCTTCATCCGGTTCTCATGCATCAGCCTGAAATTATAGGTCATCATGATGCCGTCAACCCAGTTCAACCGGGCGGCCTCCAGCAGGCATCGCTCCATGTTGGAATGGGTCGAAAAGCCGAAGAGGCGGATTTTGCCTTCCGCTTTCTGTTCGGTGGCCCACTCGCGCATGCCGCTGTCCATGATTTCGGCGTCGCTGATCCCGTGGACGAAGAAGAGGTCGATATGATCGGTGTTCATCCGTTCCAGGGAGGTCGCCAGATCCTGGCTCATGCCGCGGCCGTTTCGGGCGGTGGATTTGGTGACCAGGAAAATTTTCTCCCGGTGTTCGGGGTAGCTTTTGAAGTACTGGCCGATGCCCGCTTCGCTGCGTCCGCCGCTGTAAACATGGGCCGTGTCCCAGTAGGTCACGCCCCAGCGCATGGCCTGCTTGAGCAAGGTCTGGTTGGAAGGGATGTCGAACATGCCCCCCAGGGATAAAATGGGGACCTGAATGCCGGACCTGCCGAAGGGACGCGTGGGCACGGCGGTGATGTCGGCCGCTTCGGCCGGCGTGGCTGTATGGGCCGCGGACAGTCCCGCCAGGGGGGCCAGTGCGGAGCCCAGGCCAACGGCGCCGGCGGATTTGATGAATGATCGGCGGGAGATATGGGTGGTTTTTTCTTGCATGGTTGCACCTCGTTGGTTGTATGGCGCCTACCAAATATGAATCCAGGTCTTCGCCAAAAAGGTTTAATTCGAAAGGGTTCAAGGATTCGAGGATCCAGGGGGTCAAGGGGTTGAATCCAGGTGAAGGTCATTTTTTAAACAATTCCCTCGAACCCTTGAATCCTGGACCCCTCGAATCCATCCACTATTTGAATGCAAAAGTTGGCTTTAACGGCAATTATTATCCTAACTGCTGACCAGACGGTTACAGCAGCAGCCGATGCCGCCGCTCCCGCGTTTCGTTCTCGGCCGTCACGCGGATGGCCCGGCGACCCTTGACCGGGCATTCGTGTTCACAGACTCCGCAGCCGATGCAGCGGGACGGATCCACGTAGGGCTGCTGCAGTCTCACCAGCAGGGTGACCCGGTCTCCCTTTTCGGCCGCTCCTGAAAACGGATTGTCCGCCAGGGTAATGCCGCTGGAACCGATGTCGGCAATTCTGGCGGGCGGTATGTTGCGGCGGCCGTCAATGGCAACGAAATAGTCCCCGGTTGCCAATTGGTCGGAAGGCAGCACCGGGCCTTCGATGAGCAGCCGATTGCCCGTTATGCCCTGAAGGCGGATGTCTCCACCTAAGCGAATCGGCCGATACTCCTCGCGGGTGAAAATCGCCTTGGGGCTCACCGGACAGTTTTCCTGGCAGACGATGCAGGGGCGGTCCATGGCCCAGGGCAGGCAGCGACCCCGGTCGACAAAGGCCGTGCCAGTGCGGATCGGGCCTCTGGATTGGAATGTCCCCTTTCCCAGCCGCTCGTCCAAGGCTATCGGCCGGATGGCCGCGGTGGGGCACAGGTTGCCGCAGGCGATACAGCCTTGCTGGCACCCGCTGGTGCCCATGCGAAAGTTCAGGACCGGCGTCCATATCCCTTCGATTCCGGCTTGAAGGCCTGCCGGGTGGATTACGTTGGTGGGACAGATCCGCATGCACTGGCCGCACTTGATGCAGCGCTGGAGAAATTCCCCCTCCGCCAGGGATCCCGGGGGACGGATCACCGCCGGGTTCCAGGCCTCGCCGGTCATGCCGGCCAGTCGCGCCAGGGGAACGGCTGCCGCCCCCGCGGCCAGGGTGGCCACAAATTCCCTTCTGGAGATATCCGGAACGGAAATTTCTCCGGCGGCCGATGCATGCTGGTGAAAACCCATCACGTCATGACGGCAGGCCGCCAGGCAGTTCATGCACAAGACGCACTCGGGAGACCGGAGAACGGTCGCCGGTTCGCATCCGCCCTCGCAATATCGGTCGCAGGCACCGCAGGCGGTGCAGCCGTCGGCTTTCTGGCCCACCCGCCACAGGGCGTTTTTCCCCAGGAGGCCGAACAATGCTCCCAGCGGACAGACAAACCGGCAGTAAAAGCGCGGGACGGCCAGGTTGAGAAAAACCGCCGCCCAGAAGAGGGCACCCATGGCAAAAACGCCCGGATAAAGACGGCTGGCCGCGGAAATGGAGATCAGGCGGCCGTCAACCAGCGGCAGCAGGGTCAGGTTTACCGTCCGGTAAAAGAGCGGGATCGGATCCAGCAGGCCGGTCTGCAGGGATGCGGCCAGCAGGCGGGAACCGTCCGTTAAAAGACTCAGGGCGGCAACGCCGATGGCCGCCATGACAATGCCCGCCGTCCAGCGTTTCACCGATCTTTTGGCTGCCCGGGCGGCCCCGGCAATCAGAACCAGCATTACAGCGACAATGCCTGCCGCCTTGGCGGGCGAGTCGATGGAAACGCGCAGCAGGCGGCCGATCAGGTCACCGGCGGCGGCGGCAAGCAGGAAGACGAGCAGGGCATACTTGACGCCCTGGCCCCGGCGGTAGCGGTTGGCAGCGATCATCATCGATGCCTTGCGGCCCCGGTTGGCCAGCCACCCCACGGCCTGGTGCAGGGCCCCGAAGGGGCAGAGCCAGCCGCAGAAAAAACGGCCCAGCAGAATGGTCACGATTACGGTTAAAAGTCCCCACAACAGGCCGGCGTAAAGCGTGCCGGTAGCCAGGAGGGTACCCAGGCCCACCAGCGGATCCAGTTGGATCAGCCAGTTGACCGGCCATCCGCGCAGCTGCCACCACTGCTCTCCCAGGGTGGCAACGATGCAGAACCACAGGAAGAGCAGGAAGAAAAAAATCTGACTGATGCGTCTGGCGGTGACAATGCTCATGAAACCTGTATTTCCTTTGGGTTCAACGACCGGTAGTCGGCCGTACCGGCCCCGACCCTTTCCGCCTTGGCGATATAGGGCAGGTCGGCGGCCGTCCGGCCAAGCAGTTCGGCCCCCACGGCATCGGCGGCTACCGGATCGGTGCTGACGATCAGGGTGCCGGTGGGTTTGAGGTCGGACAGGGAACCCCCGGTGGGTCCGTTGGTCAGCATGGACTGGGTGCCGTCCAGCACCACCACCGTGGGCCGGATCATCATGGCCAGTTCCTGGATGATGGTGTGGATATCCTGGTGAAAGATGTTGCGCCGGCCGCCCAGCAGGCCGTACCAGTTTTTCAGGGTCATGGAGGCGCCGCTGCGGTGGTGATCTTTCACCGGGGCCAAGCCGATGATGCGGTCCGACCGGGCCAAGGGGGCGTAGAGAACCGGCCAGTCCCGGATCAGGCGTCCGCCCGCCACCGTGAATCGCTCGAACAATGCTTCGCGGGGCACCACCACCTCGGCGCCGACCCGGCGGGCCGCCGTATCGATGCCGGTAAGGGCAAAGCAGGAGGCCGGGTCATTGATGGGGTTGTCGGTTATGGTTACGCGCGAAGCACCGGCGTCCAGGCACAATCGCACCACGGCAGCCACCAGGTCCGGGTGGGAGGTGGCGCCCAGGGTCGGCGGCGAGGCAAAGGCGGCGTTGACCTTGAGCAGAACGCGTTCGCCGGGTTTGACGAAGGCTTTCATGCCGCCTAATGCTTCGAAGGCCGCCCGAACGGTGGCCGCCCTATCCATACCTTGGACCGTTCCCCGGGCAATGCAGAGCTTGCCCTTCATATCGGGGATGGAGAAATCGGGGATCTTCACCGATGCGCCGGCACCGGACAATCCATCCGGGCCGCTGCTATCGTAAAAACCAAAACCCAGGGCTCCGGCTGCGGCCACCGAAAACCCTGCGCGGGTGCATCGGCCCAGAAATTCCCGTCGATCGATGGGTGTTTCAGTCAAGATAGTGCCTTTTGGATGCAAACATGTATTTCTTTGGTCTTTATCGGGGCTGCTATCGAAATCGCTATCGGTTGTTGTTTTTGCTCCAAGGATATATGCTTTCTTTTCGATCCCGATCCCGATCCCGATTTATTCCCCCAATCGTTCCAGATGACCGGCCAATTGCCCGGCCAGACTGCCGGCCGCCTCCAGACTGCCGGCTTCGTGAATGCCTGCCAGGTATTTCCCTCTGCTGAAGATGATTTCATAAGTGTCGAAGAACCGTATGACGGCCGCGCCTTCAAAGGGATGGGGCGCATCAGCGCTGGCGGCACCATAGGATACCAAGGTTTGCCGGTATTGTGCGGCCAGCGCGGCAGCGGCAGCGGCGGTCTGCCGGTCGGATACAAATGCGGTCAACCGGGTGCCGTCGATCAGGTATTCAGCCGTATAGATCCGGTCCAGTTGTTCATATCCGAAGGCGTTGGCGGTAACCAGTTGAAGACTTTCAGCCTGAAGCCCGCTCGCGGGAAACATATCGGCTCCGGGTGCGCTGGCCACCGTGGCGCCGCCGTGCGTCTGCACAAAGGCGCGGGCCAGCTGGCCGGTGGCCTGTTGCAGCGCGTCGGAGGCGTCCGTACCGATGATTTCCAGATAGAATTTTTCGTGGGCCATGAACAGGGCATTTTCCGTGCGGTAGGCATTGGGGACCGTGCCGTCGGCCCGGGCCCCTTCCCGGCGCTGCATGCTGAAAACGGAGAAGGCGTTTTCCGGTGTGGCCATGTCGTAGATGAACACCTCCACCCAATTGCCTGCAGCGTTGTCCATGCTGAACCGCTGGGTGCTCAGGGAGACGAACCCGGAAGAGAGGTAGAGGTCCGCCCGGCCGTTGATTTTCTCATAAAGCGTGTCCGGGCCGAACCGTTCCGGGGGAGAGAAGGGAGCCAGTTTCGACCCCGTGGTGTCCACTACCGCCGACTGATCCGGGTCGGACGGCAGCGCCTGCTGATGGGATTCCGGCCGCAGGGCGACCACCGCCGGGTTGATCCGGAACTGGCGCATGAATACGCCGGCTCCCGCGATCAACAATATGGCCATGAAAGCCATTGACAGGCGGGTTTCGATTTTTCCCGGTTTTTTATGCGCGGTTGTTTTCATCGCCGTCACCGCAAAGGTTCAAGCAAGGGGCTAACGTGGGCAGCCGTCCAATAATAGGAAGATTTCAGGATGGTTTGTCAACCGTTAACCGGTAAAGGCGATTTCTTGCTTGGCCTAAAAGGGGGAGAAACGCTGTCATCGGTACTCGGGACAACCTTTCGCGGTGTTGAAGATGCATAGAGGGTTTCTTTGTAGATGAAGTTTTGTATATTGCGGAAGAACTCAACATAAAGTCCGACATTCTTCAGCTGTTAGTGAGCGCAGGCGCCACAAGATAGTGGAGGAAAAAACATGAGCCACCAGACGGACCTCATGGCAATTGCTGAGGAGATTAAGGCCTTGCAGGACCATTGAAGGCGAGCCGTGCCGTTAGCCTCACGATTCAGGGCCTTTCGCAATGCTAAAGCATATACTGTGGCGCAGATTGTCGTGTTTGGTTCCATAAGTTGCCAGATAATGCAATCCGGGATGCCGCCGGAAACCCAAACGGGCATCTAATGGCATGAAATAACACCGATAGTATACCATGCCGCACCTTGGTATCCTCCTTGCTAAATCCTTCAGCAGACCTAAGCGAGGATAAGATTGCGGAAAAATTACAGGTTCTGGATTGTTTTCATTAAAATGGTTTTTTGAGTCTGGAATTTTTTTTCGAGGCAAAAAAATACTGTGGCCTAGTCTTGTTTGTTGTCAAATCCTGCTTGTGTTGCCCACCACCACAGGTGATAATAGAATTATCGTTTCACCCACATGCAAACATTGCCGATATGAACGGATCACTGTCCCATTTGGACGTCCGCCGTGGGGGTGGTTAAAGAATCTGAAGATGTGGCCTTTGCTCAACTTAGTACAGAAAAAAGCATGGCCCAGGAGAACAAATGATCCAAAAAATATTCAAAAAGACTTTGCTGGGGATTTCGGTGGCCTCTTTTTTATTGGTTATTGGCTGCAGCAAATTAACTACGGAAAATTACGATCAGTTAAAGATAGGCATGCCATACGCTGAAGTTGTCGCGATTTTAGGGAAAGCCGACGAGTGCGAGGGTGCTCTTGGCCTGAAAAATTGTGTGTGGGGTAATGATAAAAAATATATCCATGTCGCCTTTGCCGGAGATGTGGTTCTGATGTTTTCTGGAAAAGGCCTATAGATTCGGGAATTTATGCCTGAATTCAATGTGAATAGCTACCATTGTAGAAATTGGAGACATTTCCAGTGACCAAAAAACCGACCTGTGAGGAGTTGGAACAAAGGGTTGAAGCGTTATCCAAAGAACTTGAATCCGCTATTCAAAGGGAGAAGGCGCTCAAGGAATCAGAAAGTTATTATCGTGCCTTTTTCTTGCACGGGAGGGATGGCGTTGTTGTCCTGGATCCCGAAACCGTCCGACCTATCGATTTCAATGACCAGGCGTGTCGGCAGTTAGGTTATTCGCGAGATGAGTTTGCCCAGTTACGATTGTCGGATATCGAAGCGAAAGAAACATTGGATGAATCAAAGGTTCGCATTCAGAAAATAATAAGAAAGGGGTTCGATAATTTTGAAACTCTCCAGCGTACCAAGCATGGTGAAATAAGGCATGTTCATGTATCAGCTCAGGTGATTGATATTGATGAGCATCAAGTCTATCACTGCATCTGGCGAGACATCACCGAGCGCAAGCGGGCGGAAGAAAAATTATTGCGGGAACAACTGCTCATGAAAACGTTATTGGACAGCTTGCCGGGTATATTTTACCTGTACTCCTACCCCGCGTTGCGACTCATCCGTTGGAACAAAAATCATGAAACCCTTTTGGGTTTTGGCCCTGGCGAGCTCCAGGACCGGTCACTCCTGGAATGGCACCTGCCGGAAGCGAAAGAGGCCGTTTTAGAGGCTATCAACGGGGTAATGGAAAAAGGCCAGAATATGATCGAATCGACTCTGTTGACGAAAGATGGGGAAAGAATCCCTTTTCTGATGACAGGCGTCAAAGTAGAGCTTCAGGGGCAGCTATATATGATGGGCGTGGGGATTGATATCTCTGAGCGGAATCGAGCGCTGGAAGCGCTTCGGGAAAGCGAAAAGAAATATCGTTTGATCGCGGAAAACACCGCCGACCTGATATCGATCATGGATATGAATCTGCACTTTACCTATGTCAGTCCGGCAAGCATGCGTCTCCGTGGATTTACCGTTGAAGAGGCCATGGCGCAGACCCTTGAACAGGTCTTAACCCCTGAATCCTTGCAGGCAGTGGAGGACGTCTTTGAAAAAGAGATGCTGCTCGAGGCCAGTGGAACGGCGGATCCCGATAGAACGCGCATCCTGGAGTTGGAGCAATACAAGAAGGATGGCTCCACTGTTTGGATGGAGGTCAGCCTCTCTTTTCTACGCGACAAGGACGGCCAGCCTGTTGAAATTCTGGCCGTGACCCGTGATATCACCGACCGCAAGCAAACTGAACTGGCGCTGCGGGAAAGCGAGGAAAAGTTTCGTCTGACATATAGTTCCAGTCCGGATGCAGTGACCATCAGTCGTCTTGACGACGGCCTGTATGTAGATATCAACGAAAGCTTCACCCGCGGTCTTGGTTTTACCCGTGAAGCGGTTATCGGCAAGACATCCCTGGAAATAAACATATGGCATGATCCCGCGGACCGGCAAAAACTGGTTCGGGGTCTCAAGGAAAAGGGGTATTACGAGAACCTGGAAGCTCAATTTCGAAGGAAAGATGGCAGCCTGATTACCGCATTGATGTCAGCCAGAGTAATTTCCTTGAAAGGCGTACCGCACATCATATCTGTCACGCGCGACATTACTGAAAGCAAAATGATGGCAACAAAACTTCAGCAGATACAGAAATTTGAGGCGATCGGCACGCTTGCCGGCGGGATTGCACACGATTTTAACAATCTGCTGATGGGCATTCAGGGTCGCGCATCTCTGATAGCATTGGATCTGGATGATTCCCACCCTCATCGGGAGCAAATTCATGCGATAGAGGAATACATCCGCAGTGCGACAAACCTTACCCAGCAAATGCTTGGCCTTGCCAGGGGAGGCAAATACGAAGTCAAACCCGTCGATATAAATGAATTGGTGAGGGACAGTTCCGCCATGTTCGGCCGGACTAGAAAAGAAATCCGCATTCATACCAAATGCCAGGCATCGCCCCTGGTGGTGGAGGCGGACCGGAGGCAGATCGAACAGGTTTTCCTGAATATGTATATCAATGCCTGGCAGGCCATGCCGCCCAATGGGGGGGAACTGTATCTGGAGACAAAGATCGTCACGATGGATGAGGCGTCCTGCAAAAGTTATCAGACAAAACCGGGGCGTTATGTCAAGGTTTCAATTACGGATACCGGCACCGGCATGAGTGAAGCCATCCGTCTGCAAATTTTCGACCCATTTTTCACAACCAAGGAAAAGGGCCGCGGAACCGGTCTGGGGCTGGCCTCAGCTTTCGGGATCATCAAGAATCACGGCGGCGTGATTACGGTATACAGCGAGGTGGGCCACGGAACCACATTCAACATCTATCTGCCGCTATCAGACAAAAAAGCGCATCGAGAGGTCCTTATAGACGAAAAGCTCATCAAGGGATCGGCAACCATCCTTCTGGTTGACGATGAAAAGTTGATCATTGATGTCGCCAAGGCCATGCTGGAGCGGTTGGGCTATCGCGTCCTGTTTTGCATGGAAGGTCAGGAAGCCGTGAAAATGATCACGGACATGGGGCACGACATCGATCTGGTGATTCTTGACATGATCATTCCGGGAATGGACGGCGGAAAGACATTCGATTGCATTCGCCAGATTCAGCCGGACATGCCGGTTATTCTTTCCAGCGGATATGCCATCAACGGCCAGGCGGATAAAATTATGCGCAGAGGCTGCAACGCGTTCATTCAGAAACCATATAATATTTCGGATCTTTCACAAAAAATAAGAAGAGTACTGGATGGGTCACAAGGCTCAGTCCAACAATAATGAACTGGATTTCCATTGATGGGCAGACCTATGATTCCGCTGAAAATCAAATCATCTTGAATTCATTGTGTTCGCAATCAGTTCAAGCTTTGGACAAGGTAGCGTTCGCCTGCCAGGAAATGGGAAAGAAAACTGATATCCATAGGTAAATATAATAGATTATAACCATATATATGTGCATATTCGATCTAAGAATGGCTGTTACACAGACCAACCCGGTCACCCAACAAAACCATATTCGGCAGGTGGGTTATAAAAACCAACTGTTCTGACAATGGTCGCCACCGTAGTTCAATCCCAATAGTACCCGATCAGGCAACACGCTTTTCGCAACGTAATCCTGGAACTGCGGACGTTGCGATATTGAGCACAAATCCCAAATGGCTCGATTGGGCAATTAAGGTGAGGTAACTGTTCTGTGCAAATGGCAAACATAATCCTTTGTTTTTGATAGAACAAAAAAAATACAAGTAGTTGCCACCTGCTAAGCACAAGAACTTAGGATGTTGACAAATCCACCATTCTTCCCTTTAATTGGGAATTATTTCCCACTATAAAAATCTTTGCTTTGAATCTCTTGCCCGATCGAAAAAAAGGCGGTCATGGCAGAAAGGTAATTTCACTATGCATGAAATGGAGATCCACCCATGGCGCTAACGAAACATCATGCCGCAGAACAGGTACAATCTGAACTGGGATTCCCCAAGAAGCAGGCCATCGAAGTTATTGAATCGTTGCTTGAAATCGTTAAATCCACCTTGGAATCCGGCGAGGATGTTCTGATCAGCGGTTTCGGCAAGTTCAGTGTCAGACATAAGCGGGAACGGATGGGCCGTAATCCGGCAACCGGCCAAGAAATGATTTTAAGGCCCCGTGGGGTTGTGACTTTCAAGTGCTCCGGTAGGTTGAGGGAAAAAATTAACGCCAAGCAGGACCCACTTGAAATGAATCCCACTCCTGGTCGTCGGGGCGGTCATGACAAAGAGTGAACTGCATGAAAAAAGGAAATTCAGACGGTTCCCTTTATCGAAAAAGGATGCCGTCTATTGTGTAGTTGTAAAAGCAAGATCTGCGGATAGAACAATCGCTTTGTCTACGGTGGACTTCGGTCAGTCGGGGTTTCAGTTCGCTATTATCCCAACAATGAAGAGCGATTTCTCTAAAGGAGAAAAACTGTTTTTAAAGGCGATCACCGGCACCCGAAATTTGACATTTGCAAAACCGATAGAACTGTCTATAAGATGGCAACATCATGATATAAAAAGGGATATCGTGAATATCGGATGTGAGATCTGCACTATTGCGTCCGAATCGGAAAGGCAATTTATTGATTTTGTCAAGTCAGAAGTGAAATTCAAAGGGATACGGGTTGGAGACCAAATCCGCGAAAGACGTAATTATTCCCATTTGATTCAGGATAACGACCAACGTTCGTTATCAGGGGAAAAAGAATCTATGCGGATTGTTTCCATTCTTGGCAGCCCATTTGAAGACGGGAACACAGCAAAAATTCTGGTTTGGGTTGAGAAGGAACTGGAATCCGTCGGTCATCACGTCGAACGATTTGGGTTGTATTCGAAAGATGTGAACGGTTGTTTAGGCTGCCTTCAATGCAAGGAAAATCAGAGCGAGCCCGGTTGCGTCCAGATCGATGACGTCTCGAATATCATAAACAGCATGCTGAACTGCGATTTGGTTATTTATGCGTCGCCTGTGTATTATACAGGCTTCAGTTCCCAGATGAAGGCCTTCATTGATCGGTGTCATTGCCTTTTCCGTGGATCGTGTTCAGATCCCAACCACACATCCTTTATTGAGGGGCAGCGCCATGCGCTGATCGTAACTGCCGCCGATCCGTTTGTTGATTGTTCAGATCAAATCCAGAAGACTTTCGATAAGATGCTGGATTGTTATAAAGCTTGCTCTGCCGGAGAGTTCTTTGTTTGTAACTGCAAAGATCACGATGCGATCGATGAAGAAATAAGATTACAGGCAAAAAAATTTTTTGAACATCTGTTTGATGAAATGAAAACACCATATGCAGTATTTATCCCAGGATGATGAAATGGGAAATGCCAATAAAGAGCCTGTCTAATTTTGATGAATATTTTCATAAAACCCCAAAAACAATACAATGTGATTGAAAAAATATTCCAGTATAAAGAAGAACCCATGAATTTTAAAAATCTTTAATTACTGGATAGGAGCCGCTGACATGTCAATTATTTATTACGTTAGAGAAGGAGAACCGCCCGAAAGTATTGTTGGTGAAAAGGAAATTTTGTTTGATGATTTTATTAAGGGGCACGGCAATATTGGAGTTGAATTTTTTGGTCAATATTTTCCAGTAATTGAAGATGATAACCCGTTGAATAAAAATCCAATCAATATGGTTTTGAAAGTTACGGACGACGACGCTAAAAAACCGCCATTCGAAAAAAATGGGTATTATCTATTATCTGACATAGGTTCACTTGATTTATAAAACGGATAAAACGCAAAAAGTTTAAATATCTTTGGGACATCGGTATCAATATATGAATCCAAAAAACCTTATTTACAAACAGCTCGAACATGAGCTGTATTTATATAAAATGATGGTTAATGCCTCTCTCGATTCCATTACTCTTATCGATCGAAACTATACCTATTGCATTGTGACCGATGCGTATATAAGAGCTCGCCAATTAACGAAGGAAGACATCCTGAATCATACCGTAGCCGATGTTTGGGGACAAAAAATATTCGACCAAATCATTAAATCGAAATTGGA
Organism: Deltaproteobacteria bacterium; assembly: GCA_020444075.1. Lineage (GTDB taxonomy): Bacteria > Desulfobacterota > Desulfobacteria > Desulfobacterales > Desulfosarcinaceae > Desulfosarcina. Next base: position 22,424 of record JAHLLR010000003.1, read on the forward strand.
CGAGTGCTTCACCGGTAAGACGGTCTCCCATGTTGACGCATATGAATTTAAAAAGAATGAGATTAATTATATTGAAACGATTTATACGCCATGCTTCACCTCTGGCAAAGAAGCATCTTATGCGGTTGTCCTATCGCACAACATCACAGAATTAAGGAAGAGCCAGAAAAAAATCGAGGCCTTGGCTTATTATGATTCGTTAACGAGCCTTCCCGGTAGACCTTTGTTTCTTGACAGGCTGTATCGAGAAATATCAATAGCCAGCAGAAATGGCAAATCGGTTGCCGTCTTTTTTTTCGACTTGGATGAATTTAAAAAAACCAACGATACCTTCGGTCATTCGGCAGGTGACAAACTTTTGGCCAGTGTGGGGAATCGCCTAAAAAAATATTTGCGACAAAGCGACGCTATAGCAAGGCCGGGCGGGACAATAAACTTAGATAAAAATAACAACGAGGATTACCTTGCTCGCATTGGTGGAGATGAATTCACTTTTATCATCACGGATATTTCTGACAAGAAAGTCACGACAGCAATTGCTGAAAGAATCCTGAATCTCTTCAAGGAACCATTTAAGATCAAGAACCGGGAAATTTTTATTTCGACAAGCATCGGAATTGCTTTTTACCCTGATGATGGAAATGATGTTGAGGCCTTACTAAAAAATGCAGATACCGCAATGTATAAAGCTAAAGAAATGGGTAAAAATACCTTTCGTTATTACTGTCCAGATATGAACAAAAAAGCTGTTGAACGCTTAAAAATTGAGACAAAATTGCGTTACGCCATAAAAAACCGTGAGTTCCAGCTACATTACCAGCCGCAATATAATATTGGCACGGGTCAGATGATAGGAATGGAGGCCCTGATACGATGGGAAGATAAAGAAATGGGGCTGGTTTCTCCTGATGATTTCATACCCCTGGCAGAAGAAACGGGCCTGATTATCGAAATCGGCGAGTGGGCAATTAATTCGGCCTGTCGCCAGGGGAAAATTTGGCATGACAGAGGTTTTCAAAACCTTAGTTTGGGCGTTAACCTCTCAGTCCGTCAATTTTTTGATCCCCATCTTGTCGATAAAATAAAATCCGCTATTGAAACCACCATGTTTGATCCGGCATTCTTGGAGCTTGAAATCACGGAAACAGCGATGATGCACGATACTGAACGAGCGATCCTGATCATGGATGAACTCAAGGGAATGGGACTTAGGATCGCACTGGACGACTTTGGCACGGGCTATTCGTCTCTAGTTCATTTAAAATTATTTCATGTCGATACCTTGAAGATTGATCAGGTTTTTATCCGCAACGCAGATCTAAAGGGACGTGATGGGGCGATCATATCCTCCATGATCGATATGTGTCATAAACTGGAAATCAAAGCTGTTGCTGAAGGCGTTGAAAACATGGAGAGTTTACGTTTTCTCAAGGACCATAACTGCCACCTGGCCCAAGGCTTTTTCTTTAGCCCCCCCTTGCCGGTTGAACATTTTGAGGGCCTGCTTCAATGAAGTAGTTGAAATCCGTTTATCCAAAGAAAAACCCAGATCATGCCGTTTTGGGGTGGGTTGATAGGCTCAATCATGCAGCGGTATCCTACTTGGCCACCATTGCACGCATCATATCGCCGGCGTTTTCGGCATGGTCAGCGATTGAACCGATAATTTCAGCCAGTCTGACGATATGAAAGATCGTGACTGGATCGACATCCATGTTGAATACTTTTGCCTTGATGGTGTGTTCCACATGATCGGCTTCATGCTCCTGAAGGCGCAGGGTTCGAATGATATCTTTAACGATCACCCGTTGTTCTTCTCTATACGTCTTAAAATATTTCCTTGCTTCCGCTACCATGCTGCTCAGTTCATCAACGGGATCCAGCACCGTGTCGACCAAATAGAAAATATCTTTGTGAAGCGCTTCCGGAATCGCTGCATGGGGTCTGACGGAAAGCCAGTCCAGCGTTTCTTCCATGGCGTCCAGCACACTGTCCTGCTCTCTCAGGTAGCGAAAGAGCTGGAATTTGTCGATCGGCATGAGCGTGCCTTTTGGAATATGTCCACGGATTCTGCGTTTAATGGCATCGGCCTCCCTTTCCATCTCGATGATGTCCCCCCGGAGGGAGTCGAACCGGGAACACTTATAGGAAATATGGCATTCCACCGCTTCCTGAAACGCCCATGAACAGTCCTTTATGACTTCTGCATGCTCCTGCAGTCCCTCAAACGGAGACGTCATGAACATGGACAACAAGGGTATTCTCACGGCCCCTCTCCTTTAGTAGAATATGCGGATTATTTTATAGACAATCATGCTGGTTATAGCTGAAGCCGGAACCGTCAGGACCCAGTATATCATGATCTGAAAGATGATCCTGAAATTAACGGCATCGAGGCCCCGTGCCAGACCGACACCCATTACCCCGCCCACGGCGGCATGGGTCGTGGAAACGGGCAGGCCCAGCTTTGAGGCCACCAGAACCGTTGTGGCTGCAGAGAAACTGACCGCAAACCCCCGGGTATTGGTCAGTGTCGTGATTTGGGTTCCGATGGTTGTCATTACCCGCTTTCCCGCCATACCGATGCCCAAGGCAATACCAACCCCGCCGAACAATAACAGGAAGATCGGAACAGGGACCTTGGCCCCGACCGTTCCCGTTTTCACCAGAAAATAAATCACCGCCAGGGGCCCGATGGCATTCGCCACATCATTGGCACCCTGTGCCAGGGCAATATAGCAGGCGGTACCGATTTGAATTCTTCGGAACACCTCTTCGGCTCCGTTGCTGTCTCCTCCGTTTTGGGAAAGAAATTTCTGCAGCAGAAATTTTCCAAGATAACCGAATACAAATGCAAAAACGGACGCTGCAATCAACGCCTGGGGTGTCGATAGGGTAAGTTGATTGCCCAGAGGGGTTTTAAAAATAAACGAAAGAACCACCACAAAGATCGCACTGGCGATGAAATAGGGTGATGTCCGTATGGACTGTTCGAACACGGAATCTCTTGAAAGGATGACCTTGATGATCACCTTGAACATTAAAAATCCGATGATGAGGCTGAGAACAGGCGATATGATCCAACTCAGGACGATCTCCCCCAACTTTCCCCAGTTGATCACTGAAAAGCCGCCCGCTGTGATTCCGAAGCCGATCATGGCGCCGACGATGGAATGGGTTGTTGAAACCGGGAGGGAGCGCCAGGTGGCATAACTGACCCATAACGCGGCTGCCAGCATGGCTGCAAGTGCACCAGCTAAGACAACGTGTGGGTCCGACATCACCTCGGTGGAAACGATGCCTTTACGAATGGTGTTGGTGACGTGAGAACCGATAAAGGTTGCGCCCACGATATTCAGAATACCCGCAATGAATACAGCCTGGCGGATGGTGATGGCCTTGGCGCCCACAGCCGGTGCCATGGAATTGGCAACATCGTTGGCACCGATGTTCCACGCCATGTAGAAGCCAAACACAAAACCGATGATGAGAATCAGGTATTCAGCAGTCATGTTTTACTTTTATCATTCGGGGGCACCACGACACATAACATTCGGCAAGGTTTAGGGCAATGCAAGAAACGCCTCATTGGTCGATGATCGAATAGGTAATTGGGACCTGAAACGGTTTTTACATGAAGGGAAACGTGCAGGTATCTGAGAATCCCGAAAAGGGGCGATAAGATCAGCCCCACCGAGGCCGACCATCGCCCGCATCAGGGAAATGATGAAGATCGCGATAATCAAAAGTGCCTAAATGGTTAAGCTCCCTTAAACGTTTAGCTTTTCCGATTTCAGCGCATAAGCTCCGGCAATGCCGACCAGGAATCCGGCCGCCAGATTCGAGGCCAGGGTGATGCCCACGATCAGAATCACCACAAACAGATCCTTGCGTGCGGTTATGTCCAAAAGCGTGAGACTCAGCTGCGCCCCGGCGAATATCAACAAAATACCCAGGGCTGACATGGGCAATAAATAAATAACCCCCATGAGATGGTCCCCCAGAAGAAGCGCCAGGACAATGAATATGGCGCCGATCATCAGATTGGACCCGCCGGTGCGTGCGCCGAAGCGGTATCGGGAGGCAAGGCCGCCGGCACCGTGGCACATGGGCATTCCGCCCAGGAAAAAGGCGCCAAGATTGGCCAGAGCCATGCTGATGCACAATGCGCGGTAGGTGACCCGCTTCCCCTCCTCGGGGAAATACTGGATGGACAGGTCGGCATTGGCCATGACGGCGTTTCCGAGCGTCATGGGCACCTGGGGCAGCACCAGCACCAACAGGGCGAAAGTGAAGTCAGCGGTCGATGGAAGTCCGTAGGGCAACCATTCAGGCAGGTAAAATCCTATCTGAATCTGGTGAAAGCCCTCACCGGTTCCCAATAGAAAACCTATCAAAATGCCGACTCCGACGACGACAATGGCCGCCGGTAATCGTCTGTTGTCCAGCAGTATCAGGGTGAGCACGCCCAAAACACCGCCGATTATCAATCCCAGGGGGATCGGCCCGAGGGCCTGGATGCTCAGGTACGGTTCGGCCGCCTGTCGCAGCGCTTGAAATTTCGATGTGCCCAGCATCAATTTTACACCCTGGGAAACCAGTAGCACCCCGGTGGACAGCTGAACGCCCCGAATAACAGGTTTAGGAATATAACGACCGATCATGGTGATAATGCCGGTCCCGCCGATAATCAACAGAAAAAGGAAAATCCACAGACTGGAGGCCTGGATCTGTCCGGCGGTGATGCCGGTGGCGATGGCATAGGCACCGATGACCTTCATGGGCTCGACCGGACTGGTTACCCTGAAATAGAGACCGGAACAGACATAATACAGCCCTACGCCCAGGAATAATCCCAGTGGGCTGAGGCCGTTGATCAGAATCATGCCGATGGCCAGAGGCAAAATGGTACCCAAGTCGCCCAGGCTGCCCGCCAGTTCCATGCGGTTGAACCGAAACATCGAATGGAGGTCGGATCGTCGATTGGTCAGTTCGGTTGAATTCATGCCATTCTCCGGAAATTTCCGATTAGCCGATATCAAGAGGCCGGCTTTAAAAAATGCCTCACACTTGACATACAATCACGATAATTTTATTTATCGTGATAATATTTTTCGGTTGAAAAGATGTCAAGGGCAATGTTGATGGAATGTTGATGGAATCGTAAAAAGTCGAGATCTCAGGTTTTTTGTCATCCCCGTGAAGAGGGGGATCCCTAAGATTCAAATAGTTATAGATCCCCGCCTCCGCGGGAATGACACCTGGGGGACTTTTTACGAGGCCATCAATGTTGCATTGAAGGCCGTTCCGGCCGATTGCTCAAGGACAAGATGAATAATGAGGAGTCATGAAAACCAAAACACAGGACCGGAAGATTGACGGCCAGGCATCTCCACCGGTTTCAATGCCGGTACGGAGCTTCCACGGACGTATATCTTCCACACCGGCTCAGGACAAATTCCTCGATTCGATCCAGCTCAACCGGTTGGAGCGATCCTTTCGTGAATGGACCGAGGCGACGCCGCGTTCCGATGTGCGCCTTGCCCGGCGACGCATACTGATCATTTTCCTGCTTATTCGTTACACAGGCGCAAAGCTGAGTGAAGTGTCAAACCTTGACCCAATGCAGGATATCGATTTTGATAAAAAAATCGCAACGTTTGGCCCCATGCAGGATGACTCGTCCCGCCCCCGGCGCACAGTCCAGCTGTCCGAGGCACTCTGTCGGGAAATCCGAACGATGATCTCGGACATGCAAAAAGAAGACAAAACGGAAAATTGGCTGCGTGTGGACCATGGATTCGTCAGGAAAAAGTTTTACGAGCGTGCCGAAGCCTGCGGGATCGCCAAGCAACTTGGGGCGCCGGAAAGCTTGCGTAAATCACGCGGCGTTGAATTAATGCAAAACAATATGCCCCTCCCGGCCGTCCAGATGCTGCTGGGGCATTCAACCCCCAACCTGGCCTCTTCCTACGTGTCTTTTTCCGATGATGATATCCAGCAGGCGATCAGGCTGTTCATGGAAAAGGAGTCGGCTCGCAAGACCAGCGCACGGAATTCTTTTTTCGGCAAGATCGAGACCGTCAAGCAGGGCGATATTCAGACCCAGGTCGGACTGGTGACCATGGGCGGTTATCTGCTGACGACGGTGATCACCAACGATAGCTTCCACCGCCTTGGCTTGAAGGTGGGCAAGTTGATCACCGCCGAAGTCAAGGCGCCCTGGGTTTTGTTGCAGAAAAGCGGAAAGGGTTTAAAAACCAGTGCAGATAATATTTTAAATGGCGTTGTCGAAAGAATCAACCGCGGAGAAATCAACACGGAATACATCGTGCGGCTTCCCGATGGCAGCGAGGTCTGTTCGCTGGTAACCAGTGCAAGCGCCAGGCGTCTCGCTCTCGTTGAAGGGGATGACGTTTGCGCCCTGTTTAACGCTCATTCGATGGTGCTGCTATCCGATTGAAACCGATGAATGGGTAGAGCCCCTGATCATACGCGAATCCCTAAATCAACATCGGAACGGTTCCCCTCCGCCTTCAGTCTTCCGCCTCCTTATCAAAGGATATGGTCAACGCGTAGGCACCGTCCTCGAAGCGGCTGCGCACCGGGTACCCGCCTTTTTCGAATACCTTGATCATGGCCTGGTTGGTGGCCAGCACGTCGGCGGTCATGCCTCGGGCGCCGCGCTGGCGGGCCAGGCGGGCCAACATCTGATAAAGATAGGTGGCGATGCCCAGCCCCTGGTAATCCTCGTCCACGACAAAGGCCACATCCACGTAAGGTTTGTCCCTGTGTCTGGCAAAGCGGGCTTCGGCGATGATCTGCCCCTGACCCGGCGGCCCCACCAGGCCCACCACGGAGAGCACATCCCGGTAGTCCACATTGACATACTCCTGCATCCTGGCGTGGGGCATGGTTTTGATGGGGGTGAAATAACGGTAATAGATGGCCTTGTCCGAGAACCGGTAAAAGAGGCGCCGCATCTCTTCTTCATCGGAGGGTTTGATGGCGCGGAAACGGATTACGATGTCGTTCTTGAACGTGTGCCGCTCGGCGATTTCAGACGGGTAGAGGTGGGCGCTTTCCGCCAGAAAAATCTGGTCCGGGTAGATGATGTTTTCCGCCTTGGCTTTTTCCACCAGTTTCGGCCGGTCGTCGGGGTGAGCGATTTCGATGAGGGCCTGGGCCCGTTCCCGCAGAGTCCTGCCGGAAAGGGAGGCGATGCCGTATTCGGTGGCGATCATGTTGACCGAGTCGGGCAGGTTCAACTGGTTGGGCATCTCCTCGATGGAGATGCGGATGTTGTTTTCCCCTTTGAGGTTGCGGCTGGGCAGGGCGAAGATGGTGAACCCGCCCGGCGATATCTCGGCGCCGTTGAAAAAATCCATGGCCTGACCCGGTCCGGAGGTGACCTGACCCTTGCCGGCGTGCATGGCGATGCGCCCCGACAGGTCCACCTTGCGGGCCGGGAAGATCGCCACGAATCGCGAGTTCCGACCGATCTCTATGGGATTGAAGACCTTGTCGATGCTCTGAAATTCTACCAGGGGGTTGCGGTCCAGCCAGTGCATCAGCTCCGCCGAACCCATGGCGTAGCAGGTGAGCGATTTGCCGCGAAAGGTTTTTTTACGCCGGTTGGTGACCGCACCGCTTTTGACCAGGGCCATGACGGCGTCGGTCATGAAGGGCGTGTGGATGCCCAGATCCTTCTTGCCGGCCAGGTGCCGGGGCAGGGCTTCGAACAGGGGGCCGAAGGTGAACCCCAGGCAACTGCCGTCTTCGATCACCGAGGCCACGTTGGCCGCCACCCGGTCGAAGATGTCGTCCACCGGCCAGCAGGGGAAGACCGGTGCCGGCTCGGTGCTTTCCACCAGCAGATCGAAATCATTCACCGATACGAAGGTATCGCCATAGGTGCGGGGAATGTGGGGGTTGATTTCACCGATGACCACGGAGGCCTGGGCCATGACCTGCCGCCCCACATCCACGGCGATGCCCAGCGAGCAGAGGCCTTCGTTGTCCGGCGGGGTGACCTGGATGAGGGCCACATCCATGGGCAGTTGCCGGCCTTTGATCAGCCACGGAATGGCGGAAAACCGGCTGGGGATCAGGTCCACCCGCCCGGCGGTGATGGCCTCGCTGGCCACCCAGCCGGAAAAAAAGGTTTTCAGGCGGTATTTATTGGAACGGAGTTCTTCCAGGGAGATGGCATCCCCGAAGCTCAGGATCTGGATCAGGGTGAGGTCCTGAAGATTAAGGGCATCCGATGCCATGAGGCGTTTGACCAGGGTGCGGGGTTCGGCGGCGCCGGTGCCCAGGAAAATGTTCATTCCCGGCTCGATGCGGGCCAGGGCCTGATCCGGGGTTGCCCGTTTGTTGTGCCAGTCGGTGGTCGGTGAGGCGGTCATATTTTCTCCATTGCGCCAGGACAACGTCAAGTCGAACTTAGGCTTTCTCCGGATGTAGAAAAAGGGTTCAAGGGGGTGGCTTCGACAACCTTGCCCAAACTAAATGGACCCGCTGCGGTGCTGAGATTTGCGCATCCTGCTCCTTGGCAATTGCAGCACGTTTCCCTTGAACCCTTGGATCCCCGACCCCCTGGACCCTTCGAATGTAACCATCACGGTCGAGAAAACAATCGACGTCGGAGGGATCGGGTGGTATGAGACCTCCAGTCAGCTGTCTGCCATCACATGATCAGGAATAAGAGGGAAACATCACCATGAAATATGATTTCGACCGTGAGATCAACCGAAAAGATACCCAGTCGGCCAAATGGGGCGTGATTCAGGATCCCGACGACCCATCCCGCTGGCATGCCACCGACGACTATTATGGTGAAGACCGGGTCCTGCCCCTGTGGGTGGCGGACATGGATTTTCCCGCTCCCCGGCCGGTGGTGGATGCCCTGGTCCGGCGGGCGCAGCACGGCATCTACGGGTATACGATTCGAACGGAGGCCTACGACCGGGCCGTGGTTGACTGGATGAAACGGCGCCACGGCTGGGAGATCGAACCGGGATGGATCGTGTCGACACCCGGGGTGGTTCCGGCAGTCAACTATCTCGTGCGCACCTTTGTGGGGCCGGGAGAAAAGGTGCTTGTCCAGCGGCCCGTATATTATCCTTTTTTCAATGCCATCGAAAACAACAACGCCGAGATTGTTTCCAGCAGCCTGATCCTCGACGACGGCTGCTACCAAATGGATTTTGACGATTTTGAGAAAAAGGCGGCGGACCCCGCAACCACCCTTTATATCCTGTGCAGCCCCCACAACCCCGTGGGCCGGGTGTGGAGCCGGGAGGAATTGGCGCACGTCGGGGAGATCTGCCTGAAGCACCGGGTGCTGGTCGTTGCCGATGAGATCCACGCCGACCTGATCTTCAAAGGGATTACCTTCACCCCCTTTGCCGCTATCAGCGAAGCGATGGCCCAGAATACGGTGGTCTGCACCGCCCCCAGCAAAACCTTCAACCTGGCCGGCCTGCACACCTCCAACATCATTATCCCCAACGATCGGTTAAAACACCGGTTCCAGCAGACCCTGAACAGCTGCGGCATGGGGAAGTGGGCCACTCCTTTCGGGGTGCTGGCCTGCGAGACGGCCTACCGGGAAGGGGAACCGTGGCTGGAACAGGTGATGACGTATATCGAGGACAACCTGGACTATCTTCAGGAATTCATTGACAGCCACATTCCGGGCATCCGGGTCATCCGCCCCGAAGGCACTTACCTGGTGTGGCTGGACTGCCGGGGGCTGGGGCTGGACAAATGGGCACTCAAGCGCCTGATGCTGGGCAAAGCACGGATTTTTCCGGACGAAGGGTTTATCTTCGGTCCCGAAGGTGACGGGTTCGAGCGAATCAACATCGCCTGCCCGCGGTCGATTCTGCAAGACGCCCTGGAGCGTATCCGCAAGGCAGTCATCGGTTGAACATCACAAATCCCAGCAGAATCAGCGCCATCCCCGCCAGGTGGAAGGTCTTCAGGGATTCTCCCAGAAATACGATGGCCAGGATGGCCGCAAAGACCGGGATCAGATTGATGAACAGGCCGGTGCGGTTGGCGCCGATGACGGCCACCCCCCGGTTCCAGCAAAAATAGGCCACGATGGAGGGGAAGATGGCCACGTAGCCGATGCTGCCGGCCACCCCGGGCGTAAGCGTGAAGGTTCCCACCACCGACATTTCCCACAGGTAGAGCGGCAGCAGGCCCAGGCATCCGAGACCGAAGGTGTAGGTCAGAAAGCTCATGGGGTGTATGTTCGGCCGTTTGGGCAAAAGGGCCGAATAGAGGGCATAGAGGACCACCGCCACGATCATCAGCAGGTCTCCCTGCACCAGGGACATGTCGATCAGGGCCTGCCAGCGGCCCTTGAGGACCACCACCCCGGCGCCCACGACGCAGAGACTCACTCCGGCGGCCTGAAACCAGGAGACCCGCTCCCCGTATACAATCAGGGAGATCACGATGATGACCGCCGGCATGGTGGTCTGGATCAGGGCGCCGTTGATGGCCGTGGTGGTGTGCATGGCCGTGTAGAGCAGGGTGTTGAAGAGGGTGACGCCGAACATGGCGAGCAGCCCCAATATCTTCCATCCGGCCAGGGCCGTTTTCCAGTCCCGTTTGACGTAGGGCCAGGTCAATGGCAGGAGAACCAGAAAGGCGACGGCCCACCGCCAGAAAGCCAGTGCCGTCGGTGGAATCAATGTGGCCACCCCCTTGGCCAGCACGATATTGCCGGCCCAGCACAGGGGCGCCACGGCCACCATGAGGAAGGCGGGAAGGGTGGATTTAGGGGTTGCGCTCATGGCTGTTGCCGGTCTCTGGTTGAAAACGGGGTGCAGGGTGCCGCCTGCCGACACCCGGTAAGGGTTCCGCCGTTGTACCGGAACCCACCGGCTTTTGCAAGGCGCCCGGGGTCGGCGGCCAATGCCGTGACCGGTGGTGGACCGTCACGCCTTCATTGACCGGTATTCCCATCCCCGGCCCACCCGTTGACGCCGCTTTGCCTGTCCGGTGAAGTGCGTTGACACCGACTCCGGTTTGCGTCATAACACGGTGAGCAACCATCCACGGAAGAACCAGCCACGAAAAACAAGGGAGGAATCACCATGAAGCAGGGCAAATGCCCCAAGTGCGGGTCAGCGAGGATCTATTCGGCCGAAGACCTTCCCCTGAAAAGCGGTCCGTTCGGCAGCAACTCCATTCCCATCAGCTTGACGGCCATGGCCGCCCTGGACAACTATGTCTGCGCGGACTGCGGCTTGGTGGAGAGTTACGTGGCCGATGAGTACATGCTGAAGAAAATTTCCAAAAAATGGAAGGCGGTGAACGACACGGCGGATGACGAGGATTGATTTTCGGCATCGCCGGTTAAAAACCTTCCAGAAATGATATCAAAAAGGTAATCTGATGCCGTTTCCTTTTTCCAGCCGCCGCCTCAGCGGTATTCGCCATTTCGGTCTGATCTCGCGCGTGCTCATCAAACACGGCATGGGTGAGATCGCCGATCGACTGAAGGGGCGAACCGGCACCAAGATCAAATCCGGCCTTCCCGATCCGGCCCGCATCCGGCGTACCCTGGAGGAGCTGGGTCCCAGCTTCATCAAACTGGGGCAGCTCATGAGCACCCGGGCCGACCTTTTTCCTCCGGAGTACATCGATGAATTTTCGAAACTGCAGGACCAGGTGCCGCCCGTGCCCTTCGACGGGATCCGCCGGCTGATCGAAACCAACCTGGACCAGCCCCTGGACCAGCTTTTCGAAAGCATTGAAGAGACGGCCATGGCGGCCGCATCCGTGGCCCAGGTGCATACCGCCCGATTGAAAACCGGCGAGAAGGTGGCCGTCAAGGTGGTCCGGCCGGGGATCGAAAAACGCATCCGCAAAGACATCCAGGTCATGTACTATTTTGCCGCCCGGTTCGAGCGCACCTTCGATCTGGGCCGCATTCTCGGTGCGGTCAACCTGGTCAAGGAGTTCGAACGCACCATTTTCCGGGAACTGGACATGCTGATCGAGGCCGGCAACATCGAGCGCTTCACCCGCAGCTTCAAGGACATCGACGAAATCTACATCCCCCGGGTCTACTGGGATCTTACGGCCAAGTCGGTACTGGTGATGGAGCACATCGAAGGGATCAAGATGGACCGCGTGGACGAGATCCGTCGACACGGCATCGACCCCCAGGAAGTGGCCATGATCGGCCTGCGATCTTTTTCCCGCCAGCTGATGGCCGCCGGCATTTTCCACGCCGATCCCCATCCGGGCAACACCCTCGTCATGCACGACGGCCGCGTGGGCCTGGTTGATTTCGGCATCGTGGGATACCTGGACGAAGAGACCATGATGCAGATCGCCCACCTGTTTCTGGGCTTTGCCGAACACGACTACGACATGGTGATGGAGGCCTTCGAGGCCGCCGGCCTGATCGATCCGCGGACCATGGATCTGAAAAGCTTCCGGATGGACCTCAAAGACATGGCCGAGCCGTTTTACGGCCGATCCCTGAAAACCATTTCGGTAAAGGACGTTTACTACCAGACCATGCGGCTGGTTTACAAATACCGCATCCGAATGCCCCGCAACCTGCTTTTGCTCTTCAAGACCTTCATCCAGACAGAGGCCCTGGGCAAGATCCTGGAGTCGGAGGCCAGCCTGCTGGAGGTGACCCGGCCATACGCCAAGAAGTTGCTGCAGCAGGGCTATGAGGCCCACAAAGTGCTCAAGAACATGGGCCGGGACATGAAACTGTTCGGCGGCTATCTGCGCCAGATGCCCCATCTGGCCCACGGCCTCTTCAAACGCCTGGCCACGGAAACCCCTAAAATCGAGGTGAACCACACCGGCCTGGATGAGACCTCCAGAAAATTCGAACACGGCATCAACCGCCTCACCTTGGGATTGGTGACCGCCGCCTCGCTGATCGCCGCCTCGCTGATTCTCAACTCCACCCGCAAAATGCTTCTCTTCGAAGTCGATTTTTTCGGCGTTCAGACGCTCTCCGTAACCGACGTATTAGGGTTCTCCGGCTACGTGATCGCCACCTTCCTGGGGCTGTGGCTGGTCTTTTCGATTATTCGTTCCGGTAAGCTGTGATCTAAGGCGGTGGATACCCTTTTCCGCACACCCAGCCGTCAAGGCTCGATCAGCCGTAAAAAGCCGGTGTCCGAAGGATATGATGACAACCTGAACTGCGGCATGACGCATACAGCATACGGCCGTCCCGATATCGGAAGGATGAAGCCGCCCGGCGGTAAGGGAAAATAAGGATGCGGGTCTTGCTGGTTGAAGATGATGGTAAAATAGCCGCCTTCGTGGAAAACGGGCTGCGTGAGGCCGGGTTTTCGGTTGACCGCACGGGTGACGGCGAACAGGCGCTTCATATGGCTCTGGCCGTCACTTATGATGTGGCCGTGGTGGACATCATGCTGCCCCGACTCGACGGATTGAGCCTTATCAGCACCCTTCGCCATCGGGGCATCGATATCCCCATTCTGATTCTCAGCGCCAGGCAGACCGTGGACGACCGGGTCACCGGGCTCCAGCGCGGGGCAGACGATTACCTGGTCAAACCGTTTATTTTTGCCGAACTGCTGGCAAGGGTCCAGGCGCTGGTGCGCCGCGGATCAAAAACCGTCGAGGCCAGCCGGATGATGTGCGGGGATCTGTCCGTGGATGTGATCACCCGTGAGGTTCGCCGTGGCGGACAGCCTGTCGATCTGCAGCCCAGGGAATATGCCCTGTTGGAATACCTGATGCGCAACCGGGGCCGCACGGTGTCAAAAACCATGATTCTGGAACACATCTGGGACTTTCACTTCGATCCCCAGACCAATGTCGTGGATGTGCTGGTCTGCAGGCTGAGAAACAAGATCGACAAGGACTACCCCGACAAACTCATTCACACCATCCGCGGGATCGGCTATGCGATCAAGGCGCCGCATGTGGAAACTCGGTAAAACAATTGGTTTCAAGATCGCCGCCGGTTATACGGTACTTTTTTTCCTCAGCTTTATGGCTCTGGCGGTCATCGCTTACCTGCTGGTGGGGAACACCCTGGCCCGCCGGGACAGGGAAATGGTCGCCGCAGAAATTGAAAGCCTGCGCAGCCAATATGAAAACGGCGGCTGGAAAGCTTTTTACGACACGGTTATAGAAAATAACCGTGCCCGCAAAAACAACCCCTTTTTCACCCGTGTGCCGGTTACGTCAACCGGCAGCGACATGGTTTTCTTTCCCCATCACTGGGCTGAATTCGATCTGGCGGCCCTGCGGGAGATGCCCGGTCCGTTTGACGGGTCCTGGCTGCACCTGCCGAACCGGACCGGCACCAGCGTCCTGGAAATTCTCACTGTCAGCCAACGGGACGGCAACCTGTTTCAGGTGGGCATCAGCACCGAGGACCGGTTGGCGGTTCTGGGCCGCTTTCGTGAGGTGCTGGTGACCGTTGCCATCGCCCTGATCCTGCTGGCCGTCACCGGAGGGGCGGTTTTATCCCGGCGGGTGCTGCTGCCGTTGAGAAACCTCATCGGCACCGTCGCGTCCATTGAATCGGGAAAAATGGACGCCCGGGTCCCCAACACCCAGACCGGCGACGAGCTTGAAGAGCTGGGCGGCCTGTTTAACCGCATGATCGAAAAGATCAATCAACTGATCCGGGCCATGCGAGGATCTCTGGACAGTGTGGCCCATGACCTGCGTACCCCCATGACCCGCTTCCGCAACAATGCCGAAAAAGCACTCCAGACGGAAACGTCAGGCACCGCCTGCCGCGAGGCCCTGCAGGACTGCGTGGAGGAGTCGGACCGCATTTTGCGGATGTTGGCCATGCTCATGGATATTTCCGAAGCTGAAACCGGTGCCATGCGGCTTTTACTGCGGCCCGTGGACCTGGTGCCCCTGGCCGACAGTGTGGCCGACATGTATCGCTATGTGGCCGACGAGAAAGGCATTTGCATGGAGACGAATTTCCCTGCCGAAGCACGCCTCACAGCCGATGCGGACCGGGTCTGTCAGGTGCTGGCCAACTTGCTCGACAATGCCGTCAAGTTCACCCCCAAAGGCGGTACCATCCGAGTGTCCATCGAGCAGACTCCGCAAACGGTCATCGTGCGCGTCTCCGACTCGGGCATTGGCATCGATCCCGATGAGATCCACAGGATCTGGGACCGGCTGTATCGCGGCGCCCGTTCCACCCACAAGGGACTCGGCCTGGGGCTGAGCCTGGTAAAGGCCGTCGTTCATGCCCACCACGGTGAAATGCGGGTGTCCAGCATGCCGGGCTCCGGTTCGACGTTTGAAATGCACCTGCCCGCCGTTTCCCTTCCGCCAGCCGTCTGATCCGCTTCCCCTAAAGGGTTTCAGGCACTCAGCGCCCTTCCCGTCAAATCCTATCAAAAATGTAATGCTGGTGAAAGAATGCGGTAATGTTTCCATGATAAAGATATCGCATCGTTTCGGGAACTGTCGACACGAAAACCGGCACTGTTGCCCTGATATCGAGGGTGTCTGGCCGGGCATGCCAGTCACCAGCATCGGAAAATATGACGCCGTATCCAAAACCGGCGAGGAGGTGTGTATGCTGCTGTTAATCGGAACCACGTTGCTCTGTCTGGCCACCATCTGGCTAACGGTTCTCCTGATCGGCGGGAGGAACCCGAACCCGCCCTGGTGGGCCAACGACTTGCTGCTTGGGGATATCCAGGTCCCGTTGGTGATGCTGCTGGCGGTTCTTGGATTCTGGTTCTTGACCCGTTTTCCGGGCAGTCATGCTCCCGGCGTCGCCTTTAGCGTCATTGAGATTCTCGCCGCTGTGGGCGTGGCGGCAGCAACCGGCCTGATTATCAGACAGATGAACGTGGGCCGGAGGCTGAAACAGTTCGCCGAGATGGAAGCCGATGACCAGCCTGAAGAAAATACGCCTGCCGAGTCTACCCAGATGATCTACCTGCACCGGAAATTACCCTGGCAGGTTCGTTTGTACCTGGCTGACAATATGGGCTATGACCTGGGCTGGATCAGGACCCTGCGCTGCGTTGTCCGAGAGATGGGGGACCAGCCCGGATTCCTTCGCTTTCTTGCATTCAGACCGGATCAGGCCAGAGAACGGGGAATTACCATTGCCGGGTATGACGCTCTGGAAGCGCATCCGGAACTGGTGATCTTCAACGGGATGTTCTCAGCCAACGGGCAGCAGGTGAGCGTTGATTCGACGGCTCCCCGCCGAGCCGCCTGATCCGGCGGAAAATGGCGTGCCGGCCGACCATACCATGAGATTCGCGCTCTGAGTTAACCCGAACCCATCGAACCAGTCATGACAGGCGCCCCATACCCATCCGGCAGCGATATACGCCTCCATCTGCTTGACGTTGCGGAGGACCTGCGCAGGCGGCTCATACGGGCCGGAATCCTGCTATCCATCCTTTCCGCATCCGTCTTTCCGGTGGCCGATAAGATACTGACCTGGTTTCAGGAACGGACCGCCGTACCGCTGGCCGCCTTCGGCATCGCCGACATTTTCATCGCCCTGGTGACCGTCTCCCTTGCCGCGGGCGCCGTGGCTGTGCTTCCTTATGCCGCCTGGCAGATATTTTCGGCCGTTGCGCAGGAGTTCCCGATTCTGACGCGGCGAACCCGTATCCTGTTCTGGTCAATGGCCATGCTGCTGTTTTATTCCGGGGTGTGGTTCTGCATCCGGCTCACACTGCCATACGGCAGCCGGTTCCTGCTCAGCTATGGATCGGAAAGCCTCCAGCCTGTCATCTGCGTCCGCCAGTTCGTTTCCTTCTGCCTGATTTTCACCCTGGGTTTCGGCATGCTCTTCGAGCTGCCCCTGGTCATGACCCTTCTCGCCCAGCTGAAGGTGGCCAAGGCATCCCTCATGGTGCGCTACCGGCGGTATGCCGTTATTCTGATTACCATCGTGGCGGCCGTCGTGACGCCGACCCCGGACATCGTCAACCTGCTGCTCCTGGCCGTGCCGCTTTATTTTTTGTTCGAGATGGGGATCATCGGGATGCGGATCAGCGAACGCCGGCGCCGTTCCCCCCCGGTAAGGGATCCGGCGGGTCCAGCCCGGCCGGCAACTGCCCGGTAGCCGGCCGAATCGGCGAGAAATCAGCTGTTCTTCCGCTATAACCGGTCGTTCCGGGGTTGTCGGTTCGTCTTTTATAATGAACCCTGATTCTCAACTCCTTCCGTAAAGCGATTTCCTTCAAGGTCGGATTTTTCGGTCCATAGCCCCCTGCCATCATCGGTGTTCCGGTTTTGGGGGATAATTTCCCTCCACCTTGTCCAACCCGCGGCCGTTTTTTAAGGTGCGATCCGAAAAGATGTGAGCGGCGGTTCCGCCGGAACCGTCAGCATGCGGGAATGACAACCTGCGTCCTGAACCGCCAATCCGTCATTGCCACATGCCGACGGAGCTGGCAACGCGTTCATGGAAATGAATCAACCACCCCGGCGACATAACCGGGCATGAATGGGCCATACCGCACAAAATCGGAGTGCTTATTGCGAGGGGCCGGAGATCGGTGAGCAGCGGGTCTCCGTCAGGGAACGGATTACCTGCTTCTGCTGCAGGGTCAGATTTTCGAAGCGAACGCCGATGCCTTTGGGGTCCCGGCGGACCACCGTCCCGTCGATGTCGCAGGTGCGCTCCAGTACCGGGGACGTCAGGGACATGGTGAGCCGCTGGCCCACTTTGACAGGCTGTTCGGTTTCGATGTAGGCGCCCCCCTCGCTGATGTCCCGCATATAGCACTGGTAGGTCCAGTCGCTGATGTCGTAATCCACGCCCACCAGGCAGTCGTATCGGCTGTGCTTGCGCTGGTTGGGCCGCTGGCTCTGCTTTTCGTCTACGATTCGACCGCTTTCCAGCAGCAGGTTCATCAGGGGGGTGGCGATCTCCCGTTGCGTTTCGCGGGGGGCATAGTCGATGTCGATTAATACGTTTTCCCAGGTGAGAATGTGCAGCGCAGCAGACTTGCCCGTCAGCAATCCCATCTTGGCCGCGGCGGGCTTGCCGTCTAAGATAAAGATCGTTCCGGTTTTTCCTTTGGCCGTGACCTGCAGGGTGCAGGAACGGCGTTCCAGTTCCAGCATCTGGAGAAATGAGGAGAGGGTGATCCCCCGTACCTGTCCGCCGTAGTCGATCTGCAGCTCGGTGAAGATCCGCTTGGTGAGCATGCTGATGTCCAGGGCCTGATCGAAGTGAATGACCGACGCCATCTGTTTGATCTTGGTGCGGAGCATGGACGAGGCGTTGTTGGTCATGACGATGACGCGGGTTTGCGGATATTTTTCCCCCAGCAGAGACAATAGTTCGAAGGCGTCCATCTCCGACATGTGCATGCCGGTGATCAGGATGTGGACGTCTTCTCCGGAAAGGACTTCCAGGGCCGTCTGGACGTTCGTGGCGGAGAGAATCTGCAAAAAGCTGCCCTGGCTTTTCAGCAGCCCAACAAAGGTGTGGAGCATGATGGGATCGTTGTCGACAACTAGGACGTTCTTCATTCGGATGACAGCCTCTGTGGGTTCAATCAGTCGTTGGTGGTGAGTCCTGATGCGCTGTTTGTCGTCATCTGCCGTTATCCCTATTTTTTCGGTGTCAGGGTGAAGGAAATGGTTCCCGGGTAGGGGAACCGGTCCATCCGGCGAATGCCGAGATCCTCCAGCTCCGGGTAAAAAGAACATTTTTTCGCCGGAAAAACAAACAGTTTCTCAAAGCCGGAGAAAGTCGCATCATAGCCCAGCGGGGCAAATGCCTGGGTGATCGCCGAAAAAACACCGGTCTCCTTCCAGCGGTCCTGAACGATGGCATAAATCTTAAGCTGGCTGAAGGCGCGGGGATTTTTGAGATACTGTTCCCAGGGGGAATAACCGTTGAAAGCCAGGATACCTTTTTTCTCGACCTCTTTTATGCCCATGTAGCTGGCGGCTCCCAGGCTTTCCAGTCTGAGGTCGGTGCCGAAGCGACCGTAAAGCGCGTTCATCATGTCGGCCAGCAGGGACTCAAAAAGGGGCACCGTCAGCAGCGGCGTGCCCGGTTCGGTACCGGGGTAGAATGTCAGGTGGGCGCTGCCGATACGCACCGATCCTTCGGCTTCACGCCGCTGGCTCAAGCGCAGCGAAACCCGGTGGATGCCTTTTTGGATCGACACGGTGTGTTCGATCAGCGTCCCGTAATCAAACGTCTTTTCAATTTCTGCCGGCATGTCGGTGGCGGCATGGGCCACGTGGCCGCTCGCATCCGCCAGAAAAACAAACGCAAGTGCGAACAGGGAGACGAAAAAGCTGACGTTCATGGCAGCCCTCGATCCATAGCTGTCGATTCAGCGTTCATGAGAGAGAATTATGGACGTGGCATCATCACCCCGTTAAGCAGGGGGTAACAAGCTTCGATAGATCAACTCCGGGTATTGGGAAAACAATAACAAAAGCTATTTTTGAAGGCAAGGACAACCTGAACCGGTCAGTCATCGGTCAATGACTGTTCAACCGGCCAGAAAGAAAAAGGGAAATGAATTCGGGGGAATCGTCGGCAAGACTTATACGATTTTCCTGCACGGGGAAAAGGCAGGGGGGGGCAAACGAATCCCTATCTTAGGAAGCGTCAAGGCCACGGGGCGATTTTTTTCCCTCCCGTGGCCTTGGATTTATTAGATTGCCTTAAGGCAATAAAGACCCATCACTGCTTCCTCAGCGGATCAGGCACCGCCGCCGACAACAAAGCCGCTGGGTCCGATGCCGGTGGCTGAAGAGGTGCCGGCTATTTTTGCCAGGTACGTATTTCCCAGCGTGCTGATATGATCGCTGATATTATCGAAATAGTTGAAATGAAGCTGCTCTTCATCAATCGTCTGCTCGAACAGTTTCATGCTGGTGCTGTCCCCGTTTTCGCGGCAGACCAGCAGAAACTGGTTGTAGATATCGATGGTATCATCTTCGAGGCCGGCATCAAAGGGGAAAATCTGTTCGACCGACTGTCCCTTGGTTACCTTCTGGTCCGGTTCGGTGGTGGGCTCGCCACCCAGTTCCTTGATCCGTTCGGCAAAGCCTTCTGCATGGCGCATCTCGTCGATGGCGATCAGCTTGACCTTTGCGGCCAGTTCTCCATAGTCCTTGTCATCCAGGTTGTAATGCTGGTTCATGTACTGGGTGATGGCCGAAAGCTCCATGGACCGGGCTTTGTTGAGCACCTCGATAACCTTTGCCTTTTTCTTTTCCCTTGCCGTCTGAGCCATTTTCATCCTCCTTGGTTTCCATGTGTTCAGGGATTGTTGAGGTTTCTACAGGATATCTGCCATAATTTCGTAATGATCGAATGGGGGCATGATGCAGGCGCCGGCAAAGCGATTCCGGGCGGCATCGATCATTTCCCGGGCGTTGGCGGCACCTTCGGCCACCGGGTCTGCCGCGCTGTTCATGCGCTGCCGCAACATGTCGGGAACCGTAATGCCGGCCACCCTGGTGTGCAGGAATTCCGCGTGCCGGGGGGTTCGCAGGGGAAGGATGCCCATGATGACGGGGATGCCGATACCCCTGGTGGCTTCGGCGATCGTATCGGCCCCCGGTTCATCGTAAACCGGCTGGGTGACGGCAAACTGGGCGCCCGCGGCAACCTTTTTCCGCAGGTGATCCACCGCCCTGGCCAGGCCGTTGTTTTCGGGATGGGTGTCAAAGACCACCCCGGTCCGCAGACCTGCCTCCCGGGCCATGCGGACCAGGCGGTATACATCGGCATCCCGGACGGTCGTCGTATTTCCCCGGTCTTTCAAAGCCACAAAATCACCGGTGGCCACCATTACGGTGGTCAGCCCTAACGCCTTGGCCCCCCACAACTCGCCTTGCAGGCTTAACCGGTTGTGGTCCCGGGTGGTCAGATGCAGGATGGCCGGTTTTTTGGTGCGCTGCTGGATCATGGCGCCCAGGGCCATGGCACTCATGCGCGGTTTGGCCACAGGGTTGGTGGCGACGCTGAAACCATGGAACGGCAGCGTTGCCAGAGATTCCAGGGCGGTAAGGACTTTTTCCGGGTCCGGTCCGTCAGGGGGAACCACCTCGACAGTGACAACGAACGATTCGTTAAACATATAAACACCACAATCATTTTTTTGACCGTCAACCTTGCTTTGTCGGCGGTCATCCCTCCGACTCTATCGTGGCCCACTAATTCTTGTCGTATTCTTCAGGCTTGCGACAAGATGGCGCTGCCGCGGTCTGCCGCTGACACGGGGAGACGAAAACAAAACGTGGTCCCCTGGGCTTCGGATGTGGTGAAGTCTATCCGTCCTTTCAGGAAAGTCTCGCCGAACAGCTTCATCGAATAGGTTCCCAATCCCCTTCCGGACTTGGCTTTGGTGCTGATGTTGCGCTGAAAAACACGATTAACCACATTTTCGGCGATGGGCTGATGATTCCATACGTAAAAAGAGAGTTCCCGTCCTTCCGGCATCGCCCACACCTTGATGCCTTTGCCTTTGTCCGTGGCTTCCAGTGCGTTGGTCATCATGTTGGTGAGCACCCGAACCACCAGGTAAAAGTCGGAGTTGAAAGATTCCGCCAGGTGCTGGTCGATGAAAAGGATGCTCCGCTGCATAGCCGCAGGGTGGTTGGCAAAGGAGGCCTCGAGTTCGTCGAAGATCCGTTGCACCGTCATCGGCTGGATCATGGGCTGGTAGTCGGCCCCCGCCATCTGGGTCAGGTGCTTTTGCATCTGCACCTCCTTTGCCAGGCGCAGGGAGAGCCGGTAAATCCGCTGGACCATCTCACGATTTCCGTCTGTGGTTTTGTCCAGCAGTATCTCGGTGCTTCCGACCAGACCATAAATGATGTTGCTCAAATCGTGAAAAAAAACCCTGCCCAGCGCCTCCCACTGCTGCTGGCGGGTGATGTCCTGGAGAAACAGCAGAATCAGGCGCCGGCCATCCACGGATATGGGGCAGGCGCGAACCCGCAGAAACAGGTCGCGTTTAATCCCGTTTGCCTCCATGGTGATGGCACACTCTTTTTCGATGGGTTCATTATGGTTTAAACAGGCAGCCATGGCAATGGCCGCCCCGCAGGTGGTGCAGAAGACAGATGTCCCGCAACCGCCTGCGGCGGCGTCGCGGTGAATGCAGCCGACAGCTTCCCCAGGACGAAGACCCAATGCCCGGTCGGCATCATCGATGCCCAGCATCTTCAGGAATGCATCATTGATGGCCAGGATCTGCCGATGTTCGTTGAGCACGGCCAACAGGCCGCTGACGGTGTTGAGCAGGCTGTCGATCACCGGGTTGACGGAAACGGCACTGATGTCGGCATCAAGCGCTTCCCGATTGAGTCGTTGGGCCGGGGCGAAGTTGGTTTTCATAGGCACTGTCGAAATAAAGGCCGGTGCGGCCACCGTGTTGAAGTCCTATTCATGGTGGTGTGCCGGTCGTCGTGGGTCGAATGGAATATCATGGTCAGTTTATCGTGCCGACTGGTCAAGGTCAAGCCGGGATGATCTTTGTTGCCGGTTAAATATATGGATTTTTACAGCGGTTGAACTCTTTAGGCGATAATGCATGGTGATGGGGCAACAGCTATCGGGTTTTTCCGAAAAGGTCGGTAAGGCGGATCTCTCCTTTTTCCCCAACATGGATCGTGGGCCGTAAGCCACCCAGATCCAGTTTAGCGTTCAGCTCATAAGCGATGCTGTCTCGCCGGCCATTCATCAGATCGGCAAAAAAGCGCATGCTGCTCAGCAGGCTGGTGCCGGCAATCAGAGTCACATCGCCCTCTGCGTAGCCGTCGATGGTTGGCAGATCGTTGGCGACGCCCGTCAGAATTTTGTACCCGTCAAATTCCAGGCTGTAGGCGATCCCGTGAAGTTTCAGGGGGCTGCGGTTGGGGTTGACGATATGGAGACCGATTTCGAACCGGGGCGCGATACTGTCGGAGGGCAGTGCCCGGATGGTGCTGACGTTCACGCTGGGCGTTTCGTAATCGGTGTA
Organism: Deltaproteobacteria bacterium; assembly: GCA_020444075.1. Classification (GTDB taxonomy): domain Bacteria; phylum Desulfobacterota; class Desulfobacteria; order Desulfobacterales; family Desulfosarcinaceae; genus Desulfosarcina. Next base: position 45,409 of record JAHLLR010000003.1, read on the forward strand.
GAGGGTGGCGCAGCCCGCGATCATCAGCACCATCGACGCCAGGATCAGGGCCCTGTTGGATCGGGGCATCGGTAGTTTTCTTTCGCATGAATCCATTGGCTTAGCGTCTATTTCCCCATTATCATCAGCAGTGGTATGAAAACCAGGCCGGCCAGGGCCAGGTACAGGCCGTTCAGCACCCGCTGATACTTGTAGCGGGTCGTTTCGTCCGGCTCAGTGAGGGTCAATTGCTTGAACCGGCGGAAATCGTCAACCCATCCGGTCATCAAATCCACGTGATGCCCCTTGTCTTTAAGCGTCATCTTGATCTGCTGAAATGAGTGCAGGGTGAACACGATGGAGCCGATCAATCCAATACTCAGCCAATTCATGGGGGTTGCCTCCTAAGGGCCCTTATTCCGCGCACCGATGTGTTGCCTGCCCTCAGCCCCTCGGGCCGGGCAGGACGGGAAAAATAAAAATTAAGTTTACCACAGATTCCCTGCCCGGGCTACCGTTCAGTTTGATTTTTCAGTTTGATTTTCTGGGTTTGACTCGCGTCGTGGGAGCGGCACTCAGCGGATCATCCGGCCATGGGTGCTTGGGATAACGGCCTTTGAGTTCTTTTTTTACCTCGGGATAGCTGGTTTGCCAGAAGCCGGCGAGGTCCCGGGTAATCTGGGCGGGTCGCCCGGCCGGTGATAGCAGATGCAGCATCAGGGGCATTCGGCCGCCGGCGATGGATGGGGTGGCCGTGATGCCGAACATCTCCTGTATCCGTACGGCCAGCACCGGGACCGGTTCGCTGTAGTCGATGGGCAGGCGGGAGCCGCTGGGCACCGTGATGTGGGTGGGGGCCAGTTCATCCATCCGGCGCTGTTGTCGCCAGTTGAGAAGATTGCGCAGCGCGATGGAGAAATTTTTCGTTCCCAGATCTTTCAATCGTGTCATGCCGGACAGATAGGGGGCCAGCCAGTCCTTCAGGGTGTCCGAAAGCACGGTGTCGCAGATGTCCGGCCAGGGGCCGCCATCCGCATCGATCCGTGACAGCAGCATGACCCGAGCCTGCCAGGAACGCAGCGCCCGCGTCCAGGGAAGCATGTCGATGCCGCTATCGCGGATACCGCTGACCATGGTGGCCGTCACGGCTTCTGGAGATGGATCGCTCAGCGTTTCGGATTCCAGGGTGAGCGCACCCAGGACCCGCTTGCGAACCGCCGATACGGCCTGACGCTGGGGGTCCCATGTCACCGTTTCCTGCCATCGGATCCGGTTCGTGAACTGTTCCAGCACTCCTTCTTTATCGGTTGCGGCCGCCATGAAAATGCGGGCCTCCCGCCGGTCGCCGTCCATGTGCGCCGCGACCAGGTATTCACTGGCACTTAAAGGTTCGGGCGGGTCGAAAAGGGCGCCGCGGCCGCCGGAGAGCAAAAAACGGCCCGGAGCGCCGGGGCGTTGCCGGCCAATGCGGTCGGGGTAGGCCCAGGCCAGCAGTCGGCCCGGTTTGGATACCTCGTCAGTTTTTTTGTTTATGCCCAACCGTTGCTGAAGCACTGCCGACACTTTCAGAATGTGCCTGACGGCAGATGCGTCGACGGTACAGCCATGAATTGGAAAAGGACTCTTCGCCTGATAGGCGTGCAGGGCGTCCAATCTCAATTTCAGGTCGGCATCGCGCTCCCGGCCAATAAAATGGAGGGGGTCACGTTCACTCAAAATGGCGGCAATGTCGCAGGCGGTGCGCCCCATCTTCTCCTGGCGGGCCGATAGAATCATGTGGGCCAGGCGCGGATGAACGGGCAGCGCTGCCATGTGCCTGCCGTGCGGGGTAATTTTCCCATCATGATCCAGGGCGCCCAGTTCGGCGAGCAAGCGGCGGGCATGAAGGAATGCGGCGGCCGGCGGCGGATCCAGCCAACGCAGAGAATCGGGATCGTTCAGCCCCCAGGCTGCCAGCTCAAGGGCCAACGCCGCCAGATCGGTGTCAAGAATTTCCGGCCGGTTGTAGGGCGCCAGGGTGGGGTGCGCCATTTCGCCCCAGATCCGGTAACAAATGCCCGGCTCCAGGCGCCCGGCACGTCCCCGGCGCTGGTCGGCCGATGCCCGGGATACCGGCAGGGTCACCAGTCGGGTCATCCCGCTGCCGGGATCGAATCGCGGTGCCCGCTGCAGACCGCTGTCCACGACCACGCCGATCTGTTCGATGGTCAGGCTGGTTTCGGCAATGGATGTGGCCAGCACGACCTTGTGCTGGCCGGCGGGTGGTGGCGATATGGCCGCATCCTGGCGTTCCCGGGACAGGTTGCCATAAAGGGGGGTGACATGCCACCCGCCCGGCAGGTTTCCCTCTTCGAGCAACCGGGCCACCCGTCTGATCTCCGGTGCGCCGGGAAGAAAGACGAGAAGGTTCCCTTCGCCGCGGGCTGCCGATTGTCGAACCACCCGGGCAACGGTCCGCTCCACCGGCTGGGTCGCCGGCCGGTCCACATAGCGGGTTTCGACGGGAAAGATCCGGCCGTCGCAGCGGATCAGCGGCGCATCGTCCAGCAGGGCGGCCACCGGTGCCGGATCCAGGGTGGCGGACATGACCAGCAACCGAAGATTTTCATTGAGAACGCCCTGGATGTCGCGGCACAGGGCCAGCCCCAGATCGGCGTCCAGGCTGCGTTCGTGGAACTCGTCGAAGATTACCAGACCGACCCCGGACAGCGACGGATCCTGCTGCAGCATGCGGGTGAGCACGCCCTCGGTGACCACTTCGATGCGGGTGTACGGCCCCACCCGGCTTTCCATGCGCACCCGGTATCCCACGGTTTCACCTACCGGCTGGCCAAGCACGGATGCCATGCGGTGGGCGGCAGCCCTTGCCGCCAGGCGGCGGGGGGCCAGGAGCAGCAGGCGCCGGCCGGACAACCAGGGTTCTTCAACCAGGGCCAACGGCACGGCCGTCGTTTTCCCGGCACCCGGCGGCGCCACCAGCACCGCCGCGGGGTTGTCACCCAATGCGGATTTAAGCGCTTCCAGGATCGATGCCACCGGGAGGCGGCCGATCGTGCCGGTATGGTTTCTGTTTCCCATGGCGTCTGGCATACCACATTTCCGGATCAAATTCAGCGTACGGATAGCGCATAGGGATAAAAAACGAACCGACCGACATGTCAGGTAAAAATGGTTCCCCGCCCATGGTGTTGACGAACGCAGAGCAAGGCTACCACTAATCTACCATCGCCTGTATTTGTTTTCGCCAGGGGGTTGTATTAATTTAATCCGAAACAGTCGTTGGAATATGACCCATCCATTCCGACAATGGCGGCAGCCGAACGATCTTCAACCCGCGATTTCACCTATCGCCAAGGAGAGACCCATGTCGTCGAAAACCTTTCAGAAAAAAATGATTAAGAAGAGAAAACAGCACGCCCACAAAGCCAATAACAAAACGGATCAGAAACGCATTGCCCGGAACTACGAGGTTATCTATCCCAAGGTTGGATAGAAGGGTCGAATCCCCGCGGCAAATCCTCGGGGATTCGCGCTTCGCAGTAAGCCAATTATTGGTGATGCAACTCAAGGGGTCGTCGGGAAGGTCTCTCTTAAACAGGCCTACCGATTCATGCGTCTCAATGGTGCAGTTCTCCAACCGAACGTCCTCCATCTCTCCCCCGCTCGCTCGCATGGCATGGTAGGCGTTGGGGATCAGGAAATCATCTCTCTGAGAAACCGGCCCGTATAGCTTTTCTCTGAACGCGCCACCTGCTCCGGAGGCCCTTGAGCCACAAGGCGACCGCCCCCTTTACCCCCTTCCGGCCCCAGATCGACAATCCAGTCGGCGGTCTTGATTACATCCAGATTGTGCTCGATGACCACCACGGTGTTGCCGCCGTCCACCAGTCGCTGAAGTACGGCCAGCAGCATCTTGATGTCCTGGAAATGCAGGCCGGTGGTGGGCTCGTCGAGGATGTAGAGGGTGCGTCCCGTGGCCCGTTTGGCCAGTTCCCGGGCCAGCTTGATGCGCTGGGCCTCTCCACCGGACAGGGTCGTGGCGGCCTGACCCAGCTTGATGTAGGAGAGCCCGACATCCATGAGGGTGTCCAGGATGCGCCGGATGGGCGGATGGTTTTTGAAAAGCTCCCGGGCCTGGATGACCGACAGGTCCAGCACATCGGCGATGGAGTGGTCCTTGTATTTGATTTCCAGGGTGGCGTTGTTGAAACGTTTTCCCCGACAGGTTTCACAGGGGACGTAAACATCGGCCAGAAAGTGCATCTCCACCTTGATGTAACCGTCCCCGTTGCAGGCTTCGCACCGTCCTCCCTTGACGTTGAACGAATAGCGTCCCTTCTTGTACCCGCGCATGTTGGATTCGGGCAGCTGGGCGAAAAAATCACGGATAAAGTCGAAAACCTTGGTATAGGTGGCCGGGTTGCTGCGGGGGGTGCGGCCGATGGCCTTCTGGTCGATGTTGATCACCTTGTCCAGGTGCTCCAGCCCGTGGATGGCCTGGTGCCGGCCGGTTTCCAGCATGGCGTTGTGCAGCTTGCCCGCCATGGCCGGGTAGAGGATCTGGTTGATCAGTGTGGACTTGCCGGCGCCGGAAACGCCGGTGACCGCCACCAGGAGTCCCAGCGGAATGTCCACGGTGAGGTGGTCCAGGTTGTTTTCGGTGGCGTCGGCAATCGTGATCCGCCGGTTGCCGGCGGCTTCGATGCTTCGCCGGTGGGCCGGTGTTTCGATTGCTTCCCGGCCGCTCAGATACCGGCCGGTGAGGGAGGTTTTCCGACGCATGATCTGCCTGGGCGTGCCCTGGGCCACGATTTCCCCTCCCAGGTGGCCGGCGCCGGGACCGAAGTCCACGATCCAGTCCGAGGATGCCATGGTTTCCCGGTCATGCTCGACCACGATCAGGGTGTTGCCGATGTCGCGCAGATGGCACAGGGTCTTCAGCAGCTTGATGTTGTCCCGCTGGTGAAGGCCGATGGAGGGTTCGTCCAGGATGTAGAGGACGCCGGTGAGTTCCGATCCCACCTGGGAGGCCAGCCGGATGCGTTGGGATTCGCCGCCGGACAAGGTGGGGCCTTTGCGGCTGAGCGACAGGTAATCCAGTCCGACGTTGACCAGAAAACCCAGCCGGCCGGTAATCTCCTTGAGCAGTTCACCGGCGATGATCCTGCGGTTGCCGGAGAGCTTCAATCCGGTGAGAAACGTCTGGGCTTCCCGGATGGTCATTTCGGTGACGTCGATGACGGAGCGGTCGCCGATCTTTACTGCCAGTACTTCGGGCTTCAGGCGCCGTCCTCCGCAGGTGTCGCAGGGCCGGGTGGAGAGGAATCGTCCGTAGTATTTTTTGGCGTTTTCCGATTCGGTCTGGGTGTAGCGGCGCATGAGGGTGTTGAGCAGTCCTTCATAGGTCGTCGTGAAGGATCCCTGGATTTTTTCCGCATTCCAGCTCACCGTCAGCTCACGGCCGCCGGAACCATAAAGAATCAGGTCTTTCTGCCCCTGGGGCAACTGATCCCATGGCGTGTCGAAGTCCACTCCCCACTGTTCTTCCATGGCCTTCAATTGTTCGGCCGTCCAGGAACCGTTCAGCTTCCCCTTGCCGGAAAAATGGCCTTGCCAGGGAATAATGGCCCCCTGTCGGATGGTCAGCCCGCTGCCGGCAATAACTTTGTCTGCGTCCATGGCCAGCTTGGCACCGATGCCGTTGCAGTCCGGGCACATCCCCAGGGGGGAGTTGAAGGAGAACAGGGGCGGGTCCAGTTCCGGGTAGGCGATGCCGCAGCAGGAACGGGCCTCGCTCATGGGGATGTCGCCGCTGTCCATGCGATGCAGGATGATACGGCCCTCGCCCAGCCGCAGGGCGGTTTCCACCGAGTCGGTTAATCGTTTCACGAAGCTGTCTGCGGTGGAGGTCGTCAGACGATCCACCACCGCTTCGATGGTGTGTTTTTTGTAACGGGCCAGGGCCTGGACGGCCTCTATTTCCTGCACCACGCCGTTGACTCGAACGCGGGCGTATCCCTGCCGTTGAAGCCGGGCCATCACCTCCTTGTGCTCCCCCTTGCGGTTGTCGATGACCGGCGCCAGGATGAGTATTTTTGTGCCTTCGGGCATCTCCAGGATACGGTCAACCATGCCCTGGGCGTCGCCCTTGCCCACGGGATGGTGGCATTTAATGCAGGTTTGCTGGCCGATGCGGGCATAGAGCACACGAAGGTAATCGTAGATCTCGGTAATGGTGCCGACCGTGGAGCGGGGATTCTTGCTGGCCGATTTCTGCTCGATGGAGATGGTCGGGGACAGGCCGCGGATGGTGTCGTAGCGGGGCTTTTCCATCTGCCCGATAAACTGGCGGGCATAGGCGGACAGGGATTCCACATAGCGGCGCTGGCCCTCGGCGAAAATGGTGTCGAAGGCCAGGCTGGACTTGCCCGAACCGGACACCCCGGTGAAGACGATGAGCTTCTTCTTGGGCAGGCTGATATCGACCTGCTTCAGGTTGTGTTCTCGGGCGCCCTTGACTTCGATGGTATCCAGTTCCATGGTTTTTATTTTCTTCCGGGGCCGGCTGACAGCTACCGGGTCGATTCCGTTGGGGCGATTCTTCATAGGGTCTTTCCGTATCGGCTTCATCGGTTGACACGAGGTCCATCCGGTTGCCGCATGATTCCAATTCGTAAACTCAAATAACACCGGAAACCGGTTGCCAAAAGGTCATCGGCTGTCATAGTGTTCGGGAAAAATAAGTATCGATAACCCCCTTGTCCACGCCGGCGATCACGATGTGAAATTACGACGCCAGAGGAACTGACAATGAGTCCACATGCCACCGGTTCGGTCTACGACGAAACGTATTACTATTACCTGGAACAGTTGAAAACCATGCAGTTTGACGGAAAGGAGGATGTGCTGGGCATCACAGTGGATGGTGATGCGGTGGTGGTTCCCTATTTCGGCCAGCCCGTCCGGTTGGCCGCTGACGGGCTGAAGGATGCAGCGGGGCGTCGTCCCGATTTCTCCGATTGCGTGGTGGTGTGCCGATACCTGATCATGTGTCCGCTGTTTGAGTCCACGCAAAGGGAATGGGTGGCCTACCGGGATTTCCCCGATGCCGGGCCGTTGACGGTCTTCTGGGCCGATACGGTGGAAGGGCCGCTGGCAAGGACCTTTTCAGGGCGTGTCAGCGCGCTTGAAAAAGCCTGCGACGGGGTAGGCGGCAGTGTGCCGGATATGGACATCACCTGCGACCTGTGCCGGCGCTTCATCCCGCTGCCCAAGATGCCCCTGCTGCTGGTTTTCAACGATGCCGACGAGGAATTCCCGGCATCGGTCTCCCTGCTGTTCGAAAAGCGGGCATCGACATACCTGGATGCCGAGAGCCAGGCCATTCTGGGCCACGCCTTATCCAACCGGCTGCTGGCCGCGGCCCGGGATTGACCCGCCCGGGTGATGGCGTTGAAATCCGGGGGTGGCTTTTGCGTGCCCGGCTGCCGGTCCCACGGGTTTTCTGGTTTGCCCACGCCGCAACGGCTTATGCGACCGGCGGTTGATCGACGAACGGGTTATGCGGGTGGCCAGGATCCTAAACCAAACGCTGCAATTTCACTCGTAAAATCATGGGTCTTCTCCGTTCAACAGGTTGCGTCTGCTTTTAGCGCAATTGGCCGTGCGGATTCAACCGACTTTGGGCTTGATTCTTTTCTTAAGTCTGTCTAACATCCAAAAAAATACTGTAAACTGACCTGTCTGAGGCGTACTCGCCCCGATTCCCCGCTAATTCGGGGGCACTTTTCTCTCCATCGCTAGTGGTCCCACATCTATTACAGACGCACCGTTTGCCGGAGCCTGCGGCAGACAAGAAAGGGTTGCACATGACTATCCGAACCAAAATTGTGGCCACCATCGGCCCGTCCTCGAATTCACCTGAAATGCTCAAAAAACTGGTCGAGGCCGGCATGAATGTGGCCCGGTTGAATTTTTCCCACGGGAACTATGAAACCCATACCGAGGGGATCCGAAATATCCGGTCCATCGCGCGCACGCTTAACCGGTCAGTGGGCATCCTGCTGGATCTTCAAGGGCCTAAAATCCGTGTGGGTAAGCTGGAAAACGGAGAGCCGGTACGGTTGAAGCGCAACGCCTCCTTTGCCATTACTTCAACACCCATGGCGGGTACGGCGCAGATGGTCTCGACCACCTACCAGAATCTCTATTCCGATGTGCAACCCGGTGATACCATTTTGCTGGATGACGGCCTGATCCGGCTTCAGGTGGAATCCAAGACCCGCGACACCATCAACTGCAAGGTGATCCACGGCGGCTGGCTGAAAGAGAACAAGGGAATCAACCTGCCGGGAGTGAATGTCTCCGCCCCGTCACTGACGGACAAGGACGTCCGGGATGTGAATTTCGGCATCAAAAACGGCGTGGATTATTTTGCCCTCTCCTTTGTACGAAGGGCGGAGGATCTCGAGGCGATCAAATCGTTAATGAAAAAGCAGGGAGTCGCTATTCCGGTGATTGCCAAAATTGAGAAGCCGGAAGCCGTCGAAAATCTGGAGGAGATCCTCGACGTGGCCGATGGAATCATGGTGGCCCGGGGGGACCTGGGGGTGGAGATGCAGCTTGAACTGGTGCCCATTATCCAGAAAAAAATAATCTCAGCGACTGTCCGTAAAAACAAGCCGGTGATCACCGCCACCCAGATGCTCGAAACCATGATCGTCAACCCCATACCCACCCGAGCCGAAGTGTCCGACGTGGCCAATGCCATTTTTGACGGCACCGACGCCGTGATGCTGTCGGGTGAGACCGCCTCCGGTAAATACCCGGTCAAAGCGGTCCAGACAATGGCCAAAATTGCCGAGCAGTCGGAAAGTTCTCCATTTTTAAGGGTAAATCTGCACTACGATTCGGACCCGATGGATCCGGTGACACACGCGGTGGCCCAGAGCGCCGTGAACATTCTCCAGGAGGTCAACGCCCGGTGCATCATCGCTTTTTCCGTTTCCGGCAGCACCTCCAAGCAGATCTCCAAGCAGCGCCCGTCCAAACCGGTGTACGCCTTCACATCGCGGATGGATACGTTCCACCGCCTGTCGCTGCTGTGGGGTATCACCCCCATGTTCATCGCCGATATCGACGATGCCGCCCGCCTGGTGAAATCCAGCGAGAGCCTGCTCATCGGAAAGGACTGCGTCCAGAAGGGCGATCTGGTGGTGCTGGTGATCGGCATGGGGCTCAAGGTCGGCTCAACCAATATCATTAAACTCCACCGCGTGGGGCATGAGGACTGATCCCAATATAAAAAAACTGCTCAAGCAAAAGCTGCTGAACAGTGGCTCGACGGCCGAACCGGCCGTCCACGGCCGCCACTGTCCGAGGAACCTTCTCATGAAAGGAGGAGAGGCACATGACCCTGGAAAGAATGGAATACGGCGAGGCGCGATCATTGATGAAACCCGGAGATGTAATCGCCTTTGGCGGCAAGGGACATTTTTCGGAACTGATCAAGTTTGCCACCCGTGCCGATGTTTCCCATGTGGGGGTGATCCTCCAGACCCGGGTCGTCGATGACGACAGCGGGCGGTTTTTCAACCAGGTCATCGAATCCACCTCGATTCATGACTTCAACGGTGTTGTGATTTCCCGGCTCAGCGACCGCATGGAAGCCTACGAGGGGGAGATCTGGTGGCTGCCGTTGAACGAGGGGCTTCGCCAGGAGAAGTTCGATTCGGTCAGTTTTTACAATTTTCTCTTCAACCAGGCCCAGGAGCGCAAAGGCTACGATGTGCCCCAGGCCCTTAAATCAGCCGTCGACGCCTTGGATGAACTGCCCTTCGGCCTCCACGGCCCCGGATATAACCGTGAAGATTTCAGTCGGTTTTTCTGCTCCGAGCTGGTGGCGGCAGGGCTGGAAAAAGCCGGCACCGTCGGCCCAGTGAATGCTTCGGACGTGACACCCATCGACTTGTGCCGCTGGAATATCTACGCCACCACCTATTTCCAGCTCAAGGGGCAGGCCGATAAGCAGATCTCACGCTACAACACGCTGGACCCGGCCGATTGGAACGTATAGCCGGCCCACAGGTAAAAGGTCTGGCCGGGTGACGGTCAGCTTTCGGTGAAGCGGGCATGGAGTTTCTGCTTGAGTCGTTTAAACCAGCTCGCTTCGGCGGGTGTCCCGTTTTCGGGAACAATGCAGGCACGCTTGAGGAATTGGCCGAAATCCGGATTGATTTTTCCGAAGTGGACGATTCTGTCGATGGAGAGCAGGTTCTCCAGGGTCGGCGGGGGCATCTCCAGGTCCGCTTCCCTGCGGATGGTTTCCATGGTGACGGACAGGGCGTAAATGGTGATATTTTCAGCCAGTTTTTCGGCTGATATTTCGGGACCGGCGCCCCGCTTTCCGTAATGGAGCACTTCGTGGACGCAGGCCGCAAGAACCGGATCTCCCATGCTTATGGATTCGGTGCACTGATCCACGGCAAAATTACTGTCGAGAAAATCGTCGCAGAGCTTCTGGAGTGTAATAAGCCAAAAATCACTCAGATTATGGGGCAGGACGGCGCTGGAACCGTGAGAGAGCACTTCATTTGAAAACCTGGACAGCATGTGCGAAACTCCTTCCGGTTGAGGGTCGGCCCGTTTTTACCATAATTCGCCCTCTCTGCCCACCCCAATTTTATTGGTGACCGCCGCTGATCCGATCCTTGATCTGATCAGCATCCTTCATCCATCCCGATCAGCCGTTGACTTTGACAGGGTCAACTGGTAAGACCTCTTACCAGATGGGCGGCGTCAACCAGTCAACGTGCAGTCACCCCATCCCCACCTGCAACCCAGAGTTTATGCCAGGTTGTCTTCAGCAGGGAGATCATTATGGCGGCCAATACCGGCTTTCAGCCAAACTGGATTGAAGCGGCACCGGAAAAGAGGTCTTTCCGTTCCATTTTTAAATGGGGCGATCCGCATAGCTGCAAACATCCCAACGAAAAACTGTTCCAGCTGCTCAAGGAGACCTTCGGGCTGACCGACAGCCATTTCACGGTTCCGGTGAACGACGGCAACCGGCCGGTTGCATACCGCCATCCACCCCGGGTGATCACCCCGGATCACGCCGCGGACATCATCCGCATCGTCGGTGACGAGAACGTTTCCGCCGATGACTACGACCGCCTGAAATTTTCTACGGGCAAGACCCTCGAGGAATCCCTGCGCCTGCGGCAGGGAGAGGTCCAACGGGTCTCCGATCTGGTGGTCCATCCCCGCCACAAAGACGATGTCCGGCAATTGGTGGCTTACTGCCACCAGAAGAAAATACCGGTGTATGTTTACGGGGGGGGCAGTTCGGTGAATTTTGGCCTGCGGCCGTCCAAGGGGGGGATTACCCTGGTGATGGGCACCCACATGAACCGGGTGGTGCGGCTCAACGAAACCAACCAGACCGTGACCGTTCAGGCGGGAATCATGGGGCCGGACTACGAAGCGGCATTGAACGAGGCTCCGCAACGCTACCGGACCCGGCACCGCTATACCGGCGGTCATTTCCCTCAGTCCTTCGAGTTTTCCTCGGTGGGTGGATGGGTGGTAACGCTGGGCTCAGGCCAGATGTCCTCCTACTACGGTGACGCCTGCGACCTGGTGATCAGTCAGGAGGTCGTCACGCCGATCGGCGATATTAAAACCCTTGATTTTCCTGCAACCGCCAACGGTCCATCCATTGACCGGATCATGATCGGCAGCGAAGGATGTTTCGGGGTGCTTGTGGAAGTGACCCTGAAGATCTTCCGATACATGCCTGAAAATAGACGCTATTTCAGCTTCGTTTTCCCCACATGGGCGAAAGCGGTGGACGCGGGGCGCGAGATCGCCCAGGGTCAGTTCGGCATGCCGGCCGTGTTCCGCATTTCAGACGAGGAAGAAACCCACATCGGCTTGAAACTCTATGGCATCGACGGCACCCTGCTGGACCGGTTCATGCGGCTGCGGGGCTACCAGCCCATGCAGCGCTGCCTGATGATTGCCTCGGCGGAAGGGGAAAGGCGATTTGCCGGCAATGTGAAACGGGGCGTCAAACATATCTGCCGCCACTCCGGCGGCATGTTCCTGACCGGCTATCCCACCCGGCAGTGGGAACCGGGCCGGTTTAAGGATCCCTATCTGCGGGAGGATCTCAACGACTATGGCATTCTTATCGAGACCCTGGACACCGCCGTCACCTGGGACCGCATCCACCGGCTGCACCAAGGGGTGAGAAGCGTGGTCAAGTCACGACCGGATACCCTGTGCATGACCCACGCTTCCCATTTTTATGCCCAGGGAACCAATCTTTACTTCATATTCATCACCCGGGCGGAGAATGCCGATGATTTCGTGGTCTTTCAGGAAAAAATTGTGCAGGCCATCCTGCAATTCGGCGGCTCGCCGACCCACCACCATGGCATCGGCAAACTTTTCAGTCCCTGGATGCAATCCCATCTGGGAGCGGCTCAAATGGCGGTACTCAAGGCGCTCAAGCACCACTTCGATCCCAATACCATCATGAATCCCGGCGGTCAGCTGGGCCTGGACCTGGACGGCCAGCACTGGCGGGAGATTCGTTGATATCCCCCAACCCTGTTCGTTCGGGGAAAAACCGTCACTCCCGGCATCAGTTGACGACGCGGCAAAAAAGTGGGCTTTTTTACCAGTTGGGGACAAATATTTCGAAGTAGTTGGACGGGCGAACACATGCCGGGCATTTTTCAGGTGCCCGCTGTCCCTCGTGGATGTATCCGCAGTTCATGCAACGCCAGACCCGGTTGGATTCCCGACTGAAACTTTTACCTGTCGCCACATTTTCGGCCAGTGCGCGAAATGTCTTTTCATGATGGACTTCGGCAACCGAGATGGCATCCCAGACTTCAGCCGCGCGGTTGAATCCCTCTTCGCGGCCAATTTCCGCAAACCCCGGGTACAGTTCGCGGTGAACATATTTTTCCAAATCCGCCGCGGCCAACAGGTTGTCCAGGGTGGTCTTGACCACACCGGTCAGAAAACTGGCGGTTACTTCCAGCTCTCCACCGTTGAAGAACTTGAAAAACCGCAGGGCATGCTCGCACTCCTGATCGGCGGTTTCCCTGAAGATGGAAGCGATCTGGATGTAGCCATCCTGCCGGGCCTGATTGGCGAAAAATGAGTAGCGGGTGACCGCCTGGGATTCGAAGGCGTAGGAAACCAGCAGATTCTTGGCGGTCCGGCTCTCTCTGAATGTGCCCATACACAAACCTCCTGCAGATTGCTGCCGTTCATTAAAATGGCCCACCTGAGAACGCTATGGATGCCCTTTCAAAATAACGGAGCGGCCTTTCCCCTGTTGCCCATGTGGCGGGTGCCGCTCCAATAGATTGGTTTGAATGATTAACCAACGTTCGATGGCTTATCAGTCTTCAATGATTTCTATGGCATCCGCGCCGCACTCCTTGGCTGCCTGGCGAACCACCGCTTCATACTTCTCAGGGATGACGTCGAATTTGACGATGGATAGCAACTGATCTTCGTCATATTCAAAGACTTCGGGGCAAAGGTTGTTGCAATTCCGATCTCCCATGCACTGACTGTCGATTTTCACTTTCATACGGATTCCTCCTTGTCGAATGGAATTGGGGTGCCTTTTCAAGGCGGGTGGATAGGTAAAGGGTCAACCCTGCTGACTGCCGGGCCAGAAACATATGGGGAAAAAATAACTTAAAATTGATGAAAATTCAATGCCGGCAAGGGTCCCCGGCTTCGGGCGTCGGTTTTATGCTCACAAAACCCGGTAGCGAACCGCCAGCGGATCGTCTTCGCTGACCTTCTGCCCCAGGCCGATCAAGCCCTCTTCTTCCAGTTGGATGGTATCCCTTCTCAGCAGTATGAGTTCTTCGCCCAGCGGTTTCAGAAAAGTTCCGTTGGTGCTCTGATCGATAAGCATGAACCGGTTCCGCTGAAGTTCGATGCGGGCATGCATGCGGGAAACCAGTGGATCGTTGATGATCAGATGATTGGCAACGCCCCGGCCCATGGTCAGAATGGGGCGTTCGTGATCCACCAGGATGCGGTTCTGCAGATGCCGAATTTGGAGAAAGTCCTTTTTCGATGTCAGCGATGCAATCATTTCTTCGGTAAAGGAAGTGGACATGGTCATCTGTTCCGGTTTTCCCCAGATCAACTCGTGGATCTCCATGACATCGTCTTTTCCCCGAACCCGCGTCCGATCCACGATCCGTGCCCGACGTTTCAGGGGCAATTTCATTAAGGTGAGTGTGTCCTTGTTGGTGATAATCTGATCGCTTTTGGCCAGTTCCACCATGCGTGCAGCCACATTCACGGCGTCACCGAACACATCTCCGGGTTCACAGATCACCTCTCCGTGGTGGAACCCGATTCTCAGATGGATGTTGGCCTGGATCATTTCTGGATCAAAAGAGATCTCTTCATGCATCTGCCTGGCGGTTTCAGCGGCATGGTTGGGTGTTAAAAAGGTGCACAGGACTTCATCGCCAATGGTTTTAACGACGGTTCCATCGTTTTCCCTGACCAGCTCTTTCAGATGGGCCAGGCAGTCGGAAATCAGTTGCCGGGCCTTGAAATCGCCAAACGTTTCGTACAGGCGGGTGCTGCCTGCGATATCGGCAAAAAGAATCGTTTTCTGGTTGGTGGGGAGGGGGGCCATCTCAGGAATCCGCCATACGGATAAAGGTTGATTAGGCACCTGCAGGGTCACCCTCGCATGGCTGTGGCGGGTTGTCAAGGTATGGACCTTCTGGACGATCGGGAACGGTGGGGCTTTTGGTTTTCACTCCGGAAAGAGACCCTGTCATCGATTTGGTAAATTCAGTGCAATAATTGAACTTTGAGTTACTGCTGATGTTTCTTTTTTTGTACGCACCGATTGGCTGTTTTACTTCTCGAACGGGTTGAATACAAAAAATAATATACGAAAAATAACTTTAGTTTCAGTTTGTTGAATAAAAAAGGATCGGTTCGTTAGAGATTACGGCATTATATTTGCTCAGGCCTTATTTGCCGAGAGTTTTACCGAACTGCTCGATAACGGCAAACCATTTGAAAGAATGGGACGCAAAGCCACTGGCCTAAATCTTCTGTTGTCAGGAAGACAGGGTAGCAGGGCCGCCGAAGGCAAACGGTTGCATCCTCCGCGGATTCAACAGTTTCCCTAATGATGAATCCTGGAGGATTGCAGCATGTCAAATCGGTTTTATACTCAGTTTTACGACCTTGTTTTATTGGCACTTACCCTATGTATGGTTCTTTTCACTCCCGGTATCAGTTATTCGGCTGACACATACACCATTCCCCAGACGGCCGAAGTAAAGTTGGCCTGGGACGCCAACGATCCCGCCCCCGAAGGCTATTGTATTTATCAACGCAAGGAAGGCGAAGTATACGATTACAGCCAGCCCTGCTGGACCGGTTCCGCTACCACCGGCACAGTCTATAACCTGGACTGGGATGCCACCTATTACTTTGTGGTGCGGGCCTACGCCGGATCCCAGCAAAGCGCCGATTCAGAGGAAGTTTCATATTTTTCCCGATCACCCGAAACGACGACTTATTCCCTCACCGCAACAGCAGGCCAGCATGGTTCCATTTCACCCGGAAGCACAACAGTTGTTGCCGAAGGATCTGATCAATCCTTCACCATTACTCCAGATGCCGGTTATCATGTTGAGGATGTTGCGGTGGATGGCGCATCCATGGGCGCGATTTCTTTATATACCTTCAGTTATGTCACTGCCGATCATACCATCCATGCCAGTTTTGCAATCGACACCCATATTATTTCATCTGCTGCCGGATCCAACGGCAGCATATCCCCATCAGGAAATGTTTCGGTAGACCATAATTCCAGTCAGCCATACGCAATTATTCCGAGTGCCGGTTACCATATTGCCGATGTACGGGTGGACGGTGTCTCCATAGGTTCGGTTTCATCGTATACCTTCAATCAAGTCACTGAAAATCATTCCATTTCAGCTGTATTTTCCATCGACTCGCATACTATTTCGGCCTCAGCAGGACAAAATGGAAGGATTACCCCGACGGGCAGTGTGACGGTAGATCATGGATCGAGCCAAGCGTTTTCGATCGTGCCGAACGACGGGTACCATGTGGAAGATGTACTGGTGGACGGGATATCCGTTGGCGCTATTGGTGGCTATACGTTCAGCGATGTTACTGCCGATCATGCAATCCATACGACATTTGCACAAGATGCAATAGTTGTGAACCAGCCCCCTACGGCCGATGCAGGCCCTGACCAAACCGTCGAAGAGGCCAAGGAAGTTAGGCTCAGTGGAAGCAACTCCATAGACTTTGACGATGGGATTGCCAGTTATCAATGGCGCCAGACCCAAGGCCCGGAAGTGATCCTGAACGCTCCCGACCAGCCGGAAACCACTTTTACCGCTCCCAATGTGGATACCGCGGGAGCCTCGCTGGTTTTCGAACTGGCCGTGACCGATTACAATAATGCGACCACTGTGGATACGTGTATTGTCAATGTGACGTGGGTGAACATCCCTCCCACTGCCGACGCGGGCGGAGAGCAGAGCGTCAGTGAAGGCATGCTGGTCACGCTGGATGCGGCCAATTCTGTCGACCCGGATGACGGCATCGTCGCGTATCATTGGCAACAACTGCAAGGACCCGCCGTAACGCTCTCTGAGAGTCAGTCGTCCACAGTATCGTTTAATGCACCGGATACCGGAACCGCAGGGGCTTCTCTTACCTTTCAACTCACGGTCATCGATGCCGGAGGTCTGCAGGATTCCGATACCTGCCTGGTTACCGTTGCATGGGTCAACACGCCTCCGCTGGCAGACGCCGGCCCGGATCAGCAGGTCAACATCGGTGATGAGGTTACTCTGGATGGCTCACTGTCGACCGATGCCGATGGTGATATAATCGTATCTTACCGCTGGCGTCAAACGGACGGTGTGCCGGTGGAACTGTCCGATGCTACCGCTGAAAAACCGAGTTTCGAGGCTCCGGACGTGGGCAACGAAGGAGGCACCCTCAGATTTGAACTTACTGTTGAGGATAGTGGGGGCTTGCTGAGCAAGGATACTTGTGAGGTAGTTGTGGATGTACCGGCGGAAACCGGCGTCGATACCACATCGCCCACGCTGACCATCGGAAATCCCGCGAGCGATTCCGTCACAATCTGGACCTTAAGAATAGATATGTCCGGCAGCGCGTGGGATGATCAAGGCGTCGAGAAAGTCGTTTGGAAAAACAATCGTGGCGGCAGCGGGGTTGCCGCTGGCACAACCCAGTGGCAAATTCAGAATATTTCACTCAAATACGGGACCAATGTCGTTACCATTACCGCAGTCGATGCGTCCGGAAATTCGACATCTATGTCCAAAACCGTGGTTGTCCTGTACCGGTGGTGGTGGTGGTGGAGGTAAACGCTAAATTGGCAGTGGTGAATCCGTTCATCACTTCTATTTAGAAAAAAAGCGGTTTGAATGTCGACGGCCAGGGGAAATATCCCCCTGGCCGTCGTTTTTTATACACAAGATTGGTTGTGTGAGGTTTTGCCAGGTCGGCTATACCATCTCTATCGCACAGGCCATGGACACGCCGCCGCCGCCGCACAAAGTGGCCATTCCCAGTGACTTTCCGCGGTTTTTCATCGCATACAGCAGGGTCACCATGATCCGGCACCCGGTGGCTCCCACCGGGTGGCCCAGGCCGATGCCGGAACCGTTGACGTTGGTGATCTCACGGTTCAGGTTCAGCTCGCGTTCGCAGCCGATGTACTGGGCGGCGAAGGCTTCGTTTACTTCCACGAGTTCGAAGTCGCCGATTTTCAGGCGATGGCGGTTCATCATATTATTCACGGCCGGCACCGGGGAGAGGCCCATGACCGAGGGATGGCAGGCCCCGCGGCCCGTGGCGACAATTTTGGCCAGCGGCTGAAGGCCAAGTTCCCTGGCCTTGTCCGCGGACATGATCACCATGGCGGCCGAGCCGTCGTTGATGCCCGAGGAGTTGCCGGCGGTAACCTTGCCGATTTTGGGTACGAAGGCCGGGGGCAGTTTCTCCAGCTGTTCCATGGTCAGACCGGGCCGGAAATGCTCGTCCCGGGCGAAGATCAGGGGATCCTTTTTGCGCCGGGGGATTTCCATGGGAACCATCTCCTCTTTAAATGAACCGTCATCGTTAGCCCGCTCGGCATTGTTCTGGCTTTTCAGCGCCACCTCATCCATCTCCTTGCGGGATATATTCAGATGCTGGGCGATGAATTCGGCGGTCTGGCCCATGATGTAAGGCTTGCCCACGCACATGCTCAACGGCGGCTGCGTGGCATCCACCGGGCCATCTTCAGGGTGGGGGATGATGTGGGAGCCGCAATGAAGGGCGTGAATCATGGCATCCACGAAGACGGTATCCTGTAAGCGGCAGCCCCAGCGGGCGTTGGGCACCTGGTACGCCACGCCGCTCATGTGCTCGACGCCGCCGGCCAAGATGACGTCGGCCATGCCCGCCTGGATCATGGCCATGCCTGAAATTACCGCCTCCATCCCTGAAATGCACACCCGGTTGATGGTGACGGCGGTGACGGAGTCCGGGATACCGGCCAGAAGGGCGGCCACCCGGGTGACATTAAGGGCGTCGGCCGGTTCCATGCAGCAGCCGTAGCGCACATCGTCGATAATTGCCGGGTCGATGCCGGCTCGTTTTACAGCTTCCTTCATGGTGACGCTGGCGATGGTCGCCGCATTGGAATCTTTGAGGGTCCCGCCGAAGGCGCCGATCGCGGTCCGGCAGGCTGATACGATGACGACATCTTTCATGTTCTTCTCCTGATTTGTCGATTGGTCTTATACGCATCCGGGTGCGTTGACGTTCATTATACGATAAAACCGTATTTTTTTCTTCTACATGCCTCCAAAACCGCGCTCTGTGATTTTCAGTACCGCATCGTCGCCGGTGCGAACAGCAGCCAGTCGCCCGAGCGCGACCGGCAACACCGCATTGATGAAGAAGCGGGCGGTTTGGATTTGACCGTCGTAGAAGGCGGCGTTTTTATCCTTATCCAGTTTTTCGGCTTTTTTCTCCTCGTCCAGCCCACCAATGATTTTCTCTAATTTGGGTGACGATACCGCTGCTCGCCAAAGCAGCATCCACCCCATGATCACATCGCCCATGGCCATCATGAACGGATGTGCCGAGGCGAATGCCGTTTTAAACGATGGGCTCACGGCCTGTTTGCCGATGGCCATGGCCGTTTCCCCCAGCTGGTCTACGGCCGTTTCCATCGCAACTGACATCGGTTTGAGAGCTTCGATGCCTTTTGCCTTCTGGATGGTTTTTTTCATTTCTCCCATAAAATCCATGAATACCGAGCCCTTTTTCATGCCCAGCTTGCGTCCCAGCAAATCCATGGCCTGGATCCCATCGGTGCCCTCGAAAATGGAGGCGATTTTGCAATCCCGGGCCAACTGCTCCACCGGGTAGTCCATGGTATAACCGCAGCCACCGTGAACCTGCATGGCTTCGATACACACCTCGAATCCGCGTTCGGCGCAATAGGCCTTGATCAACGGGGTGAGCAGGGCGATAAGATCCTCATTGCGCTCCCGTTCTTTTTCATCGGCGGAACATTCTGCCAGGTCAAAGCAGCGGGCTACATAATAAATAAAACTTCTCATCCCTTCCACGTGAGCTTTCATCCACAGCAGCATGCGGCGCACGTCGGGATGCCGGATGATGGGTACGGAGGGAGCCTCGGCATTTTTGCCTTCGGCGAGGTCTTTGCCCTGGATGCGCTCCCGGGCAAAGTTAACCGCATACAGGAAAGCGGCGGTAGCATTGCAGAATCCCATGAAGCCCACATCCAGCCGCGCTTCGTTCATCATTTGGAACATGATTTTCATGCCCGCATTTTCTTCACCGAGTAAAAGCCCCCGGCATACCCCTTTGCTGCCCATGGACATGGCGCAGGTGGCGCTGCCGTGCAGGCCCATTTTTTCTTCCGTGCCTGTACAGACGATGTCGTTGGTATCACCCAGACTGCCGTCATCGTTGACCCAGATTTTTGGAACGATGAAGATGGAGATGCCTTTGGTCCCTGCCGGCGCACCTTCGATGCGTGCCAGCACCGGGTGGATGATATTTTCGGTGAGGTCGTGTTCTCCGTTGGTGATGTAGATCTTATTGCCGGTGATGGCATATGTGCCGTCGTCGAGCCGCCGAGCCGAGGTGATCAGGGCGCCCACATCCGATCCGGCCTCGGGTTCGGTGAGGTCCATGGTCCCGCCCCACTGGGCGGTGTAGAGTTTCTTCAAAAACAGGTTCTTCTGCTTGTCGGTGCCGAACAGTTCAATCATCTTGCCGGTACCATGCCCTTCCAGCGCATAGATCACCATGGCGTAATTCGCTCCGATGAAATATTCGTAGGCGGCGCGCATAACCATGTGGGGCAACCCCTGACCACCTGCTGCCGGATCCTCGGTGAGAGATGTCCACTCATTCTCGACCATCAATTGGTAGGGGCGTCGATAGCATTCCGGAATGACAACCCTGCCATTTTCAAAAGCGACGCCGTCCTTGTCTCCGTCAGCGTGGGTGGGAAGCACCTCTTTAATACCGAAAGCCCTGGCCTCGGTGACCACCATGTCCACCATTTTCTTGTTTAAATCCTGGTGTTTCTTGGTTTTAAACAGCTGTTCGATGTTCAATTGCTCGTAGAGGACAAAATCGATGTCCCGGCGGTCTGCGATCTGCTGCGTCATGTTTTTATTCTCCTGTTGCTTGGTGGTGTAACCATCGGCTTTCCGCTTCACGTTTTGTTGACAGGCTTATGGCTGCATGCAGCGGAATCTCCGGCGCGTCAATCCATGACCGATCCAGTGACGGCAGCCATGCGCGGATCAACCGGAGCGGGTCGTCCTGCACAGGTGGAAAGCGTCATGATATTCCATGGTAAACGAACAGGGGCACTTAGGACGAACGGCATTTTTGTTAGTATAGGGATGAAGCCTTGTCAAGCAACGCAGGGCGTGAATTGCAAGTAGTTGTTGAACCCGCTTCAATACTGCACTGGTGTTCCTGAAGAAAGGGAGACAATCCGGCGACGGAAGCGATACGGTTCCTTATTTTTTTACGGCGGCGATTCATTCACCCAGTCCCACCCAGGGAGCGGGCGGCCCAAAGACGACAAATGGACCAGGATTGACCGATCCGCCGCCAATGGGCATGTATCCCATCCCGATGAACAGGGTCGGGTTGATTTTACGGATTTCGTCGCGCATGCCCCGGACCAGCCCGTTATTGAAAGGGCTGTAGTCCAGCTGAAAACTTTCTTTTTCATCGAAAACAGAAGCATTGATTGATGTCTTCATTTTACATGTGCGGATGACGGTGCCATCACCGCCCGGTTTCCTGAACAGGTTGTATCCGAAGCCGGACCAGGCGTCCTGGGCGGTGAATCCTTTGCCCATCCACCGTCCCGGCCCAAAAAAGTGATGGGTATAAAATTCGGCTGCCGGGGCCATAATGCCGACGGACAGGTTTTTTGCCCGAAATTCCCCCAAAAGATCGGACATGGCCGGCACCGCAGCGGCATGATAGAGTTGCATCACCTCGGATTTGGACAGTTTTTCAATGTCCGCCACCGTGGCCCGGTGTGGTGCTACGCCAAGGATCTGCTGCATGGAGCGGCCATCCCAGCCGCCGATGCCATTTTGTAAAATATTGATGCCGGTGACCGCTGCGCTCAGGATGACGAGGGCGGCGATCACCCCCATGGCACATCGAAGAAGCGGCCGTTGGTTTTGTTTGCCAACGGATGACGATCCCGAGCTTTCTGGTTTCCTGCCGGTCCAGGTGTCGTTGGCACCCCACATCCCCAGGATCTGGTTGAGGCGATCCATGAGGCTGATCGGCAGGAGTGCTTTGGTCAGGGGGGTCAGTATCTTTACGGGTAAAGAGGGCACAGCCACCATGGCTTTGTTTTTGCGGATGCCTGCAATGATTTTTGCAGCAACATCTTCAGGGTCGAGCAGTCGGGTGCCGGCGACCATTTTTGAGCCTTCGAACATGCCGGTTCCCACGGTGTTGGGGCAGACCAGGGTGAAATTGATGTTAACTTTCTCTTTTTTCATCTCCTGGCGAAGGGCGTCGGTGAATCCCACGACGCCGAATTTACTGGCACAATAGGCTGACAGGTTGGGGAGGGCGAGAATGCCGCCAGCGGAAGCCATATTGACCACGTGACCCTTGTTCCGGGCGATCATGGCTGGCAAAAAGGCTTTGCAGGTCCAGAACTGCGCGGTGAGGTTTACCTGCAGGATCTTCTCAATGGTTTCGTCAGCCAGTTGGTTAAGGGGCGCCGGTTTGACGATGCCGGCGTTGTTCACCAGGAGGGTGACGGCCCCCATTTGGGCGTGGATGGTTTTTGCCAGCGAATAGACGGCGTGGCGGTCGGCGATATCGCAGACGTATGGGCGGCAGGTGCCGATTGACGACAGTTCGTCGGCCGTGGATGAAAGGGCTTTTTCATTTATATCCACCAGCGCTACGGCGCATCCGGCTTCCAGCAGTCGCCGGCTGACGATTTTCCCCATGCCCATGGCCCCACCGGTCACCACCGCCAACGCTCCGTCCAGTTGCATGTCATCCCCCCTTTTGTTCCATCGTTGTGTCGTCGTTGAGTATCCTCTTCAAGCTCATGGCGGTCCGGATGACGCCGCCGAGGTCCGCGTCCACCAGCTTGTCGAGATTGGATGAGATCGTGGTAAAGGTGTGTTCTTCGACCGCCTGCACCAGATTCTCTCCGTCTGTCGTTATTCCCACGATTCGGCTTCGTTTGTCGCCGTGGCTTTGGCGCCGGTTCAACAGATGGCGTCTTTCCATGCGGTCGATGAGTCGGGTGGCGGTGCTGAGGGGAATTTTCATTTCAGCAGCGATATGGGTCATGGCGGCCGGCCCTTTTCTCCTCAAAAACTGCAACAGATAGATCTGCTCATACGTCAGACCGAATCGCTGCACCTTGACGCGCTCGAAGCGGTAGATGGCCTGCAGGGCGCCGAAAAGAATTTCATCCAGATCCTGTCGGGAGATGCCGGTTACCATGATTTTGTCCACGCGTCGGATTGATGGGAACGAGAATGCCGCAGCCGGTTCAGGAACTACCTTGGGTTATTTAATTGCATATTGCAAGTAAATTTTGATCCATTCCATTTTAGAAACGCCCGGTGGCTATTGAAGGGGGTTCATCACCGGCGTGTCAAATTGCGCGAGAGCCTGCAATAAATAATTAAATAACGATATGTTACAATTAATCGCCAGCCCGCTGAAGACGCGAGAGGGGGTTGTATTCGTAATATGAATTTAATTCGAATTTATAATCAACTTCATATTGCGCTTGACAAGGGCGGGTGGATCGTCTACTTGAGTGATTCAAGGATTGAACCAAATTCGAATTTATAATCAACTTCAATTGAGCTGCAGCTTTTAGCAGGTGCCGCACAAGCGTCTGCCGAGTGAGGGAGGAAAAAGAGAAGATGGATTTCGCATTCACCAGAGAACAGCTCATGTTCAAAAAAGAGGTGCTCCGGTTTGCCAAAAAGGAAATCGTTCCCCGGGTTCAGGAGCACGATCTGAAAGAGGCCTTCGATTTCGAATCCTTCCGCAAGATGGGGGATTTCGGTCTGCTGGGGCTTCACTTCCCCACGGAATACGGTGGAGAAGGCGCCGATGTGGTCACCACCGTCCTGGCCGGAGAGGCCTTGGGTGAAGCGGGGGTGGACGGCGGACTGACCCTTGCCTACGGTGCCCACACCTTTTTGTGTGCCGATACGCTGTTTCGTAATGGCACCGAAGCCCAACGCAAACGCTATATCCCCAAACTCGCCTCGGGCGAGTGGATCGGTTGCATGGGCCTGTCCGAGCCGGATGCCGGGTCTGACGTGGCGTCGATGACGACCACGGCTGAAAAACGCGGCGATTCCTATGTGCTCAACGGCACCAAAATGTGGATCACCAACGGCCCCATCGCCGATGTGGCCGTGGTCTATGCCAAGACGAACCTCGAATTGGCTCATGCCGGCATCAGCGCCTTCATTGTCGAAAAGGGCACCCCTGGATTCTCTCCCGGCCCACCGCTGATCAAGATGGGTGTGCGTACCTCCCAGACCAGCGAACTGGTATTCAAGGATTGTGAGGTCCCTGCTGAAAATCTGCTCGGGAAAGAGGGCGAGGGGTTTCTATACGCCATGCAGACCGTGGAATGGGACCGCAGTGCCCTGCTGGCGCCGTTTGTGGGCGTTACCACGTACATGCTGAAAAAGTGTGCCGACTACGCCAAGGGACGGGTCCAGTTCGGCCGGCCCATCGGCGCGTTTCAGGCCATCAAGCATAAGCTGGCCGATATGCGGATTTTCGGGGAGGCCGCACGCACCCTCGTATATCGCATCGCCTGGTGCAAGGACCAGGGGCGCCCCCTCAACCACCTGGAGGCGGCCATTGCCAAGCTGTTTATCGGCGACTGGAGCCTGGCCGTCACCAATGATGCGGTCACCCTGCACGGCGGCTATGGATACACTCATGAATTCGATGTGGAGCGAATTTTCCGGGATACCCGGTTGGCACCCATCGGCGGCGGAACATCTGAGATTCAAAAAATGATCATTTCAAAACTGATTTGAATCGTAAATCCGGTATGGCGCTATTTTTCGATTCAGGACGTGGTTTGCCGCATGCGAGGAGAAAATTATGAATTTTGATTTTTCCGAAAAAGAGAAAACGTTTCTCGCCCAGGTCAGCAATACGATGGCGACCTTTTCAAAAGCGCAAGATCTGGAATCCGGTGATCTGTCGATGATCCGAAACCACCTGACGGATTCCCTGGCCGTGCTCGCTCCTCTGGATTATCTTAAAATCGGACTCTTAAAAGAAGGTGCGCCGCTGTCCGGGACCCTGGCGTTGATGGCCGCCATGGAACAATTGTCCGGGATTGCGCCTTCCATTTTTCTGTCCGTGGAGATGAGCACACGGTTGTTCGGGCGTATCCTGCGCCTGCAGGAACCGACGGATGACAGGCTTAAAATCGTTGAAAAGCTGGCATCGGGAGAAGTCATCGGTGCCGTGGCCCTTTCCGAATCGGCCATGAATGTGGAAAACGACCCGCTGGCCACCGTCGGAATCCGTGAGGGCGGTCGAATTGCGGTCAGCGGCGCCAAAAGCTATGTGGTCAACGGACCGATTGCCGACTGGTTCGCCGTGGTTGGGCGTCTCGATGACCAGACAGCCGTTTATCTGATTGAGAAGGAGGCACCCGGCCTGACCCTGACCGAACGCATTGAAACCATGGGATACGACGGACTGGCCATCTGCGGCCTGGGACTGGATAGCGTCATGGTGCCGGAAAACCATATCATCGGGCCGATCGAAACCAGCCGATGCCTGGACCTGCTGAAGCTGTGGGAGAACCAGATCCTCATCGCCGCCGCCTTGGGCATGATGAAGAGCAGTTTCGAGGCGGCGAGGGACTACGCCAAGACCCACCGGTCCGGTGGCAAGCCGGTCATCGCCTACCAGGAGGTGGGGTTCAAACTGTCGGAAATGCTCACTCTCTATCAGACGTCTCAGCTATATGCGTACCGGGCCGCCTGGATGGCCGATGAAGACCCCAAGGAGGCCGGGGTGCTGACCCTGTGTGCCAAGGTGTTCTGCACCGAAGCGGCGGAAAGCGTTGCCGGAAAGGCGCTGCAGATTCTGTCCGGGGAAGGTTACCGGTCGGGCGGTGCGGCCGAACGCGCCTACCGCTGTGCCAAATTCGGACAGATTGCCGGCATCTCGACGGAAATCGCCCGGGTGCGGATCGGCGATGCGGCATTGGGAAGACGTTGACCGGGACTGGAAGAAAAGCGTTTGTGCCGGTGCATTTTTTCAGCTACACAGGTGGTGCGGCACTGGCAGTTCCGGGCAATCATTGCTTCGGTTCATGGTTACTGAACTTCCCTGAAATTTCGGAGAGGAGATGAACAAAAAGAGCAACAAGAAGGAAACGGCGGCGCCTTTATCCAAAAGCGCTCTTCGGCGGCAGCGGGAGCGCGAACAGCGCCTGGAAACCATTTTGAGCGCGGCCCAGAGGCTGTTTGCCCTCGACGGCTACCATAAGGCCAGTATGGAGAAGATCGCCGATGCGGCAGAGGTGTCGGTGGGGACGCTTTATTTTTACTTCAAGAACAAAGAAGACCTGCTGGTCAAACTGCTCAGCCAGATCGGCTTCGATCTGCGCAACATGCTGGGATCGGCCTTTGTCGGCACGGATATCTCCCTGGCCGGGATCCGCGAGGCCGGCCGGATCTTTTTCGACGATTTCTGTCCCAATCATCCGGAGAGCCTAACCATCTTTTTCAGAGAATCGGTAGGGCAGAGCGAGGTGGTGGAAGCCCACCGCAAGAAGATCTTCGACAAGCTGATCGATGACGTCTGCCAGGCCCTGATCCGGGTTAGCGAGAACCAGGGCGCCCGGTTCCAGAGCAACCTGTCGGCGGAGGTCATGGCTACCAGCATCATGGGCATGTTCGAGCGCCTCGCCTACCAATACCTGATCTGGCAGGATCGATCCGCGGATTTGAAGGTTATCGGGCAGGATGCGATAGACTTCATCATCGGCGGCATCGAAAACCTTTTTCGGTAGCGGGCATGCATCTGAAAGGCGCGCTGCATGTGCACACCACCTGCTCCGACGGCACCCTGTCCATCGGCCAGACCGTATCTGTGTACGCCGGGCTGGGATTCGATTTTATAGCCCTGACCGATCACGACTACCTGCTGCGCGGCGGATGCTATGACGAGGTAAAAACGCTCAATACGGAGATGATTGTGTTCACCGGGCTGGAACTGACCATTTTTGAGAAGGGCTATCTGCATGTCAACCGCATCGACGGAGATCGTGAAACCCTGCACATCTTCAACCACCCGGCGGAGCTGGATCTTCCCTTGGCCAAGGTGATCCAGCGCGTCAAGGCGGTTGCAAAGCGGTTGCCCCTCGATGCGGTGGAAGTCACCACCAAGGGTTTCCGGACCCCTGAATACGAAATCGATGACATTCCGTTTCCCAAGATCGCCACGGACGACGCCCACACCATTCAGGGATGCGGGCGGGCCTGGGTGGAAATGGATTGTGCCCGGGACAAGGACAGCATCATCCGGGCCATAAAAAACAATGCATTCTGGAACTGTTACGCCGGCTGACAACCGGCGGCATAAACCGGGAGGCCGCGTGAGCCGAAGCAGGCTGGATGCCGGTGTCGCAACCCATCCACCCATTCTTTGAACCGGGTCGCACCCTTCTCCCAAAAAAATACTTTTTCTATCCGGAAATAGCGGGGCAAGGAGCCGTTTGCCAATTGCGTGCCTATGGTTCCCCAACTCCACCATTTCTCACTTCCACGAATCTATCTTTCAAGGAGGATTGCGGTTATGGCAAGACGAGTGGGCATTTGTGCGGTGGCCCAAACCACCTATGAACCGGACAAATGGACCGAGCGCTTTCAGGGCATGGCCCTGGAGGTGATCGAATCGATTCAGGCGCAGACCGGCGTGGATTTCTCCGCAGGCAGGGGCATCGGCATGTCCATCAACGTGTCGGACGATATTTTCGACGCCCGTACCATATCGGACAATGCCATGACCGATGTCCTCGGCGCCCATTTCGGATGTGAGGAGAAGGTGGCCCAGGAAGGCATTCAGGCTATCTACTACGGTCTTGCCGCTATCCAGTCGGGGCACGTGGATGTGGTCCTGGTTGTCGGTCACTGCAAGGAGTCCCAGGGAAAAAGCCGCAACAGGGTCACCCATGTCGCTTTCGACCCTTTCTACACCCGACCGGTGGGATTGGATTTCTGTGCGGCTGCCGGACTCCAGGCCCAGGCATTCATGGATCAGTCGGGCCTTACCGAGGAACAGCTGGCCGCTGTGGTGGTCCGATCCCGGGAGAATGCCCTGAAAAACGATCGACTGCCTGCGGTTGAGCCGGTAACCGTCGAAGAGGTGTTGAATTCGCCCATGCTGGCCGATCCGATCCGCCGGCTTCATGCCTACCCGGTTTCCGACGGCGCCGTGGGTATGCTTCTGGTGGCTGAAGAGCGGGTCAATGAATTCTCCGATACACCGGTGTGGATCACCGGCGTTGGCAACAGCATGGATTCATTCTTCCTGGGAGACCGGGACCTGGCATCCAACGATGCCCTGAAACAGGCGGCACGGCGGGCCTACCGGCGGGCCGGCATCGCCGATCCGAAAACCGCATTCGATGTGGTAGAGGTATCGGACCTGTACGCTTACCAGCAGCCCATGTGGCTCGAAGGGTTGGGGATCTGCGATACGGGTAAAGGCGGCCTGACCGCCAGCACCCGTGGTCATTGCAAGCCGGTTATCAATCCGTCCGGAGGCACCCTGGCCGGCAATCCCATGATTCTGGGAGGTCTCGTCCGTGCTGCCGAAGCATCCCTGCAACTCATGGGGAAAGCCAACGGCCACCAGGTTGAAAAGGCTGCCACCGCACTGGCCCATGGTGTGATGGGACCGGCCGGACAATTTCACTCTGTGGTCACCCTGGCACGGGCATAATAAGGAGGAAAACCATGCAGAAAAACAGAAATGTCGGCATCATCGGCGTGGGCCAGTCGGTTTACTCCAGCCATCGCGAAGAGGTGAACCAGCCGGAAATGATTCACGAGGCGGTGGTCGAAGCGCTTGCGAATGCGGGTATCACGCTCGACGATGTGGACTGCATCGTCCATGGCAATATGGAGTTGTTTGAAATGGTCCATCAGCCGGATCTCTGGCATACCCTGGGGACCGGTGCCTACGGCAAGGAGTGCCTGCGGGTGACCACCGGTGGAACCACCGGCGCGACCCTGGTGTGCGCGGCGGATCATCTGGTGGCGTCCGGCCTGCACGACGTCGTGATGGCCATCGGATTTGAAAAGCTCCAGGAGGGCCACACCACCGGCGGGATCACCAACATGGCCGATCCTCTGTGGGGACGGCAGCTTCAAACCGGGGCTCTCACCGGCATGACCGCCGCGCAGATGATCGATGAGTTCGGTGAGGAGCGCGCCAAGCAGGTGGCCATGAAATATCGCATTATCATGGACAAGCACGCCATGAAAAACCAGAAGGCCCACCGGCGATTGGGACTGGAATTCGACCAGGCCGACGACCTGGCCGTCAACTCCCCGGCGCTGGTGGGAGAACTGCGCATGATTCACATGTGTTCCCAGAGCGACGGCGCCTGTGTCATGATTTTTGCCTCGGAAGAAAAAGCCAGGCAGTGGTGTGATCAGCCCGCCTGGATCAAAGACCATGTCACCGCCCATCGGGAGGAGATGTTCTGCCTTTTCGGCGATGCACCGGTGCTCAGCACCCACCGCTATGCGGCCAAAAAACTCTTTGAACGCTGTGGCATCCAGAACCCTCGGGAGGAGATCGACGTGTTTGAAATGTACGATCCGTCCAGTTGGTGGGGATCGGATTGGCTGCGGGAATTTCTCCTGTTGGAGGGCGACGAACATCTGAAGATGATCGAGAACGATGAGATTACTATCGACGGTGCCTTTCCGGTCAACCCATCCGGCGGTGTGATTGCTTCCAACCCCATAGGCGCCACCGCCATGGTTCGCGTGGCCGAGGCGGCGCTGCAGATTATGGGAAAAGCGGACACCCACCAGGTTCCCAGGACGGTGAACCAGGCTCTGGCATCGGGGTTCGGCGGCACCATGTGGACGGTGCTGACACTGCTGACGCGGCATGTTCCCTGGTAAAAATGATGACTGAAATCCGACGTCGGAAGTCCGAAGATGGAAACCGGAATTCGAATGATCGATCAACCATTAGTGCAACCCATGTGGAGGATACCATGAACCTGGGTACTTATCTGGACACGGCCGTGCAGCGATACACGGACCACCCCTATCTCCAGTTTTATGACCAGACCGTAACCTATGCCGAGTTTGGCAAACAGGTGAACATCCTGGCCAATGCCTTGAAAAACCAGGGGTTTGAAAAAGGGGACTTCATTCATGTGCTCGTGCAAAACAGCCCCCAGACGCTGGTGGCCTATTTTGCCATCCAGAAGATCGGCGCCGTGGCCGGGCCGGTGAATGGCTGGTGGAAAGCACCGGAGGTGCGGTACCTGCTCAACGACTCCAAAGGGCGGGGCCTGATTATCGAGGACCAGTACCTGCCTATTCTGGATGAGATCAAGGCCAGTTGCCCTCACCTGGAGAAAATCATCGAGGTGGGCGAAAAACCGCGGCCCGAACACATTTCATTCGCCGACCTTCTGGCTGAAGGAGATGACACACCGGTCGTCTGCGAGGGTGATTCCGGTGACACGGCTTACATTTTCTATACATCCGGGACCACCGGAAACCCCAAGGGAGTGCTGCTCTCCCATAAAAATGTGCTGGCCGACGTGGAAGGGGTGACCCGGGCGCTAAACCTGGAAGAGAACATGACCGCCCTGATTTTTCTGCCGCTGTTTCACGTCAACGCCATGCTGTCGTGCACCTTTGCATTGGGCATCGGGCTGCAGATCGTTCTGCGGCGGCAGTTTTCCGCCAGCGAATTCTGGGAGGTGGTGGATCGCTACAAGGTCAACTTCTGGTCGGCCGTACCTGCCGTCTACCAGATCCTGCTTTCCGATCCTACCCGCCAGAAGTACGATCTGAGCAGCCTGCAGTTCGGTATTTGCGGGGCAGCCCCGCTGACCGAAGAGACCATGAAAAAATTTCAGGAGACCTTCGATATTCCCATCGTGGAAGGCTACGGGCTCACCGAAGCCACTTGCGTCAGTACCCTCAATCCCCGTAACGGGGTGAGAAAAATAGGCTCCATCGGTCTTCCTCTGCCCGGACAGACCATAAAAATCCTGGCCGAGGACGGCAGCGAATGTCCACGGGGAGATGCAGGAGAAATCTGCATCGGCGGTGATGCGGTCATGAAGGGGTATTTCAACCGTCCGGAAGAGACGGCCGACACCATCGTCAACGGATACCTGCATACCGGTGACGTTGGCGTGATGGATGATGACGGCTACATATTCATCGTCGACCGCATCAAGGACATGATCATCCGTGGGGGTGAGAATATCTACCCCAAGGAGATCGACAACCTGCTGGCCACCCATCCCATGATCCAGGAGGCGGCTACGGTGGGCGTTCCGGACGACACCATGGGTGAGGAAATCAAAGTGTTCATCATCCCCCTGGACGATGATCTGACCGAGGCAGAGGTGATCGAATTCTGCGAGAAAAACCTGGCCCGGTTCAAGGTGCCCAAATATGTGGAGATTATCGAAGACGATTTTCCGCGAAGCCCCATCGGCAAGGTGCTGAAAAAAGAGTTGCGCGAATGGGGCCTGACCCCAAGACCGACAAAGGACAAAGGTCCGCAGGTCACCGTGGCGGATATTTTCGGAACTATGGAGAACCGGGTCAACCCCGACGGGGTGGCCGGTGTCACCGCCACCTACGGGTACATCATCACCGGCTCCGGCGGCGGCGAGTGGACCGTTTGCGTGGCCGACGGCCAGGTGCAGGTCAAGGCGGGGGTGCACGATCCCGCCGTTACAACCACTTGCAGTGCCAAAGACTGGATCGCCATCACCTTGGGCAAGCTGGACGGCATGACGGCATTTTCCTCGGGTAAACTCAAAGTGGAAGGAGAGATGGGTCTGCTGGTCAAGGCAGCCCAGTTTTTCAAGAAGTATACCCCTCCCCAGGCGGCTCCGGAAGTCACCGTGGCGGATATTTTCGGAACTATGGAGAACCGGGTCAACCCCGACGGGGTGGCCGGTGTCACCGCCACCTACGGGTACATCATCACCGGCTCCGGCGGCGGCGAGTGGACCGTTTGCGTGGCCGACGGCCAGGTGCAGGTCAAGGCGGGGGTGCACGATCCCGCCGTTACAACCACTTGCAGTGCCAAAGACTGGATCGCCATCACCTTGGGCAAGCTGGACGGCATGACCGCCTTTACTTCGGGCCGACTCAAGGTGGAAGGCGACATGGGGCTGCTGACCAAGGCGACCCGGTTCTTCAAAAAATACACCCCGCCCGGTCCCGCCGGTCAGGAAGAGAAGAAGGAAGAACTGCTCCGGCTTAACCAGATTATTTCGATCCCCCAGCGCTTTGCCACCGGCCCGGTGATGGGTAAATTTCTCAAGGCCTTCAAAGAGAAGAAAATCCTGGCCAACCAATGTCCCACCTGCGGGCGGCTTCAGCTGCCTCCGCGTGAGGTTTGCGCCGAGTGCAAGGTCCGTGCAGACGGGTGGGTGGAGGTGGGGCCGGGAGGCGTCATCGCCACCCCGGACATCACCTATTACGCCAGCCCGGACCCGCTCACCGGGGAGAGCCGGGAAACCCCCTATATCTCGGCCCATTTTCTCCTGGACGGGTGCAAAGGGCATGAAACCCTGTGGCACGAGCTGGTAACCGACGATTTCTCCAAGGTCAAACGCGGCGTGAGGGTGCGTCCGGTATGGAACGAAAAGCGTATCGGCGCCATCACGGACATCAAGTATTTTGAAATTGTGGAGTGACCGAATTGCCGCGTCAGTTTTGATAAGCATCGGGGCAATGTGAAATTTTTTTAAGGATTCAAGGGGTCGAGGGGCCAAGGATTCAAGGGCAGGTTGAAAAGGTTTCACTTGACCCCTTGAATCCTCGAATCCTGGAACCCTTCTTTAAAAAGGAGACAATATGGACGCTAAATACGCAGACAGCTTCGTGGTAGAGGGGAAACTGGCCCTTCCCTACCAGTACTTTGCCGGCAGGACGGGCAGCCGGTTTATCACGACGATCAGGGACAAGAAGAAAATCATGGGGCTCAAATGCGACCGCTGCGGCAAGGTGTTCGTGCCGCCGCGGTCCACCTGCGAGCGCTGTTTCGTCGATATTTCCAATAATTGGGTCGATGTGAAAAACACGGGAACGGTGACCGGCTTTACCGTGATCCGCTACAAGGAACCTTACCAGCCGTTCGACCCGCCCTATATCCAGGCCCTGATCCTGCTGGACGGCGCCGACACGCCGATGGTCCACATTGTCAAAGGGATCCCGGTCAGCCAGATGCAAATGGGGCTGCGGGTCAAGGCTGTCTTTGCCAAAAAGACCACCGCCACCATCATGGACATCGACCATTTCCGGCCCGATGTGAAAGATCACGTCAAACTGGGATACACGTACGAGGAGCTGGAGATCGGCATGACCGCTTCATTCTCCAAGACCATCACCGAGACGGACGTCTACCTGTTCGCAGGTATTTCCGGTGATTTCAACCCGATGCACATGAACGAAGAATTCGCTAAAAAGACCCCCTTCGGCACCCGCATCGCCCACGGGGCGCTGCCCCAATGCCTCTGTGCGCCGGTCCTGGGCATGAAGCTGCCGGGTCTGGGCACCGTGGCCCTGGAGATCACCACCCGCTTCAAGGCGCCTACCTACTTCGGCGACACCATCACCTGTACCGGCGAGATCATCGAGAAGCTGGAAGATCGCAAATGGGTGCGCATGTCCCTGACCTGGACCAACCAGGACGATAAACTGGTGGCGGAAGGAAAAGCTCTCGTTATGCCTCCTCAATCTTCGTGATTGAGAAACCGAGGAATATAATACCAGATATTTCCGGCAAAAAATCCCAAATCCCAAATGACAAATAACAAACAAATAACAATATCAAAATTTCAAACCACCGGCCTTGGTGCCGTTTGAAATTTGAGCAATGAATGTTGGAATTTATTTGAGATTTGGTGCTTGGAATTTGGTTTTTCCGACCAGCAACGTCTGTGATTTGTCTTTTGCCACCCTTGTAATGGAGTAACCACCCATGACCATTGAATTTTCCGAAAAAGCTACCTGTCAGCAGTATTTCACGAAAGCCCACGATATGGTGCGCCGTTCAGTGAAGGAATTTGTCGATAAAGAGGTCAAGCCCTTTATCGACGAGTGGGAGGAGGCGGGCTCCTTTCCGCGGGAGATCTACAAGAAGGCCGGGGAGGTCGGCATTCTGGGTATCGGCTATCCCGATGAATGCGGCGGCACCCCCGGAGATGTTTTCTTCACCATCGCCGCCAGCGAAGAACTCATGCGTTCGGGTTCAGGCGGTTTCGTGGCCGGCCTGGGATCGTTGAACATCGCCCTGCCGCCCATCCTTCGGCGAGGCACCGAGGAGCAGAAGAAGCGATTCGTAAATCCGGTCGTTGCCGGTGACCGCATCGCCGCCCTGGCCATTACCGAACCCGGGGGCGGCTCGGACGTTTCCAACCTGGCCACCACGGCGGTGCGAGACGGCGACCATTACATCGTCAGCGGCAGCAAGACCTTCATTACCAGCGGCACCCGGGCGGATCAGATCACCTGTGCCGTGCGTACCGGGGACCCCGGGGCCCACGGCATCAGCATGCTGGTGATCGAAGCCGACACACCGGGGTATTCGGTCTCTTCACCGCTCAAAAAAACCGGTTGGTGGGCATCGGACACCGCCGAGATTTTCCTGGATGACTGCCGGGTTCCCGTTGCCAACCGGATCGGCGAAGAGAATCAGGGGTTCTACGCTATCATGGAGAACTTCCAGGGCGAGCGTCTGTCGCTTGCTGTGATGGCCTACATGACCGCCCAGATGGCTCTCGAGGAAGCCCAGGCCTATGCCAGGGAACGCAAAGCCTTCGGCAAGACGCTCTCCGGATTCCAGGTGACCCGCCACAAGCTGGTGGATATGGCCACCCTGGTGGAGATCGCCAGGGAATATACATGGCGGGTGGCCGCTAAAATCGATTCCGGCATCGACCAGATCAAGGCGGTGTCCATGGCCAAGAATTTCGCCTGCAGCGTCAGCGACCGGGTGACCTACGATGCGGTGCAACTGTTCGGTGGATATGGATACATGCGGGGCCACCTGGTGGAGCGGCTATATCGGGACAACCGGATTCTGTCCATCGGCGGGGGGACGACGGAGATCATGAAGGAGATTATTTCTAAGTTGATGTAATAGGGGATCTGGGTATTCAGGAATTCGGCGAATGGGAATTGAGAAGATTAAAAATAACAATGCCCAAGAAGTAAATGCAAAATAAATCCCAATAATCTAAATCCCAAACCTTGGCGCTTCGTTTTTGTTTGGCATTTAGATATTGTTATTTGGAATTTATTTGAGATTTGTTGCTTGGAATATGGAACTTCCGGTTTATCCGGAAGGGGAAACAGGAGAATAGACTGCCATGGCATTGGAACTGGCTGAACGCAGGGACGTGGATTTTGTTCTTTACGAGCAATTGGGACTGGATAAATTGATCAAGCATGATCGCTTCCGGGAGTTCGACAAAAAGACCCTGGACCTGATCATCACCGAAGCCCGTACACTGGCTGTCAAGGAACTGCTTCCCGCCAACGTTCCCGGGGACCGTGAAGGCTGCACCTTCGAAAGCGGATCGGTAAAGGTGCCCGAGGCCTATCGGCGGATTTTCGATCTCTATCGCCAGGGAGACTGGATCGCCCTGGCCGACGATCCTGAGGTGGGCGGCCAGGGCGTACCGGTGACTGCCACGTCGGCGGTCCACGAATACTTCAACGGGGCCAATACTGCTTTTTGCATGTATCCGGGGCTGTGCCATGGGGCCGGCAAGCTTGTGGAACTGTTCGGAAACGACGAACAGAAAAAATTGTACCTTGAGAAGATGTATGCCGGCCAGTGGGGCGGCTCCATGCTGCTCACCGAACCCGAGGCCGGCAGCGACGTGGGCAACCTGACCACCTCGGCGCAAAAGAACGGCGACGGCACCTGGTCTATAAACGGCAGCAAGATCTTCATCACCGGCGGCGAACAGGACCTGACGGAGAACATCATCCATCCGGTGCTGGCGCGCATCGAGGGGGCGCCGGCCGGCACCAAGGGAATCTCGCTGTTCCTGGTCCCCAAGATCCGGGTCAAGGCCGACGGCAGCCTAGGCGAACCCAACGATGTGGTATGCACGGGTATCGAGGAGAAGCTGGGCATCCACGGCAGCGCCACCTGTTCGCTAACTTTGGGCGGCAGGGGGCAGTGCATCGGAACCCTGCTGGGTGAGGAGAACAAGGGCATGCGGGTCATGTTCCACATGATGAACGAGGCCCGGCTGGGGGTGGGCATCCAGGGCTTCGCCATGGCCAGCGCCGCATTCTCCTTTGCCCTGAATTATGCCCGGGAGCGCAAACAGGGCAGGAACCTGCTGCAAATGATGAATCCCGATGCGCAATCGGTGCCCATCATCCAACACCCGGATGTGCGGCGCATGCTCATGTGGATGAAAGCCCATGTGGAAGGCATGCGCAGCTTCGTCTATTATGTGGGCAGTTGTTTCGACCGGGTGGCCATCGCCGCGGACGACGCCGATCGGGAACGTTGGCAGGGGTTGATCGAAATGCTCACCCCCGTGGTCAAAGCCTATTGCACGGACAAGGCCTTCGAGGTGTGCAACCAGGCGGTGCAGACATACGGCGGCTATGGCTACACCATGGAATACCCGGTGGAACAGTACCTGCGGGATTGCAAGATCACCAGCATCTACGAAGGCACCAACGGTATTCAGGCCATGGATCTGCTGGGGCGCAAACTGGGAATGAAGCAGGGTAAATATTTTATGGCACTGTTGGCGGAAATGCAAAAAACCGTGGCGGCGGCCAAAGCCATCGAACTGCTGAAACCGATGGCCCTGAAGCTGGAAAAGGCTGTCAACCGATTGGGTGAAACCGCCCTGACCCTGGGCACCACGGCCATGAGCCCCAAAGTGATGACGGCCTTTGCCTTTGCCCAGCCGCTCCTGGAGGTCACCGGGGATGTGATTATGGGATGGATGCATCTGTGGCGGGCAATCGCCGCCGTTCCCGGACTGGAAAAGCATGCCGGCAGCCTCGATCCCGCCGTCAGGAAAGAAAAAGCGCAAACCCACAGACATGCCGCCTTTTACGAGGGAAAAGTCCGGGTGGCCGAATTTTTTATTTTTACCCTGCTGCCCGCCGCCATGGGTAAAATGGATGCCATCAACGGCACCTGCGATGCCGCCATGGAAATGCCGGAAAAATCTTTTGGGAACTAGATACCGAAAGATTCAATTCCGAATTGGGGGATTAAGGGATTAGGTGATTACTGGGTGTGGCGTCCGGCTGCGGCCCAATTCCAAAATCCCTGAATCCGGAATGCAGTTTTTTTCCAGGACTTCCGATTTCCGACCTCAGCCTTGCGGCTTTCGGCCTTTATACGCGTCCCGCATGTCGCGTTTGAGCATCTTTCCGGCTACGTTGCGTGGAAACGCCTCCATGACGACCACGTCGCGGATGCGCTGGAATTTGGCATCCACGCGGCCGTTGGTCCATTGGATCAATTCCTCGGGATTCAGTTCGGCGCCGGGCATGGGCACTACCGCGGCAATGGGCACCTCGCCCCATTTGTCGTCGGGAACGCCGATCACCGCGACCTCGCTGACGTCCGGGTGGCGGATGACGATCTCTTCGATGTCCTTGGGATAGACGTTCACCCCGCCGGAAATGATCATGTCCTTCATCCGGTCGACGAGGAACAGAAATCCGTCTTCGTCCACGTAGCCCGCATCCCCGGTGTGCAGCCAGCCGTCGACAATGGCTTTTTCGGTCAGGTCCGGCCGCTTGTAGTAGCCGGGCATCATCATCGGGCTTTTGCCGCAGATTTCACCAATCTCTCCGGGTGCGCATTCCCGGCCTTCGGTGTCGAGAATGCGCATCTCCATGAACGGTGCCGGGACCCCCACGGAGCCGACCTTGCGAATGGCGTCATGCTTGTCCAGCACGGTCATGAACCCCTCGGTGAGCCCATACAGTTCATAGAAGCGCCCGGGCAGGGTTTTGTTGAGGCGGTGTTTGTACTCCAGGAGCAGCGGGGCGCCAACGTTGTGGATCATCTCCAGGGAGGCCAGCTTGTCGGGGTCGAAGGCCGGGCTGTTGAGGATGGCGACGATCTGGGCCGGCACCATGACCACGTGGGTGACTTTCTCTGTCTCGATGGCGCTGATAACCGCTTCCGCGTTGAAGCTTTTATGGAGGATGTAGGTGGCACCCAGAAACATCCAGGGCATCAGGTCCAGCATGGCGCCGTTGAAGACGATGGCGCCGGCGTGCAGGGCGACGCTCTCCGGCGTCATGCGCCAGGA
The DNA here is from genome assembly GCA_020444075.1 of Deltaproteobacteria bacterium. GTDB lineage: Bacteria > Desulfobacterota > Desulfobacteria > Desulfobacterales > Desulfosarcinaceae > Desulfosarcina. Next base: position 83,615 of record JAHLLR010000003.1, read on the forward strand.
GGCGGCGAAGATGGTGCAATACATGGCGCGCACATAATGGGTGTGCACAATCCCCTTGGGCGCACCGGTGGTGCCGCTGGAGTACATGATATTGTACATGTCGTGGTCGTCGACGGGGACCACTGGCGGGTTTTTCTCGCTTGCCGCCATGACGAAATCGTCGTAGCTGCAAAATCCGTCACGCCGGCCGTTTAAACCCACCAGCACATAGCGGTCATTGCCAATGGCAGGCAGATCCCCGCGGATGCGGTCCAGGACGTCGGCAAAACCGGCGTCGGCGATCACCATCGCGGTGTCGGCGTCTTTCAGCAGGGTGGCCAATCCGCCTTCGTTGAGCATGGTGCTGCCCGGAACGATGACCAGACCCGTCTTGGCCGCCGCCCAGTAGGCGGCCATGAGTTGGGTGCAGTTGGGCAGCACGGTGGCGAATTTATCTCCCTTGACGAGCCCGCAGGCCAACAGTGCGTTGGCCAGTTTATTCACGTAAGCGTTAAATGCCTTATAGGAAAACCGTTCTTCACCGCAGACAAAGGCGAGATGGTCAGGGCGATAGCGTGCATGGTGGGGCAACAGGCTGCCGATGTTCATCGATGCCTCCCTTTCGTTTCCAGAAGGTTAAAAGGAGTACAACCTTGGTTTTGATTATATCCCCTTAAAAATCAACAGCTAAGAGGAACCACTCACAAACCTGCCCATTGGGGAATCCGTGTTACCGGCCTTTGATCTGCTCGAATGGCTTGCCTTCATCATTGCCGATCCACTTCACTGCGCCGGTCGCCGTATCGATCACGAAGAGGTCCGGGAAATTGCCCCTGACCATCGCGGTCAACCGATATCTGCCGATCTGTGACGTCCTGTCGACAGGGGCGGCTCCGGTCAACAGCAGGAGCATGAGGACCATTGAAATACCAATCAAGATGAAAATTAGTTTTTGGCTGGCGTCTTTGCTTTTCATGTCAATTCCTTTATCGGTTATTGGTGAAAAACGTTAACGCAGGTTTTCATTTATGAAGCAGATTTCAACCGTTATTTTCTCAACTTATCCCCAGTCGTTATTACCGTTCATAGCTGCTGCAGTACCCCCGTCACCACCTGGTCCGGGGTCACGCCTTCGGTGGAGACCGTGATATCGGCAAAGCGTCGGTAGAGAAAGCGACGCTCCTCAAAAAGCATATCGATGGTCTGCCCGGGCATCCTCAGAACGCCCCGTTCGTCCAGGTTGCCCAGTCTTTCTTTCAGAGCCTCCAGGCCGATCATAAGGTAGACTGCCGGCCCCAATGACCTGAGGTGAGCCATGGCTTTTTCACTGTATACGGCGCTGCCGCCGGTGGCCACAACCCCGCAGTCCGGCGGCACGGCAAGCAGATAGCTTTCCTCGATGCTGCGGAATCCGTTTATGCCGTGTTCGGCAATGGTCTCCTGCAGGTAACACCCCTCGCCCGTCTGCATCAGGATATCCGTATCTAAAAAGGCTACGCCCAGACGCTTGGCCAGGAGCACGCCGATGGTGCTTTTGCCCGCCCCGGGCATACCGATGAGGATCAGGTTCTGCTTTTTCACCGTTGACCGCCCATCATATTTTGAATATCCAGCCGGATCGGTAGAAACCGCTCAGCTGCCGGCTGGGGCGAGGTTCCGATGACTTCATCTCAAAACTTTGTAATTTCCCTCATACCAGTTTTTAAGATCACTGACATACCATTTGGAAAAACGCCTGTCCGATGGCCCGCCAGCCAGATTGGTATGGATCTCATCCGTGGCCAGATCGGCGATGAAGCGGTAGCCGGGGCTGAACGTCGTCAGTCGCCCGGCATTCTTAAATATTTGTCCCTGGGGGATGGTGGCCCGGCACCCGGGAAGGGTAAGCGGGCCGTAATCGAATCCCAGAAATTTCGGCAACTGGCCGCCGAACATCAGGTGGGCCAGGGTGATCGATCGGGTTTTGCCGTATGACACCGGCTCGACACCCAAGCCGGCGTCGATACCCTGCTTAAACAGCCGTTCTCTGGTTTGTCCGTCGAACCAGGCCGATGATTTCTTTTCCAAAATCCGGTCCAGGTTGGCGTAATAGTCGTTGAAGAGGCTGGTTTCCGAAAAAATATGGTTCACCACATCGGTTCCGAACCCGTGGTCGCCAAACACCACGTCAATAATGGCCCGGTAAACGGACTCGAAGAGCATGGCTCCTGTTGAGTCGGCATCATACCGCAAATCCCACGCTTTCAGAATGCGGCCGTTGTCCGTATCCGGCAGCAGCGGGCCGATGATTTCCATCAGCCTTTCCGCCTGCAGGGAATAAAGGTCGTAGTGCATGTCCTTCATGTAGGCCACATCGAGTTCACTGCCGGTTTCCAGCAATTGAACGATGCGGTCCGCCCGGTAAGGGCCCATGGCCAGGTTAATGGGATTGGAACGTCCCAGATAATTAAGGTCCTGGTTGGCCGTGGCGATGATGCCTTCGGGGGGATTGCGTACATTGGGCAAGTCCCCGGGATCGTTAAATCCTCCGGGATCAAATTGTTCATCCCATCCCGCGTGGGGAAGCAATCCACTGATTCCCTCAGGCCGTTTGAAATGGCGGCCGCTCATCTGATAGCCGATGTTTCCCCGGACATCGGCAAAGACCCAGTTCATGGCCACGGCCTCCACCTGACGATACAGTGCCATGGCCGTTTCCACCGTCTGCGCGTCCATCATCTTAATCAGGGTGTCGAAAACCTCTGCCCCGCATCCTTGGGCACCCGACCATCCCAGCACCAGATAGTGGCCTTCCTTATGAGGGTCGCCTTCCAGCAGTCCGTTTTCATTCTCATGGACCTGGATTCGGATGGAAGGCTTGTTCTTCACCTTGATCTCTTCTTCACGAACCGTAAAAGGCTTCCAGCCGTCTTTTCGAAAATAGTTGCCGTCCCGGCACCGTTCAATGCGGTAATCCAGCATATCCATATAGGCGTAGGTAGCGCTCCAGGCCAGGTGGTTGCTTCTGCCGATAATCAGTCCGGGGACACCGGGAATAGTGACACCCATCAGGGTGGTACGGGGCCGCCGGAGGATGACCTCCTGCCAGACATTGGGCAGGCGGTTGACCTCCAGGTGGGGATCCCCGCACATGATTGGAAAGCCGGAACGGGTGTGGCGGCCGGCAACGGCCCAGTTGTTGGAGGCGTTGAAGCGCGGGAGCCGGTTGAGCCACTCGACCGCCGCCGGCACCAGGGGGGGCGAGAGCGCAACCTGGTCGATCAAGGCCGTGTCAATGGGGTCGGTGAGATAGGGGAACAGTTCCACCAATTTCTCTTCCGGCAGCCCTTTCTGGATCATCTCCACCAGAAATTTTTCCATATTGGCCTGGATGTCGGCCAAGCCTAAAAATCCGAATACCTTGGCCAGTCGCAGACAATCGGTCACTGCGTAGGGTTCCGGGTGCCGATATCCCATCAGTTTGAATTCATATACCGGCCCGTTCTCCGCCATCCAGTCGTTGAATCCACTCACATAGGCATCCAGAGCCTTGCGGGTGTCGGATGAAATCCGGGCGATCTGCTCTTCCGGGTCCGGGAGAAAATTCATTCGTCTCATGTAGGTGTCGATCTCAATCAGACCGTCATCGGCCTTGAGCAGTTCGGCGGCACGGCCCTGGAGAAGAATGCGCGTGAGCAGGGTCTGCATCTGGCGGTCGTTGGCGTGAATCCACCCTAATCCCCGCATCAGATCCGCTGATGTCCTCGCGGTGATTTCCGGGATGCCGTGGTTGTTTCTCAGAATATGGATTTTCCCGTCGTCGCCTTCGAGGTCAACGGGCGCCTTTTTCAATTTCATCGTGTCGACTCCTGTTAAAAAAACGGTATAACGGCCTGCCGGCGGAATCTTTCAAATCAGTCATGCATCTGCAGATCGGACGCCGATTGTCAAATCGCCTGAAGCCATTGCTGATGGGTAAACATTCGGAAAGGACATGGTTGAGGTGCGCTAACCGGAAAAAAAGCGCATCCGCCCCAGATTGCGCTGGAGGGCCACCCTTCAGTTGCTATCCACCCGGACCGAAGGCAAAAAGCGACGTCGCCACGGCAACAGCGTGAAACAGCCAGGCCGGCAGGATGCTGTGCGACCGCTCCCTGATCATGCCGGCAGCCATGCCGAATATGGCCGCTACGGCGATGTATTTGATCAGGATGCCGTTGGTCAGAATTCCTATGGGGTTGTCTGACATCATGGTCATCTGAAAACCGATGGTGGCTGCATACAACAGGGCCGATCCAATGGTGGGCCCGGAGAAGAACCACCGGCTTTCACAGTCCTGAATGCTGGCCAGCTGCGCCATCATGCCGTGTACCAGGCTTCTGAACAACAGTTCCAGGGAAAGGGGAATCAGGACCAGGGCAATCGTCCAGGCGGCTACGGGGTCGGCGGTAAAAAAAATTTCACCGGGTATCCGCATATCTCCGGTAAATCCGCAGATGACGGCCACGGGAAAAAGGCGCCACCAGTCTCTTCCAGTGGGAAGCATAATGCCAAACTGCCACGGCCTACGCAGCGCCACGACGCCGAGCATGATGAGGGTAAAAACCAAAAGCGCGGTGTGGAACCCGAGAATCGGGCTCCGGGCGACCTCGCCGAGTGCTTTCCGGCCCAGCCACCGGGCCGGCTCCCAGTTCTGACCGGTGGCAATGGCGGCGATAACGATAAGCATTGAAAAGGCGGCGCTGGTTAAAAACCGTTTCACATGGCGGATGTCGCTGCGTTTTTCAATGACATCGCGGCAGGCCGAAACAATCTCTCCGGGTAAAAGCCGGGTGCCGCGATCCCTGGGTGAGCCGCCGATATCCCCGGATCCACCCCAGCGACTGACATTCATGCGGCCCTTGACCGCCGGGTCCATGAAATTCAACCGTTGATACACATCCTCCAGGTTTACCGGCATGAACAGGTCCATCTGCCTCAGGGTATAGTCGTTTTCGCCCCTGCGCAGGGCTACCCATCCCAGCCGGTTGCCGTAGAGCTTGCTCAAATGGGGTTCCAACTCGTAGATGCCCAGATCCGATGCCACTACGACGGCAATGCGATTGTTGGTCAGCTCGATTCGGGCCAGTTCCTCGACACCCTTGAAATCATCCAGTTCCCCCAATTTGATCAGAAACTGATCTAACTTTCGCAGCACGCGGATGGTATAGTCGAGGAAATCGGTCTTGGGCCACTCCCCGGATTTCTTCAGCTCCAGCTCTTCCATGCGCAGGCGATCGATAACCCGCATCAGTTTCTGGAGCAGATCCACCGGCAAGCCGCTGAGTTCCCGCATTTCCAGACCCAGGGCATCGATAACCCCCTCCAACCTGACCAGTGCGAAAAGGGAGCGCCGGTGGATGGCCTCCCGGTTGTTGATCCGCTGGTGATTGAGAATCAGCCAGATGGACAGGATGGTGTCGAGGTCCGGTTCGTTGGCAAAAATCTTCCATTCCCGGTCCCGCAGGTCCAGCCCCTTCACACACATGATCAGGGCCTGCTCGCAAGTAGCCAGGGTGAAGGTCCGGACACATCCTTCGTGGTGGTCTAAATTGTAGATTTTTTTTTCGTGATCCAGAAAGGGTTCGGTCTGGGCGACACCGTCAAGAAATATGGTTCCGGGAGGGGCTTTGCGTGCGGCGGAGGCGGTGACGGTCAGGCCGGCCTTGATGAAGACCTGAAGGTTGGGGGTCTCCAGGCAGGTTAAAGCACGATCCGTTCCCACCTCTTTAATCGTATAGCGATCAGGAAAACCGTTTCCGGTGACATCCTGCTTGAGGGGAGCGTTTTCCAGCACAAAGGGCGAGCGGTCAATATCTTCCATGTCCGGAAATTATCCTGAGCTAAATATGAAGGCAGCTGATACAAATGAAGCTCGTGCTACCTATCCATAACAATCACCGCGGGGAGGGTCAACAGGTTAATGGTTTGCCACCATGACGACAATTCCTTTCCGAAGGGATTTATCTTTCTGTAATATCAGGTCGTTCAACATGTTGGTGGATGGCAACCGGGTTCAAAGGGCCTAGGGGGTGTCCCCCGATGATTTTATCTGGGAGTTAAGCCTCACCATTCCGGGCGCGATCGGTCTTAAAGAACCCGCCCGTGATGGTCGAACTCCAATCCCAACTCCAATTTTTCCGCATCTGAAAGGAAATTGACGGACATGATCTCCACCGGATCCGGGTCGTCATGGGTGGGCACCACGGTCATGCTGACCCAGGGTTGTTGACCCATACCGAAGGTGATTACACAGAACTGATCACAGGCCGTTACATCGTAACCGTCGGATTTGATCCACTTGAAGATAAACTGAGTGAACCCGCCGTGCTGATCCCCGAACCAGTCAATGGCCTCTGAGGCGGTTACCGGCAGGGTGCAGATCACATAAAAAGCGTTTTCCTTGATCAGTGGAGAGCAGTGCTGTTTTTTATCGCTCCGGGTCTCTTCCATGTTCTCGCGGGCCTGAATGGCAATAGCGCCGCACATCTCTTTGGGGAGAAAGGTGTCGGCAAAGGTTTTATATTTCTCTCCCAACAGACGAATCTGGTCCACATGCCTGTCCAGGCAGCGGCGCATGCTTTTTTCAGATGCCCCGGCATCGAAATGGACATCACCCGACTGATCCGGTGCCGCATCGTAGGCGGTGATTTCCAGCATCACCGTATCCCCGCTGATAATCTGGTCCAGGCGAACGAACTTGAATGCCAGGTTGGCAAAACTGATCCGGTCGCCGCTCTTCAGGCGCACGGGCTTATTGGCCGGCACCTGGTGGTCGTTGAGTCGCGTGCCGTTGGTGCTGCGCTGGTCTTCAAGGAAAAACGCCCCCTCCCGGTACTCGATGGTGGCGTGCAGGTTGGATATCGTGGCCGAGGGAAACATAAGGTCGTTTTTATCATCCCGGCCGATCGTTACCCGCGCCTTGTCAAACCGGCGGAGGCCTCCGCTGCTGCCGTTGATGTCCTGCAATTCCCACTCCGGAGGCTTTGGGACATCGGCACCCGGTATGGGCAATGGGATGCTTTTGCGGCCTCCCAGCCAGGCGGGCAGGCTGAAGCGTTTAAGCACCAGCATGGCTACCAGGCTCATGAGAACAAAAATGATGAAAATCAGGGGCAGGTAGAATCGCCAGAAGCTTCGCGACGCATCCCGGTCCGGTATATCTTCTTTTGCCGACGCGTCGACCGGTTCCGTGGATGCTGGGCGGGCGGTCGTCGCCGGGTCGGTGTTCATTTCAGGAGAAAGGGCTTCAACCGGCGCCGCTGCCTTCGGTTCGGGCAGCGGTGGGGACAACAGGGCCTGAATCCGGTCCAGCACGTCGGCGATGTCCTCGGCACGGGTGGCCCGATAATAAGAACCGCCGGTACGTGATGCCAGTGCCTGGATGAGCGGAAAATCGGCATTTTCGGTAAAAGCGATACCCAGAATGCGAATGCCGGAAGTGTTGCATTCGGCGGCGAGGTCCGTCTTCAGCCATTGGGTCAGCTCCATGTCTTTTTGACGGTCACCCGTATCGACGATGCCGTCGGTCAGGAAGATGATACTTTTGCGGGTTCCGGTTCTTCCCCCGGTTTTGAGTTCATAGACGGCCCGCTCGATCCCGGCGGCGCTGTTGGTGAATTTCCCCCGATAATCCGCCTTGTCCAGGCTGTTGATCAGCCGGTCCCTTGACGCCGGATCGGACAGGTCCGTCAGTGGCTGGAGCAAGCGGGCCCGTTCATCGAAGAGCACCAGGGCTGCGCGGGTGGTGTCCGGCAACTGGCCCAGAAACGTGCGGACGGTCTCCGGGGTTAGCAATCGGGGGTCGTTTTTGCGCATACTGCCGGAGTTATCGATGACAAAAACCACTTCCGCCGCGCTGTCGCCTGCTGCTGCGGCGCAGGCATCGGTCCACACGAGCCAGCCTGAAACCGCGATGACCGCTGTCAGCAGGATTATCGAACGGCGAAGAATCGAAAGCTGACCGTTGTTGAAAGACCCCATAATTGCCCTTCCTGGGAGCCGGTCCGTCAGAGGAACCGGTCCGCCGGTTTGCACTGTCGTTGGGTTGATTCGGTATCGATGATCGCGGCCAAGTGGGAGGGGCGAGGATGCCTCGCCAGCCGAAAGGCTGACAGGCAACGATTCGATGGCGTGGCATCCGGGAAATGACGGCCGGATATCACCTTCCTCAGATAGCCAAAAGCGGAGAGAATGTCAATTCCGTAACAGTCAGTCTTCCGGGGCATGAGCATTTACTGCACCGGAAGATCCCGGAACCGTTGAACGATTCCTGCCGGTTTCCCGCTGCTCGAGAAGAATCATTTGAAGGTTGCTGCGCCCACGGTTGCAGGCTATCTGTCCAGGGCAGAAGCCATTTGTTCTCGCGAAAACATCTCTTTTTATTTGATTATTTCAATAATTGCAGATAGACATGATTCTGTCTGTTTTTACCGGGGCGGTCTATGGCTAATCTGCCCGACCCGATGGGCGATTAGCAGGCTGTTGAAAAACAATTGCGCTTGGCCATACGGCGTAAAAATACGGTTCAGAATGCTCATGGATCACCCATAAACTGCGCTTATTCGCCGGATTTTGCCTTGTCTGGCCTGCGCTCATGACCTTGTTCAATACCCTGCTATATCCCGCCCGAAGCAACCGATACCCGCAGCACCTGAATGCGTACCGGAGACCGGGAACATGGCAACCACCGGAAAATCATGAGACGTCTGATCATTGCATGGCACCTGGCAGTTCTGATGGCAGGGGTTACCGTCGCATGGGCGGGTACCTTGTGCCCGGAACCGGAAAGTCCGTTTCCAGCCCCGGCCAGCGAAGTGGTGGAAATCATCTCCGGCTGGTTCTCTGATCAGGGGTATTCGGTACGGAGGGATTTTCCGAGCCCCGGAACCATTCATCTGACGGCGTGGAATTCACAGGATGAATGGGATATCACCGTCAGGCCCCACTCGGCCCTGGCCTCGGTGGTCACGGTGATCCATGAAGGCGCTGCGTCTTCAAGCCAGGCCTGCCGACGGCTGTTGGAATATGTAAACCAAGATTTGCTTGGAACCATGCCGAGTCCGCCACCGCGGGCGGAACGTCTCCGGCAGACCATTCCCACAGTGGTGCTGGATCGAATCGAAACGGTGGTCTGCATCCGTGCCCGGTCTAAAAGGAGGGAGGTCCAGTTTTCAGGATTCGTGGTCGATCCGGACGGGTTGGTGCTATGCACCGCCCACGACCTGGCCGACCATCAGCGGGTCACGGTGACCTTTTACGACGGGGTCAGTGTTCCGGGAACCATCGTCCGGTTGAATCTTCAGCAGGATCTGGCGCTGGTTGAATATTCGGCAGGCGCGCGGGCCTTCGTGTCCCTTTCCGCCGGCCGCAACCTTCTGGGCATGGGAGAAAGCGTGTTTTCCATCGGGTGCCCCAACAACCTGCGGGGTACGCTGGCGCCCGGCACCATCAGCGGGCCGCCCCGGCTGGTCAACGATCAACCTCTGTGGCAGGTGGAAATGGACATCTATCCCGGAAGCAGCGGCAGCCCGGTGTTCGACGCCCGGGGGCAGCTGGTGGCCATGGTCAAAGGACGCTACCGGGGAACCTCAACGGTGGGCTTTTTGACGCCGTTGGAGACCATCATCGCCTTTCTACTCAGCGAAACCGAATGACCCACCGGAGTTGCGACATCGGAATCCAAACCGGGGGATGAAAATCGTTTGTTACCGCCGTACATCCAGTTGCAATGGTCCTTTAACAGCCTAAACTCCACGAATGGGAGGGAAATCATGCTGAATACGACAACCCTGTTGCGGGTGATCGGATTGACTATCGCCATTTTCTGGTCAACGATCACTTTGGCCGGCGAGCTGCCGGCCGTCGGCAAGCCGGGACCCGATTTTACGCTCAACGATACCAAAGGCACTCCCCACGTGCTTTCCGCCTTAGCGGACCAACAGATGGCGGTGCTCTACTTTTTCGATGCGGCATCCCGGCCAAGCCAGGAGGGACTTGCCTACCTGGACAGTCTCAAAAAGCGCTTTTCCGATAACCACCTGGTGGTGTGGGCCATTACCATGAGTCCCACCGATGCCGTGGCCCGTTATATCAAGCAGGCGGCGCCGGCCTTTCCCGTCCTGCTCGATCCCGGCGCCGTGAGCGAGCAATATGGTGCCCGGGCGATTCTGCCCACCGTTTGTGTCACGGGCCCGGACCACAACGTGTTGGATGTGTTCCAGGGGGGTGGAAAAACTACGGAAATCCTCCTGGTCCGATTGGCCGAGCGGACCCTGAGCCGCAAAGAACCCCTCATGGCTAAAGCGATCAGCGATGCGGTAATCGCCAAGAACCCGGACAACCTGGAAGCAAGGGCGGTTAAAGGCTACGCGGAGATGAAATCGGGAAATTTGAAAGCGGCCGAAACCATCTTTGAGGAGGTGGCCAGCGGTCCCGGAACGGAAGCGGTGCTGGGCCAGGAAGGATTGAGCGCCGTTTACGCTGAAAAGGGGGAAGATGACAAAGCCATGGCCATGGCCGACCAGGTGACGCGCAAAGCGCCAAAACGAGGATTCGCCCATGTGGTGAAGGCCAACGTGCTTTATCGTCAAAACAAAAAGGAGGCGGCCGAAACGGAACTGAAAACGGCCGTCAGCCAACCGGAATCCTCACCCTTCCAGCAGGCCGTCGCCCTGAACAAGTATGGTCGGTTTTACGCCAGCGTCGGCAAGTACGAAAAGGCCCGTGAGTTGTATGACCAGGCGGTGACGGTGGATCCTTACTTCGTTGAAGCCACTTCCAACAAGGGCATGTCCTACCAGCGTGAAGGGCAGTGGGACCAGGCGCTGGCCGCCTACCGCCAAGCATCCGGTATAAGCACGACCGATGCCTTTGCGGCGTTGCTGGCTAAAAAGGCCCAGGAGATGATCGAGCTGCAGAAAGATGCCGCTAAACGCAAACAGATCGATGGGCTGGTCAAGGATCTGGCCGAACGCTACCGGAACCAGCAGAAAAACAAGCCTGCTGACGCGGACCCGTGGACCTCCCGCCCCCTCGTGTTTGCCTTCATCGATGTTCAGGAGAAGGGCGGACTGGCGGATCGGGACGGCATGTCCACCATCCTCACCACCCAGCTGGCCGATCACCTGAATGCCTCGGGCCGGGTGAAGGTGGTGGATCGGGTGGTACTGGACCGGCTGCTGTCAGAACTCAACCTTGGCTCTTCGGATCTGGCCGATCCGGCGACCGCACTTCGGCTGGGCCGGGTCATGGCAGCACGGATCATGGGCACCGGAACCCTGTTTACCTTGCCCGGAGATACTTTGGTGAACCTGCGGCTGGTCGACACGGAAACATCGGCCATCGCCAAGACCCTTACCCACCAACTGGGCCCTGAATCCGGATGGAACAAAGAACTGCTTCGCCTGAACCGCGAGATACTGGCCGCCATCGTAGCCGGCTATCCCCTGCAGGGATACGTGGTCCAGGTCTCCGGGGATCAGGCCCTGATCAACCTGGGCGCTGGCCAGGGCATGGTTCAGGGTACCCGGCTGGATGTGGTCGAAGAAACCCCGCCCATCGAGTACAAGGGGCGGAAACTGCAAGGGCTGCCCAAGGTCGTGGGCCAGTTGGAAGTGGTCAGCGTGGAAACCGACCTGTGCCATGCCCGAATCCTCAAAAAAGAACGGGAATTGAAAGCGGATGACAAGGTCAGGGAAAATGTGTCGCCGATTTAAGGGAAATTCGAAATTGATAGGCAGAATGGCCGGGAATTGGGGTCTTGTTCTTCTTCTGGGCGTTGCCGTGGCCGGATGCGCTGCCGCACCGGTTTCCGGTCCGACCGGACCACCGGGACTGGCGGTATGGACGCTGGAGGACCTGAGTCTGCCGGGAACCACCCCGGCGGATCTGGCGGAAATGCTGACGGCCCGTGTAATGGAAACCGTCGAGGCGACAGGCACCTATTCCCTGGTGGAGCGGGAGCGGCTGCTGGCGATCCTGCAGGAACTCAACCTGGGGTCCAGCAGCCTGGCCGATGAGGCCACCGGCTTGCGCATCGGGCGGCTGGTAGGTGCCCGGCTGATGGTGTTTGGCGCCTATCAGGTGGCGGCATCCCAAATGCGGCTGGACCTGCGGCTGGTGGATGTGGAGTCGGGAAGGGTGCGTAATGCCTCGAGCAGGACCGTTCCCGCCGGGGACCTTTCCGCATGGTTCCAGGGTGCCGAAGCTGCAGCGAGGGACCTGTTGTCACAGGAATGACCGGTGAGGGTTTGGGATTTCCCTTGGTCCTTTCTTCTTTTTTTGTCAGAAGGCCTTGGTCACCGACACATCCAGCACCACACCGCGATAGGTCCGGTCGCCGTCATGGTACCAGGTGCGTCCCTGGTCCAGCAGGTAGCCTTCCAGGCCGATGCGTCCTGAGAACTGGGGGGAAAACTGGCGCAGCAGCGACAGACCCAGTGAGAATTTCTGTTTCTCGTCGATAAAGGACGCATCGTTTTCGTCGTAGTCGTTTTTCAACACCGTCAGGTAGTACAGTCTTGAGCTGAGGGTGGTTTCGGGGTTCATCAGGTATCGTACCGTCAGATCGGCCAGGTATTCGTCGCCGTATCCGGCCCGGTCTTCGGTGGCCAACTGCAGGTTGTCCGCCGGGAACTCGCTTTTTCCCCTGAAAATGCTCTGGGCGCTGAGCGCGGCTTCCCACCGTGTCCGAAAATAATTCACGCCGATCCCCGCTAAAATGAAGTCGCCCTCCCGGTAGTAGTCCCGAACGCCCAGTTCATCGGTGCCATACCAGGCCATTTCTCCAAAAAGCCGCCCCTGCCAGGCATCGGTAAACGCGTAAATGCCTTCCGCGGTAATGTTGAAGATGTCCCCCGGATCAAAATCCATGGCAGTGTCACTGAAGTCGTATTCTCCCCGCCACAGATAGCCGACTCCGACCCCTACACCCCATCGGTCACCCTGTCTGGCCATGGTGATGGTGGGGTTGACGTTGAACCCTTCGCCGTAGCGGGAGATGGTCACCAGGTCGGGATCCAGCAGCATGCGCTGTTCTTCATTGTCCAGATTGGTCCTGCCGGTGGGCAGGTTGAAGTCGAGGCCGAACAGGATGTCCACCGGCCATTTTCCCACCATGGCGTAGGAGGCATTCAGCTTGGTGTCGACGGCCGTGGTCATGCTGTTATTCGATGCATCCGAAGGGTCGATACGGGTGCTGACAAAGGCGGAGAGCACGCGCACGGAAAAATCCCCCTGGGCGGCATCGATGGTCACCGGCACATAGGTCTGGCTGCCCCGGTCATTGGTGTCGCTGTCCCACCAGTTGGTGTTCACACCGGTCTGCACACTGATGTCCAGGGCCGAAGCGACGCCTCCAACACTGACAATCAGAACCGTTAGCAGGATCCATCTATAGCGTTTCATGAAAGCTGTCCTTTCACCTCTAATTTTTGTCCTGTCCGGTATTCTTTCGATGCTAAATCGTCACCAACCATCCAGAAGCGGCTATGGAGAACAGTCAAGAAGGCCTTCGTCTATTAATCCGTCGCAGTCGTTATCCTGGCCATCGCAGATCTCCGTTGCTCCGGGGTAGATATTGGGATTGTTGTCATTGCAGTCCGCGAAGGCTGGCGAGCCGTCCCCGTCATTATCGACTGTATTGTGTTGTCTCCGTTGGACATCCGCAGGCGTTCGAACCCGCTTGACCGCATCGGCCGGAGCCAGGCTGTTGCTCAGCGACGTCCGGTCACGCACGGACTTGAGCAGCGACATGGGTTTTTTGGGCGCTCCGTACAGGCCCAGTTGCTGTAGCTCCTTCAGGGCGTCCGATGCCGGCTTCAGGCCGGGATCGGCCTGGCTGGCTTTTTCATAGAAACTGCCGGCCCGGTCATACATCCCCCTGTCACTGTAATCCAGCCCCATGAAGAAGTAGAAGAGGGCCCGGCCGCTGGTGGTCAGGGGAATACGCAGAGCCGCTTTTTCTTTCTCGCTCAGGGAAATTTTCAGTTGTTCGACGATGGAAAAAAGAAGATCCTTTTCGATTTGGAAAAGCACGCTGACCAGTCCTTCTGCGGCGGGCAGGTCCGATTCTTGTGCGGACGGCACATCCAGCAGGCCCGGATCGATGCGGATCCGGGTTTCCAGGGCGCGGGAGATGGCACCTTCATCCAACGCGTCGCCCGAAGATCCACTTCCAACAGCACCGGACAGGTTGCCGCTCACCAGAAACCGGGCTCCCAGCAGACGGCCCACCCGGGGAGCCGATCCCGGGTCGACCAGACCGGATGCACCCAGGCCCATCTCCTCGACCAGGGCCTGCAATTTCACGCGTTCCACCAGCGTCAGACCTTTGATAGTTGACAGGTCGGTCATGAGCATGAAGGCCAGTCCCTTGCTCAGGGCGTCAAGTGCGGGCTGTCCCGTGGAGTTGGAAAAATAGAGCACGGAGAGGGTGTTGTCCGGCATTTGGGCGGCACCCAGTGCCGCCTCCTGCGCCAGCGCCTGCCGGGCCCAGGTTTTTTCCCTTTCGGTAACCACCTGGCCTGCCCAAGCCGAAGAAACCGCCAGAAGGAACACCAGTACCCCGCCCATGAGCGTGCGTAACCGTCGATTTCTCATCTCAACTACTCCTATTTGGTTTTTGAAAACCGGATCTTAGCCACGGACCGGGATGATGTCGCCTGGGATTTCCATCCGCATGACCATGGGTGTTGTTACGATACGAGGGGTGGGACAAAAACAATTCGCATTCATATAGCCTGTCGATGCGGACGCTGTCAACGGAATTGCCGATCGGAGAAAAGCAGGAAGGGGTTTGACGCAAGCTTCAGGTAGATTCAGTGCGTTCATCCCAGAAGCCAGCGCCCCGCATAAAAACTGCCGGCGGCCACGAGGGTGCATAAAAGGGTGCCCCACAGGATATCCACGGCCACCATGGCCAGAGGCCATCCTTTGATGGTGGCCATGTTGGTCAGGTCATAGGTGGCGTAAGTGAAAAAGCCGAACAGGGCGCCCCACACGATGGCCCGCCGCATGGATCCTTGGGCCAGGGCCGGCACCACCGCTACTACCAGAATGCCGACGATGTATATCAGATAAAACGCGATGGCCGCCGTCCAGTTGACCTGGTCGCTAAGTATGAAGCCGATTTGCTTTTTATAGAATCCACGGCCCAGCCAACCCAGCCATAGCATATCGATAAGAAAAAAGACGGGGATGGTGAGCAGATAAAGCTTGATGTAAAAGATTGCATTCATGAATACCTCCGGGGAGACGGCCGGTATGCCGCTCGAAATCATGTCCCGCTTGCGTATGGCTGATCAATACTGGCGTCCATTTCCTATCCAACCACCTTGATCCGTCCCACCGCCGCCTCCACCGCATCGAGAATTTCGCCGGATCGCAGTACGTTCAACATGGTTTCCATATCTTTATACAGCTCCCGGTCTTCGGCCATGTAGGGCACATGACGCCGGATTACCCGGTAGGCCTCGCGGGTGCCTTTTCCGGCTATCAACTTCCGTTTTTCGGTGAGCAGATCGTAGGCCTGTGCCGCACAGAGCAGTTCGATGGCGATGACGCTTTCCACGTTGGTGAGAATTTCCCGGCTCTGGCGGATGGCGATGGTTCCCATGCTTACATGGTCCTCTTTATTGGCGGAGGTGGGGATGGAATCCACACAGGCCGGGTGGGCCAGCACCTTGTTTTCCGATACCAGAGCGGCGGCGGCATACTGGCCGATCATGAAACCGGAGTTGATCCCTCCCTGTTTGATCAGGAAAGCGGGCAGTTCACTGAGCTGCGGGTTGACCAGCCGTTCGATGCGCCGTTCGGAAACGCTGCCCAGTTCCGCCAGCCCCATGGAGAGATAGTCGGCGGCCATGGCGATGGGCTGTCCATGGAAATTGCCGCCCAGCCGCACCTCTTCGGTGTCCGGGAAAATCAGCGGGTTGGTGGTGGTGGAATTGATTTCAATGTCGATAACCCGGCGGGCGTGGGCCACCGCATCCTTGCTGGCACCGTGGATCTGGGGTGCGCAGCGCAGGGTATAGGCGTCCTGGACCCGGGCACAACCTTCGTGAGAAGTAATGATCTCGCTGGCCGCGGTCAGCCGGAGCATATTATCGGCGGTAACCAGCTGTCCCGGGTGGGGGCGAACCTGGTGGATGCGCGGGTCAAACTCGCTGTTGGAGCCCATGAGCACCTCGAGGGTCATGGCGCAGGCGATGTCCGCCATCTTGGACAGGCGCACCGCGTCGTTGACCACCAGGGCGCCGATGGCGGTCATCACCTGGGTGCCGTTGATCAGGGCCAGCCCCTCCCCCGCGGCAAGAACCAGCGGGGCCAGCTCGATCCGTTCCAGGGCCGCAGCGCCTGAAATGCGGTTTCCCTGATAAAAGGCCTCGCCTTTGCCGATGAGCACCAGACCCAGGTGGGCCGTGGGTGCCAAATCACCGCTGGCCCCCACCGAGCCCTTCTCCGGAACCACCGGCGTCACGCCATGATTGAGAAAAGCCAGCAGATATCGAATGGTCTCCATGCGGCAGCCGGAATAGCCCAGGCACAGGTCGTGGATACGCAGGGCCATGATGGCCCGGACCACGGCTTCGGGCAGCGGGTTGCCCACGCCGGCGGCATGGCTCATGAGAATATTTTCCTGAAGCTTCCGGGTGTCCTTTTCGGAGATGATCACGTTGCACAGAGCCCCAAACCCGGTGGTGATGCCATAGATGACGCGTTTTTCCTTCACCCATCGCTCGATCAGGGCGCTGGTTTTCGCCACCCGGCCTTCTCCGGCAGAAGACACGCGGACTTCACAACCGGATCGGGCAATCGTCACCAGATCGTCAATTGAAATTTTCTCTTTATCCAGCAGTATCGGTTCCATGGTCATCGATCTTCTCCATCCATTTTGGCAAACAACTTGTCCACCGCCGCATTGACTGCATCCTCGTCGGTCAGAAAGGGGATCGTGATCTGATCGCCGTTGTCGTTTTCCCGGTTATAGGCGGCGGCCACCTGCATGGCGTTGGGGTTCCTGGCCCAGTTGCGCCGGGCCACTCCGCCCATGACATCCCAGTTCATGGCCGACCGGATGATCTCATCCACCCGCCGGCTGCCGTCCAGAACCAGGCCGAAGCCTCCGTTGACGGCCTTGCCGATGCCGGTGCCCCCGCCGTTGTGCAGCGCCACCAGGGACATGCCCCGGGCGGCGTTTCCCGCAAAGCAATGGGCGGCCATGTCTGCGGTCACGTTGCTGCCGTCGGTGATATTGGCGGTTTCCCGGAACGGTGAATCAGTGCCGCCGGGGTCGTGGTGGTCCCTGCCCAGCATGATGGGACCCACGTCCTTGTTTCTCACCATGGCGTTGAAGGCCAGGGCGATGTTCATGCGCCCCTGCGCATCCTGGTAAAGGATCCTCGCCTGACTGCCCACCACCAGGCGGTTCCTGCCGGCATCGCGGATCCACACGTAGTTGTCCCGGTCCTCGGGGCGACGGTCGGGATCGATGCAGGCCATGGCCGTCCGGTCGGTTTTTTCCAGGTCCTGCGGATCGCCGCTGAGGCACACCCACCGGAAAGGCCCGTATCCGTAGTCGAAAATGGGCCCCATGATGTCCTCGAAATAGGAGGGGAAGACGAAGCCATCCTTTACGTCATGGCCGTTACGGGCTACATCCATGACCCCGGCATCGAAGACGGCTTTCAAAAAAGCGTTGCCGTAGTCGAAGAAATACGCGCCCCGTTGGGCCAGTGTCCGGATCAGGGAGATGTGGGTTTTGAGACTGGCATCCACCAGCCGACGGAAGGTTTGGCGATCCTCGGAGAGCAGCCGGGTGCGCTCCTCGAAACTGACCCCCTGGGGGCAGTAGCCGCCGTCGTAAACCACATGGCAGGAGGTCTGATCCGAAAGCAGGTCCACAGGGATATTTTTTTCAACCATGTATTGCAGCAGGTCCACCACATTGCCGTGGTAGGCGATGGAGAGGGCGCGTTTTTCGTTCCTGGCCGCAAGGGCCGCTTTAAAAATCTCGGCAAGGTTGTCGGAAACCATGTTCACCCACCCCTGGCGGAGGCGGGTGTCTATGCGAGACCCGTCTACCTCGGCGATGACGGAAACGGTCCCTGCAATCTCGGCGGCCTTGGGCTGGGCACCGCTCATGCCCCCCAGCCCCGAGGAAACGAAAAGCAGACCGGCCAGGTTTCCGTCGGCCGGGACGCCGCACATCTTGCGGCCGGCGCCCAGCAAGGTGTTGTAGGTACCGTGGACGATACCCTGGGGGCCGATGTACATCCAGCCGCCGGCGGTCATCTGACCATAGGAGGAAACCCCCATCTGAGCGGCTATCTCCCAATCGTCCGGGTTGTCAAAAAGCCCCACCATCAGCCCGTTGGTGATGATGGTACGGGGGGTTTTCGGGCCGGAGCGAAACAGCCCCAGGGGGTGGCCGGACTGGACCACGAGGGTCTGGTCGTCGGTGAGCGCCTGAAGATATTTTTTAATGAGCCGGAACTGCATCCAGTTCTGACAGACGCTGCCGGTTTCGCCGTAAGTGACCAATTCGTATGGGTAAAGGGCTACGTCGATATCCAGGTTGTTGTCCATCATCAGCTGAAAGGCCCGACCGGCCAGGCAGTTTCCCTGATATTGGTCGATGGGCAGGGCCCGGATCTCGCCCTGGGGACGAAAGCGGTAGCCATAGATGCGCCCCCGGGTTTTCAACTCCTCCAGAAATTCGGGAATCAGGGCCGTGTGATGTTGCTCGGGCACATAGCGCAGGGCATTTTTCAGAGCCACCGCGGTCTGGCTGGGACTGAGCCGGAAACCCCGATCCGGGGCACGGCGGACGTCGGGACGGAAAGTCGGCATCCGGGGCAATGGGCCGTCCAGATGAATTTTCATGGCTCGGGAGACATCGGTATTGGTCAGCATGGCATCATCCTTAATTTATACTATCCGGTCAACTTGTATATACATTTATACTATGAGCCATAAAAGGAAGGGACGCTCCTGTCAAGAAAAAATGTAGACAATCCACTTCAATAATGGGATAAACGGTTAAAATAAAATCTATTGGATTGAACTGATTCATCCCATGAATTGAAATGTTTAACAAGTTCACTATACAACAATGACATCCCAAGAGCCATTGCGCACGTTACCCACCTCCAAATGCCTGTACATCAAGCAGCAGCTGATCCAGGGTATGCGCGCCAAGCGCTTTACCGATAGGCTTCCTTCGGAAAACCAGCTGGCGGCGACGTTCGGGGTGAGCCGGATGACCGCCCGCAAGGCGCTGGTGGAGCTTGAAACCGAAGGACTGGTGGAGCGGATCCGGGGCAGAGGCACCTATGTGAAGAAATCGGATCCGGCCATGGGCTATTTTGTCGTCCAGCCCTCCCGCCGCCATGCGGAAACCCTCGATGTGGCCTATTCCACGCGGGTTCTCGAATTGAGGTCGCTGGAGAAGCCGCCACCGATGGTTGCCAAACGCATGGCCTACAGCGGGATGACCATTCTGGCCCGGCGACTCCATTGCTTCGACGGCAAGCCGGTGCGTTATGAAATCCGCCACCTGCGCGGAGACCTGTGCGGAAGCATCCTTTTCGAAGACCTGGAGACGGTTTCCATCCACGAGCTGCTCGTGGACCGTCTCGATCTGCCGCTGACCCGCGTGTGGCAGCGCATTACCGCCGAAACCCTTGACGCCCGGACTGCGGCCGTATTGGAGGTGCCGGTCGGGCGTCCGGCCTTTCATATCCTGCGCACCACCTATACCCACGACACCCCCGTTACCTGCGTGGAGTACTTTATCCGCGGCGAACTGGCCTTTGAAGACTCCTTCGCACCGGGCCGCACCGGGCCGCCTCCCGGCCTTGGCTTCGGTCACTGAGGTCAACATTGTAATGCTTCAGCGGTTGTGTCAAATAATGCTCATCTGCAAGCGGCATTTTTTTTGGATTATCCTTTCCTTTGATTGTAACGGTAACAGCATCGGAGCTTCCACATGGCCTTTTCCCCCACCGACCAGTGCATTGTACTGCCCTTTCGTGCGGAAAACCGGCAACCGTTCAACGGTACTGGCCTGGCCCTCCATTTTCTCGTGGGTAACGTCTTGGTACTGCACACCGGACTCAAGGAAATGTGGTTCGGCTGGCGAGTAAGAAAGATCTTTCCGGAAAAGGCGCTGTTTCAGCGTTACTGCCGCGATGCCGCCGACCAACTGGATCTTGTTCAGATCAGCCGGTCACAGCAGGTGCGCTTCTGGATATATGGTAACTTTTCGGGCTCATCGGCGAGACTCCACTTTTTCGACGGACAAACACCGGATGCCCTCCACGCGCCTGTCGATCTGACAAGCTCTAATGACGACAGCCTGATCCCTTTTCGCACCCAATTATTGAAATGGCTGGAATCCATGGGACGACCCCTGCCAACCGAGCAGGTCCAGGCAGCGCTGTGGCCCGAAACGATCAGTCGTGAAGGCCTGGATGCCGTGGGCCGGGCGTTGGAGGAATTTTATTGTTATTCTGCCTATGGGGGCAAAGATCCCCTGAATGTGCTGCCGTTTAAAAAGGCGGTCGCCGCTGCACCGGAATCGTTCATGGCACAGGATCTTTACGGATGGGCGCTTTACCGCAACCAGGACTATAAGGGCGCGCGGGGTGCATTTCTCACTGCCCTGAGAATCAATCCGGCAGGCGCCGGGGCCATGTCCGGTCTGATGGGGTGCGGGGTTTACGGCAAGGATCTGGAAGAGACCCTGTTCTGGTCCGGTCGAAAGGCCGACGTCTGCCGCCAGGACATTCAGGAGGCCCGGGAGGCTGGCCGCCGAAGGTATGATAAAGTCAATAAATAGGCAGATCGTCCCCGATTCGCAACGTTCATCGTAGCGTCCGCTCCATATAGATGACACCGGGAAGCGGATTCTCGTAGTAGGGGGGGCACTTTTGAAAACCCAAGGCGGCGTATAGGGAGAGCGCCGGCCCGAGCTTTTCGAGCGTATCCAGACGCATTCGTGCATAGCCGGCCTCTCCGGCCCGTTCGATAACGCTCAGCGCCAGTTTTTTGCCGATACCCTGTCTCAGGTAGGCCGGCCGGACATAAAGCCGTTTCATCTCGCACACGCCCGCGTCATGGGGCCGCATGGCCACGCACCCGGCTGCCTTTCCTGACGCTGTCGCCAGCAGCAAGGCACCCTGTGGGGGTGCGTACTTACCGGGCAGGCTTGCCAGTTCCTCCTCGAAGCGTTGAAAGCAAAGGTCCACCTGGAGAAAAGCTTCATATTCGCGAAACAGCTCTCGAAGAGTCTGAATCTGGGATGGGGTTGTTGCCCGAACAATTTCGATCATGGCGGATATCCGTCGGTGGATGTTGAAGTGACATCTTATTACGGATTGTTTTAAAAGGGAAGCCTGTCCAGATCTTTGGGTGCAGGAAATAAAAGAATCGGTGCTCGACGTTTATTCACCTAACGGGCCCTTCTCTGGCTGATCCCTACACCGATGATGACGGCGGCTGCCGCCAGACATTGGAGCCCGCTCAACGACTCACCCATGACCATCCAACCGATGGCAACGGCCGTCACCGGTACCAGGTTGATGAACACCGATGCCCTGGATGCCGGAATGTGGCTCATCCCCCAATTATATAGCCCAAAGGCTCCCAGCGTCACCAGTGCACCCAGGAAAACAATGGCGGAAATCAGCGGAATTGTCCATTCAATCCGAGGCTCACGAAGCAGCAACACCAGCCCGGGTGAGAAAAACAGGGTGCCGGCAAACACCTGAAGCGCCGTTAGCAGCCAGGGATTGTAGCGGGCACACAGTCGCTTGACCATGATCATGTTCACTGCCGCGCAGGCCATGGCGCCCAGTTCCAGCAAATTGCCCAGCAGCGGATTGGTCGCCGTGTCATCCGAACGGCCTGACAGGCTGAGGATCGCCACGCCGGCCACCGACAGGAAAAGGCCCACGAGGGTTCTTCTTCCCAGCGGTTCGGCAAGCATCATCCAGGCGCCGATGCCTACCATTATGGGCACAGACGCACTGATAATGCCTGCCTGGGAAGAGGTTGTAAAGCACAGGGCATTGGATTCAAGCAGAAAATAGAAGCAGGGCTGAAAAAGGACCATGGGTGCCAGCGATTTCCAATCCCCTTGGCGATAAGCGTCAAACTTCAGTCGGCCGACGAAGGGCAGGATCACGAGCAGGGCGATGGCCATACGCAGCCACATGACCGACCAGGGGCTCATGGCTTGCACGGCCAGTCGCATGGCGGCAAATGATCCGCCCCATAAAATTACCGCCGTAAAAAGGGCCGCCACCGGTAGAAGCCTGCCGGGATCAATTACCATGCGCTTGCCGTTTCCGGCGAAGGCCCGGGTTATTGACGCATTCTTCATATTGCTTTCTCTTTCACGCTGAAAAATCACTCCGATGCAAATTGGGCTTTAATTTCAACACGCTATTCAATGGGATGATTCGGACAGATACTGACCCGGGGTTGCACCGGTGTATTTCCGGAAGGTATTGGTGAAATGGCTTTGATCGGAAAACCCTACGGTCAATGCGGTCTGGGCCAGCGGTTGACCGTCTCGCAGAAGCTGTCTGGCCTGGTCGATCCGCCGCAGCGTGCGAAACAGATGCGGCGGCAGTCCGGTTTCCCGTTTGAACACTCTTAAAAAATGATATCGGCTCAATCCCGCCGCCTGGGCGACCTCCTCGAGGGATATCTTGCGGTCAAGCTGCTCCGACAGGAACGCTTTGGCATGGCGAATGGATCTGCCGGCACTCCGGAGGGGCCTGTTTTCCGGTGTTATATTTGAGCAAAAGGGGACCAGGTGAGACATAACGTCCATAATGGCCGACTCCTTTTCCAACCGGTCAGCCGGCCCCTGAACCACTCGGCAAAATCGCTGCAGGCAGCGCCACAAAAGCGGGTTTCCTACGACCATGAATGGAAATTCGGGGATGGCTGCGGGTTGACGGGAAATTTCACCAGCGGCTGCCGCCATCAGCCGCATGTCAAAATAGACCATGCGGTAGGAAATCTGTTTGCCGGGAACCGGAACCCCTGAGTGCACCTGGTTCGGATTGATCAGGGCGATCTGCCCCGCCGACACCAGCGAGCATGACTTCTCAGGCCCGAGACAATAGCTGCCCCCGGACTCCATCATGCCGATGGCATAGATGCCGTCATGGGAATGGTCCGGGAAAATGTGCCGGCTCCCGTTAACCTGGCAGATTTCTATGCCCTCAAGTTCAGGGTCTCGCCAGTAGGTGACATTTTTTATGGGTTTCATTGACTGGGTCCGGCCCTGCTTTTTTTAACCGCGGTATAGATTTTTAATTCAGCTATTTACCACGGAGCTATTGAGCGAACGGGGAATCGATCTTCATGTATACGGGTCTGCGCGGCACTGCCGTTACAGGCAGGGCATTCCCCGTGGCCCGCCGCGGGGAGGATTCAATTTAAAAAAAGAATCAATTGCATCCAAGAGCTACCACAAGTCATGCACGTTTTCTTGTAAAAAATTGCTCTCCATCGAATTCATGCCCCTTGAAAATGGGCATTATCGTTTGACCTGTCCCCGCCCCATGGATAAAATGCGACATCCAAGGATTGTATGCCCATGCGCCTCTATCATTTCAACACCCTGCGTGCACGATTGACAGCCCTGCTGGTATTGCCGGTGGTCCTTATCCTGCTGGTAGCCGGCATTTCAGTTTTCATCTATGCCCGTAACCTCATGCTCAGGCAATGGCACGAAACGATTATCCTTCAACTGAAACGGGCGGCCCACGAAATAGAAATGCGGCTTTCTCGTCCGGTACAACTGATGGAGATGTTTTCGCAAAGCGGCACAGACACCCCGGATACCGGTCTTTTGGAAGCCATTGTGCACAAACTGGAAACCCTGCCGGGAGTGGTCCGGGTAAATATAAGCTGGAATTCTCCGTCATCCGGCGGACACGGCCATGGTGGCATGCGCAGTATCATGGGAGGCGGCCGGTTCATGCGCTTTCATCGGGGCGCATTCACCAAGATTGCGCCGCCGATAATTGATGAAAGCACCGGCGCCAAAACCGTCAGCGTGACCATGGTTCTCATGGATTCCTATGACACCCCTGTAGGCAACCTTGAAATCATCATCAAGTTTGACTTTCTGATGGCGAATATATCGTCTGCACGCTGGTGGCAAAACGCCAACGCATGCATTGCCGAAAAGAAAACGGGAAAGATTGTTTTTGCCAGCGACCGGTTCCAGGACAGGATGAAGTTGGGTGAAACCGATGACCCGCTGGAGGGCAAATTGTTGAAAGCGATCGACCGGGATTTTGCAGGAACGATCTGGGGACAGGGAACTCCACCGGAACAGATAGCGGGTTTTCACAGCCTTGACACCTTTCCCTGGGCGCTCGTGGTGTTCGCCGACGGCAGGACGATCCTGTCCCCCATCATCAGCTTCAGAAATGGGTTCCTCATCGGCGCAGTGGTTCTTATTCTGGTCATCTACGGTATTATCCGCCTCAACGTGGACCGAATGTCCGGCACCATCAGGCGTCTTTCCGACCGTGCCGGAACGGTTGCCGCCGGTGAGGTTGAAGAAAAAATTGAGGTGAACTCCCGTGACGAACTTGGCCGACTGGCAACCAGCTTCAACACCATGATCGACGGGTTGAGGGAAAGGGACACGATTCGCAACACCTTTGGCCGGTACATAGACCCGGATTTCGCCCGCGCCCTGTTGAAGCAGCCCGAAGCCGGTCGGCTGGGGGGCAGGCGGCAGGAGGTGGCCATTCTCATGGCCGACATTCGCGGGTTCACCCCCATGACCGAACGCCTGTCTCCGGAAGACACCATCGACCTGCTCAACCGGTATTTTTCAGCTACCATCCCGCTGGTCCAGAAAAACAGGGGCATCATCGTCGATTTTATCGGCGATGCCATCCTGGTCTTTTTTGAACCGGTGGGCCAGTCGATTGAAGCCACCGCCCATCGGTGCGTCCAATGCGCTTTTGACATGCAGGCGGCCATGGGTGAACTTAATCGTGAACTGGCCGCACAGGAACTGCCTGCGCTGAAGATGGGCATCGGCGTCCACACCGGGCCGGTCGTGGTGGGCAACATCGGATCGAAAACCCGGAAAAAGTATGGTATCGTCGGCGCACCCGTAAATATCGCCCAGCGCATCCAGGGACAGTCGGGAGAGGGGGAAACGGTGGTTTCCGAGCCGGTGGTCGACAAGATCGGATCCCGGGTGGTGGTGGCCCGTTCATTCTCGGCAACCCTCAAAGGGGTATCGGCACCGGTGAAGCTATACGCGATCAATCCGTGCGAAAGCATCGCATGAAAGTCGGAAAGGCAAATAAGTGATCGAAAACAGAGCGATATGGCTGAAAACGGCGATAACCTGTGCTGTCGCGGCTGGCAAGGCCATCCTCGAGGTGTATGATTCAGCGGACATGGTCGTGGAGAAGAAAGCGGACAACTCGCCCCTCACCCTGGCCGATCGCCGTTCCCACGATATCATCGTGGCAGGCATCGCTGGCTTTGGGATCCCCATACTCAGCGAGGAGGGGCGTAACATCCCTTTTGCAGAGCGAAAACAATGGTCGCGGATGTGGATCGTCGATCCGTTGGACGGGACCAAGGAATTCATCAAGCGCAACGGGGAATTCACCGTGAATATTGCCCTTGCTGAATCCGGTAGACCCACCATGGGTGTCATTTTCGTTCCAGCGTCCGATACTCTCTACTTTGCCGACCTTGACCTTGGCGCTTTCAAGATCGATAGCTGGGAAAAGATCGGGGCCGGTGAGAAGAAGCCCGGAGAGATGGACGACCTGGAAGCCCTGGTGGAAAAGGCCTTTCGTATGCCCCTAAGGCATGAGAAGGACCGTCCCTTCACAATCATGGGGAGTCGTTCCCACGCCACGCCGGAACTGGAGGCCTACGTGGAAACCATGCGGCACCATTATGGAGAAGTGGAATTCATTTCGTCGGGCAGTTCGCTGAAAATCTGTCTGGTGGCCGAAGGCCGGGCGGACGTCTACCCCCGGTTGGGCCCTACCATGGAGTGGGATACGGCAGCCGGCCAGGCCATCGCCGTGGCCAGCGGTGCACTGGTGGTCCGCCATGATGACGGCAGCGTCCTGGCATACAACAAAGAGAACCTGCTTAACCCCTGGTTTATTGTCAAAAGGCCGTGAATCACCTGCTTAAAGGCTTCTGCAGAGCGTCGGCAGCAAGAAAAAACGCTTGACTTAACAACCCCGCCCCTTCTATATGTAGGGTCACTTTTCGGGCGATTAACTCAGCGGGAGAGTGCCACCTTCACACGGTGGAAGTCACTGGTTCAAACCCAGTATCGCCCACCAGAAACTATAAGGGTTTATAAGCTATAAGGCTTGTAAACCCTTTTTTATGGGGTTTCGATACGGAGTTCGTTGCTCGCCCTGACTTGGTATGGGTGTGGTCCGGTTTATGGATAAGAAGACGCGATTCGATTCTGAAGGGAACATTCTATATTTCGATATGAAACGGCAGAATCCTGACTGGAAAGAAGTTTTTTCCGCTATTGAAATAAAATTCTTAACTCATGACGTGTTACTGTCATTGATTGAGATAGCAGGCTTCGAGTTGCAGGATCGGTACGCAAATTGGCTGCTGAGTCCATTTGATACTAAAGGCTCAAACGGAGTGTTCAAGTTATGATATCTGAAATTTGATCAAACTGATAATACTTTCAATCTGAAAATTTTCTACTTAAGGCGAACCCTAATATGTGGAATTTCTATAGTTTCAAAAAACACTATCTCTATAAACATTAAAAATAGGAGAACACATTGAAATATAGATTTTTGGGCAATACAGGCATTCAGGTTTCACAACTCTGTATGGGGACGATGACTTTTGGCCGCGAAGCAGACAAGTCTGCATCTGAAGCGATTTTCAAACGTTGTTTGGATAATGGCATC
The DNA here is from genome assembly GCA_020444075.1 of Deltaproteobacteria bacterium. Classification (GTDB taxonomy): domain Bacteria; phylum Desulfobacterota; class Desulfobacteria; order Desulfobacterales; family Desulfosarcinaceae; genus Desulfosarcina. The sequence continues at coordinate 110,578 of JAHLLR010000003.1, forward strand.
AATTTTTTTGATTGTGCAAATGTCTACGGTGACGGAGTGTCAGAAACTATTTTGGGGGGATTGATTGCCGAAAATCGGCAACAGCTCATAGTCACTTCAAAATGTGGGTCACACTTTGGGTCCGAAATAAATTCGCGGGGTGGATCACGGAGCAACATTATTGAATCCATTGAGGCCAGCTTAAAGCGGCTCAAAACTGATTATATTGATATCTATTTTCTACACAGATTCGATGATCATACGCCGGTAGAGGTTTCTTTACGCGCTCTGAATGATTTGGTTGCACAGGGAAAGGTACGTTACATTGGCGTTAGTAACTTTTCCGCTTGGCAAACCATGAAAGCCCGCGGAGTGACCACCCGACACGACTGGGCTCCGGTTGACTGCATCCAGCCCATGTATAATTTGGTTAAACGCCAGGCAGAGGTTGAGATTTTGCCAATGGCTAAGTCGGAAAACATCGGTGTAATAACATACAATCCCCTTGGTGCAGGATTGTTGGCTGGGAAATACGGCAAAGATCATACTACGGGTGACGGCAGACTGAATTCCGATGACATGTATCGGAAACGGTACCGTGATAGCTGGATGTTTGACGCTGCAAAGCAGTTTTGTGAGTTCGCCGTGGAAACAGGGTACCACCCTGTTAGCTTAGCCGTCGCCTGGGTTAGCAGGAACGAAGCGGTCACAGCACCTATTATCGGGGCCCGAAGTGTCAAGCAACTCGAAGATTCCTTACGGGCCGTAGAAATCGACCTAACAGATCAGCTTTATGATGCTATTTCGGAATTGACGCCTACCCCCCCATCGGCAACCGATCGGTCAGAAGAACAAGTAAAAGTGGACAAAGACAATAATTGATCACAAGATGATAAATTGAAATAGTCTCGATTTAATCTGACACCGCACTTGAAAAAGTGAGGGCTACCGGTTTTGATGAAAGTGCCAACCAAAAACATCAAGACCATAGGAGGTAATCCTCATGCTGAATCGTACCAAAACCGTCATCAAACACAAGATTGGATTGTTGAACCTGGCCGAGGAACTGGGCAACGTATCCAAAGCCTGCCGGATCATGGGGCTTTCCCGTGACACCTTCTACCGCTATCAAAATGCCGTTGAACAAGGCTGAATTGAAGCTCTTGTCGACCGGAGCCACCGCAAACCCAACACCAAAAAACGAGTGGATTAGCAGACCGAGGCTGCTGTGGTGTCCTATGCCATTGAACAGCCTGCCTTTGGTCAAGTCAGGACGGGCAACGAACTCCGGAAGCGAGGTGTTTTATATCGCCCAGCGGTGTTCGCTGTGCGTGGCTGAGAAACTACCTATTGTGCGGTCTGGCATCGGGCATGACGCAACTGCTGTTCAACGCCCACTCGAACATTCCCACTATCGGTGCCAGCGGCGCCATTGCCGGCGTCATGGGAGCCTATTTCATCCTCTATCCCCGTTCACGCATACTCACCCTGATCCCGATCATCTTCATCCCCTGGTTCGTTGAGATCCCTGCTTTCTTTTTTCTGGGGATCTGGTTACTCCTGCAAATTTTTAATGCAGCGGGAAGTTCCGGGCATGCCGGCGGGATCGCCTGGTGGGCTCATATCGGCGGTTTTGTCTTCGGCCTCCTTTTTCTCAAGCTGTTCGACCGCATACCGTCTACCGGCTTTAGCGACCGGATGCGCCACGCCACCGAGAAGAAACATTCCCACCGCTTCCAGGTGGTCAGAACCGCCAGCGGTGAGGAGGAAGCCAACCTTTACGGCACCCTTACCATCACCCAGTACGAAGCCATGGTCGGCGCACGCAAACTGATCACCGTCCCAGGGGATTGCAGAATCGCCTGTACAATGTCGTGGTGCCCCAGGGCATTGCCGACGGCCAGGTGCTGCGGCTAAAGAATGTGGGTAAACTCAAATCCGAAGGCACCCGGGGCGACATGATGCTCAAGGTGAGGGTTCAGCACATTTGAGCATGGACAGTCATTTATCCCAAACATCTATCGCGAAAGATAGAGAACTCGATAATCTTGCATCAGCTGCTCCAGGATTAGATGGTTTTCGGCAAAATCGATATCCTTTTCCTGTCCTTGGAACTGGGCTTCAACGCGCTGCAAGACATTGCGGTTCTCCAGTAAAATTCGCTTTGCACCTGAGTCGCCATCGATTTCTTTCAACCGGTCAAACCACCTCCTGCCAAATAAAGCAGGCGGTCCAAGATAATTACCGCTGCTGAAACAAGCCAGCGTACCTTCATCTCTGGCCAGAGCGATAAAATGGTTAATCAGGGTGGACGTGACCAGAGGTTGGTCCCCTAACAGAAACAATACATGAGATGCCTGAACAGGCAATGCAGAAAGCCCCAACTGCATAGATGTCGATTGACCTTTTTCTGGTTCAACGTTGATTACCGTCCGAACGCTTGTGCCTGACGGCAGATGGGGTAGTAATTTTTCTCGACAAACCATGGCTACGCCAGCCAGTGATGATTCGCACGCAGCCTCTATGATCCATGAATAAACTGGCCGCCCTGACAGCATATGCAACATCTTATCGGTTCCAAATCTTTTGGATAGACCGGCTGCCAGTATGACGCCATAAACACCCTTATTATAAGGAACATTCGTCTTTGCTGCCGTAGCCTTAACCCTTCCGCTTCCTTTGGGTTATTTCCGCCATGATCGACAATGCGATTTCAGAGGGAGTTCGACTTCCTATATCGAGCCCCACCGGACCGTGTATTCTGTCCAATTGGCCGTCTGTAAGCCCTTCTTTCCGAAGCCGGTCGATTCGATCTGCGTGTGTTTTTTTGCTCCCCAAGGCACCAATGTAGTTAGCATCAACGTTGATCGCATGGATAAGCAACGGATCGTCCAATTGGGGCGAATGACTAAGTGCAACCACTGAGGTGCCCGTGTGCCATTGAATTTTCTTTAAAGCCGTTTTGGGATGTTCGACAATAAGGTCGACTCCAGGGAAACGTTGTCCGGTGGCGAAGGTGGTTCGCGGATCGACGATGGTACACGTGTATCCCATCAACTGCGCCATGGCAACCAACGGCTGAGCGATGTGAACGGCACCGCCGACAATAATTTGGGGTGGCGGAGAAAAAACATGCAAAAAGAACTCACTGCCAGCCAATTTTTCCAGACGGCTGAAACCGGAGTCGATAGCGCTTCCGGCAGCCGATCGAAGGTCGCGGTCCAATCCGAACGAGACATCCGGACGATCAGGGCAATACAGTGCCTTGGAACTATCACAAAGATTAGTGATCAGGCAGTAAGATTTCCTTTGGTCCGCCAGCTCAGTAAGTGTGGCCAGAACGGGCTGCCAGGATGCGACCGGCTCGACGTAGATATCTATAGAACCGCCGCATCCAAGTCCGTAGTCCCACGTTTTGCGGTCGCCAATGCCGATGGACAGCCGTTGGGGGATGTTGTCCCGAATTGTGAACTGCGCTTCAGTCAGTATCGTGGACTCGATACATCCGCCGGATACCGAGCCGAAAAAGGCTTCGCGGTCGTTGATCACCAGCTGACTGCCAACGGGCCGGGGAGACGACCCCCAGGTGGCGATTACCGTGGCCAATGCCACCCGATGGCCCCTTTCAACCCATTGCCTTGCCGTGGCGATCAGGTCCACATCTCTATCGATTGCCAAAAGGTCCATAATCAAGGCTCCTGACGTTCAACTGCCGAACCCGCAGTTGGGAAAGTGACATGTTTCACATTCTCGACACAGCCCACCGTGCCCCATTTGCGCGAACGTATCCGGGACGATTTCCTCACCGGCAAGGATCCTCGGCAGGAGCGTATCTAGGATGGTTGTCCTGGCATAATACACACATGCCGGCAGGCCAAGGATCGGAACATCGCCGTGTTTGGCATACAGCACCATGGCGCCGGGAAAGACCGGGCTGCCGTAGTTGATTATTGTGGCACCGGTTCTCCTGACGCCGCTAGGCGTGACATCGTCCGGGTCCACCGAAAGACCGCCGGTGGTCAGAATCAACTCGCTGCCCAATTCCAATAATTGGCTGATCGCACCGGCGATGGCATCGACATCGTCGGGAACGATTATCTTCTTAATCAGATCACAACCATACATCTCAACTTTGTATCCAACAAATTCGTCGAAACCGTCCTTGATCAACCCCTGGTAGACCTCAGTGCCTGTTACCACCGCTCCGACTTTCAGCGTTCGATAAGGCATAATCCGGAGAACAGAAGACCGTTGGGCAATCTGTTCGACCTGTTTAATTCTGGACTCATCGATGATCAAGGGGATGACACGCGTGGCCGCGATGGTTTGGCCTACCCGAACCGGCGTCATCGTCCTGATTGTTGAAACGGCAATGTGGTCCAAGCGGTTGATGTCCAACAAATTGTTTACATCAATTTTGAGCAACCCGTCTTTTTTGCTGAGGAGGGTCGATTTTCCTTCTTTCGGAGAGGTCCATTCTATATTCTTCCCTGATATCGCTTGAGCAATTCTCAGCGCGGCTTCGTCCTCGTGCAGTTGGCCTTCCGGTAAATTCAGTACATAGATGAAATTTTTGCCTATTTTTTTTAATTCGGGTATGTCTTCTTCACGGATGACGTGGCCTTTTCTGAAGCCCACGCCCTTGAATTCGCCAGGCAGAATTCTGGTTATATCGTGTGGCAAGACCGCGCCTACCGCTTCTTCAACTGGTATGGTTCTCATCGAACGATCCTTGTCCCACCTTCAGCAAATAAGATTTAATAGTGAAGGCTTGGTGGCAATATTGGAAACTATGACCACCAAGCCGTCCTTGACTGGTCAATCAAGCTGCATTCTTTTCGACAAGCGCCCGTAGGACTTTTTCCGGAGTGGCCGGAAGAGAGGTTATAAAAACACCGACAGCATCCTCAATCGCATTTATAATCGCCGGTGCTTGGCAATTAGAGGACATTTCACCAATCGCCCTAGCGCCATAAGGGCCACCGTCTGAAGCGATTTCAATTTGCTCAATTTCCAACTCAGGCATATCCACGGTAGTGGGAATCAGATATTCACACAAAGATGCAGGGACATGATCGATTTTCGGATAACTCGGATTTCGAGCTTCCATGATCGCAGAGCCAAGACCCATTCCGGCTCCGCCTTCGATCTGGCCTTCGGCCAGGGCAGGATTGATCGACTTGCCCACATCATTGACACAAATCAATTTTTGGACATCAACCACCCCGGTTTTGGTATCTACCTCCACCTCAGCATAAACACCCGCGTATGATGCCGTATAGCAACAAAAAGGTTGACCCTCAGCTCCGACTTTCATGTAAGCGCCTCGGCCCACGATTAACGTTCCTCCGCCAGCCGCTCCGGTAATATCAGCAATCGGCTTGCACCGTTGGGGGTCTTCTTTAACTCGAACCATTCCATCAGCCGCCTCCAAGGCATCCGGCGATGCGGCTAAATCCTTGGCAGCCAAGCCGAATAAAATCTGTTTAACCTCTTTGGCGGCTTCAATCACGGCATTACCGGCAATATACGTCACCCGGCTGGCAAATGTGCCCATACAAAACAGCGTGTTGGACTTGTCCGCACTAACCACGTTAATCTGTTCGTAATCAAGACCCAGCTCTTCAGCTGCAATTTGGGCCAAGACCGTATTGGAACCTTGACCGATTTCAACGGAACCAAGCGTTAATATGGCGGTACCATCGGCTTGCATTTGTATCATCGCCTGGCTGGGGTCACCACCGCCGGATAATCCAATTGGATAAAAGGCCGCTGCAAATCCTTTACCTTTTTTTTTCATGTTTATGCCCTCCGATCATAGGATGTCATCTTAGAAAGGTGATCCGGTAACTGGACACCTGCTTTTTTTGCCAAGGTCTGCATCACTTCGATGATCGATGTGTCATGCATCACTTGCTGATTAACCAGTTTATCACCTCTCCGCATCGCGTTTTTAAAACGAAATTCCAGTGGGTCCATGCCGATGGTTTTGGCAATCTTGTACATTTGAGCTTCCACCGCAAAGGTTACCGGGGCTACGGCAAACCCGCGCATAGTGCTGGAAACCGGTTTATTGGTAAACACAGCAGCACCCTCGACGCGAAGATTCGGCACATAATACGGACCATTGGCAAAATAATTCGTCTTGCCGGTGGCATAACCGTTAAAGCCGACATATGCGCCACTGTCACGAATGGTCTTGATATAACGCGCAACAATCCGACCGTCGTTTTTTACGCCATCCTTATAAGTGATATGCATTGCTTCCCGATGGGTTGAGTATAAAATTTCTTCTTCCCGGGTCCAGCGCCATTTACAGGGCCGACCGGTTTTTAAAGCCAAGATCGCAGTGATGGGATCCGCATGGAATTCGTTTTTGCCGCCAAAGCCACCGCCGACCGGGCCCGCTTGCATCTTAAGGCGGTTCAGGCCGGCGTGGTGACGCCAAGCGCTGCGTGTTCGACCGGCCCACTCGGAGGCACACTCACATTTTAATGCATCCTTGCTTCCGAGTTGAAGAATGCCGGCCAACATTCCTAATAGCATACTGCGATCCTGGCAGACGGAATAGACCGTAATTCGGCCGGCAGCCTCAGGCACGACAAGGCTGACCTGGGTCTCCATGGCCGTATGCTCCTGATCAGGAAAAAAATAAGTTTCTTCTATGATATGATCAGCTTCTTTAAATCCAGCTTCAACATCACCCATAGTTGCCAAGTTATAGGGCCTGTCATCGAACATCATGATGTTACCACCAGGTACCACTTGGGGTGCATCCGGCTCCATCGCTTTAAGAACGTCGAAGACCGGTTCCTGTTCTTCAATGTCAATGGTGATTGCATCCAGCGCCTTATAAGCGGTTGCCTCATCTTCCGCTGCAACTGCTGCAATCGGCTCGCCTTTGTAGCGAATATCGGTTTGAACCAGAACCGGCTGATCAGCTCCGAAACCATAGGCATTTGCAGGAACATCCTTATAGGTGATCACGCTTGCCACGCCATCCATTTGCTCGGCCCTGGATGTGTCAAGTTTGAGAATGCGGCCCTTATGCACAGGACTTCTGAATGCTTTGACCGTCAAGGTTCTGGGAACGAACATATCATCAACAAATTGGGTCTCACCGGTAACGTGAGCAATACCTTCATATTTAGGCTTTCGCTTGCCAACCGTTTGAAAAGTCATGAATATACCTCCTTTTCATTTTATTGCGGGAATCAGTTTTTTTGGGTTGCGGCGGCTTGGACGGATTCAACAATTTTCTTATAGCCCGTGCACCTGCAAAGGTTCCCCGACAACGCTTCTTTTATTTCCTGCTTGGTGGGCTTTGGATTTTCGTTCAACAGCGCCTTCGCGGCCATAATCATCCCCGGTGTACAGAAACCGCATTGGGTCCCGTGATTTTCCAGAAAGGCTTGCTGTAACGGATCAAATTCTCCGTGAGGAGCAATTCCCTCAAGCGTTGTGACTTCTTTTTGATTGGCAACCATTGCCGCAGTGATGCAGGAACGAATCAGTTTTCCATCTAAAAAAACCGAACAGGTGCCGCAATCACCCGTGTTGCATCCCATCTTGGGGCTAGTGATCATCAGCTTTTCCCGCAAAACTTCCAAGAGCGTGGTGGTGGGTTCGACCGCCACTTCATAACGCTTTCCATTCACCCTGAAATTTAAAATAGGCATGTGAGCTCTCCTTTTTTCTGTTATTCCCCTGATAGAATGCGTGCAACGAGTTCATTCGTCATTTGTTTACGATACCAAGCCGAGGCCCGGATATCATCGATTGGTGATATCTCATCCGCAGCAGTCTGAGCCGCCTGGGCAATCAACTGAGCATCGAGGACCTTCCCTTCCAATAAGGCCGCAGCCTTGGTCGCCAAAATCGGGGTGGGTGCAACCGCACCTAAGGCAATCCGGACATTTTGGCATTTGCCGCCTTCAACAGTCATGTTAACCGCCACGCATACGATACCAATGATTTCGGCTTTACGCTGGCCGATTTTGGCCCATCCAAATTTGCTGTTGGCTGTAGCGGCAGGTATGATAAACTCTTTAACCAATTCATCTTTTTCCAAAACTGTTTTACCCGGACCGGTAAAAAAGGCCTTCAGCGCAACACTGCGCTCTCCCCGGGTTGATACGATCGTGACATTGGTATCCAAGGCCAACAAGGCAATGGCCCCATCGGCGGAAGGTGATGCGTTGCAGACATTTCCGCCAAGCGTAGCCGCATTTCTGATGGCCGGGGAACCTATGGATTGACAGGCATCAACCAACAACGGGGCGTTTCTCTTAACTGCTTCGGATTGTATGATTGACTTGAGGGTAGCGGTTGCCCCAATAACCAAAGACTGATTGGCCACCTCGATCCGATCCAGACCACACTGCCCGAGGTAAATCAGCTTCTCTGGACGTAATCGCCTTAAATTAATCGCCACCATCAAATCGGTGCCGCCGGCTAATAGGTGGGCTTTTTCACCCAATCGATCGATTTGATTACAAACGGTGGCCACGTCATTTGGGGCTATAAAATCGGTGTTCTCCATGAAAGTAGCTCCTCTCTTTTCATTTGATCATCTGTTGGTATTGTCATCATATGACTTATGTAAAAAACCCTTCATTCCTTCATCACTTCACCGTTGAAGATAACACAGCGAATATCCGTTAACGTTTCCATGTCTACGAATGGATTGGTTTTAACACCAATTAGATCGGCAGCCTTTCCCACGTCGATGCTGCCCGTTACCTTTTCCAGATCACAGACCGCGGCACCGTGAGAGGTCGCGGCGGATAGCGCCGTCGACGGGGATGCGCCCAATTCTACCAGGCATGACATTTCGGCTGCCATGGCGCCCTGCCCATGAACGCCATCGGTACCCAGCGCAAAGGGAATGCCTGAACGAACAATGGCTTGCATGGACGATTTCGCCATGCCCGCCGCTCGGAAATGAGGTTCGACCAGATGTTCGGGCATGGACTCTATTCGCTTGGCGGACATGAAAAAGCTGGGTGTAAGCACCAATTTCGCAGAGGATTGGGCAAGCGTATCGATTTGTTTTTCCGTTAAAAAGTAACCATGCTCGATGACATCGACCCCGGCATCGATACACCAATCAAAACCGATTCCGCCGATACAGTGAGCCGCAGTCCGGCGACCCGTTCTTTTGGCTTCATCGACAATTGTCGAAACCTCCTCTCGGGACAGAAAACAATCGACGCCACGACTGGATGGCAATGTTCCAGTGATATAAAATTTTATGATGTCTGCATTTTGCCTGATATTTTCACGAACCGCGGTTCTGATCATTGCCGGCCCGTCAAACGGGTAGCCGACAAATCCGTGGCCCGCGCTGGAACGGATTCCCTTTCCTGCAATGACAAGCCTTGGTCCCTTGATGGTGCCGGAGGCGATTGCGTTTCGGCATTCAACATCCAAGAATCCTTTATCGCCAAGGCATCGACTGGTGGTGACACCGGCAAGGAGGTCTGCCTGCATATTATTGACAGCACGAAGCACCAGGGCAGGAAGCGGGTCCGCCATTCGCTCAAGGTAATTGGGCAGACTGAAATCCAGGGAGAGATGATTGTGGGCATCGATCAGGCCGGGCATCAAAAACAGGTCGGAATAGTCCAGCAGTTGAAATTCCGTTTGTTCCGTTATTTTATCGAAGGGTGTTATGTCCTTAATCGTCCCGTCTTCAACAACAACGGCCATGTTCGTCCTGATTTTCAACTCACTGCCGCACAACACATGTCCTGCTTTCAATATGATTCGTCTGGCGGTTCTCATCATCAATCGTTTTCCGGATTGTGGGTTGTGGCTCCGTTTTCGGGGGGCGTGAGGACGAAATCACCGCTTTTCTCCAATTTTTTCTGAACATCCTTAATATGTTTTTCCATTATCTTCCTTGCCTTCGACCCATTTCGTGATTTTATCGATTCAAGGATTTGACTATGATATTCAAGCGTGTGTGAAAAAGTCATATTGAGTTTGTCCCGGTTGGTATCAAATACACGCGTAATCAATTTGTGGAGGAGACCGCGGAGGATGTCTACCACCTGGAACAGAATTCGATTCCCGCACCCATGGGCAATAAGCACATGGAATTTTACGTCAAGCCTGACAAATTCTTCGACATTGAGGTTCTCTCCGGCGAGGATCATCTTTTTAAGCACGTCTTCTAACTGCTGAATATTCGATTCCGTTGCTTTTTGAGCGGCCAACGCAGCGACCGAACCTTCAATGTAGAGCCTGGCTTCCAGCAATTCGTAGGCTGATTTTTTGTCAACGGGAAGGAAAGCCGAAATTGGGCTCATATAATCTTTCGGCTGCAGCGTTTTGACGAATGTTCCCCGCCCGTGCTTGAAATCGATCAATCCCATCAACTGCAGCCTTCGGAGCGCCTCCCGGAGCGAAGGCCGGCTGATACTCATTGATTTGGCCAGCATGTCCTGGGATTCCAGCATGTCCCCGTCCTTGAATTCCCCGCTGATGATTTTGTTCTTTATCTCTTCTACAATGGAATCAACCAGGCTGACTCGTTTCACTTTAATCACCTCGCCCCAATGGAATCAAAAATCCATAGTCATGCTTTTTTCAAGGTAAAAAACCCAGCTCGGAGTTTTTCAACCATGCCAACGATTCTAAAGAACCGCCCAAAGGAATATACTCCAACCCGATATATCCCGAATAATCAATCCGATCAAGTTCCTCGAATAATGAAAGAAAATTGATTCTTCCGGTTCCTGGTTGATGACGCCCAGGCACGTCCCCAATTTGAATATGGCCGATATCCGCCCCGTGCTGTTTGATTAAGCCATTCAGTTTCCCTTCCATTAGTTTTACATGATAGGTGTCAATCTGAATTTTAAAATTGGGTCTGCCCACCAATTTTACCAGGGAAACGGCATCGGACACCCTTGTCAGAAAAAAATCGGGGTGATCATGATCGTTGAAAATTTCAACCAGGAGGTCGATGTTCATGGGTGCGAGTTTGTCACTAGCGTATTGAAGATTATCAACCAGGACATTTTGCTGTGTGGTGTAAGGTATGTCATGAAGCCTTTTTCCAACGATACAGGTCAGAAATTTCGGGCTGAGTATTGACGCGTAGGTAATTGCTCTCGTCAAGCCATCACGGAATAGATCGACCGCAAGCGGATCGGTCGCACAGCCCCTTCCACCCGAATCCCAATCATCTACCGGAAGATCAAATAAAATAAGATCTAATCCGGATTTCCGGATCTTATCGTTCACCGCATGGGGATCAAACGCATATGGGAAAGGAAACTCGACATTTTCAATACCGGCCGAACGACACGCTTCAAAGCGATCCAAAAACGGTCGTTCGGTAAACAGCATGCCTGTATTAATAGCGAATCTCAACATCAGCGCAGCCCCGTGCCATCATGTTGGGTATAGACCTTCAACGTCATTATCCGATGTCGCTGTCAGGTCCGTATTCCTCACTGTGTTCCCAACAGCACAACTCGCGATTGTCCGGGTACATGTAACTGCGGCCGTCGTTATCCGTGGGGTGAATGTATTTTGCTCCGGGCAAAAGACTGACCACACTCATGGGTGGATGACGCCTTTCAGCATTTTTCCATTTAACAATTTTTTCAAGATATTCCGGTTTTTCATAACAATTTGCCCAGTTATCATGATGCATGGGCAGTATGACTTTCGTGTTGAGCGCCTCCGCAACCCGCCACAGATCCCAGGGGGACATCTTATCGGTGTACCCGGGCGCGTTGTTGCCCATGGCCATGCTGACTACATCCACTTTGTACTTCTCACCAACCATGCGGTATCCGTTATGGTAAAGGGAATCGCCGAGGAAGGCAAAGTTGCCTCCCTGCGTATTGAAAATGAATCCGACAGCGACCTGAGAATACGGAACCGGTTTGTCAAAACCGGTCTTTGTGGCAATCACATCGAAATTCGGCGCAAAATCGATTTTCATATCCTCGATCTGTACGCTCTCCCCAACTTTGGCGACAATGAGTCGGTCTTCGGGAACATTCATGTTCTCCTTCATGCGACGGGCCGCCTCAGGCGGGGCGATAAATTTACAATTGGTCGTTTGGAGTGCAGCGCTGATGGTATAGTAATCCATGTGATCCTGATGATGGTGGGTTACGCATACGGCATCCAGGCGTTTAAATTTCCATGGATCGATAACCATGGGGTGGGTTCTCATCCAATACAGTTTCTCGGCCCCGGCGGTTTTACAGACGCCGCAATAGGATTTGTCCGTAAAAATGCTTGGCCCGGAGTACAGATCCACGGTGAAAACGGCGCCGGATTGGCTTTTCAACACACAACTCATCGCACCCAGGTACCACAGCGCCCCGACTCCGTCGGGGACTTGAAACTGATCGATTTCATGATTTAAATAGGTACCCCACTCCGGGAAGACTTCTTTAAGCCAAATGTCTCTGCTCATCTCCCTGGGCAGCCCCATGGTTCCACCGTCCATTACGCCGCGTTCATCGTATTTAACGACTTTGCTGTCTCCCATTTTTTTCCTCCTTTTCATACGAAGATATTCTCATATCCCATGAGAAGGGTTATGCATGCGATTAACTTTTCTTTTGCGCCGGGTCGACCATCTTCTCCAAAACATCCATCAAACGGGCACTATCTTCCGCCGCCAGACCTTGTGCGACAGCCATGTTAAAATACTGAGATGCAGCATTGACCGTCAACAACGGCAAATTATGCCTTCGCGCCGAAGTGACGGCAATATTCACGTCTTTCCAAAGCTGTCCCATGCCACCCGGACTTGAGGTATTTTCCAATATCCCCTTGGCCAGCAGCCGGAAATAGTCATTACCCCCGATGCCGCTTCCGACCACGTCGCAAACCAGCTTCGGGTCCACCCCTGTTTTACGGGCCAGCAAAATCAGTTCGATAGTGGCAGCGTGAATGGTGGTAACCAGCAGTTGGTTACAATGTTTGATCGCCTGGCCCATGCCGGGCTCCGGTCCGGCATAAGTGATATGGCCGATAACTTCCAGTACCGGACGAACGACATCCAGCTCATTTTCCGGTGCCGCGGCGATCAACGTCAACGTTCCATTCTCCACCCGGGCGGGTCCACCGGTGAACGGACAATCGATGAAACGTACGCCCCGTTCCCTGCACGCACAATCCATCCGCTTCAGGTTTTCGCCATTAATCGTGGCCATGCAGATGATGGTAGAATCCGTACCGGTGGTTTTCAGCAGGCCGGCCTCCCCGGTGACCACATCTATGACCTGTTCGTCGTTAAGGACCATTACGATAACCGTCTTGGCTCGCCGGGCCAATTCGGCAGGATTGGCGACATGCTTCCCGCCCGCCATTTCAAATTCGACGATGACCTCTTCTCTCCGGGCATACCCGTATACCGTAAATCCTTTATCGATATATTTTTTGGCAGCGGGCATGCCACAACGGCCAAGTCCGACGATCCCTATTTGTTTTTCCATTTTTTCCTTCCTTGTCTAAAACCTCTTGCTAAGCTTCCCCGGTCAGCCGGGTTAACAATATTGCGGCTCGGTGGGGGTTGAAAATCCCGCACATGCACGGCTTGAAAAGTTTTTCAGCAGCCTTTTCGGCGGTTATCTTTTTATCTTTTATCTTTTCGACCATCTTCAGAATCAGATTGACCGAGACCATTCCGTGACCACACATGGTGTGAATCTCCTGAACGCCTACTTCCGGTAATTTTGTTGTAGCTCCCCATCGACCAAGGGACTGATTGATGGAATGAGGCTTCAAGCCTGACTGTTGGCAGCATTCACCCACTTCGTCGAAAAGGCCGGAAACCACCACGGACAGCCCAAGGTCCTCCTCCTTAAGCATTTTCAGAAGGTTGATCAGCGATTCGCGATCTTTGAATACCGCATGGATAACGGCCCGGTCTTCTACATTTTCAAGAATTTTCTCGACCCCGCCCTGATAATACTCATTGCCGCTCCGGCAGTCCCCGATCTTAACGGCGCCGGCTTGCAGCGACAATTCGAAAAATCGGCGCAGTTTCGGTGCCGATCCAACGTGGTTGATGTCCTTTGAGGGCATCATCAAGACCACAAAATCCTCTCTGAGCAACGCGGTGTCCATCCCCAGTCGGTGTAAGGTATGCGTCATCGTATTTACTCCTATTTTACCAGTGGTCTTCCCAGACCCACATTCGTTTTGCCGTTGGGTGCCACCCAAAGGCCGGCACCTTCTATGTATGGGGCAGTGGGGTTCGAACCGTCCGGATTGAGCAGGCAGGCGATATCCAGGCTGAAAACGGAATCGATCTCCGTCTCCACCGTTTTCAGAATATCGAAAAGGTCCGGCAGTTGTTCCGTCCTAACACCGAATTCGATAATTGCCGACAGGACCTTTTCGTTTAACAGATCGTCCTTGAATTTGCCCGTGGCGACATCGGCCATCATGCTGGTAACTGGATTACACGGTTCGTATTCGACATCCAGAACGGAGACGGCCATGGCAATTTTCTCGACATCGACCATGCGCGTTCCGGTAATCGGCCTGCCGACTTCAATGGCGACTCCGGTCATCCCCTGTTTAAATCGTCCGGTAACCTCATTGGTCTTCATCTCTTCCGTGCCTCTCCCGGAAATCTGAGATTCTTCGGCGATGGTCAGCACATCGCTCATCAGGCTTCTGATCGTTCTTGGATACTGCAGTTCTTGCTGGTAGATGGCGTTCGTAGGGCAACCGGCCGATCTGAGACAAACCCCGCATTCCGCACACTCATCGAAGTTGATCACCGAAACCTGCTTGCGTTCCTTGCCCTTGATCGTCAGTGGCACTTCCCGTTCCGTCAAACCGATAGCATTGACGGGGCAGTAGGAGATGCATACTCCGCAGCCGATACACTTGTTTTCATCAATTTGCATGGAGGGTGTCCTTCCTGCTATTTCGCGGCCAAGGCGCTGTTAAGCTTTTCCAGTTCGCCGGCCACCATGCTGTAGGTATGTTCGGGCAAGGGAAACGCGGCATGGCGAACCTCATCGACGTAGGCGGCGAATGCCTTTTCCATTTCGGCTCCCAAATTTGCGTACTTTTTCACGAATTTTGGTGTAAACGCCTGGAAAATCCCCAACAGGTCGCTGACGATCATCAATTGTCCGTCCGCCTCCACCCCGGCCCCAATACTGTAAACGGGAATTGTCAGGGTGTCCCTGATAATTTTGCAGACCTCCGGCGGGACCGCTTCCACCAGGATTGAGAACGCACCGGCGCGTTCAATCGCCTGTGCATCCGCGATCAGTTCAAGGGCCGTCTCGGTCGTTCTTCCCTGGGCCTTGAAGCCGCCCAATTGGCCGGAGCTTTGCGGGGTCAATCCGATGTGACCCATGACCAGCATGCCGCCGTCGGCGATGGCCTTGATCTGGGGACATACGCGGCGACCGCCCTCCAGTTTAATGGCGTCTACCTCGGCCACCTTATGGAATCGGCCGGCATTGCACACCGCATCGGCAACGGATGTCTGATAGGAAAGAAATGGCATGTCGCCGATGATGAAGGTGTTGGGTGCCGCCCGCCGGACCGCCTCGCAATGGAGCAGGCACTGCTCCATGGTCACCCTCAGCGTTCCCGCATAGCCGTAAACGCACATCCCCAAGGAATCGCCAACCAAAAGCATATCCATGCCCGCCTTCTCGGCGATTTCGGCCGTGGGATAATCATAGGCAGTGATCCAGACTACCTTCTCGCCTTCATCTTTCATCTTCTGAAAGTCAAAACGGGTCTTTTTCATTTTTTCCTCTTGTTTTTGGACAAAGAATTTAGCAGCAAAAATTTGGATATTTTTAAGTCACTTGGAAACAAATTTAACAACACCCGGGTTGTTGGGATCTTTTTCCTTTTTGATCCTGACGCCTTTGACTACTTCAATGAACAGTTCGACCAGGTAGCAGACCTCGCAACCGTGCTCGATATGCCCGGTTGAGGTCTCCCCGGTCTCGCAGTTATTGAACGTGATATGAAGATGGGGCTCGCCGTCTACGATCAGACCCTGAATACCGCCTATTTCTATGGGTCCTTCGATCTCATGGAAACGGTCTTTCGGAGGCATGCCCGTCCAGGTAATGGTATGGTATTTGAATTTGCGAAAAGATCCGATTCCCGATGTGACCACGGCGGTCTCAATTTTTTCTTTTTTTATAATCGCTTCAATATTTTCCAGAAAAAGATCGCCAGGCGTCAGGGATACAATAATTACCCGATCAATGGCCCCACCAGTAAAATAATCCATTTTCGTCTCCTATTTTCTAAAGTGATAACCGACACCAAATGAAACTTGGCTGATTTGGACATACTTTGTCAACTTATCATTTGGTCATATGATGACTTGACGTCTAATTGCCAAAAGATTATAGATCTGTCAAGCAAAAACAGGCTTAGAGAAAGTTACGAAATTATCCGTCGCACTGAGGCGTGGGTCTGTTTATCCTTGACGAATTCGGAAAAAGTCCAATTTTAACTTCACGTCCATTGGGATAAGGATCCGGACAACCCAATAAAAAACGGAAAAATAAACACACCCATCAGCGAAAATGAAAATGCAAACATTATTGTTTATTGGCGTTGCTTTTATCATGGGAATGACGATGTCAATTTATTTACCCATGAATAGTTCTGTGTCTAAATATCTGGGGTCTTCAATCGCGGCAAATGTGACCTTCTTTATGGTCGCGTTGACCACATCCCTGTTAATCCTGTTTATCTCCGGCGATTTCGGCGCGGTGACCAAAATCAGCCATGTGCCTATTTATCTTTATTTAACCGGCTTCATCAGCGCTTTTATCGTTTTAGGGACAACGATTCTGATTCCCCATCTGGGTGCTAGGAAATTTTTCATTCTGTTGATTGCCGGACAAGTAGGCATGGCCATCGTTGTCAGCCACTTTGGGATATTGGAATCGCCGCCGGACCCCATCAGCTTAAAAAAGCTGATGGGCGCTGCGTTGGTGATTGCAGGGGTGATGATATCGGTGAGTTAACCATTTTTTCGTCAATTCCTGGTCAGCTCGCCGTCAACAATGCGCCATATCGAAAGTGGATTGACGTCTTTCAGCGCATCGTGCAGTAAGTTGTAACCTACTGTAAAATATGTAAAAAGACATCCCAACGGAGGGTGAGACGCTTGCGTGCTTCCAAGCAGATGCGGCGGATAAGCCTATCCCCAGCTGCAAAGCCTGATGAGCATTACCACTACGGTAGGATATTCGCCTACGCGTTTACGAAATCGATGACTTCAAACGTGCGGCGGTTGACCTCGCCGTTAAACCGAGGAAATTTTTTGGAATCCTCGGCAGCGGCCGCGCGCTCAGGGGAATTAAGGGCCGTCTCCATTTCCGCGCGACTGTCGAAATACAGCTCGGCAATCTGATAAATGTCGTCGTCGGGCTGCCCCTTGCTGATCACAATGCGTTTGATCTTGGGCCAACGAGTGACGATTGGGAGGTGATGGTCCCAATAGTATTTGTCGAAAGCAGCGGGGTCCTCGGGCTTACCGTAGTAGAAAACGCAAAATTTGACCATTTGATTCCTCCTTATTCTGAATGGGTTGCACTATCGTTGTGTTGTGAATGCCTGCCGCCCGGCACCCCTCATGCCGACCCGGACGATTGAATATTCCTCATCCGGTTCTTCGGTTGTACTCGTTTTTGTGCCGGATTGTCCCTATGAGACCTGATGAAGGCACCTTTGCTCCGTTACATTCGGCCTTAGCATTTTTACATAAACCAAGCCCCCTTGAATTTATCCCAATTGCAGTCCTTGCGCGGGCGCCTGTGATTCAGCCCGAATTCTGCGATTGTACCGATTTTCGAATCCAGTCCCGCATGCGATGAGCCATGAGGGTATCGGCTACCATCTGCGTCAGGTGGTAGCCAACAGCAGGATAAATAGCCATGGGAAAGGCCGAGGAAAAATAACCTGCCCATACAAGATACGATACGGTCAAGGTCTTCTGTGAAGTCTGGATGGTGAAGGCCGCGGTCGAGGGGGGATCAAGGCCAAACAACCGGGACAACCCGAGATTCAACGCCAGAATCATCCCATGCAGCGCTATCACAAAAATGAAAAGCAAACTGATTTGAGATCCAGCCGATCCCAGCCGTGTTGCTGAACCCGTCACCGCATTAAAAATAATCATCAGCACAACAAACTGGGAAAAAATTGAAAAAGCCTTGTGCCAAGGTTCAAGTGAAGCCTTTAACCAAAAGCGAAAAAGCTGCCCGATTGCAATCGGAACGATTATAATAAAGAAAAGATTGGTGATCATCTGTACCGCTGGCAGACTAACAACACTTTTCCCATGGAGCATCAAATCCAGTGAGAAGGGCACCGTGAAAACCGCTGCAATATTACCTGCAATGCAAATGAACAGGCTCAGCGGGATGTTTCCTCCCGCTATGCCGGTCATCACCGCCCCGGAGGCGATAGTGACCGGCGATACGGATAGTATCAAAGAGCCAACTATGAAATCAGGCAAGTCTGATAAAAAAAGCCTGCACAGCAAAAACGTCAGCGCAGGGAACAGGATCAAGGAAGACAACAGCGAGGCTGTAACGGCCTTGAAGTTTTGCCTGGCATCCCTGATCTGGCGTAATTCAAGGGTCAGGCCAGTGATGAAAAATACAGTGAAAATACCGGTTTGGAGTAGGTGCCAGCGCCGAAGCCAGGCACCCGCCGAGGGAACCACAACCGCAGCGGGCACCACCAGGGCGATACCCAAAAAAAACCAATACCGGATAAGCCAATCCGGCAATAACGGTCGCTTTTGCATCATTTCGAACCGAATTCCAATTCCACCATCGACAGAAATTTCTCATTCCCTCTCGACAGCTTACCATAGCAATGCTTCGAGACAGGGAACTTACCGTATATCAGACATGATCGTACAGATCGAAATCGACGAATACTCCTACGGAGGCGGTCTCAAGGTTCAGTCACCGTGGATCAACATCAAGGACCGCCAATGTGTCCTGGACCAGATAAGAGAATATTTTCTGGGTGCCTGTCTCAAAAAATCCGATCCATTGACCGCGGAATGATGAGTACTTATGGCATGCCGCCATAACGAGAGTTGAATTGTAGCTCGGATATCGGGTTTTTTAAAAAATTAATTCAATTCCTGGTTAGTTCACCGTCAACCAGGCGCCATATCGAGAGTGGATTGCTATCTCGCAACTCATCGGGCAGAAGTGACTGCGGCCAGCTTTGAAAGCCTACCGGCCTCACAAACCGTTTAATCGCCGCAGTGCCTACCGATGTAAAGCGGGAATCACTTGATGCCGGATAAGGACCACCATGCTGCATCGCTGCGCAGACTTCGACTCCGGTAGGGATACCATTACAGATCATCCGACCCGACTTTTCTATCAACATCTCGACAATTGATAGATGCTCGACCAACTCATCTTCTTCAGCAACGACAGTGGCTGTCAGTTGGCCTCCGACCGATTGGATAACATCTGACAGTTGGTCGCGATTATCACAGCAAACCAGCAGTGTATATGGGCCAAATACTTCTTCTTGCAGGATCGGATTGGCAATGAAATCTCCAGCAGCAACTGCCGCCAAGGTGGGTTGTCCCTGATTGGCAGCGGGATCAGGATCAATGGTTGAAACTGAAATTCGATGGACGCCGGCTTGCTCAAGTGCTTTCCGACGATTGGAAAGGAAATTGGTGTGAATTTTAGGGTTCAGCATTGACATGGGAAGAATCTTTGTCATGTACCCACTCAGATCATTGATGAAGGCATCTAATTCTTTTCCGTTCATTGCAATCAAAAGACCAGGCTTCGTACAAAACTGCCCGCTCCCCAATGTGATGGAAGCGGCATAGTCTTTAGCAATATCTTTGCCTCGTCGCCTCAACGCCTGTGGCAGAAGCAGAACTGGGTTCAACGAGCCCATTTCAGCAAAAAAGGGTATTGGCTCGGGACGCTGACTGGCGATGTCGAAAAGTTTACGGCCTGCAGCTTCGGAACCTGTAAATGCGGCGGATTTAACAACAGAGTGGTTGATCATAGCCTTCCCGACTGTTTGGCCCTCTCCGAACAACATAGAGAAAACTCCATCTGGCATGCCCGTTTTTTGACCAGCGGCAGAAATGGCTGATGCAACCAGTTCGCTGGTGCCCATATGGCTGCTGTGAGCCTTTACTATTACCGGGTTCCCACCTGCCAAAGCCGACGCTGTGTCACCGCCGGCGGTTGAAAAGGCCAGCGGGAAATTGCTGGCGGCAAACACGGCAACCGGTCCCATTG
The DNA here is from genome assembly GCA_020444075.1 of Deltaproteobacteria bacterium. Taxonomy (GTDB): domain Bacteria; phylum Desulfobacterota; class Desulfobacteria; order Desulfobacterales; family Desulfosarcinaceae; genus Desulfosarcina. The sequence continues at coordinate 130,839 of JAHLLR010000003.1, forward strand.
GCATCAACATACGGCGGATATCCGGCCGGGGCAGAGGTTGCCGATCCGCATCTGCCGTAACGATGGTGGCCTCACACCACGACCCCTCATTGATAAGATCGGCGAACATGCGCAGCTGGCCCACCGTACGGCCACGCTCGCTCTGTATGCGTATCGGTGGCAGGGCCGTCTCCAAAACCGCTCTTTCCACCAGTTCATCGCCAAGTGCCAGGATTTCATCGGCGATGGCATTGAGAAATCGCGATTTGGTTGATCCGTCAAGGCGACGATATTCTGCATAGGCCTTTTGGGCCAAAAGCATGGTTTGTTCGATTTCTTCATCCGAAGCCGCAAAAAAGGTCTCAGGCAGGGTTTTGCCGGTAGACGGGTCCGTCGCTTGCAATCGATTGTTCCCTTTGGCCGATCGGGTAAATCCAACAAAGTTTTTTCCTGTAACTGGCACCTTCTTCTCCCTACTTTTTCTTATCCCGGTATGAAAAGGCAACTGCCATGCTCCTTGGCAATGTCCTACATTTGCTTGTCACGGTTGTTCATCAAACTTCACAACAAACCCCGAACTGACAGGTTGCGCATCAACTGAACAATCCCGAAACGCCATGGCGGAATTTCGTGACAATAACCCACCCTGTTGATCAGTGCGCCAAGCCGGGGACTGGCAATTTTGACCACGTCACCGGGTTTGTGGGTAAATCCTTCACCCGGTTCGTCGCGGTCTTGGGTGGGTGAGAACAGGGTGCCGGTATAGAGCATCAGGCCGTCAGGGTATTGGTGATGCCTGCTGATTGTCTGGGCCACGAGGTCTTCTACATCGCGGCTAATCTTCGCCATGTTGCTGCGATCCTGCAACACGAAACCATCGGTACCGCGAACGTCCACGGTAACCGTTGCCTGGCGCACGTCATCCAGGGTGAAATGCGTATCAAAAATACGGATGAAGGGACCGATGATACTGGAACCGTTATTATCCTTTGCCTTTCCCAAAAGCAGGGCGCTGCGACCTTCGAGGTCGCGCAGGTTGACGTCATTGCCGAGGGTGGCACCAACAACCACGCCTCGATCGGTAACGGCCAGAACCACCTCGGGTTCGGGGTTGTTCCAGTGCGAATCGTCCCGGATTCCCAGCGTCTCACCGGTTCCCAGGCTGGCCATAGGTGCGGCCTTGCTGAATACCTCGGCGTCCGGGCCGATACCGACTTCCAAGTATTGGGACCACAGCCCTTTCTTGACGAGAACCGCCTTGATGGCCTTCGCCTCCGGGCTCCCCGGTTTGATGGTCGAGAGGTCGAAATTCAACTCCCGGCGAAGTCCGTCACGGAAGGCCCTGGCGGCCTGAGGGTCACCCTTGGCCTGTTCTTCCACCAACCGCTCGATCATGGAACTGGCAAAGGTGACGCCGCATGCCTTTATGATTTGCAGGTCACACGGAGCCAGGAAATAGGGTTTGGATCGATTACGCACCTCGGGGTCACTGTTGCTCAATAGATCCTGGACCGCTCCGAGCGCTTCACGTTGAGAAACAGCTAATTTGGCGGCCAGATCGCTGCTGTTGCAGAGTTCGGCCATGATCGGATACGATTGGCTGATGTCATAAACCTGTCCCTTCTCTACGAGCACCACGCCGGGGCCGGCCACAGGTCCAGGTCGCCAGACGCGACCCAGGAGTATAGCCTGTTCCCAGTCATCGGGAAGACACGCCAGCATGTTCAGTTGAGAACACATGATAACCCTCGTTTTGAATTCATGGTATCCGTCGTTCTCATAAGAATTGACGGTTTTACATCATTGCCGCGATCAGCTTTTGGGCGCGGTCGGTATTGAAAATGCCGCATTGGCAAGGCCGGAAAAGGCGTTCGCTGGCCTCCGCAAGGGACATGTCGCCATTTTTCACCTTATCAACGGTGTCTGCGATCAAGTTCACGGATACCATCCCGTGGCCACACATGGACTGGATCTCCATCATGTCATTGGCGGGAAGCTTGTGGGTGGCGCCCCAACGGCCCAGGGAGGTGTTCACCGTGTGAACCTTCTGGCCGAAAGCGTGGCAACATTCCTTCACCCTGTCAAACAGACCGCTCACCACAATCGACATGCCGAAATCAGCTTCCTTGATGGTCTTGAGCGCATTAACTAATTTGGCAGGGTCATTGAATACCGCGGTGACCACCGCCCGGTCCTCGATATTCGCAATCATGGTCTCCAACCCGCCCTGGTGATACTCGTTGCCGAGACGGGCGTCACCGGCTTTTACCGCACCCGCTTTCAAACAGATGCGAATGATCTCCTGCAGCTTTGGGCCGCTGCCCTCATGGTTGATGTCCTTGCTGGGCATGGCCAGCAGCACGAAATCTTCGCGCAGATTTTCTTCGTTTCCCACCCGATGTAGCGTATGCGTCATTGGTTTAAGCCTCCTTGGCCAGGGGACGCCCCAGGCCTACATTGGTCTTGCCGTTGGGTGCGTACCAAACGCCGGCTTTGTCGAGATATTGATAGGACGGTATATTTTCATCTTCATCGGCCCGGCAGGCCACACAGACAGTGAACACGCTGTCCACCTGGCCGGCGACAGCCTTCAACGCTTTTAGAACATCGGGCAGGGCTTCCTGCGCCACGCAGAATTCAAGGATGGCCGAGAGCACCTTTTCGTTCAACAGTTCGTCCTTGAACTTGCCGGTAGCCGGATCGGACATGAGGGACGTCGTGGGATTACAGATCTCGAATTCAACACCGAAGGCCGCCATGGCCTGAGCGATTCTTTCCACGTCCACAAATCGAGCACCGGATACCGGCCGCCCCACCTCAATGCCGATGCCCACCTGGCCCTTTTTGAAGCGGGCGGTCACCTCGTTGGTCTTCATTTCCTCCGTGCCCCGGCCGCTAATGCCTGATTCGGTGGCGATGGTCAACGGATCGCTAAGGATGCTACGCACCGTTCGGGGGTATTCCAGTTCCTGCTGGTATATGGCCTCCACCGGACAATCGGCGCAGCGCAAACAGCAGCCGCATTCGGCACACTCGTCCAAATCGACCACCGCCGTCTCGTCTAGCGATATGGCTCCCACCGGACAATAGGGCACGCACTGGCCGCATCCGATGCATAACTCCTGATCAATCTGCATGGTCATCCTCCTTGACAATTAACTATGGGCGCCCGTTGCAACCCATCAATTTATTTTACCGTTTCCTTTTTTAACTATCCCTCGATCATACGCTGCAAAACACCTTGCAGCTGGGCCGAATCCTGGTCGGCCAATCCTTGGCTGACGGCCATGTTGAAATACTGGGCGGCGGCATTCGCCACGAGAAGCGGCAAGTTATGTTCGCGGGAAGAAGTTACGACGATGTTGATATCTTTCCAGAGCTGGCCCATGCCGCCCGGTGAAGCCGATTGTTCCAGGATTGCCTTTGATAAGAGGCGAAAGTAGTCGTTGCCGCCGATACCGCTGCCCACCACCTCACAAACCTGCTTGGGGTCAGCCCCGGTCTTTTCGGCCAGCGCAATCAGTTCGATGGTGGCAGCGTGGATGGCACAGACCAGAAGCTGATTGCAATGTTTGACCGCCTGGGCCATCCCGGGCACCTGCCCGGCATTGGTGATCCGGCCGATCACTTCTAGATGGGGGCGTGCCTTTTCCATAACGGCGGAATCAGCCGCACAAATGAGCGTCAAGGTGCCGTTGGCCACACGGGCCGGGCCACCGGTGAAGGGGCTGTCCACAAAATCCACTTTCTGGTCGGTGCAGCGGTGATGGATCTCCTGCAAATTTTTCCGATTGATCGTGCTCATGCAAATAACCAGGTCGCCGGGTTTGGCACGTTGCAGGATCCCTCCAGGACCGCCGATCACCTCAAAGACCTGTTCATCATTCAGTACAAGCACGATGGTCACATCGGTCTTTTTCGCCACTTCCTGCGGACTGGCGGCGTGCATCCCTCCCAGCTTTTCGAAAGCCGCGATCACCTCCCGGCGGCGCGCGTAGCCGACCACTTCATATCCGGCGCCGAGAAATCTCTGGGCGGCAGGCATACCGCAGCGCCCCAATCCAATTATGCCGATACGCTTCTTCATTTTTTCTCCTTTGGCCCGTAGAATCCCCGACGAAACCTGATAGGCAATCGCTTTCGGGCCTGTGGTTTTTAGTGGCGATTGATTTGTCTACGACCGCGAAGGGTCGGCTTTGACGACCCGGCCGCCTTGAATCACGGTTTTTACCTGCCGCAACGCAGATACGTTCTGCAGTGGATCGCCTTGCACGCCGATGATATCGGCCAGTTTGCCCTTTTCCAGGCGGCCGATGTCCTGTGCTAAACCGCAGAGTTCGGCCGCCCGAGTCGTTACTCCGGCTATGGCATTTGCGGGATTAGCCCCAAAACCGACGACATGCGCCACCTCGATGGCCAATTGGCCATGCATACCGTCTGTGCCGATGGCCCAGCGGATGTCAGAGTTTACGACCTGTGCCATAACTGAACCTACCTCGCCCCGTTGTTTGAGGTGAAGCTCCTTCAGGTTGCCGTGCAGGGTTTCCAATCGATCTTCCGTGAAAAAAATGCTTGGGGTCAGTACCAGCCAGGCCGGCCCGTCAGCCATGGCGTCGATCTGCTCTGGTGTCATGAAGTACCCGTGCTCGATCACGTCAATGCCGCACTTGAGCGCCAGGTCCAGGCCGGGACCGCCGATACAGTGTGTGGCCACGGTAACGCCGGCGCGATGAGACTCTGCCACCAGCATTTGCACCTCTGCCTCCGAAAAAGTGCAGGGAAGACCCTTGGGCCCTCGCAAGGAGCCGGTCAGATAGATTTTGATCAGATCAGCTCCAGCCAGCAGGTTTTCGCGCACCACCGTCCGGATGTTCTCGGGGCCGCCAAAAGCATACCCAACAAAGCCGTGGCCGTGCAGGGCGCGGATCCCCCGTGTGGCCACTTTCAGTCGTGGCCCCAAAATCCGGACTTCATCCTGCGCCTTCTGGCAATGAACGTCTAAAAACGCCTTGTCGCCTAAACACCGGGAGGTGGTCACCCCGCTCATCAGGTCCATTTCCATCGTATGGACCGCCCGAAGGGTGAGTTCAGGCAGGGGGTCGTTCATGCGAAGAAGATAGTCCGGCAGGCCTGGATCAAGGGAAAGATGGTTGTGGCAGTCGATCATACCGGGCATCAGCGTCTGACCCGAGCAGTCAATTACACTACCAGCCTGATCGGCCGCATCTTCTGCATCTCGGCCCACGGAAAGGATACGATCACCTGCAATCATAAGGGTCGCAGGCTCACCTTTTAGGTACTTTTCACCGTCGTAGAGGGTCTTGCCCCGAATAAGTTTGGTGTCCATTTTCCTTTTTCCGTTTAGACGACATCAACCGCCAGTACCTCGATTTCTATAAGCCGGCCGGCCACATGGTCACGTGAGGCAAGAAGATTACCGCCAGCACCACTATCATGATTGGCACCAGGAACCAGATGATGTCACGACTGACACTTTCAATGGGTGTTTTTGCGATAAGTGCCGATATATACAAGGTCTGCCCAACAGGCGGCGTGAATAGCCCCACGGCCAGTACCATGACGATAACGACTCCCAATTGCACCGGATTCACCCCGAATTTCAGAGCCAGGGGATAGAGGATTGGGGTGAAGATCAGTAGCGAGGGGGCCAGGTCCAAAAAACAGCCTGTAATCAGCAGAACACCGGCGATGGCCAGCAGGGCCACCGTGCCGTTCGGTAAAATGGCCTGTAATTCATTGCTGAGGACCACGGGAACCCGGCTGATCATAATCACGTAGGTGAGCATGAAGGACGTGGCGATGAGAAACAGCACCACACCGGTCATTTTAGCAGAGTCCACGATAATTCGATAAAGCTGACCCAGGCTCAACCCCTTGTATATGAAGAACTCAATCAATATCACGTATAACGCACCAAAGATCGCGGCTTCAGTGGTGGTGTATACACCGGCCAGGATGCCGCCCATGACGAGGATCGGCGTGATCAGAGCGGGAATACTTTTGATGAACTGACGGATGATTTCCTGGCGGCTAGGACGTTCGGCGATATAATATTTCCGCTTATAGCCCAGCCAGGCGGCGACCACCATTTGGAATCCCCCAACCAGAATTCCCGGGATGAGACCTGCCAGAAACATATCGCGAATGGACACCTCGGTTATCCAGCCATAGAGGATCATGGGGATGCTGGGCGGGATGATAATACCGATGGTGGAAGAAGCAGCGTTAACTGCGGCGGCATAGCCCTTCCCATAGCCCCGCCGAGTCATTTCCGGAATTAGTACAGTACCGACACTGGAGGCGTCTGCCACAGCCGAGCCGGAGCAGCCGCCGAAGAACATGCTGACCACGATGGAGACCGAGGCCAGCCCTCCCCATATGGATCCGACTAGTGAATTGGCCAAATCCATCAACGTTTTGCCCGAACGCCCCTGATTGAGTGCATTACCCATCAGCACGAAAAAGGGCACGGCCATAATGGGCCAGGACTCGGTGGCCAGGGACATGCGATGCACCATGGCCTGGATGGGAATGTTCCCGCTGACGAACCCGTAAAACAAGGCACACATGCCCACCGCAAAGGCCACTGGAATCCGTAAAAACATTGCAAAAAAAATAAAGCTAACGCCACAAATGATCACAGCGTCCATAGTATAATTGCCTGTATGATTTTAACCTTAAACGGTTGACGATCCAAACGTGCCCTTACCGGAGCGCCCCTGTTTTTTAAGGGCGTTCCGGGTTCGGAAATTTTAATTCCCCATTGTCGTCTTCGGGAAGCTTCGGTTTTTTAGTCATCATCTGCTCGATGATGAACAGCGCAAACAAGATGCACGAAACCGGAATACCCACATAACAACATGCTTTGGAAACCTTCATGACCACGAAGGTGCTGTGGCGCGCGGACAGGGTCATCAAACTCTCATAGTAGCCAACGGTCAATACGAACCCTAAAGACAGGATCAGGTTGATGTAATAGATTGCAAAACGAACCTTTTTGGGAAACCAGGCCACAATGAAATCCACACTTAGATGACTGCCGTCGCGATAGGCCACTGCAGCTGCCAGAAAACTGACCCACAAAAACAGGAAGATGGGCAGCTCCTCACCCCAGCTAAAAGCAAGGTTGAAGAAGTATCTCGCCATGACCTGAACGGTTACGCTCAGGCAAAGCAGAATAAAGAAGACGGCCGTCAGCAACTCGGCAAGTTTGTATATGTTGCTGAAGATGCCGGTGAGCTTGCTTTGGGTTTCCATGGTGTATCCTGTCAGCCTGGATGCTGTTCATTAGGGTTTTTCCGGGTCGAAGCAATCCGGCCCCGGCCTGCCGGCGGGTCCCGATCCGGGTGGGCCGGGATCCGCAAAGCAGGTTATTTTTTGCCGACAGTCGATGCAACCGCCGGATGACAAGAAATCAGCATTATTTAGCTTCCATGCCGATATAGGAGCCTTCCTGGGGATATTGCTTGCGAACTGCCTCAACCTTCTTGAGGACTTCATCCACCTTATCGGCGCCCCACTTGCCGCGGGCCCATGTGTAGACCTGTTGCACGGCTTCACGGAAGGGAGCCAGGTCAGGTACGTCGTTGATCTGCATCCCTGCTTTTTCCATGGCGGCCCGCTGATTGCCCTCGTTGGCCAGGACCTTCTTGCGCATGAAGGCAGCGGTTTCCAAAGCGACTTGCTTGATCGCAGTACGCTGCCCCTCGTTCAATGACTGCCAGCGCTGTTCACTGAAAATGAGCGGCAGGGTGCTGTACTGGTGCTTGGTCGTAGACATGTACTTCTGCACTTCAAAAAATTTGGAGGCATAAATATTCATAAAGGGGTTCTCTTGGCCGTCCACCACGCCCGATCCCAGGGCGGTGTAGAGCTCGGAGTAGGCCATCGGCACTGCGTTGGCCCCCAGGGCTGATATAATGTTGATAGACATCTCGGACTTGACCACACGAACCTTGAGCCCCTTCATGTCCTTAACGGTGACAATTGGACGCTTTGAGTTGGTCATATGGCGGAAACCGTTATCCCAGGTAGCCAGATAGCGGATGCCCTTCGCCTGCAGAGGTTCGTATAATTTGGAGACGAAATCGGAGTCCATGAAAGCGTAGGCTTGAGCGTAATTGTCAAACAGGTAGGGAAGTTCGATTAATTCTTGAGTTCGGTTCTCGTCGAAAACCGAAACTAAACCGGCGGTAGTGGGATAAAAATCAAGGGCACCTGTTGCGACCATCTCCTGGCATTGCGTGTGCGTGCCCATCTGACCAGAGGGATATACTTCCACCTTGAGATCGCCATTTGTAAGCTTCTCCAACCGTTCAGCGAAATACAAGACGGCATCATGCCGAATGTTGGTAGTGGACTCCGAATGGGCGAACCTGAGGGTGGTGGCAGCCTGGGTCGGCTGGACCATTGCCAGCATCCCGAACAGCATGATTCCACAAACAGTTAGTACCGTAATGCCTTTCAGTCCTCTCATCTTCCAATCCTCCCTATCTGATTGAGTTAGGCGCCTAATGAGCGCAAACTTAATAAAAGCCACAATAGCCTTTTGCGCTCATGTGTTACCGTATTCGTGTATACATATCTGAGATCAGTAAAGTCAAGTGGAAATTAACAAGGCTATACGCGTCGGCAAGGCAACTAACCTATTCAGGGTCATCATTCCATCAGACATACAATAACCCAACTGTCATGAGGGTTTTTCCATATCCGGTACCCCTTGAATTGGTACATCAAATAGTGTTTCGTATTTACGAAGAAATCGTTGATATCAGCGGCCATGACTAATTCTGGACATCCCGGATGGAATTTGGCATTACACACAACGGCCAAACTGAGCCAAGTCTAACACAAAATCCTGTATTTTTAGTGGATTGCCATGGCGCTAACGTCAAACGATTAGATCTCTTGACCAAATGTGTGACTTTATGTATATGTGTATTCATAAAAACCACGACCGATTAATTATATCCTCTCTGCTCTGGAGCATCCCGGCATAGATGGAATACAATAAAAAAAACCATTAAATAATTTTGATTAATATCAGGAAATGATAACAAATAATAACACCTTGCCAATAATGCCTTCCCGTTCCATTGCCGATCAAATCTACGAGCGCACAAAACGCGATATCCTCAACGGCATAATTAAACCGGGTCAACGCCTCCATGAGGTGGACGTGGCAAATGCAGTTTCAGCCAGCCGCACTCCGGTTCGAGAGGCTTTTCGCCGACTTGAGCAGGAAAATCTGGTGGAGCGCGTGGCCCGGGGCGGAGTGCGAGTAATTCAGTTGGAATGGGAAGCGGTAAAGGATCTGTACGATTTGCGTACTGTCTTGGAGATTTATGCGATTAAGCTGGCATGTGAAAAAATCACTTCTGAACAAATCGTTACCCTTAAACAGATCAAGGCACAAGCCATGGAGCTTTTAAGCTCTCCGGAACTTAGCAACGGCTACGTGTTCAGTCGTTTTATGGAACTAAACACCGAGTTCCACGAAACTATCTATCAATCCACCGGTTCTCATTTTCTAATGATCATTATCAATCAGTTAAGGGGCATCGTTCAGGTCATGCGATCCATGAGCCTGCAGGTAGAACAATCATCCACCCGCGCCTGGGTGGAACATAACCGCCTTATCCAACACTTGGAAAAACGAGATGTCAAATCAGCCCAGGATCTAATTCAACAGCACGTGCAGAACGCCGCACAGGAGGTTCTCTCGATCATGAAAAACAAGACTTGAGAGAGCACTGACCATCTATTTTAAGACATACCTCCCCATACTCCTACAGTATAATTTGACACGATAAGGATCAGTTTCCCTGGACGTCTGTGGAAAAATGATTAATCCACAATGCCATTAAGCCAATGAAATCGGTCTTTGGATCTTTTTGAAGGGCACAAAGGATCCCACGTGCCATCGGTTAGGAGATATACTCAGTGGTGTTACCATGACTTTATTCGAATCAATACCTGCACTGCTCAGGATTCTGATTGTCTTTGTTGCCATCCTGGCGCTGATTCGCCGCAAGGTGTCTTTGGGAACGGCTTTCATGGCCGGTGCCGTGTGTCTGGGGCTGTTGTTCGGTCAGGGGCCGCTTGCGATTGTCAGATCTGTGGTTCAAGGGCTTTTTCAGCCTAAGACATTTTCTCTGGCCGTTGCCGTCACGCTGATCCTGGTTTTAAGCCATAGCATGGAGGCCACCAGCCAGATGAAGCGTCTGCTGAAACATTTTCAAGGACTTCTGCGCAATGCCGGTTTGAACCTGGTTGTTTTTCCTGCCTTGATCGGGCTGCTGCCTATGCCTGGAGGCGCTATTTTTTCAGCCCCGATGGTTAAAAACATAGGCCAGCGGCATGCTTTGAGCGGAGATCGCCTCAGTTTTATCAATTACTGGTACCGACATATCTGGGAGTATTGGTGGCCGCTGTACCCGGGTGTCCTGCTGACAACCACTCTGGCCGGGCTCGATTTGTGGCTTTTTGTAATTTCGATGGTGCCCATGACGTTTGTAGCCGTGGTATCGGGTTGCGCTCCTCTGAGGGGGCTTACACGCGATCGCCGGAGCCCGCACCAGCAATCGAATGACGGTTCCAGGCATAACCTGAAGCCCTTTTTGCGTGAATTGGCCCCGATCATGATTGTTATCGTTCTAGGACTCGGTCTGGGGACAGGGCTGACGCCTATTTTGAACCCACTGGGTCTGAACATTGCCAAGGAATTGGGGCTGGTCATAGCGCTTCTGATTTCAATCGGGTGGGTGTGGAATACCAATCGGCTACCGAAAGCCCAGAGATACAGTATCCTGGCGCGTAAGGAACTGCGGCAGATGTTCTACATGGTGGCGGCAATCCTGATTTTTAAAGAGATCTTGCAGGACAGCCGGGCAGTGGACGCCGTCAGCGCTGAATTGCTTTACCTGCAGATACCCCTGATTTCGATAACCATCCTATTGCCGATGATAGTAGGCCTGGTGTGCGGCATTACCATCGCTTTTGTGGGCAGCACGTTCCCGATCCTGATCTCTCTGATCCAGTCTTTAGGCGAAGGGCAATACATGATGGCCTATATGATGCTGGCCCTGACCAGTGGATTCCTCGGGGTCTTGTTCTCTCCACTGCACGTTTGCCTGATGTTGTCCAATGCATACTTTGAAACTGGTATGAAGGCTGTCTATCGACATCTCTGGCAACCCTGCGCAGCAATTTTGGTGGTTGGTTGCCTTTATTTCAGTATATTGCGTTATATACCTGAGGTACTCTCACTGAATCTGCAGTAGAGCTCAAATTAGAAAATCAGATCAACCACCTATTTGATATATATGAATCCAGAGGCAACTATTCCTGTTGGGAATTAATTAAAGTTCGAAATTATTCAGGTACTATGAAAATCAAGATACTTACACCCCAATATACCAAGCCTATAATCTTATGATGTTGCGGGCTCTACAACAATTCCCTGCTGATTTTGCGGGCAGTGATATTCAAGATCTTCAGCAACTTGGAGGCCAGCTCTTCGGTGCCTTCAACGATAAAGATGAACTAATCGGTGCTGTGGGGCTGAGGCAAGAACAGCTGCTGAAAACACGTCACAAAGGACTCATCTGGGGAATGTACGTCACCACCGATTATCAAGGCTGCGGCGTTGGAAAGGAGCTGCTGGAAGCTGCACTCACTTATGCCCGCAGTATGAGTGGCCTGGAGCAGTTGTACCTGGTCGTCGGTGAACATAACACCCGAGCTCAGCACCTTTACGGGTCGGTCGGATTCAAACCCTTTGGCCTCGAGCCACGCGAATTATTGGTCGACAGCAAGTATTACAATGGAATCCATATGTGGCTTAATCTGCCATAATCCGATCAATATCCTGGGCGTACAGGGCAGATATGCGTTTTTGACTTTCTATAAAAAGTTTTGGGGTGTTGAGTTTCCCCTTCGAATAATTAAAGAGGAAATAGGGTACAAAATTCTAATTTTATGTGCAACTTTTTCTGAGTTTGTGTTCAAATTTACACTTGAATTAAGTTCCTATGTTAACAGCCGATATCAATAAAGGTATCGCGGTTAGGGCCTGAACCGAATGTGAATTTCCAGAATGTTGAGCTGAGCGATGCGATACGTATTCATTTCCTATGACAGAGAGTGTCACGCGCCGGTCGATAAACTGGTGGCCGAGCTGCAGGCCACGGGTGTTTGTTGTTGGCTTGATCGTCCTGAAATCCTTCCCGGCCAGCATTGGCAAGGCGTTATCAGAACAGCGATACGTCGAGGCGTTTTTTTTCTTGCCTGTTTTCCGAAAGACACTAAGACTTCTCTGGACGAAGAACTTGCCCTGGCCATCGACGAGTTGCGGCAACGCCCGGCAGACAGAGAGTGGTTTGTTCCTGTAAAATTAGCGGACGGTTCCATTCCAGATTGTTCGATCGGTGGCGGCGAAACCCTCCGGTCGCTGCCATGGATTGATTTGCACCCAGACTGGTTGTCAGGCATCCATAAACTTCTGTCTGTAATTAAAAGCCAGGCGATTTCGCCAGTTCTCCCCATTGATGCAACCTTTTCAGTTGACTGCGCCCGTGCGACCGATCTGCTCGGAAATGCAGACATCTCCAAGCGAATCGGTGGAATTGTCGCCCTTGAACAAATGGCTCGCCTTTCCATGATGGCGCATTGGCCTATTATGCAAACTTTGGTATTTTTCCTGCGAAAGAATACTCAAAATAAAATGGACTATTCTTATGATGAATTGTTCTTCCAACGATTGCCGGATGATATTTTAATCGCACTGAATACCATACGCAGCCGTGTTTCCGGGCGCGTCGAAGGGGTGTTGAATTTTTCTGAGACGTTTCTCGCTGCAACCGACTTCAGTCAGGGAGTGTACCAAAAAGCGAATTTTCAGTATTCGATTCTGATTGAAGCACGATTGGGTGGAGCTGACATCAGGAAGGCGGATTTCCGTGGAGCGCGATTAGAACTTGCAAATTTGCAGGGAGTTATAGGCGCTAAGGCATGTTTTGAAAGCGCCAATCTGGAAAGTGCGGATTTAAGGAATGCGAACCTGTATAAAGCCGACCTGAGGGCCGCGACCCTGACCAATGCCAATCTGCGGGATGCGAACCTACGGGGCGCGAAATTCGGTGGCGCCATGCTTGAAGGCGCCACCCTCTCCGGAGCAGATTTGGCGGAGGCCGATTTTAGCGACGCAAACCATGACGGACCCACCCTTAATAAAGCCAATCCCCTTAACGCACATTTGTTAAAGGCGGGTTGCCTGACGAGAAGGCAAGTAGAGAGTGCGGCGAGCCTTTCCCACATTGAAAGTGGCCGGCAGCGCGAACTGTAAAGACGCCGTTCAGAGGACCCGGAAATTACCTGAAATCCGGCACCTATGCTGCTGAGAGGATGGTCATCATTTTTGCAGACAGCTGATTGATATTGTATGGCTTTTGAATGAACCCGCGGCATCCGCTTTTCAGCAATTCTTCTGCGTGTCCGGATATCCCGAATCCGCTGGATATCAATACCTTTACTTCCGGGTTCATTTCCTGGAGCTTGTAGTACAGGTCCCTACCGTTCATATTCGGCAAAACCAGATCCAGGATCACCAGGTCGATCCTTTTCCACTCTTTTTGAAATATCTCCAGGGCAACTTCTCCATCGGCAGCCTTGATAACCGTGAAATCCATGAGTTCCAACAGCCTTGAACTGGTTTCAATGACCTCCGGTTCATCATCAATCAACAAAATTGTCCCTTGTCCGGCAACAACATCCGGTACAATATCTGGAACGGATGCTTTAGAACCATCAGGCAATGACGGCAGATACACGAAAAAACTGGACCCTTTGTTAACTTCAGATTCAACGCAAATTTCGCCGTGATGATTTTTCACGATGCTATATACTGTTGACAGGCCCAAACCGGTTCCTCGTTCGAACCCTTTGGTTGTAAAAAAGGGTTCGAAGATGCGATCGAGAATATCTTCGGGGATGCCTGCTCCAAGATCGGATACCTTCAATAAAACATAGGTTTTATCACTGGATAGCGAGTTTCCCGCCTTGGTCTGGCAGCCTTTAACGAAGGATGTCTCTACCGACACATCTCCTCCGTTCGGCATGGCATCGGCGGCATTCAGCAAAAGGTTCAACAGAACCTGTTCAAGTTGTCCTTTATCGGCTTTTATGTAAGGGATATCTTTAGATAATTTTTGATTAATATGGATTTGTTTCTTCGTAGCCAACAGGGTTTCCGACGCTTCCCTAACCAAGTGATTTAAATCTACCGTGTTCACTTCGCAGCTTCCGCCCCGGGCGTAATCCAATAACTGATGGGTCAGCTTGGAACCGCTGTCGACCAGCTTGCTAATTTTATCCAGATATTTATACGTACGCGCAGACGGGTCCATACCATTTAGGGAAAGCGTTGCGTTGCCATGAATTCCCATGAGCAAATTATTAAAATTGTGGGCAATCCCACCTGCCAAAGTTCCTATTGCCTCCATTTTTTGGGCTTTTCGCAGTTGGGCCTCCATCATATTCTGAAGGGTGATATCTCTTAAGAAATTCAGAACTGCTGGTTTTTCTTCCCAGGTTATCAAAACGGCATTCACCTCTACATCTCTTACCTGGCCGTCCTTGTTAAGAATCCTGAAGAAAACGTGATCGGACAGGATCTCCCCGCGCAGGCGCTTGAAATATCGATCCATGATAACTGCGCGGTCATCGGGATGAACGAATTCAATAAATGGTTTATCAGCGATACAGTCGCAGGTGTATCCCAATATTTTTGATGCACTGGGATTCATGAATCTGATATGATCGTCCTGTAGAACAAATATTGCGTCCCTGGCATGTTGGACAAGGATGCGGTATTTTTCCTCGGAACGTATGAGTGCATCTTCTATCTCTTTACGATCCGTAATATCCACAAGGATACCCTGTACCCCCACGACCTGTCCATTTTTTCGGATAGGTCGCCCATTAGTCCGCGCCCATTTTATTTTGCCCGTTTTTGTAAAAAGTCTATATTCAGTAGCTTGATTCTCACCGCCAAGGATTTTAAGAAACTGCTCTATTCTGCCTCGCAGGTCATCGGGATGAACGAATTCTACAAAATTTCTTCCGATCACTTCTGACGGCCGGTACCCGGCCAACTGGATGATATTGGGGCTGACATAGGTCACCACCGCATTTTCATCGGTGGTGTAAACAATATCGTTGAG
>JAHLLR010000097.1 GCA_020444075.1 Deltaproteobacteria bacterium
TGAAATGTTCGCCCGCCTTGATCTTGACCGAACTAAGACGTTTTGAAACAGGCTCGATATTCTCCTGATTCATCCCCCCATGGCCAGATTCGGCAGAAAGAGCGCAATCTGGGGAAAGGCGATCAGGATGATCGTCGCCAGGATCAATATCAGCAGGAACGGCAGGGCGTGGCCGATCACCTCGAGATAGGGTCGCCTGAAAATCAGCTGCGCCGTGAAGATGTCGCAACCGAAGGGCGGCGTGGCCGAGCCGATGGCCGCCTGCAGCGTCACCAGGGTGCCCAGCAGAATGGGATCGACCCCGGCGCCGACCACATAGGGTTGAAACACCGGACTGAGGATGAAGATGGCCACGATGGGATCCACAAACATGCAGGCCACAAAATAGACCACCACGACGATGGTAATGACCCACAGCATCGACGGATCGGTTCCGAAGAGCGGGGGGAGCAGCTTGGCCGGAATCTGCAGGAAACCGATCAAGAAGGAAAAAGCCTGGCCGGCGCCGACCAGGATGAAAACCACGCCGGTGATGACGCCGGTCTGCAGAAAAGCATCGACGATGCGTTCGAAGGTCAGGCTCTTGTATATTATCGTTTCCAGGATCAGTGCATAGAGCACCGCTGCGGCAGCGGCTTCGGTGGGGCTGAAGAAGCCTGCATATATTCCGCCCACGATGATCACGGGAAATCCCATGACCGGCAGTCCGTCCTTGACCGCAGTCATGCGTTCGGACCAACTGGCCCTGGGCAGCGTCGGAATCTTCTTCACCTTGGAGTAGACGTAGCAGTAGATGGAGAACATCACCAGAATCAACAGACCGGGAAAGATACCGGCCAGAAAAAGCATTCCGATGGAGGTGCTGGTAGCCACGCCGTAGACGATAAATCCGATGCTGGGCGGGATCAGAAAGGCGATATCGCTGGCATTGATGATCAGCCCTAATGTAAATGAGCTGCTGTACCCCGCCTCCAGCAGCATGGGGCGCATGGTCCCGCCGATGGCCGCCACCGTGGCCTGGGTGGATCCCGAAACGGCGCCGAAAAGCGTACAGCTGGCATTGGTGGTGATGGGCAGACCGCCGGGCAGATGGCCGACGAAGACCTTCAACATCCGGATCAGGCGGATGGAGGATTCGCCCGAAGTGATAATGCTGGCAGACAGGATGAACATTGGCACGCACACCAGCGCCGGCGGCGTCACCCCGGTAATCACCTGTTGCACCATGGTGATGATCATCTTGGGAGCAAAGTCCGGCATATAGATAAACAGGTACAGGATCAAGGAGCCCAGCAGGGTGACCATGAAAGGAAACCCGAACAGCAGCATGCTCGCCAGACTGATTCCGAAAAGTGTCATACCTGCGCCCCTCCGATCACTTCATCTTCGTATTCGCTCTGCTGGTCCGGTGACTGCCAGGGCTCCTTCTCGATGAAGTTTTTGAGTATCGTCCGGATGTACTGGATCCCGGCCAGGCCGAAACCAATCGGCATGATCACGTAAAAGGTCCACTTGGGAACCCGTAAGGCGGGTGTCATGTGCCCCTTGGACATGGCGTTGATCAGATATTCCCAGGAAGCCCAGGCCATGATCGCCATCACGACGGCGCTGATCAGCGAAATGATGATGATAAAAGTCTTTTCCATTTTAGGCGGCATGGCATCCAGGAAGGCACCCATACGGATGTGGCGCGCTTTGCGGACGCCGTAGCTTACACCGGTGAAGGTCATCAGCATCACCAGAAACTTGGAAACCTCCTCGGCAAAGTAAATGCTCTGGAAAAAGGTGCGGGCGAATACGTTGGTGATCAATAGGATTCCCAGCGTCGCCACGCAGAAGACCAGGATGGAAACTTCCATCGCATTGACCACTTTGCCGACGGCCCGGTTGAACTTTCGCAAAGGGCCGATTTTCAACGGACGTTGACTGTCTGTCTGCATGGATCTGACCTCGATTAGCTGGAACGACAGAGGCCTGCCGCAGCCGAAACGGCTGCGGCAGGGAACCGTTATTGCCTTATTTGAGTTTGAGCGCTTTTTTGGCGTTGGCGATGTCTTTCAGCAGGGCGTCCAGAACCGCCTGGGCGCCGTCTCCCCCGATTTTGGTATATTCCGGATAGACCGTTTCGGCCTTGGCCTTGAATTTGGCGATGGTCGCATCGTCGAGAACGTTGAATTGGAGCGACGGTTTGGCCGCCTTCATCTTCTCCATATCGGAAGCGTTCCGTTCGGTAATCCAGTTGCCGGCGGGGACGATGGCCTCCATCCAGAACTTGCGCATCTCATCCTGGGCCTCTTTGGTCAGACCGTCGAAAAATGCCTGGTTGACGGTCGGGATGCCGATGAACGGTTCGCTTTTCAACTGGGTGAGATGGGTCTGCACTTCGTAGAACTTCATGCTGTAAATGGCGAACAGCGGGTTCACCTGGGCGTCGATCAGGCCCATCTGCAGTCCGCTGTATACTTCTCCGTAGCTCATGGGGGTGGGGCTGGCCCCATACGCCTTGTAGTCTTCCACGAGCAGTTTGGAGGACATCAGCCGCAGTTTGAGACCCTGCATGTCTTCCAGGGATTTGATCTCCTTTTTGGAGGTCACCCACTGCCAGCCTTCAAACATGATCGCCAGCGGTACGAGATCGTTTTTACGGAAGGCTTTTTCCAGCAGCGGCAGGAATTCGCCGTTTTCGGCCATCCAGCCGAGCACCTCGGGCACCTTTTCGGTGGGAAAGATGTAGTTCAGTGCCAGCGCCTGAGCCTGGGGAACAAAGGAACTGATCCAGGCATGATCGGAAAAGACGAACTGAACGACGCCCATCTGGGCCAGTTCATTGATGTCGCCGGTATTTCCCAACGTGCCGTACGGGTAGACTTCGATGTCGATTTTGCCGCCTGACCATTTTTTCATGTGGTCGGAAAAATTCCTGGCCCATACGGTCATGAAGTCACCTTCAATCTCTTCCGAGGCCAGCTTGGCTTTGATTGCCGGGCCGGTATAACTGGCGGCCATGGCGGTACTAAAAAGGGTGAGAACAAAAAGGGCGGTAAACAGCACAATGCTTTTTTTCATGGTCCGATTCCTTTCATCTGCAGCTCGACGAGGCAAGCCGGGGGTTATTGGGATTCCATTTCAGGGTCGGGTCAGTGTTTGGCGATCACCTCCTTTTCCATTGGCGGGCAGGGTCAAAAAATTCAAGGCGCCGTGGACATGCATGGCGACTCCGTTTAAAAGCACATCTTCATCGATGTTGAAGCGCGGATGGTGATGGGAGACGGTGGTGCCCTTCTTCTCGTTGCCGGCACCGAGAAACATGAACACGCCGGGTACGCGCTCGCTGAACTCCGAGAAGTCCTCGCTGGCGATGGTGACGTTGTCGATGATGGCGTTTTTATCTTCGAATACCTCTTCGGCGGTGCGGCGGGCCAGCGCCGCCATGCCGGGATCGTTGATCAGCGGGATGTTCTCATGGACGATGTCGATCCGGCAGGTGCAGCGATGAGTCCGGCAGACCTGCTCGGCCACGCGCCGGAACCGTTCGGTCGGCTGCTCGATGCTGTCGGGCCCCCCTTTGTAGAGAAAACGGATGGAGCCCTCCAGGTCGATCTTGTCCGGGATGACGTTGCTCTTGGTGCCCCCCGAAATCTTGCCGAACATGATGACGGTCGACTTGAGGTTGCTGATCTCCCGGGTCTGGATCATCTGCACGGTCTGAATCAGGTTGGCCGCGGCAATCACGGGATCGATGGCGTCCTCGGGTACGCCGGTATGTCCGCCTTTGCCATATATGGTCATTTTAAAGACGTCCAGCCCGCCCATGACCGGGCCGGCGGTGATGCCGATCCTGCCCGAGGCCACCGGCGTCCAGACATGCAGGCCCATCACCGCATCCACCGCGGGGTTTTCAAGGACCCCGTCTTCAATCATGCGCAGTGCGCCGGCGATCTCTTCGTTGGGCTGAAACACGAATTTGATGGTTCCCGCGATGGCATCCCGGCTGCGCGACAACACCTTGGCGGCGACCAGCAGCATGGCCATATGGGCGTCGTGGCCGCAGGCATGCATCACCCCCGGGTTTCTGGACCGGTAGTCGACATCATTTTCCTCGGTTACCGGCAGGGCGTCCATATCCGCCCGGAGCATCAGCACCGGACCGGGATGGGATCCATCCAGAAGGGCCACCACCCCGGTTCCCGCCATCCGCCGGGTGGTCAGACCCAAATCTTTCAAATACGCTTCGACGACCTCGGCCGTGCGGTGCTCTTCGAAGCCCAGCTCGGGGTGCTGGTGGAAGTCGCGCCGCAGGGCGATCAGTTCATCCCGGTAGGGTTCGATCGGGTCAAAAATCTGCATGGTCATATCCTGCTGGCTTGTTGTTGTCTGAGCTGGTTTCCGGTTTCACATAAAACCGACATAGGGCTGTTTAACCACTGCCGAGAATACGAAATTGATCATGGTGATATAATCGAACACCGGTACCTGAACGGCGGCCTGCAGCGCTGCGGCATAGGGGGGCAGCAGACTGCACTCCAGCAGCAGGGCCTTGACCGTTTTGTCCCGTGCCATGCAATGCCGGCCAGCCGCCACCACTTCGGCAGCCACTTTGTCCGGGTCCAGCGTACCCGTTTCCTGGATGGCAAACCGGTGGAAGTGTGGCTGGGCTTCCAGCCCTTCGACCACGAGACGGTCGGCATCGGTCACCCCCACGGCGGCCAGCAGCGTTTGGTCCAGGCTGCGGCCGTCGGCCGTGAGAACGCCGACCTTGCTCTCCTCACCCAGAATGGAGAGCATAAAGGGAATCTGCAGCAGGCTGGACAGAAACACCGGGACAGCAAGTTCCCGGGCCAGGCGCTGCTGGTGCAGGGCCATAAACCCGCAGTCGCCGGTCACGGCCCGCACCCCCTGGTCGACCAGTTCCCGGGCGGCGGTCTTCAGCGCGTCGTAAATCGTCGGGTCCTTGCCGATAGCCCGCGCCACCGTGAATCCGTCGATTTTGCGGAAACGAACGGGAAAGTCATAAGTGGTGGCATTGGCCACATCCCCGGGGATGAAGGGCACCGACGTATCCAAAAGGAGGATGCCGATGCCCTCTCCACTGCTGGCCTGCCCTTTTCTGGCGTGATGGATCATGGGTTCGCTTATCCCTTGACAAACAGTTGGCGGGGCACGTCGGCGAAGGTTTCGCAGCCGTCCTCGCTGACGCGGAACGATTCACTGCATTCGAACCCGTAATTGTCCATCCACATGCCCAGAATCATGTGAAAGGTCATGTTGGGTTCGAGAATCGTCTGGTCGCCGGGGCGCAGGCTGGCGGTATGTTCCCCCCAGTCCGGCGGGTAATTGAGCCCCATGGCGTAGCCGATGCGGGATTCCTTCTCCAGCCCGGCCTTGGCGATGTGCTTGCGCCAGACCAGTTCCACCGCTTCGGCGCGCATGCCCGGCTTGATGGCCGCCAGGGTGAGATTGAGGCCTTCCACGGTGTGGGCGGCCAGTTCGACCAGTTTGGCCGGCGGGTTTTTGCCCAGATAGGCCGTACGCGCGATGGGGCAGTGGTAGCGGTGCCGGCAGGCGGCCAGCTCCAGGTTGACCATCTGCTCACTTTCATAGGGGGCATCGGTCCAGGTCAGATGGGGGGCCGAGGTTTTCTCCCCGGTGGGCATCATGGGCACGATGGCCGGATAATCTCCGCCGAACGCATCGGTTCCCGACATCTGCGCCTGGTAAACGGCGGCCACGGCATCACACTCACGCACGCCCGGTTCGAGACGATCGATGGCGGTCGTCATCACCCGGTTGGCGATCTGCCCGGCCTGGCGCATCAGGTCGATCTCCGCATCCGACTTGATCAGGCGGATCCAGTTGACCAGCAGGTCGGCGTTGGCAAAGCGCGCATCGGGCAGATGTTTCTGCAGTTCGGCATAGCCACGGGCGGAGAAGTAGTAGGCATCCATCTCCACGCCGACGGTCTTTTTGCCCCAGCCGCGCTCGGCAATCACATCTCCCACGAAATTCATCGGATGCCGCGCCAGGGTCTGAATGTAATTTTCCGGGTATCCGATGATTTGAGAATCAGGCAGAAAGGTGGTGTGCCGCGCTCCGGCCACGTCCATTCTCCGTCCGATCCACAACGGAATATCGGCGTCCAGGCTGACCACGACACACTGGGGTACATAAAACGACCAGCCGTCGTAGCCGGTCAGGTAGTTCATGTTGGCCGGATCCGATGATATCAGCACATCGATCCCGGTTTCTGTCATCCGCACTTTAGTCTTGCGGATTCGCTCAAGGTATTCTGCTTTCGGAAACAAGCTCATTGTTCTCACCTCTCGATAAACAAATTCAATCCTCCCCGCTTTGAGCCGCGGGGAGTGAGCCCGCTATCCCGGTTCAGGACCGCAGGGCCGCCACACCGCGCCCGATGCGGGCGATGCCTTCTTTCAACTGCTCCATGCTCGCGGCAAAGGAGAGGCGCACATATCCTTCACCGGCGCGCCCGAAAATACTGCCCGGCACCACGGCCACCCGATGCTCCTTGACAAGGTACTTGGCAAAATCCCATGAAGTGGATCCGGTGGACGAAATGTTGGGAAAGGCATAGAAGGTCGATTCCGGATTCAGGCAGGTAACCCCGTCGATGGCGTTGAGGCCCTCATGGACGAGATGGCGTCGTTTATCGTAGGTGGCGACCATCTCCCTGACGCAGTCCTGCGGGGCGGAAATCGCCGCCAGGGCGGCCCGCTGGGCCACGGCGGTCACCCCGGACACCATGTGCTCCATGAGCTTTTCCATCTCATCGATGATCGCCTTGGGGGCCACGGCGTAGCCGACCCGCCAGCCGGTCATGGCGTAGGACTTGGAGAGCGTGAACGCAGAAATCGTCCGCTCGGCCATGCCGTCGAAAGACCCGATGCTGATATGCCGGTGCCCGTCAAACAGGATATGCTCGTAGGGTTCGTCCGAAAGCACCCAGATGTCGTGGGCAATAGCCATGTCGGCAATGGACCGCAAAATGGCCTCGTCGAAGATCGCCCCGGTGGGATTGGACGGGGTGTTGATGATCATCAACTTGGTCTTATCCGTAATGGCGGCCCGGATATCGGCCGGATCCACCTTGAACCGGTTGGATTCATGGGTGGCCACCGGCACGGGAACGCCACCGAAAAGACGGATCTGCGAGTAGTAGTCGTAGCCCGGGTCCATCACGATCACTTCGTCTCCCGGGTTGAGCAGGTGCAGGCAGGTATTGAAAATGACCTGCATGGCCCCCACGGCGACGTAAACTTCACTGTCGGGGTCGGCATCGATGCCGTTTTCCGCTTTTACTTTTTTGGCAATGGCCCTGCGCAGGTCGGCGAACCCTTTGGCCGGCGGATAGCGGGTGTACCCGTCATCCAGGGCCTGCTTCGCGGCATCGCGGATAAACGCAGGGGTGTCGAAATCGGGTTGACCGATGCCCAGGTTGACGACCCCGGGGACCTGCTCGGCCAGGGCAAACATGATGCGGATGCCCGACCATTCGACAGCATGGGTACGGTCGGACAGATAGTTTGGCGTTGTCATATACGGTTTCCTTATGATGTCTTACCGGCGAGAAAGCACGGTTGACGGTTATGCAACCACCGGAAGAACGAGGTCGGCCGGTCCCTTTGCGGACGTTTTCAGATCGGGCGCATGCCTGTGCATGAGTTCCATGACGATGGAGGCGATCTTGACTTTCTCCCGAATGAGATTGGCGTGCCAGGCTTCCTGTATCCAGGGTTTGTAGATATCGCCTTCAGAGGTGCCCGGTTCGAATTTAAAGTAGCATGGCGAGGCCACGCGGGCGATTTCGGGCGCCTCGTATGCCCTGAACATGCCGCCGAAGGAGTCGACGATAATCACGTACACATCCAGAGGCAGATTGGCCGCCTGGCGGATGGAGCCCAGAATCGGCAGGGATACATCCGATATGGGATTCATGGAGTTGGCGCCCATGGATTCGATGACTTTGGCACCGGCGGCACTGCAGTATCCGCCGAAAACGGAGAATTTGAAGATGGTCTCGGCCGGAATCAGGCCTTCGGCGCGCATCTTGTTCAGGATGAACAGCACGCCTTCGTCGTAGACCAGAAAACCCCGGTGGCCGGCCTCGATATTGCGCATGATATCGGCAATGTGGTAGGAAATATTGTCCGATCCTCTCAAACGGAATCCCTGCATCCCGCCTTCCGGGGTGGAGATCTCCTTGGATCCGGCATCCCAGCCTTTGCGGTGCCCCACGGTCATGATCATCTCGATCTTTTCATCGCGGGCCATCCGGGCCATGTCCTTGAGTTCCTGGAAATCACAGTAGGTGGATCCACCCACGGCGGCAATGCACCGATGGATGGTCACATTGCGTTTGTGAGCCTCGTCGATCATGGCCTCCATCGTGGATGCTCTCTCCACGCCGGCAATTTCGATCCGGTAGTTGGCACCATCGGGAAAGGATTTAGCCGAAGTGGGCAGCGCATGGGCGTCCCGGCCGGGGATACCTTCTTTTTCCATGAAATCACGAATCGTTTTCAACACATCAGACATTTTTTCCTCCATCAGTTCTTAATATTAAAATTTCCGGTTACCGGCTGTCGGTTATTGATCTAACAGTTTCTTGAGCTTCGGCAGTTCTCCATCCACCATTTTGTAGGCGTGTTCCTCTTTGGGGAACTGTCCGTTGCGGGCCTCTTCAGCATACTGCTTGAAAGCGGTTACGGTTTTTTCTCCGAAATTTTCATATTTTTTGACGAATTTCGGGGTGAACGCCTGGAAAATTCCCAGAACGTCGCTGCAGATCATCAATTGTCCGTCGGCTTCCCACCCGGCACCGATGCTGTATACCGGGATGCTCAGCCGCTGACGGATAATGCCGCAGACTTCAGGCGGCACGGCTTCCACCAGCAGCGCAAATGCGCCGGCGGCCTGGATAGCGATGGCATCCTCGATAACTTCTTTGGCGGCTTCGGCTGTTCGTCCCTGGGCCTTGAAACCGCCCTGCTGGCCGGAACTCTGAGGCGTGAGCCCGATATGTCCCATGACCAGCATCCCTCCGTCGGCAATGGCCTGGATCTGGGGGCAAACGCGGACGCCGCCTTCCAGTTTAATGGCGTCCACCCCGGCCTCTTTGTGGAACCGGCCTGCATTGCGCACGGCTTCTTCCACGCTGACCTGATAGGAGAGAAACGGCATGTCACCGATAATAAACGTGTGGGGGGCGCCGCGACGCACCGCTTCGCTGTGCCAGATGCACTGGTCCATGGTCACCGGGACCGTTCCGCTGTATCCGTAAATGCACATTCCCAACGAGTCGCCCACCAGTATCATGTCCATGCCGGCCTGCTCGGCGAATGAGGCCGTCCAGTAGTCATAGGCGGTAATCCAGACGGCCTGTTGACCCTCCTGCTTTAATTTCAGCAGGTCGAAACGCGTCATCTTCTTCTTGCTCATGGCTTGTTTTCCTCCTTTAGGTTCGGTTTCTCTTCAACCGAGTTGGATTTTTCAATTTTCAGGCGCACCGATCAGCCGTGATATGCGACGGCACAGCGGCAGCAACGTCTCTTGAATGGCGTCGATCTTTTTTTTGGACATCCGCTGGGTGGGACCGGAGACGCTCATGGCATATGTCGGCCGGCCCGTGTGGTCGAACACCGGTGCGGCCACGCAGCGCAGTCCCAGGCTCAGTTCTTCGTCGTCAATGGCGTAGCCGCGTTGCCTGATTTTCTCGATGTCCGCTTTCAACTTCTCCGGGCTCGTGATTGTTTTAGGCGACATCGCCACCCACTCCACCGACTGGAGATAGTCTTCGAGTTCGCGTTCAGGCAGAAAGGCGAGCACCGCTTTGCCCAGGCCGGTGCAATACGCCGGCGCCAGTGCCCCCAACCCGACGTCCAGTCTTAACACTTCCGTACTGTTGATCTTGTCCAGATGGACGATTGCGGTTCCGTCCCAATGCCCCAGATTAACTGTTTCGCCACAGGCCAGAGCCATTTCCTGCAGAAAGGGGTGCACACTGTGGCGGATCTCGAAGCCGTCCAGCTTTCTCATACCCAGTTCGACAACTTTAAAGGTCAGCCGGAACTGCCCCTCTCCGGTCTTCTCGACATAACCCAGATCACGCAGGGTCGTTAAAAACCGGTGACTGGCAGCCCTGCTGGTATCCAGGTGGCCGGCCACTCGGGAGGCGGACATATCGCCGTTGGCGGCCAGGAGTTCCAATACCCGCAGGCCCTTGGCCAGTGACGAAACAAAATAGTATTTTTCCCCTTTTGATGGCATCAGTCACCTCTCCTGCCGGAACGACCTGGCTAATTCGCCGTGGAATGCGTGTCGGAATCGATGTCTCTCTATGTGTGACATTGTCTCTCAATGTGTGACACCTTACCTTACGGATACGGAATCACCTTGTCAAGGTTTTTTACAAAACACGTCGACGGGTTTCGGGAAGGATAGTGGATGGAGGAAACGAAGAGGAAAAGGTCTGCATGCACTAGGGGGAAAGGGTCTGCCCTGCGAACTTCTCGCAGACCCGCGAAACGAGGCCGCCGTCCGGCAGGGTCTGGAAGACACCCTGCATGACGGCCTCAGGGCGCCGTATCTTATGTTCGGGGTCGATCTGGGGAAATACAACGGGGACGCTTCGTGGACGCTGTTTCTGCCGGCCCGGACAATCATCGGCACCGACGGGGTTATCCGCGACGCGGCAGCCAGCAGCAGCCGGATCAATCCTAATTCTTTATTTTCGACGTCCCCGGAATCAATGTCTGGGTGGAAATGATGCCGTCGATCTGTCGTACATGCTCATGGACGAACTGGCCGATGACTTCGGCGTCTGAGGAGAGCAGGTCCCGTGTCAGGACGATTTTAACAAGGATGTCGATACTTCCATGAATCGAGTGAACCTCCTTGACTTCGGGCAGGGCGAAAAGCTTTTCCACGACCTTTAATTCCCCTTTGGCTTCCACATTCATGGTGATAAACGCCGTGATGCTGCGCAGCATTTCCGGGTACTCTTCCTTATTCATCTTGGCCATCTTCTCTCTGAATGCCTCCACGTCTCTGGGAATGAGTTTGTCGATGCCGATGCCGTAGTGGCGCACGCGCCCCTTCTCCCACTGGTGAAACGAGATGTAGGCGTAAAGGTCGTCGAGGGTGCGGCCGGGAAATGAATCCAGCAGCCTGCCCTTTCCGATAATGCCGATCATCGGCAGGTAAATGGTTTGGTACCAGTCTTCGGCGGCCTCTTTGAGCGTCGCCCCGGGTTTTTCACCTCCGGCGAGAAAGGCCCGGTGGTCTTCCACCTGTTCGAGCAGGTAGGGGAACTGGCCCACTTCGGTAATGTCGATGGGGTGGGCCAACCCGGTCTGCTCCATGAACTCGCTCTTTTCCCGGTAAATGATGTTCTCCAAGGTATTGCTGGAAGGAATGAATTCGACGATTTTAGCCATAATGTCGGACCGGCCGAACTCCTTGGCGGCGGCTATGCGGTGGTTCCCGTCCAGAACGTAGTATTCATCCTTGATCTTGTACAATTTAACCGGCGGCAGGGATTTACCTTCCCGCATGGCCTTCTTGACGCTGATAAACCGGTCCGGCGGCACATGCCCCTTGAGCTTGAACTGGCTGTCAAAGTCGTGGTACCGCCCCACACTGCCGACGATCTGATCCAGGGGTACGCTGCAGATACCCCGGTCGATGTGGTCGAAGGCGCCCTCGCATTCCTGGTTCTCCCGGAAGCATTTGGCCTCGCTGTTCCGGTTGCCGCGCCACAGTTTTTTGATCAGGTCTGCCAGGCTACTCATGATCCACCTCCAGAAGATGGAAACCAAATGTGTTGATGACACGTGTGTCGCCCACCCGGGTCACCCGCTTGGACGGATCGGTGAAGTGGGCGTGAATGTGGCCATGGATAAAATACCGTGGTTTGAATCGGCTGATGAGCTTCAAAAAGCTGTCGAATCCCCGGTGACAGCGATCCTCGGCATCATGGATATGCCTGGGCGGCGCGTGGGTGACCACCATATCCACGCCGCCGGCAAACCACATCCCCGGCAACATGCGCCAGATCATCTGGCGCATCTGATAATCCCGGTACTGAATCGGTCCGCCGTTGTACCAGCGCGATCCCTCAAGGCCCATGATCCGAAGCCCCTTGAATGTGACCCGTCGGCGATGAATGTTCAGGCAACCCACCGGGGGAGCGTTCTGGTAGCGGATATCGTGGTTGCCCCGCACGTAGTAAAGCGGTACATCCAGCTGTTCCCGAATGGATGAAAGATATTCCGGCGGCAAATCGCCGCAGCTCAGCACCAGTTCAACGCCGTCGAAGGGTCCGGTGTCAAACCGTTCGGACAGCTCTGGAACCACTATATCAGAAATACTGAGAATCTTCATGGGCATCTATTTACCCTTTTCAGGGTAGGTTGTAAACGCCCCTTGACGCAGCAGCATCGTATTGTGCATATTGATCGCATTGACAGTAACCCCATCACCGGCCAGGAGGAGCCCCCATGCCCCGGAAAACACATGCGGATTATAGCGCCCTGGACAGGCCCGAAGTACTGATGTTTCTCTTCCATCCGCGCAGGTCAACCGGCCCTGTGAATGGCGGTGGTCGGTTTAAGGAGATACTGATTCCGGTGGAAGGCGACGTTCATGTCGGCGCCCGTTTTCACATGGCCCATGCCAAAGACCCCACCATTCTCTTTTTTCACGGCAATGGCGAGATCGTTTCCGACTACGACGATATCGGCCCGATGTTCAATCGACTGGGAATCAACTTCATGGCCGTGGACTACCGGGGCTACGGCCGTTCCGGCGGTAGCCCGACCGTCTCCGCCATGATGGCCGACTGCCATCAAATCTTTAATTTTGTCGACACGTGGAAAACGGAAAACGGGTTTATCGGTCCGCTGGTGGTTATGGGGAGATCTCTGGGAAGCGCGTCAGCCCTGGAGTTGGCCGCTGCCCGCAGCGACCGGATAGACGGGCTGGTGATCGAAAGCGGATTCGCATGGGCAGGGCCGCTGCTGCGGCTGTTAGGCGTGGACCCGGATCGTATCGGGTTCGACGAGTCCAAGGGATTTGCCAACGTGGACAAAATTCGCGGGTTTGTCAAACCGACCGTGATCATTCATGCCGAGTTTGACCATATCATCCCCTTTAGCGATGGCCGGGCATTGTACGAGGCCAGCGGCGCCGGAGACAAAGTCCTGGTAAAAATTCCCGGAGCCAACCACAACGACATCTTCATGCGCGGCCTCGACCGCTACCTTGAGGCGATTTCCAGCCTGGCGGGGAAGCTTTCCTGAACGTAACGGGGGAAAAATGCGCACCGCAATTCCGGTCCTCAGGTCCGGGCGGCCCCTTTCCCACCCGGACCCGATCTTTCGCAGAGCTTTCCATCACGCCACGGTTTCTTTCACCTGGATATTCTCCAGCCGAATCATGGCTGCCTGACAGACGCCTGAGTCCTCATCTTTTTCGGCGATCTGCTCCAGCAGTTTGATGTCCTTGAGCCGTTCCACCGCCCGTTTGCGCACGTCGGGGTTGGAATTTTGCCAGCGTGGGACAAAAATGTCGGAAAATTTCATGATGTGTCTCCTTGATTTGAGGAGTTGCAAGCGGATATCCCCGTCGCACCGCTTCCGGTCGGGCAATGCTCACCTGCACGGCAATCCACCCGGCACGGGCAGCGGGACGGTTCCCTTTCCGATGAGACCCTCCCGGAAGAAAGGACAGCCTTCCGGGAGGAAGGTTAGGCACATTTTTATTATTTCTTTCATTGCCGATATCCTTGAATAAGCCAACACCGACGGCCATCAGTCAGCAGGGCACGGCATAGGATGATCAACGGGTCGTTGCGAGAGTCTGCGGTACGGCGGTATCAGCGGGCGAGTGTGGGTATGAATCGATTGTTAAATAATTTTAGGAGGGTTTGGGGGAGCTGTCAAGGAGAGTTTTGATCGATCTTTCATATCCTGCTTATAAAAAACCTGGCAATCGGGGAACCGTTCAATTGGAAACGACAATGAAAAACCCATACAGCGGGTCGTCAACTTTTTTAAATCGGGCTGCACGGAGGGCGCCTGCCCCATCGAAGATACCAAAGGAAAGTAAAGGGGCGTCGCAACGGACCGCCCCTTTACCGGATCAGGGTACAGGAGGAGTTGGAGGTGCCATAGGCTTTTCTCCCGTATCCTTCTTATTTATATCAGCCGGCAACGGGTAACAAGCCTGTAATAGCACTTATACTTCCCTTAGCCCTGTTAGGGGTTTTTCCATGGCCATCAGGCAGGTTCGCAGATTGGATCCCTTGCGGGTCAACCCCAGTTTTTTGCGGATGTTGACCCGGTGGGTCTCTACGGTCTTGTAGGATACATTGAGGGCGCTGGCAATCTGTCGGGTGCTGTTGCCGGCCTTGACCATATGGGCAACGTTGAGCTCTGCGGGCGTCAGGTTGATGGTCGGCGATTTCAGGTGGCGGCAAAAAGGGGAAACGATGGATTTCAGATGGTTGTCCAGTATGGTGGCCAGGGCCAGAATCTCTCGTTCCCGGGATTTGGCTATCAGTTTATTCAGATAGGGATACACCAGATCCCTGAGATCGGCCATCATCTTCTCCTCTACTTCGGTCTTTTCCCGGTCCAGTTTCTTCAGCAGAAATCTCAGTGCGGTGTTCAAGTCTTCCAGTTTTGCCGTTTTCGACTCCAGTTCGGCTTCACGCTGCTTCAGCGCCCGGGCCGTCTTGATCTTTTCCCGGACAACGGTTCGCAGGGTCTTGTTGGCTTCGCTGAGTTCACGGGTGCGCGATTTGACGCGGGCTTCCAGGTCATCCCTGGCCTTTTCCAATTCGATTTCTACCTGGCGGAGGCGGGTAATGTCGGTGGCACTGCCGATCATTCGCCTCACCCATCCTGAAGCATCCCGCTCGGCAATTCCCCGAACCAGAACCCATCGCACCCGATCATGCTTGTCCAGCACCCGGCCCTGGACTTCGTATCGATCGATCCGCCCTTTGACGTAGGCCCGGGAGCGCTCCATGAATCGGGCCACATCATCGGGATGAAACAATCGCTTCCAAGCGTCCCAGCGGGTGATTTCATCCTCTTCGAACCCCAGAAGGTTTTTCAGATTGGCGTCGATCACCATTTCTCCGGTTTGAAAATCGTGGTCCCAGACACCGGTTAACCCGGCCTCGGTGGCGATCCGATAGCGGGTTTCCCGATCACGAAGGGTTCTTTCCAACGCTTTCTGATGAGAATTGTCGATGATGATCCCCAGCACACCTTCCGGCTGCCCCTCTCGGTATTTGACGGTGGAGTAAAAAAGTCCCGGGAAGGTGGTTCCGTCTTTGCGAAGGCAGGTATATTCGCTGTGATAGACCCCTTGGCCGGAAAGGGCCCGGGCAATGTTCGCCATGGCCCGCTGCCGGTCTTCGGGAACGATCATATCAAGGGCGTTGGCTCCGGCATCGAAATCGGCCCGGGAGTACCCGAACAGTTCGAATCCCTTCTGGTTGACGAAAGTAAAGCGTCCGGTGGCATCCATCTCATAGACGATTTCCGGCAGCATCGCCGCCAGTTCACGAAATCGCTGCTCGTTTTCCGCAGCTTTGACCAGGGCTGCCTTCTGCGGGATTATCGTCCTGCCCTCCGGCAGCACATACACGACCCGGCCGGAATCATTGCGGATGGGCGTAAGCGAAAAATCGATGGGGTCAAGTGAGCCGTCGGAAGCGGGATAGGTGGTTTCGAAGCGGACAAATTCACCGTTGCCGGCCCTGAAGATGGCCGATTTGAGACGCGCCTGTTCCTCGGCGGAATGGGTCCACCAGGGAGTCTGCCAGAAAGGCTTTCCGATAACCGCCTCGACAGAAGCCCTTGCGTGTCGCAGGGCGGACGGGTTGACCTCCAGAAGGATGCCTTCCGGCGACAGCAGGCCGATGAACTGGAAGGCATGCTCGAAAATGGTACAGATCCTTGCAGCATGGTTGTCCGGCAAAAACGGTGAAGGCGCCATGAAACATCCTTAACATGGACAACGCAATAAATTGAAAGGCACCCCGCTGCAGGCAACGCGGGTCAGATGTGTTGATCCAGGTAGGTGCCGGCAAGCTTCAGGTACTGGTCAACCGACCGTTTAAAACGATCCATGGGCAGATTGGCCAGTTCCTTTTTCACCGTGGCCGGCGTGCCGGCCACCAGCTGCCGGGGGCCGACGCGCGCACCTTCACGGACCACCGCACCGGCGGCAACCACGGTCTGTTCCATCACATGGGCATCATTGAGCACAATCGCACCGATGCCCACCAGACTGCCGGCATCGATGGTGCATCCGTGGATCACCGCGTTGTGTCCCACGGTCACATGGTCCCCGATGATGGCTGGTTTGCCGAAGTCGGTGTGAACCGTGCAGTTGTCCTGGATGTTACTGTTGGCGCCAATGTGAATGGACGCCATGTCTCCCCGCAGCACCGCGTTGAACCAGATGCTGGCTCCGTCGCCGACGGTTACGTCACCGATCACGACAGCGGTGGGTGCGATAAACACATTTTTTCCGATGGTGGGGACAATTCCGTTATATTCGATAATGATAGCCATGCTTCTGGATACTGTAAATACAGTGAGTTAGTCAACAACCAACCTACGGAATGGTGGTCAAATCCCGGCATTTCGCAAACAGCATGCAGACGGTTTGATAGCGGCACCAAAGCCTGTTTGCAGGAAGGAGGTTTCACAAATGCGCCACCCCTTGCACCCCGACGAATCTCAACAAGATCCTTCTGCACAAGAATTCGAAAGGCTTCTCTCACCGAGGACCGGCTTACTTGTAATTCGGCAACCAACTTTCTTTCCGACGGCAATCGTTCTCCCGGTAATAGGCTTCCTTCGGTGATCCGGTTTTCGATCCTGTCGGCAATCTCCTGGAATTTAAATACACGGTGACTTACGGCTTTTGCATCCATCCTTTCCCTTTGCATGAATCCTCATCGACAACCGTATTGCATCGGATCCCCATTCGTGATTGTTATTTTCAGTACATCTTCTCATACCTGAAACCGCCCCGAAGTCAACCGCCTGTTTGTTCTATTTTCCAGGACGGTCACTGACCTCCCGCGGCTGT
>JAHLLR010000098.1 GCA_020444075.1 Deltaproteobacteria bacterium
CACATCGAAGCGGTGCAGTTTGAACTGGACCATCTGAGCAATACCGGTTTTTGGTATGGGTTTGAAGAGTTCGATATGGAAAGCATTTAGGAAACCTTCTAATAATCGTGCAGATACCTCGATC
The DNA here is from genome assembly GCA_020444075.1 of Deltaproteobacteria bacterium. Classification (GTDB taxonomy): domain Bacteria; phylum Desulfobacterota; class Desulfobacteria; order Desulfobacterales; family Desulfosarcinaceae; genus Desulfosarcina. The sequence continues at coordinate 125 of JAHLLR010000098.1, forward strand.
GGGATGGCAGGCAATTGCTCCGGGCCACTATCAGAGGAAGGCATCTCCCGTGAAAATTGAACCAATTATATACCATATATGGTGGTATTAGCGTCGGCTGAATTCAATATATGGTATCATTAGGCTTCGCACTAAATCGCCTCAAGCAACCGTCACCGTGGCTGCCAGCTCGGTTCACCGGTTGGCCGTGGCTGTGTAATAAATTGACTGGACCTTTTTGAATATACCGGTCCAGGAGAACGCCGACATCCTTTCGGCAATGCCGGAAAGATCGATCGTGGGCTGGTTTTCCACTGCCATCATCTGGCGCTGGAGCGACTCTTTGAGATCCCTTTCAAACCGGTTAAGGTCTTCCTTGATCGGCTTGTCCACATCGCGCAGTCGCGGCAGTGTCACCAGATCGATGACATCGTTGCGCATATCCCCAAGAATTTCTATGATTCCAGGCAGTTCAGTGGCCACGATTCTACACCCGGTGGCCAAAGCCTCCAACACCACGAGCGGAAGACCTTCGTAAAACGAGGGCAGCACAAATACGTGTGATCGCTTCATGATCTCAGCCAGACGCTGTTGCGAGACGGCGCCGTGAACCGTCAACCGATGACCCAGTCGATCGGCCAAGTTCAGGCATTCGGCTTTTTCTTCTCCACTGCCGCCGCCCACCAGATGCAGATGCCAGTCCGGCGCCTCGATGGATGACAGCGCCCGCAGCATCCAGGGAACGCCTTTTGCACGGCTCAATTTACCCGCATAAACGAGTTGAACCGGTCCGAAAGATGCCTTGACCGGCTGGACAAAAATCGAGTCATTGTATCCCACACCGACTACATGCACCCTATCGGGTACCATGTCGTACAACCGTTCGATGGCACGCTTTTGCGACTGACTTAGCGCCATCACCTCGTCTATATCTCGACAACCGTCCCGCACCCGCTGCTGCAGGTGCGGGCAGTTTTGAAACTGTCGCAGGTCGGAGCCGTGGCAAGTGGTCACCAAGGGGATTCGAGGAAATAATCGTCGAACCAGGGATGTGACGATCCACAGATGATGGCTGTGGATGATGTCCGGCTGAAAAGTGTCCACCGCTGCTTTGATATGGTGGGAAAAGGCTGCTTCATACTGGTCCAGGTCGTCCTGGGAAAGATTGCAGAATCGCGTGCTGTCATAGGGCATGACATCGCTCATGCCCACAATGGGATAAGCAATGTCGGCATTTTTAAATTTTACGAACCGGCATTGGTCATCGTTGATGAAGTCCACCTGTGCCTCCCGGTCGGACTGGATGCCGGCAACCAGATAATTGGTATGGCCGTTTTTGGACGCTTCCCGCAGCATGGCCTGGATATAGATGCCGCTGCCAGTGGAATCGGGTCGCTGGCTGAGCACGTGAAGGATTCTCAGTGGGCTCTTTAAGATCATCGACGTATTTTTCATTCCTCATTTGCCGTTGGGATAAGGGGCTTGTCTCTATTTTCCGGCACCTTTTCCGCATTCACATCTTCATAAAAATCAACTGGAGCTAAAGACAGCAGCGGACCGTAGCGTCGCCTCAGGGTGTCGCTGATCCGATCAAGGGGGACGTCTGAAAATTCTCCCCGATAGCGGACGTACTCCATGTGGGCATTTCCCAATTGGTCAAAGGGGTGGTAAAGAGAATCGGCGCTTCCATCAAAATCAAGGGGCTTTAAATGAAACCGCTCACACAACTCAATGTTGAATGCCGGGGTCGCCTTGATCCATTTCCCCTGAATAAAGATGGACGCATAGCCGTGCCAAAAGAAAATGTCCGTCTTCATCAGTTTTCGCAATCTTTCGGTGGACAGGTGGTTGCGCACATCCGCAAAACCGAGTTTCGCCGGAATCCCCAGAACCCGGCAGCAGGCCGCCAGAAGCACCGCCTTGGGTACGCACCAGCCGCGACCGGCCGCCAGGGTGGTGCTGGCCCGCATTCCTTCAACGGACAGGTCGATGGTGTAGGGATCGTAGCGGATGCCATCCCGAACGGCGTAATAGAGGCTGACCGCTTGATCTCTGGCGGTTGCGATCCCGCCCGCATGGGTTTGGGCGAAGGCCCTTACCCGTTCATGGTTGCCGTCGATGATCGGCGTGGTTTGAAGCGCGTCTGATAAAACTGAGGTCATGGTTGTTACATCCGTTTAGGGGTTAGCGGGGCACGGAAAACCGTGGTGGTAACCGTTCAAGGTCCACGACTCGATAAACCTTTATGCAGGGCAGCCTTGCAGGGATTTCGTGTGAGCAAAGACATCTGGGAGTTTTCTGGCTTTCATCCAAGACGTTGCGAACGATGCCAGATCGATGGGTTGCTGAACAAGACGAAATATTTCCAAGGCCACTACACGGCCGCCGGCGGTCGATACCCGGTAGCCCAGTTTTTCAAGAAATTGCCTGGGTAAGATCGTTGATATCGACCGGTCGTCGGGGAAGGAGTTCAGACCGGCATGGTGGGTGGTTTATTTTCCATTTTCGCTGCGGGGTTCTGCCGTCGAGCCGGTGCCGTGTTTAAAATCCTCCTTGGCTGATTCAATGCCTTTGCTAAAGTTTTCGGGTATTTTCTGGAATTCTTCTTTGACGGTCCTGCCCGCTTCAGTACCGGATTCTTTGGCGTCTTTGCCGATTTTTCTCCAGTCGTCGGCGATACCTTGCCAGAACCGGCTCCAGGCCGACGGGTGGTCCGCTGTATTATCGGCATCGGATCCGGCGGCCGTTGGTGATGCCGCCAGAATGGAAAGGATGAGGAAAATGCTCAGTGTGATTGATTTCATGCTGTCTGATAGCCTCCTGCAATCCTTTGCGATTCCCTCCCGCTCCAACGGATTGGGCGATCGACGGTTGCCTGGCTCAGGCTTCTGAAACGACCGTTTCGATTTTTTCCCAGATGAACTGGGCGACTTCCTCGGCCGAATTCTTTTCGATGACGGCAAGATCCTCGCACAATTCCTCGAGGCTTTCTTGGTCGATGTCCGTCATTTTATTCACGAGGAAAGAATCCACCTCGCCACCTGCAGGCAGGAGGCCACAGGCACCCACGGCTCCGATGTAATCACCGTCAACAAAAATCGGTACCACGATCTTCATCAGCCCGGCGTCACACTCATCAATAACGGGCCGCTTCTCATCTTTGGCCTGGTTGGCCAGGTTCATGTGGGCCACCGCACAGATGAACGACTGCCCTTTGTCGGTGGCTTTTATGGCCGGACAGAGCCGATTGACCCATACCTTATTGTCGGTGATGCGGATGCCGTCAGTATTGAAGACATTGGACTCCAGTCCCGAGCGTTCATGAATTTCATTTTCCAGTTGGGTCCATTTTTCCAGGGGAAGAAGATCGGTCAGTTCCACGGATACACTCCTTGGTTTACTTGGATTGTCGTATGAATCAGCCTTCAGCCGAAATACTACCATTTTTTTAGGCGGATGGGGAAGCGGATTTCGTCAGCCAGGTTTTCAACCGCTTCATCCCCTCATCGATGGAAATTTCCGCCGAGTATCCCAGGTCTCGTTTGGCCGCTGAAATGTCGAACCAGTGGGAGGTGGCCAGTTCACGGGCAACAAAGCGGGTCATCCGGGGTTCCCCGGCAATCCCGAAGATGCGGTAGCTCCACTCCAAAAGAGCGCCGAGCCAATAGGCCATCCCGGGTGATAGGGTTCTAGTCAGGGGGGGCTTGCCCCCGGCGTCCAGTATCCGGTTGACCATCTCCCACAGGCCGATGGGATCGTCGTCGCTGATAAAATAGACCTTGCCGGAAACCGTCGGGTTGTTTTCCAGCGCTTCCATGGCCAGTACGTGGGCACGGGCGGCATTATCGACATAAATGGTGTCCACGCGGTTTTGGCCGTCGCCTACCTGTCTCAGGCTTTCGGCCCTGGCGATGATACGCGGCACCAGGTGGTTGTCCTCCGGTCCCCAGATCAGATGCGGCCGGAGGGCTATGGTTCTCAGATTCTCGTCTGCGGCGGCCATCACGGCCTGTTCGGCGATGGCTTTGGTTTGCGGGTAGGGTGCATGGTAATGGGCCGGGTAGGGAACCGACTCATTCACTCCTTGCATGTCCCTGCCATCAAACACCACACTGGGGCTGCTGGTGTATACCAGCGTGGGTACGCGGCAGGATCGGCAGGCCGCGATGACATGTCGCGTGCCGGTTACATTGGGCTGAAAAAAATCATCGAATGCGCCCCACACCCCGGGTTTGGCCGCTACATGAAAAACGGCATCCCTTCCACGTACGGCGTCTTCGACAGCGCCGGCATTGGCGAGGTCACCGGCTATCTGGGTGACCCCGATAGCGTCCAGTTCCGGGTAAGAACTCCTCGAAAAACTGGCCACCCGATGGCCTTTGGCCAGGAGTTGCCGGACAATCGCTTTTCCCAGAAACCCCCCGCCGCCGGTGACTAAGATATTTTTGGTTGAGCTGCTCATTTAATATTTTTTTCCGCCCAAACAGCCAGCTTTTCCCGGAAAATTTTGGAGTTATGCCGGATATCAACGGGAAAGGCCCGGTGGAACAGAATGGTCTCGATGCCTTCGGTGATGGGGCTGGTCTTGGCCAGCGCCAGAAGTTCTTCTTTCAGGCTTTTTTTATCCTTTCCGCTGCCGCCGGGTTCCAGTTCGATACAGACCACCGGCCGCTGGCACCCCTGGGGTCCTACGCCCACCAGCGCACTGCGGAACACGCGGGGGTGATTGTTGAATATGGCCTCGCAGGGGATCGTGAACAAGGTCTTTTTTTCGGTGATCACCCGGTGGTTTTTTCGTCCGCAAAACCAGATACGCCCTTTTTTGTCAATCCAGCCCAGATCTCCCATGCGGTGCAGGAAGGTATCGCCATCGGCGATCTTGGACAGCCCATCGTCCCGGGGACGTTCGAAATAACCGCGGGTGACCTGGTCGCCGCGGACGGTGAGTTCCCCGATCTCGCCGTCCGGCAATGCCAGGTCGTCGGTCCACTGGGCAATAGGGCCGTCAGTGATGCGGATGATGCGGACGTCTATGCCCGCTATGGGCAAGCCCACACACATGCCGTAGCCCTGTTCGCTGAGCTTTCGGGTTTCGTTGAGGATCTCGTCGCTGCCCAATGAACTGACCGGCATGGCCTCCGTAGCGCCGTACCCGGTATGTATCTGCGCGTCATTGATCAGCATGCCGGCAAACTGTTCGATATTGGCCGGTGCGGCTGGAGCGCCGGCGGAGATCACCCGCTTCAAGGTGGGAAGTTTGAGGCCTTTTTCCTTGCCGTAGCGGCCTACCCGGTTAAGCAGGGCAGGGGAGGCGAACATGTTGGTGACGCCCTGGTTGACGATGGCTTCGATGATCCTTTCCGGATTGACATGGGCCGGTTTGGTGGGGTCCATATCCGGAATAATGGCCGTCATTCCCAGAGCCGGGTCGAACAGGGCGAAAAGCGGGAAAGTCGGCAGGTCGATTTCATCCGGGGTGATGCCGAATTGGGCGCGGATGTTTCTCACCTGGGCATCGAAGACCCCGTGGGTGTAAATTACGCCCTTGGCCGGACCGGTGCTCCCGGTGGTAAAGAGGATGGCGGCGATTTCATCAACCCGGGTGTCTGCCATAGGGTACGGTTCCCAAAGCCTGCTGCGCACCTGGCGAAGGGTGAGGCCGCCCCAGAACCAGCGGTTGCCCACGGTGATGAAGGTTTTGACGCTTTTGAAATTCCCGGGGGCCAGGGTGCGCAGCACGTGGGCGGCGGGTATGCCAATCAGGGCCTGGGCCTGACTTTCCTTCAGGCAGTTTAACATCCGGGAGACGCCCATTCCCGGGTCCACTACAACGGGAACGGCCCCCACCTTGAACAGGGCAAAGACGAGGGAGAAAAAATCCAGGCTGGGCCTGACCATTAGGATGGTGCGCACACCGCGGCTGACTCCTCTATCGTCCAGGCCCCTGGCCAGGCAATCTGATTCGATATCCAGCTGGCGAAAAGTGAGGTGGGTGTAGGCCACTCGGCCTTGGCTGTCCCGGCCCTCAGGGCAGACCACCGCCCGCTTGTAAGGCTGGATGCGGGCCATGGTGCGCAGGTAGGTGGCCACGTTGACGATGCTGCTGGGGTCAGGCGATGTGGGTGTTGTTTCCATAGGTATTCGATTCTATTCCGAGTGCCGGACCAGAAAGCTTTTTACCAATACGATGATTCGTTCCGGCACATCTTCCAGCAGATAGTGGCCGGCATCGTCGAACAGGTGCTTTTCAGCCTTCGGAAACCGCCGGCACCACTCGTTGTAGTAATCCACGTCGAAGACGAAATCGTGCCGTCCCCAGAGGATCAGCGTAGGGATACGGGCCAGTGCGGCCAGTCCCCGGTCCACCTGGTTGACGATGTCGAATCCGGGATCATCGGGTTCCAGGGGGATGTCCTGAACGAAGCGCAAGGTGGCAATCCGGTTTTGCGGACAGTTATAGGGCGCCAGCAGTCCTTTTCTAACCTCAGCGGGAAGCCGCTTTCGGGGCGCCATGAAAACCGCTCCTCTGGCAAACAGGTTGCCATAAAGGATTGCCGGTGTTGCCAATGCGCTCAGGTTGCGGATCGTCCACAATCGCAATGGAATCCGCTTGCCCGCTGGCGGAAAAAAGCCTGCGGTGTTGGTGATGACCAGTCGGGCCACCCGATGCGGATTGGCCACGGCCCATGCCATGGCAATCATGCCGCCCCAGTCGTGGACCAGGAGGGTAACCCGATCCAGCGCCAGATGATCCATCAGTGCCGAAAAATCATCCAGACGGCTCTTTAGCCGGAAGTCGTAGTCCCCTTTGTCGGGTTTGTCGGACAAGCCGCACCCCATGTGGTCCGGGGCGATGGCGCGATAGTCGGGCGTGAGGGCGCTGATGAGGCGGCGAAAGAAAAAGGACCAGGTGGGGTTACCGTGAACCATTACCACCGGATCGCCCTCTCCCTGGTCGACAAAGTGATAGCGCAATCCGTTGCGGTTCAGGAAATGGGACTGAAACGGGTAGAGATGCTGGAAATCCTCCGGATCGACCGGCAGACTGAGTTTTTTCATGATCACGAATTGTCGGCCGCTGAAACCAGGGCCAGTTCAAAATTTTCCATTTTATAGATGGGAAGGCTGTCCACGCTGAGCAGGCCATTGGCCCGGATGCTCGGGGACAGGCCATCGGTGACATGGGTAATCAGGGCCTCCACGACAATGGTTTGGTTCTTCGGGACAATCTGTCCGCGATAGGTCCAGCCGTGGCGGCAGCCTTCCACCATGCGGAATCGGTGGGTCGCCGCCAGATGGGGCCACCGTTGCATTGTCACCGTTTTCATCAGCTGTAAAAACGATTCTATCCCCAGGGAGCCGGGGCAGACCGGATCCTGGTGAAAATGGGCTTTGAAAAACCATTCGTCCGGGGCCACCTTTTTAACACCGCGAATATAGCCCAACCCAGATTCCCCACTCTCCGGCAAGTGGGCGTCAATACGATCAATCATCATCAACGCTTTGCCCGGCAGTGCCAGTTCATCTGCAGATACCGCCATACCGGAGGCGGATTCGGGTGTATGCGGAGGTGCCATGGATAGGGTGTAGGCACCGTCCGTTTTGTCGGCATAGGGCAGCATGGACTGGACCATGGGATCGGTTTGTCCCATGCCTTTTTGTTCGTTCAAGGCCTCTGCGGAAAAAAAGCCGAAATAGGTGTCACCCGTATAGACCGGATCGTCACCGGCAAGCACCTCATAATCGAAATTTTCAATGATCATATCCGCCGCCTCGCTCACCTTGGTCATGCGGCAGCGCATGGTCAAGGTCCCGGTGCCGGGCGTCACCTGCCGATGCAGGACGGCACTGCCCCCCAGGTTGCGGAACTTCAGGTCCCGCTGGCTGCGCAAGGCAGATCCGGCATAGGCTGCCAGCCACCCGCAGGGTTGCAGGGCGATTTCCAACAGCACGCAAAAGGGCATGACGCCGGAGCGGTCGGCGGCAAAATACCACTCTTTTTCAGGGATGTCGTATCGGGCGGTCACCCATCCGTCAGCCTTCAGCGTCCAGGGAGCGGGTTCCACCTGGATCACCCGGTCCATAAAACAGTACGGCGGTCCCGGCAGGCGGGCGATTTTGCGGCCTTCGTCGAAGATGCGATAGGGTTCCCCGAAGGCTTCGGAGGGTTTTCCCACGGCAAAGGCCAGGATGGAGGCCCTGTCGTACAGGGCGGCAGCCATCGTGGGTTCATCGGCCATTGCCGCCCGGATTTCCTGTCGGCGCCATACGGTTTCGATCTCCTCACGGCCGATCCCGGTCATTTTCATGGACATATCCTTGAAAAAGACGATGGGCCGGCCGTCGGCAGACATGTGGGCGTCGGCAATGGCGTAAGGCTCGGGACCGTATCCGATTTCACTGATCTGGATCTCATAATGCACATGGCGGGTGGCCGGGGTGACCGGACCGCGGCACTTGAGCCGGGCGGCATTGCCGATTACGGGTTCGTAGCACACGCCGGGCTTGTCCGTCACCCATCCCATGCGCTGGAGGAAGACCCGCAGGGTATGGGCGCAGCATTCGTACATGAGCGTGCCGGGCATGACCATGTCATCCACGAAATGGCAGACGAGGAACCAGTCGTCAGGGCGGATGTCCGCTTCGGCCCGGATCAGTCCCAGGCCGTAGCGACCGCCTTCGGGGTCAAGTTCGATGATGCGGTGGATCAGTCGCATCCGTCCCTCGGGCAAAAACAGAGATGCCGACAGACCGATGCCGGCGAACCGCCGGCCGAAACAGGCGGCCAAGTCGCCGCGGCGCAGGGCGTCAACCTGGTCTTCCGAATAGGACTCCCGGGTCATGGGAACCGGGGGACGCCAGCCCGCCGGACGTTTGCCGGGAACCGGTGCGCATTCCTGCCTGGTAAGGATGATGCCGCCGGAGTTAGCCACCTCGGCCTCGGTGAAGAAGCCGGCGCAGCCGTCACGCATGCTGATCAGATGCTCGCCGCCGATATAGCCCTCGAAGTGGAAAAAGAACATCCAGGTTTCTCCCTGGCGCACGAAGCGGTCGATGGTGATCTCGTAGCGAACGGTTTCCCCGGGGCGGGGCAATCCCCGGTGAAAGACCACCACCGCGTCCAGCAGGCGATAGGCCCGCTCCCCTTTTACCTGGTGGTCGATACCCAGGTAAGCGCTCAAAAACAGGTCGGCCTGGCCGGCCTCCACGCTGATGCACACCGGAGCGCGATTGCCGTCCAGGTACCATGCTTCGGGAAGAACGTCGTGCTCGGTGACCACCCGGCCGGAGTCCATAGAGAGCATTTCCCCTTCCAGGGATACGATGCGGTCCACCAGCATCAACGGCTCGTCGGGCAGGCGCACCCTAACCCGGTAGGTGTCCACCATATCAAAGGCCGGTCCCAATACCCGGCCCACGCTGCCGATGGCGAAGGCCATGCACATCTCACGGTCAAACGCAGGGGGGCTTGCCTGCTCCTGTGAAGGCTTTACCTGCGGGGGCGACGGTCCCTGTGGGGGATCATCTTCCATGCGGGCACCCAGATTCAGGAGGCGCGTCTGCAAATCGAAGGTTTCGGCAAAGCTGCGGGTCAGTTCCCGGGACAGGTCGAGGAACTGCTCGTGGACGCTGGCCGTAGTTTCCATGTTCTGGCGGGTAGCCTCCAGCAATTGCGTCCACTGTCCATCTGATGATGGGCCATTGTCGGGTGGGGATTGCAGTTCCTCCATGGGTTGAACGGATTCGGACATCATTGGCAGCACGTCGGACTTTTCAGAAGCGGGCGGTATAGATTCGCAGGGTTTTTCCTCCTCCGGCAGCTCGGGGAGAGTGGGGTAAAGCAGATGGCCGCCCACAGGGACCGTCACCATCTTTGTCGTGTTGACCGGCGTTGGCGCGGTGGCGGATTCGAGGCCGGCATAAAGTGAGCTGAAATCGACCGGTACCCGGTCGGCGGCCAGACTGGCCAGGCATCGCAAAAGCGAGGCGATTTCGTCCTCGTTGCCTTGGTTGGCCGCTACGGCCAGATGGGGTTGATCAATCAAGATCTGATCGATCATACGCGTGCACGATGCCCGGGGGCCGGCCTCGATGAAGACCCGGACGCCATCGGCGTAGGCATGTTTAATCGTCTGCATGAAGTCGAATCCGTCAACTGCCTGTTTTACAATGGAATCGGCGACTCGATCCGACGTGACTTCATAGGGTGCGGCCCAGCTGCAGCTGTACACATCAAGGCCCGGCTTGGAGAGGGTCGGGAAAACATGCAGCCGTCGGTAGGCATCGGCTACGGGGCCGGCAGCATCACAGTGAACGGTGACCACGCCATCCAAGTATACGGCCTGGCAGTCCATGGCGGCGACAGCCTGCGCCACCGCCTGTTCCAATCCCCCGATAACGCATTCATTGGGTGAATTGACGATGAGCAGGCGTACGCGGGGTATGCTCGTAAGGGTTTCCCGCACGTATTTTTCCGGCCGGTTGAGCACCGCCACGCGCCAGGCCACGGGTTCGTCCTCCGCAACCTGCCAGGCCCGGCGCAGTGCCAGGCAGGGCCCGGCAAGCTGGGTGGTGAACAGATCGGTCGACTGCATCCGATCCAGCATGTCACCGCGGTCCGACCACACCCCCTGGGCGAAGAGGGCGGCGGATTCACCTAAGCTGTAGCCGATGACGGCATCTGCATGGATGGAAAACCGGTCGAGAACACGGGTCATGAGATCCCCGAAAACCACCTGCCCGAAAATCATGTTCAGGGGATCGACCTTGAGGCGGGAGACGGCATCCTGCTCCCATCCGGGTTGCCATGACCGTCGCCAGGGCATCAGGTTCCAGGGTCGGAATTGGGTCTTCAACTGTTCGGTTTCATGGTCCATCCCGTTGACGATTGAAGGAAAATGAAGGGCCAGATCGCGTCCCATGCCTAAATAATGGTTGCCCGAACCCGGGTAGACCATGGCAATCCGTGCATCGGGCCCGATGGGTTGGCTGTTGAAAAATACCTGTTTGGAAAGCGGATCCGTTTCGCCTGATGTGATGGCCCTGCGTGCCTGGTTCAACACCTGACCATGCTCATGGTCCGGCTTCAGGATCAGGGCGACGGCCAGCTGATGATCGGGCTGCGGCGGGTGGTTTATCAGCCATTGACCGGCGGTCGATGCAACCGAAGCCTGACCGAGGGTGCGGGATAAAAAATCCTCCATCGTTGAGAGGCCTTCAATCAACTGCTGCGGCGTCTGCCCGGTGACCACGAAAAGACCGGCACAGGAATCGGTGATCTGCACCGGACGGCTGATTTCGATTGCCGGCGCAGGAGCCTCGTACTCCTGAATCAGCACATGACTGCAATTGCCGTCCAGAGTGATAGATGCGCAGCAGGCGGTTCGGGGGCCGCGTTTCCGATCCCGATACCAGGGCTGCGCCCGATCCGGCAGGTGGAACGGATATGTCCCTTCCGCCGGTCCTTCCGGAAGATCGGGCAGCCGCGTAAAACCGGCAAAAGGCGGCAGGATGCGATGATGCAGGCACAGTGCGGTTTTAGCCAGGGCGACCAGGCTGTCTGCAGCGCCCGTAAACCCGGTGATGGGCTTGGTGGATCCCAAAGCGATGGCTGTTGACGGATCGGTCTGGCCGTGGCTGCGGAAAAAATCGGCGAGGGCGGTGATCTCCATGCGGTCCCGGTCCGGTATACCGGCGCCGTGCGCTTCCACATATGATACCGAGCCGGCAGAGACATCGCTCCGGTTGAAGCATCGGGACAGTGAGCGGCTGTAGGTCGATTCGCTCACCCTGCCTTTTGATGGATCGTCGCCGCCGGCGCTGCCGATGCCGCGGATGACGGCATAGACGCGATCACCGTCGATCCGGGCCTGAGCCAGCGGTTTCAGCACCAGGGCCACCGCCCCGTCGCCTGGCAGCGTTCCGTCGGCCGATGCATCGAAGGGGCGGACCGTATTGGTTCGTGAAAGAGGCATAAATTGATCCATGCGAACCACGCTGCGCCCTTCGGCGGCCAGGTCCACCGCACCCACCAGCATGGCGTCGGCTGCGTTCTGCTGCAGCAGATCCACGGCAACCTGGAGCGCCTTAACCCCCGAGGCGGCATCGGCTGAGACCACGAAACTGGGTCCACCGAAGCGAAATTCCCGGGCCATGCGGCTGGCGACAATACCCCCCAGGGCACCCATGACCCGCGGCGGGGTGAGGGGCGGTCCGCATTGGTCCCGCAGGTTTTCCATCCATTGATCCATGGTCCTGTCGTCCATATTCAGACCACGCGACGCGTTCCAGCGCCTTATTGCCGTGAAAAGCTGCCACCGCAGATGAAAGTTGGTCGCTTCGAAATCAAATCCGAGGCCGACCACGACCCCCATACGTTTACGGGGTTCTCGCAGAGGCAGGCCCGCATCGGTCAGGGCGGCGGCTCCCACTTTGAGGGCCAGCAGCTGCTGGGGCAGGATGTCGTTGATTTCGTTGGGCGGGATCTGGAATTCGCCGATATTCACGGCAATACTGTCGATATAAGCTCCCTTGGGATTGAAGCCGCCGAGGGCCTCGACGAATGTCGCGTCGGCCCCTTTCCAGCGGCCACGGGGCCGATCCGCGATGGTGCTGTGTCCTTGAAATACGGCTTTTTCAAATAATCCCAAATGAGTCAGCGACCCCAGGGTCACATCCATACCCACGATGGCCACCGGGTCAGGGGACTCGGCGGCAGGCTTTTCATGGGCGGATAACCGTCGGAAGCCGATGGATCCTACCGCCGATGACCGCGACGGCCATTCTTCAAACAGAATATGGGCGTTGATGCCGCCGAAGCCGAAGGCACTGACCGCTGCCCGTCGGGGAATATCGGCAGCGCGGGTTTTCCAGGGCACTGCCTGGGTTTGCACCTTGAATGGACTGCCATTTAGTGGGCTGTCAGGGGGGCACTGCTCATAATTGATCGAGGTCGGCAGGGTCTGATGGTTGATGGCCAGGAGGGTTTTGATCATGCCGGCCGCACCGGCGGCGGTCAGCAGATGGCCGATCATGGATTTCACGGAACCGATGGCGCAGACGCCCGCATCCGGGGATGTGCCTTTCCAGAGTTGAACCAGACTCTGGACTTCCGTGGTATCGCCGGCGCGGGTGCCGGTGCCGTGGCATTCGATATGATCCACGTCAGAGGGCTGCCAGCCGGCTGAACGGTAGGCCATTTCCATGGCGCGGACCTGGCCTCGACTTTCCGGGGCCAGCAGGTTGCCGCGCATGTCGTTGGACAGGCCGACGCCGTGGATCACGCCGTGGATGGTATCGCCGTGTTTGAGGGCATCTGCCAGTCGCTTCAACACCAGAATGCCTACGCCTTCTCCCACCACCAGGCCGTCTGCCTTCCTGTCAAAGGGTGAACAACGCCCCGATGCGGATAGGGCCTGGAGCTGGCTGAAGCCGGTCTGGGTGTAGAGGCATTCGGGTCGTGAGACCCCACCGGTCACGACCATGTCCGCCCGATTGGCAGCCAGTGCATTGCAGCCCAGTTTGACCGCGTAGATGGAGGACGCACAGGCTGCATCCAGGGTGAAACTGTCGCCCCCAAAACCCATCTCCGCGGCCAGGAGGGCCGCGGGCAGCCCGTCGACCCGACTGGCCATGCCTTCGACGCGGGTCAACGCAGTCGGTGTTGTCGGCCCATGGGAAAACAGACGACGTTCAATGGCTTTGCCCAGGGTATGACGGGAAAAGGCGGAAGCGCTGTCGGTGGGCAGGGCAATGGCGGCCAGAATGGTGTCGACGCGATGATAGTCAACAGGAGCGGTTATACAACTATGGATGGCGCGTTTTCCTGCGGTGAGCGTCAACTGGTGGAGCGGATCCAGGTGCCGGGTCAAATCCGGGTCCAATGTAAATGCGCCGGGATCGAAGGTAAAATCATTGATCAGGCAGGCGTGCCGGGAGTAGGGACGATCCGGCACCAGGGTGGTACTGAGCCGATCCTGCGAAGGGGCGATCCAGCGGTTTTCCGGAACCGGCGCCGACTGGTCGATCCCGTTGACGATGTTTTGCCAGAATACATCCAGGTTCGGAGCGCCGGGAAAGATACCGTCCATCCCGACGACGGCGATAAGGGGGTGTCTATCCATATCAGGGAAGGTTACGATGTTTACGAAGGGCCCGAAGTTGCCCTAAAAAATACCAACATTAATAATCCATTCTTCTGCCAGTCGTCAAAACTCATTTACATACCCGCATCATGGCTATAACGCAAGAATCAATGCAGATATTGCATGCAATCCATCCTGACGGGTTCGGGATTTGCTTTGACAATCAACACCTGCTGCCGCTATTGTATATTCAGCCGAGGCTCACAGCGAACATACCGCGAGACCGATCCATCCGGTAAGACTTTCATAATACCCGATTGTATCTGCTTCTCTTTGGATGCAAAGGCGTTTTTAATTTTTCAAGCTTGGTAAAACGAAAAAACAAGGAGGTGAGCCATGAAAATCCATGTTCAGCGTATTCTCTGCGCCACAGACCTTTCTGATTTTTCCAATTCTGCCGTCATTCAAGCCATCGGCATGGCCAAGGAGTTCGGATCAACGCTTTTTATCTGTCATGTGATCGATCTGCCTTTGGTTACCATGCATGGAGCCGCTTTTGTTTACCCGGAGGATCAGATCGAGGAAATGAAGACCGGTGCCATGGATCAGATCAGGGGATTGGTGAAGGACAGCGCGCTGAATTGGGAAGTCGTTGTGGAAACCGGGCCCGTTTCCAGTACCCTGTGCCGACTGGCAGTTGAAAAACAGGCGGATCTGGCCATCGTATCCACCCATGGGCGTACCGGGCTGAAACGATTGTTCCTTGGCTCGGTCACCGAAAGACTGCTGCGAACCATCGCCTGTCCGTTGCTGGTTGTCACCCCGCCTGAAAAAACAGGCAGGATGGAAAAACAGTTCAAAGGATTCGGCTTCAAACAGATCCTGGTGGGATGCGATTTTTCAGCAGACTCAGGAAGGGCAGTGGAATACGGGTTCAGCCTGGCCCAGGAGTTCGAAGCCGTTATCCACCTGGTGCATGTCGTGGAGCCTTTTGTCTACCGGGACGCCATGTTGCCGGAATCCGTAAAAACCGAGGCGCTAACCGAGGTGACCACGGGCTGTCGTCAGCGTTTGGAGAACCTGGTGCCGGCAGACGCCCACAACTGGTGTAAGGTTGAAATCGCCTGTGAGGCCGGCAAACCTTTTCAGGCACTGAAAACCTACGCCGAGACCCACCAGGTCGACCTCATTGTGCTTGGTGTGCGGGGGCATTCACTGGTTGAGACGATGCTTTTGGGCTCGACCACGGACCGGGTGATCCGGGGGGTGGCCTGCCCGGTTCTGTCCGTGTGCCCGCCCTGATAACAGTCCCCAAAATTGGCGAACGGCTCTTTGAATGAGGTATTTCATTTGCTGTCAGCGGGCAATTTAAAGGCAAAGGGCAGGCCGATGAATCCTACCAGAGCAAAAATGATATAGGTGGCTTTCAACCCGATCAGGTCTCCGGACATACCGACGATTACCACCACCGCCGAACGGGCCAGAAATGAAATCATCATGAACAGTCCGTTGGCTGCAGAAGGGCTCTCCACGGCGTTTTCCTGTACCAGCGCCAGCATTACCGGAGTGGTGGACAACAAGGTGAAACCGGTAAGGACAAGCATGGCATATGCCAGCCATCCATCCACCCAGACAAACGCCAGGAGGGATACCGGTGCACCCAGCAGGGACAGGGTCAGCATCCGTCGGCGGCCAAAGCGGTCGCTGAGGGAGCCGGCCACCATGACTCCCGCAACACCGGCAATTTCAAAGATGGTCAGTCCGGCACCGGCCAGCCACAGATTCCCCGTGTTCATGGTGATAAAGGTGGGCAGAAACGAGGCCATGCAGCCATGCATGAAACCCCTGGCGACGAGGATACCGGTAATGGGCATCAGGATATGGCGCATGCCGCGCCAGGTCTGTATCAACGGCACCGGTGCCCTGGCGGTTCTGGTCACCGGTAGGTCACGGGTAGCGAAAAAAAGCAGGGTAGAGCAGACGAAACTCACCACCATCACCGGATAGAAGCCATCCAACCCCATCAGGGCAACGACGCCCACCGCCACCATCGGTCCAACCGCACGGGCTGCTTCCCCGCCGACCATGAAAAAAGACATGCCCATGCCTTTTCGGTCACCGGACATGCGAGCCACCACTACCGGCGCCGGCACGTGAAACACGGATACGCTGATGCCGGCAAACAGCATCAGGATCAGCAGCATGCCATAGGTGGGCGCAACCCCGATCAGGCTCATGGGAACGGCGGTCAATGCCGGTGCCAGGATGAGAAACCAGCGAACACTGATACGGTCCGCCAGGGAACCGATCCACGGGTTGACCAGCGCCGGCAGCTGCATCACCGTGGAGAGCAGTCCTGCCTGGGTCAGGGACATGGAGAGCTTTTCGATGAGCAGCGGCAGCAGCGGTGCCAGAAAACTGGAATAAACGTCGTGGATGAAGTGGCCGATGGAAACGGCGATGACACCCTTCAGGTTGACTCGGTCGGCCGGTAACGGCTTCTTATTCGCCGATTGATCCGTGTTCGGTAGCATGAATGCCTATTGTTGTCCGCAGAGATTGATCTTATCAAATAGTTTAGCAAACCGGCTGAGCCTATATCCGTTTACCCGCTTTCGGTCAACCGTGCATCATTTTGA
>JAHLLR010000099.1 GCA_020444075.1 Deltaproteobacteria bacterium
AAGGCGTGGCCGCCGTCGATGAACACCAGCGACAGCGGCGTGGCCCAGCCGCGGGCGACAATGTCCGAACGGCCGACCACGGGCACCACTGTCTCCTCCAGTCCGGCAAGGGCCAGGGTTCGCCGGAACAGGGGAAGGGTGTCCATGGAAAATGTTTTAAAATCGAACAGGGCGGGGTCGAAATACTCCTCGCCGGGCTGCTGCTCCTCGGAGCCCCGGTGGTGGTCGATGGAAAACAGGACGGCCCCGTTTTCGCGGCAGGCGCTGCCGAGATAGACGGCGGACTTGCCGCAGTAGCTGCCGATCTCCAGGCAGGGACCCAACCGCGACGCCTCCAGGGCGATGTCGAACAGCCCCCTGCCCTCTTCCGGGTCCAAAAATCCTTTTATATTGTCAATGGTTGTCTGGTCGATTTTCATATAGTTCGTTTGATTGGTTTGATCAGTTGGTTTGTTTTTGAGTTCGTCTGGAACGAATTAAGGGTTTCATATCGCGGCTGGAAGCCGCTCCTTGCATTCCTCAATTCAATAAGTATTCGTCGAGAAATGGTTGATTCTGGTTCAGGCCAGGGCCGCAGGGATGTCGGAACCGGAAGCGCAGCCCGGCTGCATCGAAGATTTCGACGCCCCGAGAACGCCGGCCTGGGCCGCAAGGCACCATTCCTCAAACCCTCAATCCCCCAGGTATTCGTCGAGAAATGGTAGATTCTGGTTCAGGCCAAGGCCGCAGGGATGTCGGAACCGGAAGCGCAGCCCGGCTGCATCGAAGATTTCGACGCCCCGAGAACGCCGGCCTGGGCCAGAAGATGCCGTTTCTCGACGAATACTAGGAGATGTCGTCGTAATTTTTAACCAGCACCTGCCGCGGCTTAACCCCGTCCTGAGGGCCGATGATGCCCTCCTGCTCCATCATTTCGATAATCCGGGCGGCCCGGTTGTAGCCGATGCGCAGGTGCCGCTGGACCATGGAAATGGACGCCTGGCCGGCCTGGGTCACCAGGGCCACGGCATCATCATAGCGCTCGTCGTACTCCTTCTCGCCGTCGGCTTCGGCTTCCTTTTCCGGGGCCTGGACGACGCTCTTGTCGTAATCGGGGGTCTGCTGCTTTTTCAGGAATTCGACGACGCGGGTCAACTCCGCCTCGGAAATGTAGGCCCCGTGGATCCGCTGGAGACGCGCCGTCCCCGGGGGCAGGAAGAGCATGTCGCCGTTGCCCAGCAGGCTCTCGGCGCCGTTGGCATCGATAATGGTGCGCGAATCGGTTTTGGAAGAGACCTGAAAGGTCAGGCGCGTGGGAAAGTTGGCCTTGATGATGCCGGTGAGCACGTCCACCGACGGCCGCTGGGTGGCCAGGATCAGGTGGATGCCGGCGGCCCGGGCCATCTGGGCCAGGCGGGTCAGCGCCACCTCCACGTCCCGGGAGGCCACCATCATGAGATCGGCCAGTTCGTCGATAATGATGACGATATAGGGCAGCGGTTTGGCCGGTTCCTTGGGGGCCTCCTCGCCTTCGACAGGAGGGGCAGCCGGCTCTTTTTCGATCTTGCGGTTGTACTGGTCGATGTTGCGGGTCTTCTTCTCCGAGAGCAGTTCGTAGCGATGCTCCATCTCACGCACGGCCCAGAACAGGGCGTTGGTGGCTTTCTTGACGTCGGTGACCACCGGGGTGATCAGGTGGGGGATGCCGTCATACATGGACAGTTCGATGCGCTTGGGGTCGATCATGATCAGCTTCACCCGGTCCGGGGTCAGCTTGTACAAAAGGCTGCAGATCATGGTGTTCAGGGCCACGCTCTTGCCCGTCCCGGTGGCACCGGCGATCAGCAGGTGGGGCATCTTCTCCAGCCCGGCCGAAACCGGGTTGCCCACAATGTCCTTGCCCAGACACAGGGTAAGCGTGCTCTTGGCCTGTTCGAAGGAAGGCGAAAGGATCATCTCCTTGAAGCGAACCGTTTCCCGGTCGGTGTTGGGGATCTCCACACCGATGACGGCCTTTCCCGGAATGGGCGCCACGATGCGGATGCTGATGGCCCGCAGGGCCAGGGCCAGGTCGTCGGTAAGGCTGACGATGCGGTTGATCTTGACGCCGGGCGCCGGCTCGTATTCGAAGGTGGTGATCACCGGCCCCGGGGTGACGGCCACGACTTTGCCGTTGACGCCGAAATCCTCCAGCTTTTTTTCCAGCAGCCGGGACTGCATGCGCAGATTCTCTTCACTGGTGGACTGGGGCCGCGCTTTGGGGTCGTCGAGGAAGTTGACCGACGGCAGCGAGAAGCTCGAAGCGCTCTTCATGAATTCGAACACGGCCTGCTTGGGAACCGGCTTGACCGGCACCGGATGGGGCTCGGGGGTCTTGATCTCGATCTTCTCTTTTTTCTTTTTCTTCTCGGCCTTCAGGTTCTGGCGGCGCTTGAAGCTCTTCTGGCGGCGCTCCTTCCACTTGATCAGGACAGTGGCAATCCGGTCGAAAAGCGCCGAGTTGGCCGTTTTGCACCGGCGGTAGAATGCCACCACGGAAAACCCGGTGGCCATGATAAAGCCGATGAGCCACAGCAGCATCAGGATCAATGATCCGCCGGCCGGATTGGAATAGCGCACGGCAAATGACTTGAGGGGAATACCGACGATGCCGCCCGCGGTGAATCGGCTGCCGAAAAGCACATAGTAATCCTGCTTCAAGGCCAGCAGGCTGCCCGTGGTGATGATCAGCAGGAAGCCGCCGGCCGCCAGAGGCAACAGGGCCTGGCCCGTGTCCTTGCCGAAGAAAAGAATGCTGCTCAACAGGAAAAGCAAGGGGATCCAGAAAGCGCCGATGCCGAAAAGTCCAATGAGGCTCCCGGCAAAATTGGCGCCGAAAACACCGAACAGGTTCTGAATCCTGCCCCCTCCCCCGGCATTGAAGAACAGGCAGGGGTCACCCGGATCGAACGAAAGCAGGCTGATCAGGCTGAACACCACCATGAAGAAAAAAAGAATACCGATAATCTCTTTTTTCATTCTCAGATTTCCACCAGAAAGGGGAGAATCACCGGCCGGCGGCCGATGGTATAGAAAAAGTACTGACGCAAGGCGGTCTGGATGCGACTGCGGATCCGATTGACCCGATTGGGCACGTCCGGGGCGACATCCTCAACGATCTCCAGGACCACGCATTGGGCATCCTGGAGCAGATACCCCGTTTCCGTTTCGAAAACAAATCCCCGGGATACGATATCGGGTCCGTAAACCACAATGCCGGTCTCTTCGTCAAAGGCCATGTTGACCACCACCAGCCCCTCCTCGGAGAGCAACCGCCGCTCCTTGAGCACGCTGCGCCCCACATCGCCGATGCCCTTGCCATCGATGAGCACCCGCCCGGAGCAGATGCTGTCACGAATCCGGAACCCCTTTTCGTCCAGCTCGATAATCTGGCCGTTCTGGGCCAGGATCAGGTTTTCGTCCGGGATGCCCACCTCCCGGGCCAGGCGCTTGTGCAGCACCAGATGGCGATACTCGCCGTGTACGGGCATGAAGAACCTGGGTTTGGTCAGGTTGATCATCATCTTGAGCTCTTCCCGGAAGGCATGGCCGGACACGTGGATGTTCGAAATTTTCTCGTAGACCACGTCGGCGCCGCGCCGGTAGAGATTGTTGATGATGTTGGCGATGGCCTTTTCGTTGCCCGGGATGAATTTGGAGGAGAGAATGACCGTGTCCTCCTGGTGGATCTTGATCTGCTTGTGGGTGCCCGCGGACATGCGCGCCAGGGCGGACATGGGTTCGCCCTGGCTGCCGGTAGTGACCATGATGATCTCGTCGTCCGGGTATGAGTTCAACTCGTCGATGTCGATCTCCATGCCCGGGGGAATGTCCAGATAGCCCAGGTCACGGGCAATGGCGACGCTGACCTCGATGCTGCGGCCGTTGACAACGATCTTGCGGCCGCGCGCCTTGGCGATGTTGACGATCTGCTGAATGCGGGCGATGTTGGAGGCGAACAGGGCCACGATGATGCGTCCGGTGGCCGCATCCGTAATCCTTGACAGTTCGGCGCCGATCTCCTGCGCGGAAATGGTGTGGCCCTCCTTCTCCACATTGGTGGAGTCGGACAGCAGGGCCAGCACGCCCTCTTCCCCGCACTGGGCGAACCGGTTCACGTCGGTGAGCATACCTTCCACCACGGTCTGGCTCATCTTGAAGTCCCCGGTGTGGACCACCATGCCCACCGGTGTGCGGATGGCCAGGCCCACCCCGTCCACGACGCTGTGGTTGACCCGGATGAACTCCACCTCGAACGGACCGATCTTCAGCCGCTCCCGCGGCAGCACCTCGTGAAGGGAGGCCACGGCGAGCAGTTCGTGCTCTTCCAGCTTGTGGCGGACGATACCCAGGGTAAAGGGCGTTCCAAAAACCGGTACGTTGATCTCTTTGAGCAGGAAAGGCAGGGCTCCGATGTGGTCCTCGTGGGCATGGGTGAGCACGATTCCCGATACGCGGCCCCGGTTCTGGCGCAGGTAATCCATGTCCGGGATCACGTAATCCACCCCCAGCATGTGGGCTTCGGGAAACATGAGACCGGCATCGATGACGAAAATCGTATCGCCATACTCCACCGCCATCATGTTCAGGCCGATTTCACCGAGGCCGCCCAACGGGATAAGTTTCAGCATGGTCCTACGATCCCCGCCTCTCTTTTTCAAAATTGTCGACCAGGATGGTCCGAATGCGCTCCAGCAGCGCGTCCTTGGTTTTGCGGGTGTAGCCGGCCGTCTCCACCGGATCCAATATCTCCAGGGTCACCGGCGCCGGACGGATCAGGAAATGCCCCTTGGGGATGATATCCCGGGTCCCCCGGATGATGATGGGCACGATGGGCACCCCCGAATCCACGGAAAGCACAAAACCGCCCTTCTTGAACGGCAGGATCCGGCCGTCCCGGCTGCGGGTTCCCTCGGGGAAAATCAGCACGCTGGTGCCGCTGCGGATGGTGCGTGCGGCCCGCTCCAGGCTTTCGAAGGCCGACTTGCGGTTGGAGCGGTCGATGCTGATGTACCCCACCCCGCGCATGGCCCGGCCGAAAATGGGAATTTTGAACAGTTCAGCCTTGGCCAGCCAGCGGAACTGAACCGGCAGGCGCCCCAGCAGAAGCGGAATGTCGGCATTGCTCTGGTGGTTGGGCATGTATATGTAGGACCGGTCGGGGTCGAGTTTCTCGGCGCCGATGACGGTGACCTTCACCCGGCTGACCCACAGGATGGAATTGGCCCAGAATCGGGCGAGCAGATGGGGGCCGTTGCCCGTCCGGCTGAAAAATGAACACACAATGACCGTGCTCGCGACAACCGCTGTCACCAGGAGGGTCCACAGAACGATAATCAGCGTCTGTATCCGGTATACGATGGATTTTAGCATGGCCAGTGTCGTTCCGTCCGATCAGGTGATGATTTCCAGTTTTTCGAAAATGGCATCCACGGTCCGGACAAGCCAGTTGCGCTGCCGCTCATCGGCATAGTGGATACAGTCACAGCGCACCCGGCTGCGGGTTCGAACCAGCAACTCGGCGGCCAGGCGGTCCGGCCCCAGTTCCAGCGCCATGAAAAAGGGCGCACAGGCGGTGTGCGTCTGCTGCACCCCGGAAAGCAGCGCCTCATCAACGGGCATCCAATACAGTCCGCCCAGGCCTGAATCCCCGAAGGTTTCATCCAGGTAGCCTTTGACTTTTTCGTAATCCTGCGGGCGGATTTCGTCAATCACATATTGCTTCATGGTGGGATCGTCCCTAGCACAAAACAGTTTAAATCTCAATATATATGTTCAACCCGGAACCTGAACAACAACCGGTTGGGGGTAGACTTATCCCACCATGTAGGTCCCCGTCCCCACGGCCACCAGCAGATTATCCTCGTTGTGCATTTCCATGCGGACCACGGCCACCTTGCGGCCGGAGCGCATGATCCGCCCCCCGGCCGTAAACCGCTCGCCCCGGCCGGGCCGCAGGTAATCCACCCGCAGGTCGATGGTTCCCACCTGGGCGAACATCTCCCTGACCGCCTCCTCGGACAGGCCGGCGGCGCGCGGTACCAGGCTGGCCGACGCCGTAAGGCCGCCCACGGCGTCGAGCACCGAGGAGATGACCCCGCCGTGAAGGGTGCGGTGAAACACATTGCCGATGAGGTCCTCTCGCATGGAAAACGCCATGGTCCCGCCGTCTGAAGTCACCGAGGTGACGGTGATGCCCAGCACCCGGTTAAAAGGCAGCCGCTCCTCATAGAGCCGGCGCAGCCTGTCATAGAACCCCCGGACCGTTTCTTTTTTAACGTCCATCATTTAATCCTTTCCCTTGATTCGTATCGGTCCTGCGAATGAGAAAATCACGGATACGGTCATCCTCGTGGACTATACCAGAATCCTGGAAGAAAAATAAACCGTCATCAATCCCAAGGTGCCACGCCAGATCGCTGACAACCGGAACAGAGGGAGGACGTTCTTGGATTTTCCAGCAGATCAGGCGGAAACGGGGTTGCTGCGGGAACGGGGTTGCTTGACATTTACCCCCAGGGGCCATAAAATTCAGCATATGCCAACAATTTTCGGTGCTCAATTCCCTTTTGCGCTGAATATCTCGTGTGTTCCTGTCTCGACCCGTGCCGCTAGCCTCGTCCGCTCAAAAGGTGAGCCTTTTTCGGCCCGACATTTTTTCTCCCCGAAGCTGACTCGCACCGTCGCCCTGATGATCGACATATCGTCCCCCATTTTCGTTGGCCAAGGATTAGAACGATGAACCAACGGCCCAGCGGGAAAGTGACCCTTAAACTGGCCATTGTCGGTGGCGGGCGGGCCTGCAAATTCTTCCTGAAACTGATCGGCCTGGGAAACCTGCCTTACCTGCACATCGACATCATCGGCGTCTGCGACATCAACCCCAAGGCTGAGGGATTTCGCATGGCCCGGCAGCTGGGGATATACACCACGACCGATTTTAAGGATCTCTTTGCGCTGAAGGATCTGGACGGCATCATCGAACTGACCAACAATCGGGACGTGCTGGTTGAACTGATCCAACTGCGTCCCACCCGCATCGGAATTGTCGAGCACAATATCGGCCGCCTGCTCAGGAATCTGTTTACGGTGGATCAGAAGCTCAAATCCGCCGAACGGCAAATCATTTTTGAAAAGGCGGTCCGCGATTTTCTCATCCAGCAGAACCAGCAGTGCATCGTGGTCATCAACACCAATTTTACCATTGAAGCGGTCAACGACGCCTACCTGAGAACTATTGGCAAAAAGCACGACGACGTAATCGGCGCTCATTGCTATCGACTCATCCACGGATTGGACGCCCCCTGTGACAGCTTGCGCAACGGAATGACCTGCCCGATGCTGGAAACACTGCGAACCGGTCGGTCGGCCAAGGGAATTCATTCCGTGACCGTGGGGAAACAGGCATCGACGCTTCATGACATCGTGACGTATCCGGTGCGCAACGAAGAAGGCCAGACGGTTCGGGTCATCGAAATCTGGATGGATATCGAGCGGGAAATCTCCTCCCGTTGGGAAAAGCGGGAACAAGAACTGAAATCGGATCTGAACAAGCTCATCCAGGAAGATCGCCTGATCTCACTGGGCAAGCTGGTAGCCAGTTGCGTGCATGAAATCAACAATCCCATTCAGGGACTGTTGACCTTCAGCCACCTCATGAAGGAGATGCTGATAACCGACGACACCCTGGCAGATGCGGATGTCGCCAAACTGCGGGCGTTCGCGGGTATCATGGCCGATGAACTGGAGCGTTGCGGAAAGATCATCAGCGGCCTGCTATCCTTTTCACGGGAAACGCACAACGCCTTCAAAGACCTCGATCTCAATGCGGTGATTTCAAGCGTGGTCGACCTGATTCGCCACCGAATCGAGCTTCAGGACCTCTCTTTCCGGCTGAAAATGGCCCGGGAACCGCTGATCATTCATGGCGACACGAACCAGCTTCAGCAGTGTTTTCTCAATCTGGTTTTCAATGCCATCGAGGCCATGGGGCCCGGCGGTCGTTTGGAGATCGTTTCAACGGGCCGGAAAAAGGAACGGATTGCCGAAGTACAAATTCAGGACACCGGCCACGGAATTCCCCGCAAACATCTTAACCACATTTACGATCCCTTCTTCACCACCAAAGCCATGGGGGAAGGCACCGGCATGGGCCTGTCCATTGTTTACGGCGTCGTGAAAAACCACCAGGGAAAAATCAGGGTTCACAGTGAGGTCGGAAAAGGCACGACCTTTACCATCCAGTTTCCACTTGCCCCTTCGAAACACGGGGAAACACCCTAAAGGTGGAGGACCGCATGGATATCATGATTGTCGACGACGAAAGAATCATCCGGGAATCCTTTTTCCACTGGTTTCAAAAAAGCGGGCACAAGGTGGCGACGGCGGCCTCCGGCAAGGAGGCGTTGGAGAAACTTGCGGAAACCCCCTTCGACCTGCTTTTCGTAGACATTAAAATGCCGGGAATGGATGGGATCGAGCTGCTGGCAGCGGTGAAAGCGGCGTACCCGGAGACCCTGGTCATCATCATCACGGCTTACGGATCCATCGAATCCGCCGTGCAGGCCATGCGAATCGGTGCGACCGACTACCTGCTGAAGCCCTTCAAGCCGGATCAACTCTCCCTGGTGATGGAAAAGGTGGTTCAGCAGCAGAAAAGGCAGTCTGAATACAACTACCTGAAGGGCCGCCTGGAGAAGATTACGCGGTTTGACAATATCATCGGGCAATCACCGGCCATGACGGCTATTTTTGAATTGATCACCGAGGTGGCCGGCGCCGATGCATCGGTTCTCCTCGCGGGAGAGACCGGCACCGGCAAGGAACTCATCGCCAAGGCCATTCATGCCAAGAGTCCGCGAGCCAACCTTCCTTTTATTGCCATCAACTGCGGGGCCATACCCGACACCCTGCTGGAAAGTGAGCTGTTCGGGCACCAGAAAGGCGCCTACACCGGCGCAATACAGGAACGCAGGGGATTTTTCGAGGTCGTCAACGGCGGCACGCTCTTTCTGGATGAGGTCGGTGAAATCAGTCAGAAAATGCAAGTGGACCTGCTGCGCGTACTGGAAGAAAAAAAGATTACCCGGGTCGGCAGCCGCCAGCCGGTGGCAGTGAATTTCAGACTGATCACCGCAACCAGCCGGGACCTGGAGGCACAGATCCGTGCCGGGGATTTTCGGGAGGATTTCTACTACCGGATCCATGTCATTCAGATCGATATTCCCCCCTTGCGGAAGCGCAGAGAGGATATCCGGTTGCTGGCGGCGCATTTTCTGAAAAAATTCTGCCACGAGACCACCAAACGGGTGGATCGCATCTCGCCCCTTGCATCCAGGGTTCTGGAGACCTATGACTGGCCGGGCAATGTGAGGGAACTGGAAAACGCCATCGAACGGGCCGTGGTGTTGTCCAAATCACGCCTTTTGAACGATTCGGATTTCGCCTTTCTACGGCCGCCCCCGGTGACCGCGACTCCGGGGACATCCCTGCGCGAGATGGAAAAATATCATATCCGCCGAATCCTTGACCGGCATGAATGGAATGTCACCCGGGCGGCCAAGGCCCTGGAAATCAACCGCGTCACCCTGCATAAGAAAATCAAGCGGTATCAGTTGAAACCCGCTGGTGGAAAAATCGGCAGCCGATGAGTGGTTCCACCAACCCGGACCGGGCGAAATCCGCGGTCGCCGTGATTCCCTATGCGGGCGCCTCGACCATCGCCGCCAAGGTCATCGCCGCGCATGTTTCCGGATACCTGAACCTTACGGTCGAAACACGCCCCCCCGAAAAGATCCCCCCCGACGCCCTGGATAAAAGGCGCCGGCAATACAACGCCGCCACCCTCATTCAAACCATTGAGAGCATGCACCGGAAGGACTGCTTCAAAGTCATCGCCCTTTTTGATGTGGATCTGTTCACCCCTATTTTCACGCACGTTTTTGGGGAGGCCCGCCAAAACGGGCGGGTGGCGCTGGTCTCCCTTTTTCGCCTGGAAAGTCACATGAACGGGTCCTCGCCGCCTACCGACCGGGTCCTGGAGCGGGCGGCCAAGATCGCGCTGCACGAGTTGGGACATCTGCTGGATCTGCTGCACTGCGACGATGACCGCTGCCTCATGTATTTCTCCGGCAGCGTGGACACCCTCGATCAAACCGGTTTTAATTTCTGCCGCTACTGCCGCACAGCTCTGCGCCGTAAATTGCGGCAGGAGGGTATTATCGACACACCCACCTGACGGGATATCGTCACGGGTTTCTTTGGGTATGCAGGAACCGGGACACCAGCGTATCCCACTCAAGTTCGTCAACGGTGCCGAAAATGTCCCTCACAGCAGTTCCTCCCGTGGCGGCCAGGCTTTCGTAGGCGGGTCCCATCAGACCGAGCAGTTTACGGCTCTCCTGGTCCATCCACTGGACACTCTCGTTGCCGAAGAACAATCGTTTCAGGTTTCGTTTGGGAAGATCCGGCTCAACGATGAAAAGCCACCCGCTGCCATAAGGGTCTTCATTGACAAGCTGCGGATGCGCCCGGGCGGGATGATTGACCGCCAGAACGGTTCCGGATACGGGCGATAGCACCGCTGCCCGGTAATCGGACCGCCCGAAGGTCCATCCGACCCGGTCCTGCAGCACCCCGGCGCCCAGCGGGGGAAGGTCGATACTGTCCAGATCACCGAAAACACGCGCCGCAAAATCGTCCAGGCCTATCCTGACACGCCCTCCATGCTCAAAGCGGGCCCATCCGTGTCCCATGTGGTAGTAATAGTCATCGGCGATTTTAAATCCGGACACCTCCCTGCAGACCGGTATTCCCAGGTCGGCAGCAAGGTCAACCTCGTCCAGCATCTGGTCAAAGGCGCAGTGATAGCACTCGTAATTGTACGGACAGGTTTTCGGTGCGGCGATTCGACCGGTCAGCGCATGGCGGCAGGGGCGATTGGCGCCGTCGTACCGTTCGACAAGATGCGCGACCCATGTGGGGGCAAGGGTCTGGCTGTCGACCATGGGATCAATCTGCATGGCCTGCCGAATGGCTTTGTTAAACGCGCATGCACTGCAGTCAAAGGCATTGTCGCAGATGCGGTAATTAATGACACCGGCCTTCATCCAGATGCAGCGGTCCTCGAGAACATTAAAACAGACCACCCGCTTTTTCGGGGAAACCGGCTTTCTCTTTTTTGTGGCGTTCATGGCATTGCCCTCCTCTGTTTGTGGCGTATTCACCACCGGTAAAGAGCAAGGGGTCTGCCAGGCGGCTTCCGAAGCGGAAAAAAAAGATTAACCCACTGAAATCAATATTAATAAAATTATATTTACCCTTGTCGGAAACATGTCCCCCCATGAAGCCTGCCATCAATGGCGATTAAAAAGGCTACTATTCATTACCGGGCCATCAATGGATTTGATAATTTATTATATAAATTCATAATGTTAAGGAAGCGTAGCGTTTTGCATCGCAGGGGACGGCCGGTGTTGCCAATATAAACACCGCCCTTTTCCTTGAAAAGCCCTTTGGATTGGGATAATTATCGGCAAGCTTATCGGTATGGGCATGAGCAGACGCCGATAGAAAACACCATTCGACACCAATGATGAACACCGACCCGTTAACAGAGGATTCCCGATTGCCGGAAGTGGTCATTCCCAAAGAAAATGCCGTCTTCTGGATGGACGGCCGGGGCCGGTGGCGGAACCGGCACGGCCGTTTCGAGCACAAGCGCATCATCGATCATTTTAATCGGTCCATTCGGCGGGACAGGGATGGCTACTATGTCACCCAGACGCGTGGCGACGTCCGTGAAAAAGTCTACTTTACTTACGACGACACCCCGCTTTTCGTTTTCCAGGTCCTGACCGAAGACCCGATGCACCTGGTGCTCAACACCGGAGAAACCGTCGCGCTGGATCCGGCCCGGCTGTTCGTCCGCTCCGACCAGCTTTACCAGGCAAGGGGCGACGAACGCATCAAGTTCACCGACCGGGCGCTGCTGGCCATGTCCCCCTATCTGGAAGAGAGACCGGACGGGTTGTCCCTCCGCCTGGGCGATCGAACCTACCCGATTCCGGACCGTTGTCCGATCTCCTGATGCAACAATCGTTGCGCAACCCATTGCAACGTTATCCGACCTACGCCAAAAATGTCTTATCTCATTGTAAAGTTTATTAATTCAGGCAATCCTCGCCGACGTAAAAACGTGTTGCTTACCCTGCAACGCAACATGTCCCCCAGCAGCCTCCAGCCGGCGCCAAAACCAATTTTTATATTCTTACCGAATAGTTATACCATTTCCCGTTGGATGGCACATTCCATGCTCTTGTGCAGGTATCTCATTGCGATGCGCAATCACGAAACCACAAGCAACCGCACCTTGCCGGGGCGGAAAACGCAAAATCGATCATCCCTCTGGTGAACCGTTGGCAGGTGCTGCGGCAGGGTGTTTTCACAGGCGATCCGTCTGAACGACAGCAGCGCGGAGGCATCGGTGACACCGGATAGGCCCGCCAAAACGATTCTCGTGGTGGAAGACGAACCGGATACAAGCATCTTTCTATCCAATCTGCTCACGGCCAACGGCTTTTGCCCAATCTGCGCAGCGACCCTTGCCGAGGGTCTTAAAAAAGCAGCGGATGCATGCCCCGATCTGATCATCATCAATGCCATGCTGCCCGGCGAAGCGGGGATCCGGCTCTACCAGAGCATCCGGACCAGTGACCGCCTGTGCCATATTCCGGTGGTCATGCTCTCCACGCTGGACAGCAGTACCTTTTATCGGTGCCCCGGGGCCAAACGGTCGCCTGCCGGCCGCTATATTCCCGAACCCGAGGCCTTTCTCCAGAAACCGCCGGAGGCGGATGAACTGCTGACCGTTGTCAACCGGCTGTGTGCAGCCTGTTCAACAGATTTTGGTGATCCGGAATAGGTAATTCATGCATTCAGGAACCATGGGATTAGGGGAACGTCGATGACCATCAAAATCGGATTCTACATCTGCCATTGCGGAATCAACATCGCCCACAAGGTCAGGGTGCAGGAAGTGGCCGATTTTGCCCGCGGCCTGAGAAACGTCGCCGTATCCCGCGATTACAAGTTCATGTGCTCCGACCCCGGCCAGGAGATGATTGAAAACGACATCCGGACGTTCGGCCTCAACCGGGTGGTGGTGGCCTCCTGCTCGCCCCGGCTCCACGAAAAAACCTTTCAGGGCGCCTGCCAGCGGGCCGGCTTGAACCCCTATCTGTTCCAGATGGCATCGGTGCGCGAACAGGTTTCATGGGTCACCGCCGATGAAGATGAGGCCACCCGCAAGGCCAAGACCCTGGCCGCCGGCGCCATCAACCGGGTGAACTTTCACCAGATGCTGGAAAAGCGGTCGGTCAGCGTCCACCCTGACGTCATGGTGGTGGGAGGCGGCATCGCCGGGATGCAGGCCGCGCTGGACATCGGCAATGCCGGCCACACGGTCTATCTGGTCGAACGGCAGACCACCGTGGGCGGCCACATGCTCCAGTTCGACAAGACCTTTCCGACCCTGGACTGCGCGGCCTGCATCGGCACGCCCAAAATGGTGGAAGTCGCCCAGAATCCCAACATCCGGCTGCTGACCTACAGCGAGGTGACCGATGTATCCGGCTACATCGGCAACTACGAGGTTACCGTGACCCGCAAGCCGCGCTACATTAAAGAAGGCGTCTGCACCGGCTGCGGCGAATGCGCCAAGGTGTGCCCGGTCTCCCTGCCCAGCGAGTGGGACGAGGGACTGGCAGACCGCAAAGCCGTCTACCGGGCGTTTCCCCAGGCGGTGCCCATCACCTTCACCATCGACAAAAAGGACCGGGCGCCCTGCACCACCACCTGCCCGGCCGGCATCAACGTCCAGGGCTACATCCAGCTCATCGGCCAGGGCAAATACCGGGAAGCCGTTGAACTGATCCTGAAACGGTTGCCCCTCCCCGGTGTCCTGGGACGGGTATGCCCGCATCCCTGCGAAACCCGGTGCCGGCGCAGGGAGGTGGACGCACCGCTGGCCATCCGCGAGCTGAAACGCTTTGCCGCCGATCAGGTCAGGCCCGAGGATCTGCCGATTCCTGTAATTGAAGACCGACCCGAGCGCGTGGCCGTGGTGGGCTCCGGTCCCGCCGGGTTGACCGTGGCCTATGACCTTCGGCTGAAGGGCTTCCAGGTCACCCTGGTCGAGGCATTGCCCGTACTCGGCGGCATGCTGCGTGTGGGCATCCCCGATTATCGTCTACCCCCGGATATTCTGGACCGGGAGATCGATTACCTGCTGCGCCATGGCATCGACGCCCGCACCGGCACCCGCTTCGGCACGGATGTCGACCTGGCGGACCTGGCCGACCAGGGATATGGGGCCGTTTTTCTGGCCATCGGCGCCCATGCCTCCCTCAAGCTGGGTATTCCCGGTGAAGACGCCTCCCACGGTGTAATCGACGCCCTCGCCTTTTTGCGCTCCGTCAACCTGGGCGACCGGCAGCGGCCCGGTGAACGGGTAGCTGTAGTGGGCGGCGGCAACGTAGCCATCGACGCCGCCCGGGTGGCCAAGCGGTTGGGCGCCCGAAAGGTTACCGTGGTCTACCGCCGCTCCGAGCAGGAGATGCCGGCCTATGCTGAAGAGATCCGTGGCGCCAGGGATGAGGGCATCGCGTTTGCCCTCCTCACGGCCCCGGTGCGCATCCTGACCGCCGACGGCCGGGTGGCTGGATTCGAATGCATGCGCACGGAATTGGGTCCTCCGGACGACACCGGCAGGCGCCGGCCGGTGCCCGTGGAAGGTTCCGAGTTTGTTATCGATTGCGATGCGGTGATCCCGGCCATCGGCCAGCGGACAGACGTGGCCTGGGCGGAAAGGATTCCCACCCTGGACCTGTCATCCCGTCATACAATTGTGGTGAATCCGCAGACCATGCAGACATCCATCCCCCATGTGTTTGCCGCCGGTGATGTGGTCAGCGGACCGGCCACGGTGATCGAGGCAGTGGCGGCCGGGCACAAGGCGGCTGCCGCCATCGGACATTTTCTCGACGGTAAGAACCTCGACGAATTTGCCCGGAACCTGGCGGATCGTCCCGGGCCGGGAAACGATTGGGCCGATATCCCCGAAAGCATTAAACCGGCGCCGCGGGTGCAGTCCGTCCACGCTTCGGGTGCAGCCCGTGCAGTCACATTCGAGGAAGTGGCGCCGGGAATGGGCGCGGCGGAAGCCCGGCAGGAAGCTGCCCGCTGCCTGAACTGCGGCGTGTGCAGCGAATGCATGGCCTGCGTGTCGGTCTGCGAAGCCAAGGCCATCGACCACACCATGACAGCCACCCGGGAAACCCTCCAGGTAGGCAGCATCATCCTGGCCACGGGATATGACCTGATGGACCCTTCCCCCATGAAGCCCTTCGGCTACGGCCGCTATGCCAATGTCTTCACCAGCCTGGAGTTCGAACGCCTGAGCAATGCCACGGGCCCCACCGGCGGACGCATTCTCATGCGCGACGATGCCGGTGGTTTCGCCGGTCCGCCCCGAAGCGTGGCCCTGGTCCACTGCGTGGGCAGCCGGGACGTCAACTACCACCCCTACTGCTCCCGGGTCTGCTGCATGTATGCGCTCAAATACAGCCACCTGATCAAGGAGAAGGTGGGCCATCATGCCCAAGTCTACGATTTCTATATCGACATACGCTGTTTCGGCAAAGGCTACGAGGAGTTCTACCGCCGCTGTCAGGAGGAAGGCACGGTTTTCATCCGCGGCAAGGTGGCCGAGATTACCGACCGCAGCGAATCCGATGCGGAAGCCGGCCGGCTGATCGCCATCGCCGAAGACACCCTGCTCGGCGAACGGGTGCGGGTGCCCGTGGACATGGTGGTTTTGTGCAGCGCCATGGAAGCCCGCGCCGACACGGCGGAGGTGGGACGCATCTTCGGCGTCAACCCGGGAGCGGACGGGTTTTTTCTGGAGGAACATCCCAAGCTGGGCCCCCTGAACACGGCCACGGACGGCGTATTTCTGGCCG
>JAHLLR010000100.1 GCA_020444075.1 Deltaproteobacteria bacterium
CTCCAACTCATCAAAAATATGGCGAGATCCTGAAAGGTGATGATACCATATAGTCAAGTATCGTTTAGGACAGATAAGGTTATTGATTGAATATTAAAACGGCTTTTCTACAAGACCCCATAGATATCTGTTTCAATCTTCTTTCCTCTGACGGTTACCGTTCCGAAACATCGGGTATTAAACTGATTGTTCAGCGATAGATATGTATCTCCGCTAATCAGAATATCTGAATCGAATGTTTTGGTTAATTCCTGTATTCTTGCGGCAAGATTGACCGTATCGCCAATCATTTTATAGGAGAGCCTCGAGGGCGGGCCGACAATGCCTGCAACGACCTCGCCGGTATGGATTCCGATTCCGTGCTTCAACGGAGTATCGTTTTTTCTTTCCCAGTGTTGATTTAACGACATTAATTTGGTTCTCATTTCCAACGCGGATTGAATGGCGCGTTCACCATGATTGTGAACCGGTGACGGGGCGCCAAATACGGCTTCAATTCCATCACCGAGGTATTCGAGCACAATGCCGCCGTTTTTATGAATGGCTTCGGTCATTTCTGCAAAGTACGCGTTGATTTTAGCGATCACCTCCCGGGGGTGTCTGGATTCCGAGTAGGTCGAAAAGTCGCGAATATCGCTAAACAAAATGGTGACGGTCCTCACTTCACCGTTTAAAGGAATCTTTTGAGACAAAATCAGGTCTCTGACTTCCTCGGTTACATATCGTCCGAACGTATCGCGAATAAATTCCCGTTCCTTTAAACCTTCGATCATTTGATTGGTCTGGCGGGCAATGAGGCTGAATTCATCGTTGCTCACGATAGGAACCCGTGAGGCATAGTCGCCATGCTCCACTTTCTTGAGGACATTGAGTTGAAGATTAAAAAGCAATTTGGTATTTCGGGCGATACGGTTGATGATCGAGACCCCGGACCCCAGGAGCACGATGCTGATGCCCAGCATTTTGGAGAACAGATAGTAAATATCGGCCAGGGAAAAGGGATGCCCCTTTTCGGTTAAGGCGACCAGATTGTTAAACAGTACATAGACGGTGACTACAGAGAGAATAACAACGATCGAAACCAGCAACAGGCTGAATTTTTTAAACATCGATGAACTTCGGGTCGGATGCCTTCTTATTGATATCGGCCGTTTGACGAGTATTCCGACCAAATTTTTTTCCATTTCGAGAAAGCTGATCATGCCTAAAATCAGACCCGTTACCATGAATCCAAAAAAAACAGCGAAACCATATTTCAGGGCGTCTGCCAAATGGATTTGTAAGCAGGCGGCGTTATATCCGAGATAGCCCAGCATGATGGCTGCGTTGACGGCCCAAATGGTGACCTCGGCATAAAATTCGGCAAGCGGAAGTGAAAGGACGCTGTTTTCGGTGCCGGCAGAGGACGTGTTTAATGACCGGTGATGGCGACGAAACAGGTAAATTCGAAATGGCAGGGCGAACGCCATGATGGCACTCATCACACAGAGGACCTTTATATTCCCGAGGCCCTTATGAATGGGTCAGACCTGCTCGCCGTAGAACAACAGTATCGGGGCAAAAATCAGATATCGTATAATTATGCCTGTCATATCGAAGACCTGTCTCCTGCTGTAACCGTTTGCAAAGAAAGATATCCGAGCACCGCATGGCATTCGATCGCCGATGCATCCCGCCTCGCCGCGTTGCCCGGCGCGCCAATAGCGCTGCTGTTGTCGCTTCTTTCGCCTTGCGATCCGGGCGCCTCGGCAATCCCGGTGGCTCACCGTATTTACGAACAGGGGCACTCAGGCGACTATCCAATGCAGATGCGAATGCAGCCTATAGGCGGATAACTCAAGGCAAATCGTCGGCATTAAGATAAAAGGGGTCGAACCCAAATGCCGGAGGGAACGGCCCTAGGCTTTGGCGTCTGGTCCCAACGGCCGTATGTTACCCGGCCTATTGTTTTTTATCGAATTGACCTGTTTGGAGACGGGAACGCTTTTGAGTTCGGTGTAGACGCGGTTCCGGATGATATCCTGGAGCAACCGGACATCCTGGTTATTCCGATCGAGCCAAGGACCGAAGGCTTCCGGTTTGAGGATGACCGGCATCCGGTTGTGTATCGGCATGACGGATTTACCGGCTTCTCTGGTGAGGATAGTGCAGGACCGATAGGGGACTGTTTCTTTTCCCCGGTCATCCCAGGTCTCCCACAGACCTGCAAATGCGAAGGGCCGACCATCGGGCAACGTAAAGAACATTGGCTGATTTTGTTCCTTATCCCTCTTCCATTCGTAAAATCCATCGGTGAGGATCAGGCACCTGCGCCACTTGAATGCCGTGCGAAAGCTGGGTTTGGTTGACAGGGTTTCAGACCGTGCATTGATCATCCTGCTGCCGTTGACGGTATTTTTGGCCCAGAACGGGACCAGGCCCCAATGAAGTTTCTCCAGGTGGTTCTGTTCGTCATGTCGGGTTACGGCAAGTATTTCCTGGGTGGGAGCGACGTTGTAGTTGGGCGCAACATCGACGTTGGCCACATCGATGGGGAAGTATTTGATCAATTCTTCAAGTCTTCTGAAACCAACGAACCTTCCGCACATGTCGACCCCCGGTCACCTTCGGTGAAAAGGTTCTCGTCAATCGGTTCATCGAACATCACCGCAAAGCCATTGGTATTGCAGCGCACCACTTTCCCCATCAGGCTGAACCTTTTTTTGAATGCCAGAACTGGGAATTGCAGGTTAATCGGCCGTCCCTGATCGATCTTCCGCCTGGTGCTGACAAAAACGCCGCCGGCACCAATATCTTTGATCAAATCTCGAAAGGTTCCTTCTTTTACTGTATATTTGGAGCTGAATAGAGCCATGTGGCGGGGATATCGGCGGTTATTGCGTACGGAATTCATTTCCCGTCCACCTTTTCCCGCAACTTTCCCGACCACTTGAAGGTCACCACCCGCCTTGGTTTCAGCATCAGATCTTCACCGGTGGCCGGATTCCGACCTTTCCGCTCTTTTTTTTCTTTCACACAGAATTTTCCGAAGCCGGAAACAAGGACATCATCACCGGATTCCAGGGAGGCCTTGATGAGTTCAAGAAGGGATTCTGTGATTTCAACAGATTTGTTCCTGAGAAAGCCGAGTTCGGCCTGCATCCGATCTACGATGTCTTTTTTTGTCAGGGCCATGAATTGATCTCCATTCAATTATATCCACGTCAGAATTACGGTTCCAAAGACGATGCCGATGATTCCGAACAGTCGGTTCGTCTGATCCGATACGTTCCCAAAATACCAGTCCAGCAGTCGGCTATAGAATTTTTGCGGGTTGGTGAAGGCCACGACGGCTTCGCCAAGGGCCAGCAGGGCGATTATCCGGAATACCCAGGGATGAGTGGTTGCAGATGCGGAAATCAGGAACAGGATTCCAAACACTGCCGGGAGTGCTGACAGGTATTTAAGTGGGTAAGTATGAAACCAGCCTTTGATCGCATCGACGGTTTCCCGGGTATAGAGGATCAAGAAAGAACAGATGGCGATGTTCCCGAAGCCAAGCAGGTAGACGATCACTTTCATGGTTGCTGACTCCTCTGGTTGCTGGGGGATGGGGTGGACGCTAAGATTTTTACACGTTTGCAGAGATTCCTATTCTTGTCAAGGGGTTGCTCTGTTTTTGACTTCCTCGGCAATGCAGGAAGGGTTAAAAAGACCATTCTTTCTGACGATCCAGAAGCGATCTCAGGGCCGCGGCCAGTTCATGCGTCAGGACCGGCTTGTTGAGCAGGGTGTCTATCCCGGCACCCTGGAGCTTCGGTCCGGTCAATGCGGCACTGAACCCCGTACACATTACAATGGGAATGTCGCTGCGCAGCGCACTGATAGCTTTCGCCAGCGCCACACCTGTCATCTCCGGCATGGTGTAATCGGTCACCACCGCGTCGAACCTTTCAGGAGATGCGCAAAAGGCGTTATAGGCCTCGATGCTGCTGACCCGCCCAACGACCGTATAACCCAGGCTTTCCAGAATCTCCCGACTGATGTCCATGACGATTTCCTCATCATCCACCAGCAGGATGGTTTCGGAGCCACCGGGGCATGCCGTGGCCTGCGAAAGCATGTCAACGGTCCCGGCATCGACACGGGGGATGAACACATTGAACGTGGATCCTTCATTCGGCTCGCTATAGACCACGATGGAGCCGTTCAGATTTTTGACGATGCCGTGAACCACAGCCAACCCGAGACCGGTACCCTCTCCGCGTTTCTTGGTGCTGAAATAGGGTTCGAAGATCCGCGCTACTGTCCGGGAGTCCATACCACAGCCGGTATCGCTGATCTTCAATTGCACGTAGGCCCCCGGCAGAAGATCGATATCTTTTCGTTTCAACGAATCGTCCACCTGGAAGGGCTTCAAGGTTACGGCCAGCTTGCCGCCGGTGGCTTTCATCGCCTGGGCGGCGTTGGTGCACAGGTTCATTACCAACTGGTGGATCCGGGTGGGGTCCGCCATTACGGTTCCGGCATCATCGTCGATGGTCTCGATGAACGTAATGGTAGATGGGGTGGAAACCCGTATCAGTTTCAACACCTCTTTAACGATGGAACTGATGGTCACCGGCCGCTGTTCTTCTTTCTGCTGTCGGCTGAAGGTCAGAATCTGACCGATGAGTTCGCGTGCACGGTTGCCGGCTTCCAGTACCCGGTTGAGTCGACGGCAGAGCATCTCATCGTCCGGTGCGGCTTTCATAGAGATCTCCGTATAGCCGATGATGGCCTGGAGCATATTGTTGAAGTCGTGGGCGATCCCGCCGGCCAGGGTGCCGATGGCCTGCATTTTCTGCGCCTGCATCAGCTGGTTTTCCAGGCTCTTGGTCTGGGTGAGGTCGTGGCAGAAGCAGATGACGGCCGGCCGGTCGTTCCAGTCGATGTGGACCGCATTCAGCTCCAGCCAGAGGGTTTGGGCGTGGGTATTGACGATCCTGAAGGCATACTGGTTTGGGGCGTCCTGACCGGCAATCCGTTTTCGGTGGCGGGTCATGACCATGTCACGATCCTGGGGGTGGATGAAATCGATGAGCGGTGCGTTGAGGGATGCATTGTCGTCGAAGCCAAAATAGGTTTGCGCCCTGGGGTTGGCAAAACGGATCTTTTCATCCTGGACAATGAAGATGCCGTCGTGGGCATTGTCTACCAGCAGACGGTATTTTTCTTCAGACCGGCGCAATTCCCGTTCCGCATTTTTACGTTCCGTCATATCCAGGGAAACGATGATCATCCCGTCTTCCGGTCGGGAGGCATCCACCCGCGTGGCACAGGCAAGAACGGTCAACGCCTTGCTGCTGCTGTGCTGCCAGGCGCATTCGACGCGCGCGATTCCGCTTCGGTGGTCCATTGGATGCAGGTCTCGCTCGAACCGGGCATGTGCATCGGCATCCGTAAACAGGGTTGCCATGGACCGGGATACCAGCGCTTCTTCCCGATATCCGAGCATACGGGACAATTGGGCGTTCACCTTTTCGATAACCCCGTTTTTAACCAGGCAGATGCCTGCCGGAGCAGCCCGGAAAATGCTGTTGAGCGTGGCCTCGCGTTCGCGGATGTGATGGGTTGTCGCCATGATGGTGGTATTGGCTTCCGCCAGCTTTTGCTTTTCATCGATCAGCTGGCGCTGTTTTTGATGCAGGCCTTCCTGATAAAACCGCCGGACAGTCTCGTACATGAACATCATGACGACGATGGTCAGGTACACCCAGTGGATGCGCAGACGAAAATCATCGGGATACCGGTACGCCGGGATCTGGGTATTCAGATCGGACAACAGGAAAACCAACCCCGCGAAAAAGGACAGGGACCATGCCAGTCCTTCCAAGTTTCCCAGTATGAAAAATACGGCCAGGGGGAACAGATATATCCACAGGACCTTGAAGCCGGATGCTCCGCCCACCATGGATATGTAGTAAAACAGCACAGCCAGCGCCAGAAGGCTGATCCGGCACAGGTGGACGGCGCGCTGGACGTATCGCTGGGAATAGAGCAGGCCGGAAAAAAACAGGGCGGCGCCGAAGTTGAGGCCGCTTTCCACGGTGGCGCCGTCCAGGGCGTTAAGACAGCCAAACAGGGTCAGGAGAAGTATGCCCGGCAGCAAAAAAAGGGTGAACACGAGACGCAGGAAGCGATCCTCGGCCGTGGCGCTGTTTTTATAAAATTTGGCCAAAAGCGACGAATCGAGCAGTCGATGGTAGATGTGGGCAGTTTCCATTTTTTCCTCAGGGTATAATAAATCGAAGATTATATCGGCACCTGTGGAAATAACTTGAAAAAATTGAAATCCAGAAGGCTTGCGTTGACTGCTCAGCACCGGCTCCGTGGCTCTATTTTTGTGATGGCGCGGCGGCTGAGCCGTTATGCAATCCGTGCATTTAAGGGAAACGGGTTTGTTTTCGGCTGCAGCGTTCAGGCGAGCGTATTTCGTATTTGAGCCAGGATGGGCGTGGACGCCCGTGGCGGTATCGATCCGGCGGCGAGGATTTTAATTGCCTTGCCGGTCAGGTGGGCAGGACCGGTCAGCAGCGTCCGGGTTGCCTGATCTGTATTCCGGCCATCGCCAGCAGTTCGGGGTAGGGTTTCCAGGCCATGGTCGTGGCCCAGCGATCCGCCGCCGTACTCCAGCCATTGCGTTGGGCGAAGGTCGTTTCCACGCTCGGCAGGGTTCCCCCCATGATGATGATGTCTCCCGTGGCATCGTTCATGATGTCCGGCGTAAGGGCGACGGCACCAATATCGTCGATTTCCCTCCTGGCCGTACCGCGGTGGAGCCGGCCGGCGATCCGGTCCCCTATGCGATGGGGTGGATCGGACAATCCATTTAGGGGTATCTTCCCGAGGTCCGTTATTCCGTCGGTGGCCAGCACGATGGCGGTAGGGGTGCCTTTCAGGGAATGGGTCACCGCCGGGTTGGGCCGCGTGCTGCGGCCGGCAAAATTCATGTCCGCCACTGTCCTGTAGCGCACCGCACCGCTGTCGGATGCCAGGATCGTTACTGACGAATCGCCGTTGTTGCTGACCATGGCCGTTGGACCGTCGCCGTTTTCCAGCAGAACCACGCAACTCAACGTGGTTTTGTGGATAAATTGCTGGTTGGACCAGACTTGGCTGAGCAGGCTGTTGAATTCGTTTTCATCCTTCGGCGGGCCGTTTTGGCAAACCGTTGCGGCCAGCCCTTCGAGCAGCAGCCGGGATGCCTGGGGGAATCGTTCGGAAGCATCGGCCACGGCAAAGATTCGATGACGCAAATCCAGCAGCAGGCAGTCGCCGTTGCCGTATCCGCAACGAATCTTCTCCGTTCCGGTGATTAGGCAGGCGCCCAGTTTACCGGGCAGCATGAAGGACCGTTTGAAGGGGTTGAGCATGATGGCTTCTAATCGATGATTCGAAAGCAGCGAATGTCCTTGACGGTCCCTTTGCGTTCATCGGCAAAGACCGGTTCCACCCGGGCGCCGATTTTCACCCTGGATTCATCCTGGATGTCGATATAATGCTGAAAGAGGGTGTCGGCGCCATCCAGCCGGATAAAACCATAGCCATAGGGTACCGGTTTCTGCACGCCGGTTTCCGGGTCGATGAAGGCATAGCGCAGGATGGTGAATGTTCCGATGGTTCCCTGAGGCCCCACCTCCACAAATTCATCCATCTCCACGAAGCAGGCGCCGCACACCCGCCGTGGGGGGATGTACACCTTCGCGCACCGGGGACATTTGACGGCCATGAACCGCCGATGGTCTCTCAGTTCCTGCAGGAATCGGCTGCCGTGAAGACCGACGGCATAGTTGAAAGGCTGGCGGGCCGCACCTGACTCGATGATGACATGTTCCGTATCCGACATGATTTTCTCCATGGGGTGATGAACGTTAAGATCGTTGGGAACGGTTGTTGGTCTGCTTGGCTGAATGGAGTTGGGCCGGTCGGTTGATCCCCCCACTCCTGAATCTCTTTATTCGGAGTCCTGTTTTCAGAAATCCGGTTTCCTGCGGCCGTGGAGCAGGATGTCCGACCAGAAACATCCTCCGAAGCCAGTGCTCAGTGCCAAGTCCACATCCGGCACCTGGTGGCCTTCGGCTTTGCCCATTATCTGCAACGCCGCCTCGGCGCAGCGGATCAGGCCCGTGGCGCCGATGGGGTTGCAGGCAATCACCCCGCCGGAGGGGTTGATGGGGATCTCGCCGTCCATGTCCGTAGCCCCGCTCCAGACGAACTCGGCCCCCTGGCCATATCCCGTCAGCCCCAGGTCCTCGATCCACATGATACCGGCAAAGGAGTAAGGCTGGTACAATTCGATAACCCCGATCTCCTTGGCCGGCTCGCGGATGCCCGCTTTGGCATAGATCTCCCGGGAGGCGGCGGCCAGGGAGTCCAATCGGCCGAAGTTGGCGTCTCCCAGGTAGGTGTAGGTGTGGCGGTTGGCCGTGGCCCAGATCCAGTCCGGCGTGGCGGTGATTTTTTCGGCGATGTGCTCGCCGGCCATGATCACGGCGCAGGCGCCGTCGGAGCGCGGACAGACATCCAGCAGATGAATAGGATCGGCCAGCATGGGCGAGGCCAGTACCTCGTCGACGGTCACCTCCTTGCGCAGCTGGGTATAGGGATTGTTGCAGGCGTGTTTTCTGTCCCGCACCGACACGCGGGCCCCGTCCCGATCCGTTGCACTGTATCTGGCCATGTAGGCCTGGGCTTCGGCAGCCAGGCCCGAGATGGCCCCGGCGAAGACCAGGCGGTCCCAGACCGGATCGAAGGCCGTGGTGATGGCGCCGGTGGTGTCCGACTCCGAATTCTTCTCCCAGCCGATGACCAGCACCCGGTCAAACAGGCCCGAAGCGACCATGTGATAGCCGCCGATGGCCAGGGTGCTGCCGGTAGTGCCGCCGGTGGTGAGCTTGATCACCGGTTTCATGAATCCGCCGGAGCCGTCCACGCTCCAGCAGTCCACATAGTTGATTCCTTCGAAGTGGTCCATGTTGCCGATGACGATGGCATCGATATCGCGGATCGTCAGGTCTGCATCCACCAGCGCCCGCCCAACCGCCTCGTTGATCAGTTCCTGGCCGTTGACATCGGGGCGATGGCTTTTGTGAAAGGTCTGTCCTGTGCCCACGATGGCCACGCGTTGTTTGCCCATGGTTTCTCCTCTTTTCAAGCGGCTACGTGCAATGCCTCAATTCCAGATTCTTTCATTTTTCAATATGGAATTCTGTCTCGCGTCCTCAGGACTCGGCACTCAATACCCACACACAGTGCGACTGGCCGCACAATCCGTTGACACCCTGGGCCACGCCCACGGTGGGATCCTTTGCCTGGGCGCCACCGGCCTCCCCGCGCAGCTGGCGAACCACCTCGGCCATGCGGATCAGACCGGCGGCGATTACCGGGTGGCCGCTCAGCAAGCCGCCCGAGGCATTGACCGGCAGCGTTCCGTCGATATCAAACACACCGGCTTCCAAAAGATGTCCCGCCTGATTATCGGCGCACAATCCCATGGCCTCCAGCCACATCAGTTCCTGATACGTGAAGGCGTCGTAGAGTTCGGCCACATGGACCTGGGTGGCCGGATCGGTGATGCCGGCCATGTCAAAGGCTTTTTTGGCGGCCCGGGTCAGGGCGGCTGCCCGGGACAGGTCCCGGTCTCCCAGGTGAAAGGCGTCTGCGCAAAATGCCGCCCCCTTGATCCACACGGGTGGCTTGGCCGCTGTACCCACCCGGTCTTTGGCGGCGATGATCATGGCGCAGCAGCCATCGGAGACCGGTGAGCAGTCCAGCTTGTGGAGCGGGTCGCAGATCATCTCCGAAGCCAGCACCTCTTCCACGGTTATTGCCATTGGCAACTGGGCCTTGGGGTTGTGGCGGGCATTGCCGTGGTTTTTTACCGACACCCGAGCCAGCTGTTCCGGCGTGGTGCGGCTGCGGTGCATGTAGGCATTGGCCTGCATGGCGCAGGCGCTGACCATGTCCATGCCGATGGCCCGCTGGTAGATCGGGTCGAAGGCCGCATTGGTGATGAGGCTGGAGACGCTTTCCGAGCCTTTGCTGTGAGCCGTTACCAGGGTGGTGCCGTAGGAACCGGAAAGGATTCGGGTCAGTCCGTAAAACGCGCCGAAGGTGCCGTCTCCTTCCACGCAGGAGACATTTTTTTCCCGGGCGCCGCTGGCATCGCTCACCGCCATGCAGCTGATGGTACGCCCGTCCCAGAAGTCGTTGGAGGTAGTGACCACGTTGTCGATGTCGTCGATGGTCATGCCTGCGTCGTCCAGGGCCAGATTGACCGCCTCCCAGACCATGTCGGCGAATCCGTCGCGAATCTTGTTTTTTTCGATGGCGGTCATGCCTACGCCTACAATTGCTGCGCTATCCATAGGGGTCCTCATTAATTCAGGGTCATGGGTAGAAGTTAGTTTGTCGGCACAAAGTGGGAAATGGCCATGATTGTTGCTCCCGCGTCCTTGGAAAAACAGGCCCGGACGCGCATACCGATGGTGACCTCCGCGGGATCGACCTGACTGATGGTGTGCAGCAGCGCCGTGTCCGCACCGTCCAGCCGGATCAGGGCGAAGATCACCGGAACCTTTTTGACAAGGGCCGCCAGCTGCCGTCTGGCCACGCTGAAGGCGACCACGGTGCCCTGGTCGGAAACAGCGGTCCAGGTTTGATTTTCCGTAAAACAGGTCGGGCAGGTTTTTCGCGGCGGCACGGTGACGCGGGCGCAGTGGTTACAGCGGGTCCCCATGATTGTCTGCTCGTCGCGCAGGGTTTTGAGAAAGCGTCCGGCCGTGTCGCCTGCCCACCAGGTGTAGGGTACGTTGATCTGGCTGTGGTGGACCATGGGTTCGATGTGTTTCAGTGAATTATTCATCCGACTGTCTCCTTGTAATCATGCATCCGCATACATGGACGCGATCAGATCGGCGTGCTGT
Organism: Deltaproteobacteria bacterium; assembly: GCA_020444075.1. GTDB lineage: Bacteria > Desulfobacterota > Desulfobacteria > Desulfobacterales > Desulfosarcinaceae > Desulfosarcina. Next base: position 10,947 of record JAHLLR010000100.1, read on the forward strand.
TCATGGATCACGTTGCGCTTGATTTTCATGGACGGGGTCAGTTCTCCCGTTTCTTGAGAGAACTCCTTTTTGATGATCCGGTAACGCTTGATGGTTTCAAACCGGGCCAGGTGGCTGTTTCGTTCGGCCACGTGCGCCTCGATAATTTGGAGAAAATCCGGATGGTCCAGAAGGTCGGTGGGCGCGTCGACGGCGATGCCCTGCCTTTCGGCCAGAAGCTGGGCCTGATCCAGGTTGATGGTCAGCAGGGCGCTTAAAAATTTTCGCCGTTCGCCAATAACGATAAAGTGGGTGAACAGCGGATCGCTTAAAAACAGATTCTCGATTTTCTGGGGAGCGATGTTTTTGCCGCCGGAGGTAATGATCAGGTTTTTCTTGCGGTCGGTGATGGTCAGAAAACCGGCATCATCAAATGCCCCAATATCTCCGCTTTTCAGAAATCCGTCGTCGGTAAATGCCTCGGCGGTTTCCTGCGGCATCTTCCAATAGCCTTTAAATACATTGTCCCCACGGATGAGGATTTCGCCATCGTCGGCAAGCTTGATCTCGACCCCCGGCAGCGCTTTTCCCACTGTGCCGATACGATAATCGGCCAGGTTGCTCATGGTGGCCGGAGCAAAGCATTCGGTCATGCCATAGCCTTCCACCACCTGGATTCCGGCGGCGTTAAAGAAGAGGACGATGTCCCTGGCGGTGGGTGCACCGGAAGCGGTCATCCATCGCACCCGTCCTCCCAGCGCCTGGCGCAGCTTCTTGAAAATCAGGGCGAAAGCCAGTTTGTACTTCAGCTTCAGCAGCGTCGGCACGGGCTTTTTCTCTTCCCGCAGCGTCGAGATGCGCGCGCCGATGGCATGCCCCCAGTCAAAGAACTTCCGGCGCCAGGGGGGTTGCTGTTCCACCTGCATGAGGATCTTCTGATAGACTTTCTCGCATACCCGTGGAACGGCAAGAATAATCGTGGGGCGTTTTTCACCAAAATCGTCCAGCACGCTGTTGACGCTCTCGGCATACGAGGAGGTGATTCCTTTATACATGCCGTAAAAATGACCGGCGGCCCGTTCGAACACGTGGCTCAAGGGCAGAAAGGGCACTGCCTGGTCCGTATCGTTGGCAAATTCGGGTCTGATCCGATCCAGGGCACCGATGACGGCCATGACATTTTTATGGGTGATCATGGCACCTTTGGGTACACCAGTGGTTCCCGAGGTGTAGACGATGGTCGCCAGATCCTCCGGCGACACACGGTCTGCCATGGTTTCGAAGGCTTTCGCGTCAGCCTGGTGAGCGTCCCTGCCGGTCTGCATCAATTCAGCGAAAGCAATCAGGTTTGAAAGGCTGGGCATGTCGGGATCCATGACCACGATCGTTTCCAGGGACGGGCATTTGTCTGCCGCGTAAAGGGCTTTCTCCACCTGCAGCGGGTCTTCCACCACCAGCACCCTGACCCCGGCGTTATCGACGATGTAGGCGACCTCTTCATCGGTGAGGGTGGTGTAGATGGGTACCAGGCAGGCACCGATGCCCAGGGTGCCCATATCCGTGTAGAGCCACTCCAGGCGGTTCTCGGAGAGCAGGGCCACCCGGTCACCCTTTTCTACGCCAAGGGCGGCCAGACCCAGTCCCACCGCACGGGAGCGATCATAATACTCGATCCAGGAAGCCCTGTCCCAGCGGCCGTTGCGCTTTTTCTCCACAGCCAGGCGGTTTTGGTACGTTCGGGTTCGATTTCGAAAGACGTGATTGATGGTCTTTTCCATGGCAGCTCCCCTGTATCGCCCTTCCCACGAAGGGGTTATGGCATTCTGTGCCGAAAAATGCCCGATTCTGCGTTACGCTTTATCCCTCGCCAATCGCTCAACTCTGCGCAATGAAAGTTCAAAGAATGAAGTATGTTCGAAATTATAATTAAGTTCAAAAACAACTTGACTTCCTTTAGGGGATTATCTAATTAAAGTCAACAATCAATTGAAGCTTATTCAGGATTATAACTTGATTCAAAATCAAGCGGTGACAACGGTTGAACCCGGAACCCAACAAACTCTAACCCCCCACGAGGACACTATGGCGGAAACCTTTGCCGTTGCAGGAATGAAGGATATCGAGGCCATTGAAACGGTCCCGTTTCAGGATCGGGTGGCGGAATCCAACACCTATGCCGTTCTAGAAAAAGGGGCCGCCGTCAATCCCGAAGCGGTGGCCATCAGCTTTCTAATGAGCGGCGACACCTGGGACCAACCCATGCGGATCACCTACGGAAACCTGATCCGCAACATTCGCCGATGCGCCAACATGTTCCACGATCTGGGCATCGGACCGCAGGACGTGGTGACCTATCTGTTGCCCAACATCCCCCAGACGCATTATGTACTCTGGGGCGCCGAGGCGGCCGGCATCGTCAATCCCATCAATCCCCTGCTGGAACCGTCCACGATCAGGGATATCTGCCGGGCGGCCGGTACGCGGGTACTGGTGGCCCTGGGGGAACTTCCGGGGAGCGACATCTGGCAGAAGGTCGTCGCCATCAAGGACGACATTCCCACACTCGAGCATGTGATCTGTGTCATGGGGCCGGGCGACGGCGACCGCGTCCACAGCTTCGATCAGCTGGTAGAGAAGTATCCCGGCGATCGCCTGACCTTCACCCGGCCCATCGCCCCTGACGATGTCTCGTCCCTGTATCACACCGGCGGCACCACCGGAACGCCCAAGCTGGCCCGGCGAACCCACTTCAACGAGGTGGTCATGGGGTGGATGATCCGGACCATGGGCGGCATGGGCAGCCAAACGACGGTGCTTTGCGGTCTGCCCCTGTTTCATGTCAATGGCACCACCGTTACCGGCATATCCCCATTTTCCCTGGGTGCCCACGTGGTCATGCTTTCACCCAGGGGCTACCGGGACCCGTCGATCATCAAAAACTTTTACAAGATCGTGGAACGCTACCGCGCTAACTTCTTCTCGGCCGTCCCCACGGTGCTGGCTACGCTCATGGATATTCCGGTGGGCGATGCCGACATCGCGTCACTGCAGTATGCCATCTGCGGGGCGGCACCGTTGAGCGTGGAGATGTTCAAACGGTTCGAGGCTCACACGGGTATGAAAGTGCTTGAAGGATACGGGCTCACCGAAGGGGCATGCGCCTCGTCCATCAACCCCCGGGAGGGCGAGCGCAAAGTGGGCAGCATCGGCATCCGCATGCCCTACCAGCAGATGAAGGTCGTCATTGTCGACGAGAATGGCGGTTATGTGCGGGATGCAGCGGTGGGTGAGATCGGCGCCATCGCCATCGCCGGTCCCAACGTGTTCAAGGGCTATGTTGAGAAAACACACAACCACGGCATCTGGGTCCAGGACGGCTGGTTCAACACCGGTGACCTGGGGCGTATGGATGCGGATGGCTACTTCTGGCTGACCGGCCGCAAGAAGGAACTGATCATTCGCGGCGGCCACAACATCGACCCGGCGAGCATCGAAGAAGTGTTGTATCGGCTGCCCGATGTCCAGGTGGCTGCAGCCGTTCCCCAACCCGATCCCCATGCCGGCGAGGTGCCTGTGGCCTACGTGCAACTGGCGGCCGGCAGCGCGATGACCGAGGCGCAGCTCCTTGACTACGCGAAGGAGAATATCGGGGAGCGGGCCGCCGTGCCCAAGGCCATCCATATCATCGAAACCGTACCCCTGACGCCGGTGGGCAAGATTTTCAAGCCGGCCCTGCGCTGGAACGTGATCGAAAAGATCTATCAAAAAGAACTGGCGGCCTTAGGTAGGATGGCCAAGGACGTGTCCGTCTCGGCAGGCGAAGACAAGCTTCACGGCACCCGGGTGACCATCCGGGTGACGCCTGCCGCCGGGATGTCGGAAAAAGAGATCCAGGAGAAGATCGCTGAGATTTTTGCCCGCTATACATTGAAAATGTCCATAGAGATCGGCTGAGCGCATTGCTCAAAACGGGTTTACCGCGCGGCTTCCATCTGACTCTCTCCTTGCCATGGGGTTCTCTCCGGTGGAAGCCGCGCGGTTCTTTTACGCCACATCTGGGGAGTTATGAACGATGAAATCGCTCGCAGGCAAAAACGTGGTAATCACCGGCGGCGGTGCCGGCATCGGGCGGGAGATGGCCATTGGGTTCGCCCGTGAAAAGGCTAACCTGGCGATTCTCGATCTCAACGCCGAGACGCTGAACGCGGTTGTGGACCAGTTGTCAACCGAAGACCTCCATATCAGGGGGTACCGGTGCGATGTCGCCGATCCCCGCATGGTCGAACAGGTGGCTGCCCGGATTGGCGAGGATTTTTCGACCATCGACATCCTGGTCAACAACGCCGGCATCGTGGTGGGCAAACCGGCTGCCGAGGTCTCCTACGCGGAACTGCGCCGCATCGTGGACATCAACCTGCTGGGGGTGATGTGGATGACCCGCCAGTTCCTCGGCGATATGATGGCCCGCAACAGCGGGCACATCGTCAACCTCGCCTCGGCCGGGGGATTGCTGGCCGTACCTCAGCTTGCCGACTACAGCGCCACCAAGTTTGCCGTGGTGGGCTATTCCGACGCCCTGCGCATGGAGATGAAAAAATTCGGCTGCCCCGGGGTAAAAATTTCCTGCATCTGCCCGTCGGTGATCGACACCGGCATGTTTGCCGGATTTACACCGCCGCTGTTCAATCCGCTGTTGCAGCCGCGGGACGTCGCCCACAAGATCGTCGAGGCGGTGAAACGGGAGAAGGACTATCTGAAAATTCCCTTTATGGTGAAGCTGCTGCCCCTGTTCAAGGTGCTGCCGGCGTCCTGGGTCGATCGGCTGGTGGCCCTGACCGGCGTCAACCGGGGCATGGATCATTTTGTAGGACACTGAGGGCGGTGAATGGTGAACAGTGAACGGTGAATGGTGAACAGTGAACGGTGAATGGTGAACAGTGAACGGTGAA
>JAHLLR010000101.1 GCA_020444075.1 Deltaproteobacteria bacterium
CCGTAAATTGCCTATTCACAATTTTGAAAAGGAGAAGAATGTTACCCGGCATTTGCAAGTTCAATGGACAAGTCAACGATTCACCAGTCATTTACAAAAAAGGATGGGCAACATGGAAAATATTAAAAAAGAAAAACTGACCGGTTGGGAGGTCGCCAAGGACCTCGAGGCGACCAAGAAGACCATCTGGGAGCGCATGATTCCGGAAGCGGGCCATCTCAAGGCGATGTTCTCAGGTGTTTTCGTTTTTTTCCTTCTTTTTCTGGTGGGCATCTGGCTGGCGGGCAACCCCTTCGAAGCCACGGTGCGCATGCCCTCCAAATTTGTGGTCGACCACGGGCTCCTGGGAAATGAGTGGTCCATCATCTGGAGTGTGGTGTTGATTGCAGCCTTTTTCGAATTCATGGATGCTTCGGCCGGCATGGGCTTCGGCACCGCCCTGACCCCGCTGCTGCTCGTGGTGGGCTTCGATCCCAAACAGATTGTGCCCGTGGTCATGATCCAGCAGGGTGCCGCCGGCCTGGTGGGTGCCTTTTTACATCGAGAGTTCGAGAACGTGGAGTGGAAGTTTTCGCCCATGAGTGAAACGGTCAAACTCTGGCTGATTATCGCCGGTACCGGCGTGCTCTTCAATGTGGTGGCCGTGGTAGGTGTCTACAAGATCTTCGCCATCGGGAAGATATGGATCAAGGTCTATGTGGCTTTGCTGCTGCTGATGATGGGGGTGACCTCCCTGATCACGGCGAAGAAGGATCGTCCATACAAACCCGGGAAAATGGTAATGTGGGCAGCCCTGGCCGGATTCAACAAGGGCGTGGGCGGCGGTGGCTACGGTCCGGTGGTGACCATCGGCGGTCTGATGGCCGGCGTGCCGGTGAAAAGCATGATGGCGGTGACGGCCATCAGCGAAGGAACGGTGAGCACCCTGTCGGTGGTAACCTGGCTGGCCCTGCTGGGCAGCGGTGTGACCATCGACTACATCCTGCTGCCCAGCTTCATGCTGGCCACCATGTTCTCGGCCGTGGCGGCACCCTACATGACCCGGGTGTTCCCTGAAAAGGCATGGAAGATTGTGGTGCCGGCCTATTGCCTGTGCCTGACGGCGTATGCCTTCTACAAGATCATTCCGGATATTATGAAAAAACTGGCCGGCGGGTGATGCCGTCCTTAATACCCCCGGGCCCTTTGAAGGGCCCGGGGGCAATTTGACTCGAACCCATAAGAAGACAGACAAGCGAGGCCAAGTGATGAACGAGCAGCATATGAATCCGGGAATGTATACAGGAAGCGGTCAACCCCGTAATCGCCTTTACAATTTCGGCCTGACCATGGTCGTTATGGGCGCCAGTTTCATCCTCTACTACCTGGGTCTTTTCGGAACGGTGGATGGGCCGCTGACGCCGGCCAATATGGGAGCCGCCCTTTCGGGACTGGGGGTGACCCAACGCCACGTGATCATGGCGCTGCTCTCGATACTGATCGGTGCCCTTTCCTGGAACTGGGTTTTCAACCTTACCAGCGTCTTTATCGGTGCCCGCATGACCTGCAAGGCTGCGGGAAAAGATGGTGACGGGGTCTGTGGCGCTACGGTCAAACGCACCCGTCATCTCTCCAAGCGGTCGGGCCAGACGGTGGTGGAATATGTATGCCCTCATGGGCACCGTCGACCCGAAGCCCATTTCCATCCGGTCAAAAAAGGCCCGATAAGCAACACCGCCTGTCTGGCTTGCCTGGCGTTCGTGCTCATCGCCGTGTTCTGCGTCTGATGTGTGGCAGGCTTAAAGTCCCGTTTAGATGAAAAAATAAACAAAGATGCCGCCTTAGCTGCATCTTCGGTCGCCGCATCCGATTGCCTGCCGGCATTGATAAAAATGCACTTCCAATCTTCCTATCGGCTTTACACGGGGTAAAAAAAACTGACAGACAACCGGTGCCTGTCGGTTGTCGCAACACTCCGGACGCGGTCTAACTGCCAGCCAGACAAGGTCTATTTCACCTCATATTTAGTGTTTGCCGTGGCATATAATTTGCTCATGACAAACACGTTATGGAAAAATTTTCCCGGAAACCGCGCCAGAATCGATTCGGACGGATTATTTTGACCGTTGCCGCCCTGATATTGATGGCGGGAGCAGCCATTCACCTCCGCTTTACCCGGCAGATGGAAATACTGGTGGTCGACCAGTTCAATCAGGAGCAATTGACCGTTGCCCGTATCATTCGGAAACTGGTAGAAAACTCACTCAATACGCTGGAAAAGGAGTTGCTGCAGACCGCCGGCAAGTTTTCCGCACCGGTGTCGGGCCCTTCTGCCTGGCAGGTTCAGCTGCAGCCTGAACTGAACCGGATTGCCACTACCGGGGTTATGGATATCCTGATTTGGGAGCCCACGTCGGATACCGCGTGGGTGTTCTCCCGCGGGGAACCGGTTCGGGAGTCCCCGGGTCTCGCACCGGTGATGGCCTCGGAAGCCCTTCCGGGTCCGGGGGAAATTCTGGTGACGCATCCTGTTTCAACCGGTTCCGGCGTGTCCGTTCTCATGATCACCCCGGTGGGGTCCAGAGCCGGGCAGTTCCTTCTTTTCCGTATCAACCTCTCCTGGTTTCTTGCCCCCCTGCTCAAGGACGTTCGCTCGGGGGCCAGCGGCTACGCCTGGATCATCGACGGACAGGGGCGTTTCCTCTACCACCCGTTTACTGACTTCATCGGCCGCAGCGCCTTCGAAGTCCGCAAGGAAACCTATCCGGGCCTGAATTTGGTACAGATTGATCGGATACAGAGAGAGGAGATGCTCCAGGGAAGGGAAGGCACCGGAGCCTACCAATCGGCCTGGCATCGCGGCTTGACGGGAAACATGGATAAACTCATCGCCTTCTGTCCCATCCATATTTCCCAGACGCCCCGGCAGTTCTGGAGTGTCGCCGTGGTGGCGCCCACCCATGAGATCGCCAGCGCGGTGAGCCAGATCCATCGCTGGCATCTGATTCTCCAAGGGATGGTGATCCTGGTGGTGGCGGCTGCGGCCACGGCCTTATACCTGTTCGAAATTCGCTTTTCCCGGGGACTGGAAAAGGTGGTGGACGCTCGCACGCGGGCGTTGAAGCGGTCGGAAGAAAAATACCGCCTGCTTATCGAAAGCGCCGAGGATTTAATCTTCACCCTGGATGATTCGGCCTGCCTGAAGTCCGTGAACAGCTACACGGCCAATTTTTTCGGAAGCGATGCCGAGCATCTCATAAACCGCCCCTTATCCGACCTGCTCTCCAGGGACGTGGCCCGACGCAACATCAAGGCCGTCCAACAGGTTTTCGAATCCCAGCGAAGTGTTCGCGAGGAGATCGAAATCCGATCCGTGGACCCCTCGGTGTGGCTCAGCGCCAATTACATGCCCTTGAAGAATGAGATGGGGGAGATCAGCGCGGTGCTTTGCATCGCCCGGGACATCACGGAGAACAAGAACCTTCAACGTCACCTGGTGACTACCGAGAAGCTGGCCGCATTGGGCACGCTGGCCGCCGGTGTGGCTCACGAGATCAACAACCCGTTGGGTGTGATGCTGGGTTTCTGTGATCTGCTGCTCCGCAAGCAGCCACCAGAAAGCCAGGCGCACGACGACTTGAAGATTATCGAGCGTCAGGGCATGCACTGCAAGGAGATCGTGGAGAACCTGCTCAGTTTCGCCAGGGACCGCAAGGTGTCGGAGGAGTACACGGACCTGAACCACTGTCTGGAGGAGATTATCAAGGTCGCCCGGCACAGCATCGAGCGGCAAGCGGTCACGGTAAAGACCGACATTGCACGGCGGATGCCTATGGTCCGGGGAGACTGCCGGCAGTTGCAACAGGTTTTTCTCAACCTGATGAACAACGCCGTGGCGGCCATGCCCCGGGGAGGGGTGCTGGGCATCAGCGCCTTTTTCGAAAAAGGGACCCGACGTGCCGTGGTGAAGGTGTCGGATACCGGCTGCGGGATCCCCGAGGCTGACCTGGATCGCATCTATGAGCCATTTTATACGACCAAACCCGAAGGTGAAGGCACGGGGTTGGGACTGTTTGTCAGTTACGGCATTATTACCAGTTCCGGCGGTTCCATGCACTGTGAAAGCCACGTTGCGGAACAGCCCGGCGACAGAAGCGGCACCACATTCATTGTGAAGCTGCCGTTACAACCGCAGGAGGATCTATGAAAGGCGCCATCTTGGTAGTGGACGACGAACGGGACATGCTGCTGCTGCTCGAACGCATTATCACCGAAGATACCGCACACAAAGTGGAAACCACCGCCGATCCGCTGGATGCCCTGGAAAAGGTTAAAACCGGCGTTTATGATATGGTGATATCGGACTTGAAAATGCCGAAAATGGACGGCATTCGACTGCTGGAAAGCATAAAAGCCCTGGACCCGACCCTATCGGTGGTGGTCATGACCGCCTTCGGCACCATTGAGACGGCTGTGGAGGCCACCCGCAAGGGCGCTTGCGATTACATCACCAAACCTTTCCGTCGGGAGCGGATACTGGTGACCATCGAAAACGTCATGAGTTTTCAGTCCGTTACACGGGAAAACAGAGCCTTGCGGGAGGCGCTTGGCAAGCAGAACGGGTTTGCCTCGCTGCTGGGTGCAACTCCGGTAATGCGTGATATCTTCAGTCGGATCCGCCAGGTAGCCCCCACCCAGGGCACCGTCCTGATCACCGGACCCAGCGGCACGGGAAAGGAGTTGGTGGCCAAGGCGCTGCATGCCTACAGCCGGCAGAAGGACAGCCGCTTCATTACCATCAATTGCACCGCCATTCCGGAAAATGTATTGGAGAGCGAGCTGTTCGGCCACGTGAAAGGAGCCTTTACCGGGGCCTGGAAGGATAAGCGGGGGCTGGTGGAAGAAGCCCATGGGGGTACCCTGTTCCTGGACGAGATCGGGGACCTGAGTCCCATTCTCCAGACCAAGCTGCTTCGCCTGCTTCAGGAGGGCGAGTACCGTCCTGTGGGCGGAAATGCCACCCGAAAGGCCGATATCCGGTTTATTGCAGCCACCAACCGTGTTCTCAAGCAGGAGATCGCCCGAGGACGGTTTCGGGAAGACCTTTACTATCGTCTCAATGTGATCAATTTCCAACTGCCTTCACTGGCCGAGCGGCGCGGGGACATCCCCCTGCTCAGTTACCATTTTTTAAAGAAGTACACGGGTATCAACGGAAAGCAGATTGGGGAGATATGCCCGCTGGCCATGCAGCGCCTCATGACCCTGGACTATCCGGGTAATGTCCGGGAACTGGAAAACATCATCGAGCGGGGGGTGATTTTCTGCCGGGCCGAATCGTTGATGATCAAAGACCTGTTTTTGGATCGAGAGCGGTCCGAGGCACCCGGTGCCTTCCCGCCAACCCTGAATCAACTATCCTTCAAGGATGCCAGAGATCAAATGATCTCCATTTTTCACCGCCAATACATCGACCGACTGTTGCGGGACAACGACGGGAATGTGAGCCGGGCTGCACAAAAGGCCGGTATCCAGCGTCAGTACCTGCACCGCCTCATGAAAGAATCGGGTATTGTGACGGACGACTATAAGGATCTTCCCGATGATGAGACGGTGAGGGCGGATAGGGATTAAACAGCAGGACCGACGGGCCGGGTGTTCAGGGAATCCGGATACCAACAATGGCGAATGCATCCTTGAGGCGCACCTGGCCCACCGGGCGCATGTTCCAAAATACCGGAATGATGTGCAGATTGTGCTTGACCATGACCTCTATGGCCGTGGTGATCTGATCGTTGAGACGTACCGACGGTTCCAAGGGCAATTGCCCGGTGAAGGGAAGCAGGATCTCTCTGACACTGTTCAGGGTTCTTGTGTGCATAGACGACTTCTCACGGGATGGTGGATCACGGGTTTGTTTTCGGTCTTCGCATGCGGTCCGGGCTCCCGTCCCTGCTGAAGGGCAATCTGGAGTCGGCCTGTTCGGATGCTGAGTGAGAATACTGCAAACCCAGTGCCACCTGGATGGAACCTCCCGTTTAATCCAGTCCTTCCCTTTTATTGGGCCCGGGAGTGGTTTTTGAACTGGCGAGACTTCCGATGTCATTTGAATTCGGCAATCGGTGTCCAGAATCAGGAGACAGTTGACGGGTTGCATGTCCACGAATGGTATTCTCCCCCGGTTCAGGCAATCGGAGAACCGGAGGCCTACCGCAACCCTTCCCCCGGATAAGCGGTCAGCGGGTACCGTGATGGCACGGCTTTTGAAATATTGAAATATAAGTTGATATAGGCAGTTGAAGGCGACAGCGTACGGAAGTGGGAAACCCTTAAATCCCGGAGCCCGTTTCAAAACGCAGGCGTTCGGCCACGATCAAGGCAGACGATCATTTCAACCGGCGGAAGTTACGGCCTCTTCCGAGGAGTGGAACGTGAAGCCACCGGCGATACCGGTCGAAATGGGGCGTTTTGAAATAGGATCCCCCGGTGAGGCCATGGTTATGGAAAACGCGTTGGCGGAATCTCCCCCGCAGACCCGGCGGGTGCTTCTGGTGGATGACGAGGACCGATTTGTCGCTCAGCTGGGCAAGCTTTTGGAAAAGCGGAACTTTCAGGTGGTCACGACAGGAGACGGCCGGCAGGCGATGGGGTTGATCGATGCCCAGGCCTTCGATGTGGTGGTGCTGGATCTCCGCATGCCGGTGATGGACGGCATGACGGCCTTGAGTCGCATTCAGGAAAAAAAATCGGCGCCGGCTGTCATCATGCTCACCGGCCATGCGACATTGGAAACAGGCATCGAGGCCATTCGTCAAGGCGCTTTCGACTACCTGATGAAACCCTGCGACATCGAGGACCTGGTGGCAAAATTGAACCTGGCCTGCACGGTCAGGCAGATTCGGCGGCGACCCATCCTGTGGCCCCGATCCCTGGCCGGGGAACTGATCCTGAATGCGTTTCGGCGCATCAAGGATACCGACCCCCTGTTAGAGGCCTTTTCCATTTTCAACCATCGCCTGCTCCGGATGGCTGGTGAGACCCTTTTTATCGTGGATAAAAATGACCGCCTGGCCGGCCATCTGAGTAAACAGGATATTGTGGACAGCGCCGCCCGGCTCAGGGGTCTTAAGACCATTACCTGGGCAGAACTGTCCGCCAACCCTCAGTGGCTGCCGGGCCTGAAGGTCAGGGAAGTGATGCACCCGGACACCGTTTCGGTTGAGCCCGCCACGCCGCTGAAACGGGTGGCGGCTCTCATGATGGAAAAGGGGATCCGGACCCTGCCTGTCACCGACCCGGACCGACGCGTGTTCGGGGTGATCCGGCTCAGGGACGTGCTGGTATACCTGGACGGCGCCGAGGGCTCAATCGATGAAGGGTTTGAGGAATGAGCGTCCATGAAAAATGATTACCCGCATTTCCGGCGGCTGTGGTACCGGGTACTGGTGGCGCTGATGGGATCGGCATTCATTCCGTTGGTGGTCATCGGAGGGATCTTTTCCGTTTATGCGGTGTCGATCTTCAAATCCAGAACCGTCGAGATGCTTGTCCGGGACATGGAGATGCGCCGACAGCATCTCGACCGATTTTTGGGCGATCGGATTCAGGAGCTTAAATGGGTGGCCAGAACCCCCACCCTCATTCTTACCGAGCAGGAACGATTCGATGAATACACCCGGGACCTGACCGATGAGTTCCTCTGGATTAATGACCTAGAGGTTTTCGACCTTGACGGCAATCAGCTTGCCCATCAGGGATCCTATGCCAGAGAGACCCGGAGTTACAGTGATCGCCCGTGGTTTCGAAAGGCCATTGATGCGGGGGTGTGCATCAGCGACATGGAGCTGGGATATCGACAGCTTCCCCACATCAGCATCGCCGTCCGCAGGGACAGAGACCCTACCTCCCTGATCATCCGTGCTAGCATTGATTCAGATACGCTTCAGCGGCAGCTGGTGCCGGGTTGGACCCTGTTTGAACGGACCGAGGTTTTTCTGATCGACCGCAACGGCCGTTATCAAACCCAGCCGCGGTCGGGCTGGCGCCTGATGGGCCAATCCGGCCTCGGGGTCCAGGAGCGGTTCGAGGGAACCCGCATTCATGAAACAGACGGCATCATTCTTCTTACCAACTGCCTTTCGGCCGCGCCCTGGGTGCTGGCGGCACGATATGATGTCGACGAGGTGTTTGCCCCGGCCTTTGAAATGCGCTACCTTTCGTTCTGGGCGCTGATTATCGGTGGAATCATTATCATGTTTTTCGTCCTCCTGACGGCCAACACCCTGGTGAGCCGGCTGGAGGCCAAACGACAGAGGATCCAACACCTGAACCGCCAGCTTCGGCGAAGCAGCTTCATGACCTCCACCATGGAGCTGGGGATCGGTCTTCTTCAAGAGATTGCGGACCGGCTGGCCAGTATAGCCGTGGCGTCGCAGTGGATGGAAAACCATTTGACCGGCGTTGCCACACCGCAGGTCGATGAAGACCTCAAGCTGATCAGGGAGTCGGCCGGCGGCGCCCAGGAGAATCTTAACCAATTTCTCTCCAGCTTGCGTGCCGATGCGCCCATGATCGCCGACGTGAACCTGGTGAGCCTGATCGAAGAAATAGTGGCGTGGTTGAATAAGGAACTGACCTTGCGGTGCATTCGGGTGGCGTGGACGGTCGACAGGAATACGCCTGAGATCAGAACGGACCGCAGCAGACTGCGCCATGCGATTCAGAACATTCTGCTTAATGCCGTTTACGCGGTGGATCAACATGGGAAAATTCACATCGCCATCGCCTCTGAGGGACGAGGCGTGGTGATTACCATCACCGACAGCGGCCCCGGCATTCCTGAGGCGGATCGTGAGACGATTTTTGAACCTCTTTACACCACCAAACCCGACGGCACCGGTTTAGGCCTTCCTGTGGCAAGGGATATTCTCGAAACCCTTGAAGGGTCATTGACCCTGGTGTGGCCATCGGCCGGCGGGGCGGCTTTCAGGATGGTGCTGCCCCAACGATACTCCGGACTTCAAAGCGCGGACCCGGAGTTAAATTCAACCAGTGGGCCATGATCAAGCGCGAACACCTGAAAATGGCCATCGACGCCATTTATGCCATTGATCGAGAATCCGGCTATGGCCTGCGGGAACTTTTCGATGCCGCAAGGATAAGCGTTCCGACTGCCGAGGACACTCATGCACAAGGTTCCGGGGGTTGGGGGTTTCACTACTATTTCGAAGGGCAGCGCGTGGATATCCCCAAAACCGCCTTTGTGGCGGAAGGCATCGCCACCCTTGAACAGTCCCTGGTTCTCAAATGGGGGGAGCTCAGGAAAAAGCACTTCATGGCTGCGGACTGGGTTTCCGGAAATGTGCATCAGCTGGCCGGCAACATCCGACGGGCCGGTGCTGAATCGGTGGTGGACCATGAACTGCGTCGACTGACGGCGTGGCCGGTGGGCCTGGATGAACCCCTCCGGATGCCAGACCCCCAATCCTTCGGGCCGCATTTTTCCGGGCACTTGAGCGGGGGCCAGCCGGCCCGGTTCATGCCATTGCCCCTTTCCCGGGCGGCGCTGCTGCAGGTGGCCGGACAGCGGTTCGAATTCTTCGATGTCCGGTTTCTGCTGAGGAGTTGGTCCGACGGAACCCTGCCGTGGATTTTCGCGTGCATTTCCCAGCAACAGATTCTGGGCCTGGTTAAGCTCCAGCTGCATCGACACGCGGTTAACTCCCGTCTCGAAGTCAATTATATCGCCCGGCGAATGCCGCCGCACCACGACACCGAGGCCCCACCAAAGGGGGTGGGAACCTTTTTGCTGGCGGGCGTCTGGATGTTATGGAATGCCTTCTATCCCCACGTGCGCCACATTTTTTTAGACGGGGAGGTGGGAGCCAGACAGTTTTACCTGGATTGTGGTTTCAGGGAACAGCGGCGGTGCCGATATCTTCTGCAAACACCCGGCGGATACCTGCTGACGGCAATTGCAGACATGGCTGACGACAGCCGGTCACCGGTTGGCCGGGTTCGACCCCGGTTGGAGGCCCTCATCGGCGCTTCAATCAAGAGACTGCGCAGCGTCGCCGGAGGTCGGGGCCGGGAGTCGGCCCTGAGGTTCATCACCCGCTGCCTCATGTCCCGATACCAACCGTATCCGGCAACGACGGCCCTGGTGCTGTTGCTCAAATACCGGACCCGGGTTCCGGAGGCTGCGGCCCTCATCGACCTTGCCACCCGGACGGGCAAGGTGCGCATCGCCGGTGAAACACCCGATTCACAAACCACGGTACTGGTTGTCAATGATCCTCGATTTGCCCTGCATCTGCAAAAGGTGTTTCACCTGGAAAGCCCCAAACGGTTTGAAGCATTCAACAGAGCCCTTGCCAACCCCAGCATCGCCGGTCGATGGCATGCCCTGACCATTGAGCCTGCCGAACGGGAACAATTGTTGTGGGTCCATACCGCCGGCTATGTGGACCGCCTGGAGAAGACGTCGGGCCGGCAACTGGTCACGCTGGATATGGACACCCAGACCACCGAACACTCGTGGGAAGTGGCCTGTCTGGCCGTGGGCGGTGTATTTGGGCTGATGGACGGTATTTGCGGCGGCCGGGCCCTTAGAGGCATTGCCGCCGTGCGCCCTCCCGGGCACCATGCCGAGCCGGATCGGGCGATGGGATTTTGCCTGCTCAACAACGTTGCCCTGGCCGCTCGGTACCTTCAGAAGGTCCACGGTGTGGGACGGATCATGATTGTCGATCTGGATGCCCACCACGGAAACGGCACGCAAGCCGTTTTTTATGATGATGATTCGGTGTTGTTTGTCTCCACCCATCGATTTCCGGCTTATCCGGGAACGGGAAACGTCGGCGAGGTCGGCGGTGGGCGAGGGAGGGGCTTCACCGTGAATATACCCATGGACAGAGGCGCCGGTGATCGGGACTTCGCCACCGTCACCCAGCGGATCATCGAGCCCCTGGCCCATGGGTTCAGGCCCGAGTTCATTCTGGTTTCATTGGGCTTTGACCTCTATCAGCATGATCGGTTGGGAGGGATGCGGGTCACACCCGAGGGGTACGGGATGCTCACCGCCAGGTTAATTCAGATGGCCGACCGGGAATGCCGGGGACGCATCGCTTTTGTCCTTGAGGGCGGATACAGCGTCAAAGGCATCGAAGCCTGCGGCCTTAAGTTTATCCAACAACTGTGCAAAATTGAAACCGGCGACAGCGACCGATCCGGTTCCTGGAGCCAGCGTTCTCCTTTTGTTCCATCTACCATCTCCAAAGTGATTGACGTCCACAAGGTTTTTTGGCCCCAGCTCGTCTGACGCCTACCTGCAATAATCATCCCTGCCACCCGAACCTGTCAGCCATCCACTGCCGGCAACCCGGCAGAGAGACACCCCTGTCACCGAGGGGGTGACACATCCACCGGGCGACAGCGCGGATGGTTGCGGTGATAAAACACAACTATTTAATAAAGTTATATAAATTGATTTATTGAAAAGTAACTTTTTTGGCATGTTCCTTGATTTGGAATCTCACATCAGCCAAGGAAGCGTGGTTACATCTGTGAGGCCGATCTGTTGAAGGAGGCGACATGCCGAGCTTACCATCGAACGTTTCGGAAAATTTTACCGCCACCGTGTCCGATGCCGACCATCGGTACCGGTATAGAAGGCTTTTCAAGCGGTTTGTCCTGCTGACGCTGGTATGTTCCGTCGTACCGTTGCTGCTGGTGGGATGGGGCATCAGCACCCAATACAACTATTCTGCCGAAACCCGGCTGATGACCGATTTCCGCAACGAGGTGCAGCACCATCGCAAGGTCATCGAGATGTTTTTAAAAGAACACAGCTCCAAGCTTGAACTGATTGCCATGACCCACAGCCGGCAGGACTTCATCCGGTCTGAACGCTTACGGTTCGTTTTTGACAAGATCAATCAGGAGCGCTGGACCCTGACGGATCTCGGGGTCATCGACGCCACGGGTAAACACCTGGCTTATGTGGGTCCCTACGACCTGTTGGATAAAAACTATCGCGAGGCCCATTGGTTCAAAATGGTCATGGAGAAGGGGCTATACATCAGCGATATGTTCATGGGGTTTCGCCGAGAACCCCATTTTGTCATTGCGGTCAGGGGGGATGACGAGCAAGGTCCCTGGATCCTGCGGGCCACCGTGGACACGGAGGCGTTTCGTGCGTTGGTGGAAAATGTCATGATCGGCCGGACCGGCGAGGTGTTCCTCGTCAACGGCGAGGGTATTTACCAGACTACCCCCCGGTACAGCGGCCGAATTATGGAAAACGCATCAATGGCCGTGGGTGACGTCCACCCCGGCATCCGGGTACGGCAGGAGGATGCTGATGCCGGTTTCAATGGTGAACGGTCGGTTCGGCAAATCGTCAGCACCGCCTGGCTGGAGACGCCGCAATGGATGCTGGTGGTCCGGCAGGATTTCGACGAGGCATTCGCTGCGGAGAATCGGGCCAACCTCTCTGTTCTGATCTTTCTGCATGTGAGCGCCGCCACCATCCTGCTGGTGACGGTCCTGGTGACCCGCTATATGCTGAACCTGGTCAAACGCAGGGACGCCGAGGCCGAGATCCTGAATCGTCAACTGGTGCAGGCCAGCAAGATGGCCTCCATCGGCGAGCTTTCCGTTGGGGTGGCCCACGAGATCAACAATCCACTGGCGATCATTTCCACCGAACGCGAGATTCTCCTGGATGCCTCCAAAGCGGCCGGCGGCATCGATCCGGCCTTCGGTGTCCAACTGGACGACTCCATGAATCAAATCGATGCACAGATCAAACGGTGCAAGCGCATTACCCATAATCTGCTCCGGTTTTCCAGAAGAACGCAGTCTGTCATCGATACGGTGGACATCAACGCCTATATCAGGGAAGTCGTCGAACTGATGGCGCGCGAGGCCAAATCTTCCGGCATTACTTTTTTCGAACGCCTGTCGCCGGATGTTCCGCCGATTCTGTCGGATCCCTCCCAACTCCAACAGGTTTTTTTGAACCTGATCACCAACGCCATCGATGCCCATGAGGGAAAGAATTATGGTTCCGTGGCCGTCAGCTCAATGTTTCTGGAAGCCGAAGGCGCCGTGGAGATGGTGGTGTCCGACACCGGTTGCGGGATAGCGGAGGACCACCTTTCCAAGGTGTTCGATCCTTTTTTTACCACCAAGCCCATGGGTAGAGGAACAGGACTGGGGCTATCTATCTGCTACAGCATTATCCGGCGGTTGGGGGGGCAGATTCAGGTGAGGAGCGTGCTTGACCAGGGGACCGATTTCACCATCCGGCTGCCGCTGCGCTCAACGGAAGTGCAGACGAATCCGAACGACCTTGCAAACCAAATGGAACGGGCCGCCTGAGATGTCAGGGGCGGCCATGACGTTCCGGACCGAAATATCCATTCGGGCGACACCCGCCCCTGTTGAAAGGAGGCCGCGATGATCGGATCTAAAATACTGCTGGTGGATGACGAGGTGATTTTCGCCAAAAACATGAGTCGATTGCTGGATGCCAGAGACTACCGTACGCTGACGGTCAACAGCGGCGCGGAGGCGATCCGGGCCCTTGAAAATGAAGCTTTTGATGTGGTGGTACTGGATCTGAAAATGCCAGGTATGGACGGGTTGACCACCCTGAAGGAGATCAAGAAGCTGGGCCTTTTCACGCAAACCCTGATACTGACCGGTCACGGGTCCATCGATTCGGCCCTGGAGGCGGTAAAGCTGGGAGCCTACGACTACCTGACCAAACCCTGCCAGATCCAGGAGCTGGTGGCCAAGATCCAGGGCGCCTGGGATAAAAAGGACGGTCTCCAGAAAAGAGACAATCAGGAAAAAATCCGGAAGGGGGTTGAATCGCCGAGAAATGCGTTTCGGGTGTTCGCGACATGACCATCCACAAATGGCATCTTTCGACCCGTGCCGGTGTTCTCGTTGTTTTGAAATCCCCGACGGTGCGCTGCCACGCCTGCGGTTGAAATGATCGCCCGCCTTGATCCTGACCAAACTGCAATGTTTTGAAACAGACACTATGACGGAGGAAAAATGACAAGCGGATCGGGCCGGATGGAACGCTGGAAAGCACGCGTCCGGGTGTTGAAGACGGAGGTTCATGCCCTATTCCTGGCCTACCGGGACCCTCGGGTCCCCTGGCAGGCCAAGCTCGTGGCGGCCCTGGTGGTGGCCTACGCCGTCAGCCCCATCGACCTGATCCCGGATTTCATTCCGGTGCTGGGCTATCTGGACGACCTGATCATCCTGCCTCTGGGTATTCTGCTGGCCGTAAAGATGATTCCGGTTGAGGTCATGGAAGCGTGCCGCGCCAGGGCCGGGGAAACATCGCCTGAGAAAAAGAAAACCAGTGCCGTCATCGGTGCGGTGATCGTGGTTGTCGTGTGGATACTCATCATGGTTGCAGCGGTTGTATTCGGCAACAAGCTGATGGCCTGGCAACCATCCGGTATCATCGGGTAGTTGCCCAGGAATCCCGGGTTTAATGATGTGCCTGAACATTTTATATTATTGGGTCGTTCGTTAAAACGTAGATAGCTGTACCTTCCCTGCCAATCCGTCAATAAGGCCTTTATTGACTTTCCCCATCGTTTCAGGTTTACTGCACCTCATTCCAACCGATTGTTTTTACGAGATTCTTTATAAAAATTGTCGAAAACATACTCGATGCCGCCTTTTCCTCAAACCTTGTGAAACTATCTGCTTTGTCAGGAAGAAGCTGAACCAATGATCGACCAATCCCAATACAAAAAGCATATCGACCTTGTCTGGACCATTGCCAATCTGCTGCGCGGTCCCTATCGGCTTGACAATTACCCAGGAAACCAATTCCAATGGTCATGTGGACCTGACCATCGAAGCCGACCATTGCATGCCGGCGCGCATCAAACTCGGAGAGGCAAAAATATACAACGGGCCAAATTATCACATCGTAGGCCTCGGGCAATTGATTGGCCGATATACGACAGGCCGGGAAGGTCGCGGATTGTTGATCGAGTATGTCAGGAAACCGGATATCAAAGTGAAAATGGCTAACATCCGTATTCACTTGGATGATCGACTGCCGCTGAACCAATCCGGTCCTTCGAAAGATCATGTGATCAAATGGGCCTTTCTTACCGAGCACAAGCACAGCTCTGGTGGAAATGTTCAGGTTGGGCATGTCGGCTGCAATCTGTATCTTGAGGACAAGGGTTGAATTGCCGATAGGGATGGTATGGACAACGTGGACGTTGTGGACGGAATGGAGGATGTGGAACGGTTGCTTTACGGGGGGCGTAATGGTGGATCGTGAACCCTTGATTCCCAAACATGGCGGCTATCGCAACCTGAAAAGTTTTCAGATTGCGCAGCTGGTGTACGATCTGACGGTGCGGTTTTGCGAGCGCTATGTGGACCGGTTCAGCCGCACCCGTGACCAGATTGGTCCAGGCCGCACGCAGCGGGGTGCAGAACATCGCCGAGGGCAGTCAGGCATCGGGTACCTCCCGGAAGACCGAACTGAAGCTGACCAACGTGGCCTGGGCCAGCCTAGAGGAGCTTCGGCTGGATTATGAGGATTTTCTGCGCCAGCGGCGGCTTGCGATCTGGGCGCGGGAGGACCCGCGCCGGGTCGACCTG
>JAHLLR010000102.1 GCA_020444075.1 Deltaproteobacteria bacterium
GTTTCCGAGCTGACCGGCTATCCTGAAGACATGCTGGGCCTGGACATGGACATCGAGGCGGATCTGGGCATCGACTCCATCAAGCGGGTCGAAATCCTCTCCGCCATGGAAGAACGCATGCCCCACCTGCCCCAGGTCACCCCGGACATGGTCGGCACGTTGAAAACTCTGGGGCAGATCTGCAATTTCCTTTCCGGGGGCGATGACAAGGCGCCAATCGAATCCGACGCATGTGCGCCGGTCCATTCGGCACCAGCGCATGAGGAGCCATCGGAGAGTGTATCCCGGCAGATCATCGATATCGTCGAGACCCCGAAAAAGCCCAGTCGCACGCTTCGTATCGAATCGGGTCGCTGGATAGGTGTCTTGAACGACAATTCTCCCATGGCACAATCCATGGTCACCGAATTGACCCACAAAAAGATCCCTGCCCGCCTGATTCCCCGCGATGCGGCTGACAACGCCCTCAGCTTTGTCGGGGCGGCAGGCTTGATTCTTTGTGGGGCGAGCGACCCGGAAACCGCCTTTCTGGCTGCGAAACGCTCCGCTCAAGAGCTATTGCGTTCGTCAACCCACGGTGATGCCCTGTTTGCCTCAATCACCTGCATGGATGGAGCCTTCGGTTTTACGGGAAACGCCTTCGACAATCCCGAGCAGGGCGCGCTGCCGGGCCTAGTCAAAACCGCCGCCCTGGAATGGGATGCGGTAATCTGCCGGGCTATTGACCTTTCCCCTGAGCATGCCGATCCGGATAAAGCCGCCCGGCAGGTCGTTGAGGAGTTGCTGGCCGTCTGTGACCACGATCCGGTGGAGATCGGTTTACATCCTCATCGCCGGATTACATTAAGGCCCGTTCCCGCCCAGACCGCTGAAGGTTCAATCCCGTTGGACAAAAAGGAGGTCGTTGTCGTCACCGGCGGTGCCCGCGGCATAACGGCCGCTTGCGCCCTTTACCTGGCTCGGGTTGCCGGGGTTTCCATCGCCCTGGTCGGTCGATCGGCCCCTCCCTTTGAGGTTCCTGCCTGGCTTCAGGGAATCGACGGCGAAGCAGCGATGAAAAAAACCATCCTTGAAAATGAGTTCGGCGCTTCCAAACCCACACCGCAAACACTGGAGGCGGCCTATCGGAAACATGCGGTCAACCGTTCCATTAGCCGGACTATCGACGGGCTCAAAGCCTCGGGAGTCAATACCGGCTATTTCTGCGCGGACGTGACCGATCGGGCGAGCCTGCATGAAGCCGTCGCCACCATCAGGAACCAGTTGGGTCCCATCACCGGACTGGTTCACGGCGCAGGGGTCCTCCACGATCGGCTGATCGTGGACAAAACCGTCGAACAGTTTCGTCAGGTTTACGCCACCAAGGTAAACGGGCTAAAAAACCTGTTGTCCGTCACCCGATCGGACAACCTCCGCCACCTGGTCGTGTTTTCGTCGGTCAGCGCCCGTACGGGAAACACCGGCCAATGCGATTATGCCATGGCCAACGAAGCGCTCAACAAGATGGCCCGGGTGGAAGCCCTGCATCGTTCCGCGTGCCGGGTTACGGCTATCAACTGGGGACCGTGGGACGGCGGCATGGTGACACCGGCCCTTAAAAAAGCCTTTGACGGCAACGGGATCCGACTGATCCCCCTGGAAACCGGTGCCCGCATGATGGTGGCTGAAATGCGAAATACCGATCCCAGCCCCGTTGAAGTGCTCATCGGCGACATGCTGACCGGCGAAGCCACCGGATGGGTCGAGGCCCCCGATACGCCCATGGCCCTGCTGGAGCGCCGCGAACTGGATCTTCAGCGTTACCCGGTGCTCGCCTCCCATATCATCGGCGGCAAACCGGTGGTCCCTTTTGCTCTGATCTCCGAGTGGATCGGCCATGGCGCCGTGAAGGAAAACCCGGGCTTTTCCTTGCACGGCATCGACGATTTCAGGCTGCTCAGCGGCATTCGCATCGAACAGGAAAAGAAACTGGTCCGCCTCATGGCTGGTAAAGCCAGAAAAGACGGTGATGCGTGGCAGGTTGACGTGGAACTGAGAAACGGCGTGAAAAACGGCAAGGATGTGATTCACACGCGGGCTCGTGCCCTACTGGTTGACCGGTTTCCCGACCCACCGGTCTTTACCGGAAACGGTAAAAACGGCAGTCGCGCCTACCCGCGGAATTTAGATGCCGTGTATGGACCGATCCTGTTTCACGGCGACCACTTGCGGGCAATTCAATCCATCGATGACTATTCCGACCACGGTATGACCGCCCGCCTGACCAGCGCGCCGAAACCCGAAGCGTGGATGCAGGATCCCATTAAGGGACACTGGATGGCCGACCCCATGGTCTTGGACGGTGCCTTTCAGATGGCCATCGTCTGGTGCTTCGAGCAGACCGGAAAGGTCTGCCTTCCCAGTTACGCCCGCGCCTACCGCCAGTATCGTCCGGCGTTTCCGGCATCCGGCATGACGGCGGTACTGTCGGTGACCACAGCCAGTCACCGAAAGATGGTCGCCGACTTCACCTTTCTGGACAGCGAACGCCAGGTGGTGGCCACCCTGAGCGGCTACGAAGCCACCATTGATGAATCACTCATCCATGCCTTTCAAAATAACGCATTAGATACTGTTATTACAGAGAATATGCAATGATAAAACTGACCATCAAAAACAGCCGCGACACTTACGCCGTCAATCCGACCAAGCTTATTGCCTTGGGGCTGAACTACCGGGCCCACATTGCCGAAAGCGTCTCCGTGAAAGTCCAGGGGTTCACCGATGAGGTCCCTTCCGAGCCCCTGCTTTTTCCCAAAACACCCAATGTCCTGGTTGGGCCGGATCAAGCCATTATCATTCCAAAATTTTTAAAAGCATACGGATTCAAGACGCTGCGAACCGATTATGAGGCGGAACTGGCACTGATCATCAGCGACCGGTGTAAAGATGTGCCAGCTGTGGAGGCCATGGATCACATCTTCGGCTACACCTGCATGAACGACGTCAGTCAGCGGAATATCCAGAATGGTGACCGCACCGGATGGTACCGGGGAAAATCCTTCGACACCTTCGGCCCCATCGGTCCGCAGGTGGTGCTGGCCCGCGATCTGCCCGACCCCCAGAATTTGAATATCTGCTGCCGGCTTAATGGAATAACGGTTCAGGAAGGCAATACCCGCCAGATGATATTCAAAATTCCCGAAATCCTCGCTTTCGTCTCAAAAAATTTCACCCTGATGCCCGGCGACATCATTCTGACGGGCACCCCAGCCGGGGTGGGGCCATTGAGCCATGGCGACACCATCGAAGTGGAAATCGAACATATCGGGGTATTGAAAAACACCGTAATCGATGAAACGCTCTGAATTTATGTGGTTTCTGCACCCACCGAGGGATCGGAGTGAAGCAAAAGGGCGGTGAATACCGCCCTTTTTGTTGTTCTGTACCTGGAATTCGCCCGCATAATAAACAACGGCTTAAGTGGAGAATCACAACTCCAGTGTCGTCACGGAACTGACCATCTCCGCCGAACGCAGTTCCTCGAGTACATCGGGGGGGACCGGTGTGTCGGTCTGCAGAAAAATGATATTGTGGTCACCGTCTTTCTCCTGCCCCACATGCATTCGCCCGATGTTGATGTTGTGCCGCCCCAAGGTAGTTCCGATACCGCCGATGGCACCGGGTCGGTCCTGATTGAAGATCAGCAGAATATGCCCTTCGGGTACCAGCTCCAGACGGAAATTGTTGATTCTTACGACCTTGATGTCACTTCGGCCGATGAGGGTACCGGCCACCAGGTTCTCACCGCCGTCCGTGCTGACCCGCAGGGTGATCAGGTGAGTGTAGTCTTCGGCTTCTGATGTGGTGGATTCAGTGATTTTTATACCCATCTCTTTGGCCACCACCGGGGCGTTGACAAAGTTGACCGCATGCTTGACCATGGGCGTAAGCAGGCCCTTGAGAATCGCGGTGGATACCGGATCCATATCCATCCCTTTGAAATCACCGGTATATTCTATAGTCACCGCTTTCACGGGCCCCTCAGCCAACTGAGCCTGCAAGCACCCCATGCGGTCGCCCACCGCCATATAGGGACCGATCTTCTGCAAAAGGTCACCGGTCACCGACGGGACATTGACGGCATTGACGATGGTGCCGTTGATCAGATAGTCAACAATCTGTTGGGCCACGGCTACCGCCACATTGGTCTGGGCTTCCTGAGTGGATGCGCCCAGATGAGGCGTACAGATGATCCGATCCATTTCAAACAGCCGGCACTCGCCGGGAGGTTCGGTTTCAAAAACATCCAGTGCGGCACCGGCCACCTTTCCCGACCTCATGGCCTCCTGAAGGTCGTCTTCGCTGACGATGCCGCCCCTGGCGCAATTCACGATCATCACACCGTCTTTCATCTTTTCAAAGGCCGCCTTGTTCAACAGGCCGGTGGTTTCCTTGATCTTCGGTACATGCACGGAAATGTAGTCGGATCGCTGGTAGAGTTCCTCCAGGGTCACACTTTCGAACCCGGTTTTCTCGATCTGCTCAGGCGCCACAAAAGGATCGTAAACCACCACCTGCATCCGGAGTCCCTTTGCCCGGTCAGCGACGATGGAACCGATTTTACCATAACCGATGACGCCCAGGGTTTTGTTGAACACCTCCCGGCCCTGCAGTTTTTTCTTGTCCCAGCGGCCGGCCTTCAAAGAAAGGGTTCCCTGGGGGATGTTCCGGGTCAGGGCCATCATCATGGCAATGGCATGTTCGGCGGTGGTCACCACGTTTCCCGTGGGTGTATTCATGACGACCACACCCCGTTGGGTGGCGGCGGGGATATCGACATTGTCCAGACCGATGCCGGCACGCCCGACCACTTTCAGTTTTTTCCCGGCCTCGAGTATCTCCTCGGTCACCCGTGTAGCGCTGCGAATTACCAGCGCATCGTAGTCACCGATAATCTCCTTAAGCGCCTGAGGCGAAAGCCCCGTCTTTACGTCAACATCGATTCCCGCGGTCTCGCGAAATATCTGAATTCCCGCGTCGCCGAGAGCGTCGCTGACAAGCACCTTGATCATTTCACCATTCCTCCTTGTTCTGCATGTTTCATCGCAATCCGTTTCTACAAACAACAACCACCTGTGTCTTTTTCAAGGCCCCCGATTAGGCACCGGCCGATTTCATTCCGGTTGGTAGACCCGGTGGATTCTGGTAACCGCCTTGAGTGATGGCAAATTATAATGGATGTGGGTCGAGCTGGCTGGGTTTGAACCCCTACGCCTTTTCGGACGGGTACGAAAGGTATGTTTCATTGATTTTAAGAGGAAAGTCAAGGTGCAAGACACCTCATGCGCTTTCCATCAATCCCAATTTTGTTTTATTTTCAAATATTAACCTATAAATTATTTCGTTTTTGGAGCAATTTGTTCACTAAGGTTGATGGTTTCATCAGAATTTATCTTTTAAGCGAAAAAAGGTCTCCAATTATAAATAATAGGGTCTCAGGATTGAAAAATGCCGCTTTCTATGACACCTAAGTTGAGCGATTTTTGGGCAAGAGATGGGTGCAGCGCGAGTCAAAAATCGCGCAATTTAGGTGACAGTAAATGACGCGCAATAAAGGAGCCCGCATCCCAATGAAAAGCGACCATCGCATCCGGTTCGCCGATGCAAAAAAAATGACAGATGTCGCGTCGCAAAGCGTTCACCTGGTGGTGACCTCTCCGCCCTATCCAATGATCGAGATGTGGGACGCGTTGTTCTGCCAGCAGGCCGATATCAAAAAAGCCCTGCACAGCCAGAAAGGCGCAAACGCTTTCGAGCTCATGCACCGGCAGCTGGACAGGGTGTGGGATGAACTCTACCGGGTGCTGGTTCCCGGCGGCATCGCCTGCATCAACATCGGTGACGCCACCCGGACCATTAAGGACGAATTTGCCCTTTACCCCAACCATAGCCGTATCCTGTCCCACATGATCAGTTTGGGATTGACCAACCTGCCTAATATCCTGTGGCGCAAGCAAACCAACGCGCCCAACAAATTCATGGGATCGGGCATGATGCCGCCCGGCGCTTATGTAACCCTGGAGCACGAGGTCATTTTGATATTTCGCAAAGGCGGCAAGCGGCTGTTCAATACCCAGGAAGAAAAAATCAACCGGCGGCAAAGCGCTTTTTTCTGGGAGGAGCGCAACCAGTGGTTTTCCGATGTCTGGATGGATCTGAAGGGGACCCGGCAGAAAACCGGAGATAAACAGTTGCGTCAACGCAGCGGCGCCTACCCCTATGAGTTGGCCTACCGCCTGATATCCATGTTTTCCGTTATGGGCGATACGGTGCTGGACCCGTTTCTGGGCACCGGGACCACCTTGTTCGCCGCCGCCGCCGCCGGCCGAGACAGTGTGGGCTACGAGTTGGACAAAGCCTTTCAGCCGATGATTGGCCAGGGGGTCGGTCAGGCCATCGAACAGGGTCACCGACGCATCGGTCAACGTTTTGACGATCACCTGGAGTTTGTCCGCGACCGCCAAACAGCCGGCAAGGTCATCAAATACACCAATCAGGTATATGGATTTCCGGTGATCACCCGCCAGGAAGTTGAACTGATGATTCCACTGCCGACGGCCGTAAAAGAAACAGCACAAAATCAGTTCAGGGTGTCTTACACGATCCCGGGACCATCCGCCACCGGTGATTCCGCCGCTGTCCCGGCCACCTCCCAATCGAAGAAAACCGGTCAACTGTCCCTGTTTAATTGACACTCTTTAAAGTTTGCCGTTGAGGCGGTATATAAACACCAACACTTCGGCAACGGCCCGGTATAATTCGGCGGGAATCTCCGACTCCAGTTCCATGGCCTCCAACACATTGGCCAGGTTGCGGTCTTCTACGAGAGGGACGTCGTTTTCCCGGGCCACCTGGATGATCTGCTCGGCGACATGGCCCTTTCCCTTGGCCACCACCCGCGGTGCCATGTTTTTGGCCTGGTCATATTTAAGGGCGGCCGCCGTTTTAATCGTTTTATCGTTCATATGCTCAAGTCCACCTGCCGACGAGTTGGAAGCGTCAGATCTTCACCGTCGAATTCAGCAATTTTTTTCTCGTTGACCACCACGCTGACGGCAACGGTATTGAAGGTATCTCGGAGCATCTCCCCGATGCGATGATGCTCGGTGTCGATGGCCGCCTTGACTTTTGCTTCCCTGACGAAGAAAGTGATGTTCAGATCCTTGCCCACCATCCACAAATCGGTGCGCACCGTTCCCATACGGTCCATGTCCAGCAGCAGGGAAACCCGAGGATTCTTCTGGGCATCCTCCCTCCCCTTTTTTGCGTAGTATACTTTAAGGCGGGCATTGCGCTGCGTGTCGGTCAGAAACATCAGGTGGGAAAAAGCCTGGAAAAGGTCGGGGTCCACGGGTTTTTCCGTGGCCATGAACTGCTGATGCTCGATGTGAGAAACCGTTCGCTGAACCACACTTTTCAATGTTTCCAGCAGGTGCCGGTCGCCGCCCTGCGAATCTATGGGTTGCCTATCCAAAAATTCTTTCAGGATTAACAGGTTGGGCTTCAAGTCATTGACCATGAGGTCACGAATTACCGGTTGCCGGGCCAATTCGTCGGGCGTCATTGACGTCGAAAGGGCCTGGAGGCTATGGATTGCCTGCTCCAGTCGTTTTTCGAAATAGAGCCCGGAATTTTGGATGAAATCTCTGACTCTTGCCACCAACGCCGGCATATCGCCGGTCGGCGATGCCGGATTCAGCGCCTGCTGAAGGTTGATCAGGGCACCTTTCATCGGGGTGGACAGGGGCATCGTAGCGGCTTTCACCGGATGAAGGGTCCCATCGAGGATCTGCTGAATCTGCTCCCGCAGCACAGCTATCTCTGCGGCGGTGGGTGGAGGAGCCGGGCCCACCGTAGCCGCTTTATCGGATAAGTTGGAAATTATTTCCGGCTGCGCGTGAAGGGCTGGTGATGCAACCGATGCCTGTTGGGTCGCTCCAGTTTGGCCCTTAGGGGTAACACTGACCTCCGTGGGGGTGGGCAAGCTGTTTGGTTCCATCGTTTGGACCTTGGGCCCCATTGCCAAGGCGATGCCATTGTCGCTTTTCACCACGGTGAGGGGGATGGTCTGGCCCTGACGAACCGGAATATCGATTTTGGCAAAGGCTTTGAATTTTCCGAAATCCACCAGCATCAGCCCATTCTTTTCGAATCCGGTGATGCGTCCCTGGAGAGATTCACCGGGAACCAGCGACCGCGACGGGTCGGACAGTAAAGGCCTGTCGGATATGGGTTCGAACAGGCGAATCTCCAGCCGGTCCCCTGTCGGGACGTTCGCCGCCGGGTCGCTTTTGGGCACCATGACCATACGAAGATTTTCCCCAGCCGCCTCCACGCGAATCTGGATATCCTGGCCGGTGACAACCGGCAGGGGCAGACGGGCATAGGCCTTGAACTGACCGATGGAAAGCAGGGCGTCGTTATCCTTTTCCACACCCAGTACCGATGCCGTCAACAGATCTCCCGCCCGCAGGGCCATTGATGCCGGTAGGCTTTTCCCCGATTCGGTCATCTGATGCGGCATCGGCAACAACCACTGGATGTCCATCATGCAGCCCCCCAATACTGATCCCTTATAACGGTAATCGGCAACAGTGCATACCTCAACACTACTATCGGACCGTTTGTAAAAAACTTCAAGAAAACCGATCCCTCCCGCCGGAGGGTGCATTAACACGCACGCGGATCAAACCGCCAGTCGTTTTCTTGCCGATGGCGGTCATCCCCTGTTTGCCTAACCCATTACTTTATGCTACAGAAAATGCCCTTGCAAACAACGCGACTGGATCGCTCGGTAAAGGACCTCATGTTTTCAGGAATACAGGAAATTCTGCTTATCGTGCTCATTATTTCGGGGTTATTTCTGGTTCCCCGGATGATGAACCCTAAGGCTTCCCCCCCTCAGGTGGTGCTGCGCCGCCCTGCCCTCAAGTTTTCCTGGACGCTTCGCCTGGCCCTCATTGTATCTATTCTCTGGCCGGTCGCCTGTGCCCTTTTCTTCAAGCCCTGGCAACAGGACGTTATTCCATTTACCACGGTAGGCATTGGACCGGTGGTAGTCGGATGGAGTATCAAGTGGGTACTTGCCGGAATGAATAACAAGCGCTAAAGTGGTAATCGAGAAAAAACCATCGCCCATTTAAAATCGGAGCATTTGAAAATACCGGGGCGTTGCCACCGATCGATCAACATCTAATTGAGGAGAGGGTTTCCATGGTACACGAGGATGCCGGACACTACGCGGCAAAACATCCCGGCGGTAAGATCGACAAAGCCATTTCCGACGCCATCGCCGGCAAGGAAAAAGAGGGACGCATCACCTGCGTGGCGGCTCACGCCATTTCCAAAAAACTGGCCTGTTCGCCGCAGGTGGTAGGAATGAACATCGATCTGCTGGAAAAACGAATCCGCCGTTGTCAACTGGGGCTGTTCGGTTATGGTTTGAAAAAGAAAAAAGCTGTAAAACCGGCAATAATGGTGACAAAAACCCTGAAGACCGCAATCCGCAAAGCCATGGACGGCGACTGCATCACCTGCCAGGCAGCCTGGACGCTGGCCAAAGAAATGAGCTTGACGAGGCTGGAAGTGTCGTCGGCCTGCGAGGCCATGAAAATCAAGATCTCAAAATGCCAGTTGGGAGCGTTTTAGTCCCCGGCTCACGATGGTGCTTCCGAACAGCCGTCCTTCTCCGCAATCACTTCCCGGCAGCCAAGGCCTTAAGATAGCGGAACAGGTTGCGGGCGGATTTCGGCGGTGCGTTTTTTTCCTTTTCCTTGCGGGCGCTGCGCACCAGTTGGCCCAGACGCTGGCGATCCGCATCCGGAAAAGCGTCCAGAATTTCATCGATTACGTCATCGTCCCCATCCACCAGTTGGTCACGCCAGGCTTCGATTCGATGAAAGGCTTTAGCCTGCCGATAGGCACCCTGCTCGATCTCTAAGAGCGCCTGTTCAATGGGGACCGCATCCACGTTTCGCATCAGCGAGCCGATATACTGCATCTGGCGACGTCGGGCCCCATGGGATTTTATCGTGCGTACGGTCTGGATGGCATCCAACAGCGCCGGAAGCAACTCCATCCGGTCGAGCTGGTCGTCGGAGAGCAACACCAGACGCTCCCCCATTTTCTGGAGCGCCACAGCCTCTTTTTTCAATCGGGTTCGGCTCTTTTCAAGATCGTCTTGCATGTCCATGGTTCAAATTTCCATCATTAATCGGTGGTGCATGCACGCGCCTCAGCGATTCATATCCGTGAACACGGACTGAAAATCAACGCGGTTGCCGTCCCACGCCTCCACCATCCGGGTATTGTTTTCCCGGTAGCTAACCCGGCTCACATTCATATGGATAGAGAACAGGACATCCGGACTGCTGCTGGTCGGATGAATGTCTTTGGCCAGGCTGCCGGGAGAAAAAACCTGGTTCCCGCTATCCTTCAACTGAACGCCGATCGTATTGACGAGTCCCGGTGTATCCACCGCTTTCAATGATTTGGGTTGAAGATGGCGGGTTGAAACGATCGTTCCGCTCAGGCCTTGAACCAGTCCCATCTGATCGTCGGTCATGGTTTGCATGCCTGCCATGGCCGATGAGGTCACCCCTATCAGAAAAAGCGCATGAATCAACACCTGAATCGAAAGGAACGCTTTCATCGCAGACTCCCGTGGCCGATCTTGATCTTCTTAAGAAGTTGACTGAATTTGGACTGTTTACGAGTCCATCAAGGTTGGATGGTGATCATATAAAAAAAAATTCAGGCAGCCGTCAAGGATTAATAACCAGGTTACCCAATAGAAACAAGGTTTGCTGAAAGCCATTTCGGAACCAGGGATATTAAAGGGAATATTTACTGCCCGTCCACGAATGAGGAATTTCGCGTGAGTTCAAGGCAGTCAGCAGATTTGAACCGCAGGCATAGCAGGCTATGTTGAGGATTCAAATCTGGTGTCCAACGCCGAAATCACGTGAAAGATCCATTCGTGTCTATTTAACAAGGAACAAGCTCAGCCACGGCACATAGGTAATGACGATCAGAACACCCAACAGCAGAATCAGGTAGGGCAATGACGCCCGGTAAAGCAGGGTCACGGGCTTTTCGAATTTCAGGCTGGAGATGAACAGATTGATACCCACCGGGGGTGTAGAGTAGCCAATTTCCAGATTCACCAGAAAGATGACGCACAGGTGGATGGGATCCACCCCGTAAGACAGGGCGATGGGTATGATGATGGGCACCACGATGACGATGGCTGAAAAAATATCCATGATGCAGCCCACGGCCAGCAGGAACAGGTTCAATCCGCCAAGGAAAAGCAGCTTGCTGTCGGTCAATGCGGTCAGGAAAGCAAGGATCCGATTGGGAATCTGTTCGTCCACCAGAAAACCGGTAAACCCTAAAGCGACTCCCAGAATGATGATGATGGAACCGGACAGTACCGCACTTTCAACAATAATCGCCGGCAGGGCCTTGAAAAAGGAGATCTCTTTCAAGACGAAACACTCCACCCCGACGACGTATATCAGCACAACGGCGGAAACCTCCGCGATGGTGACAAACCCGCCATAAACGCCGACCAGGATAATGACGATCACCGGCCAGTCCCAGATTCCGCTTAAAAAGGTGGATTTCACCTGTTGGAAGGAAATGCCGCGCGGGCCTTCCCGCCGTCCGGCGGCGAGCTGTTTGAAAAAAGCGTAAGCGCAAAGCACAACGATCAGAAAGATGCCCGGGACCAGTGCGGCCTTGAAGATTCGGCCAATATCCACCTGGGCAACGACGCCGTATAAAATGACGGGCAGGCTCGGCGGGAAAAGCAGCCCCAGGCTTCCGGAGGTGGTCAGCAGACCCAGGGTGAAGCGTTCACCGTATCCTTTGTTTCGCATCACCGGATAGAGAATGCTGCCTATCGCAACAATGGTCACCCCGCTGGCTCCTGTCAGGGCGGTGAAAAAGGCGCATGAACACAGGGCCGCCATGGCCAGTCCTCCGGGCAGCCATCCCATGAGTGCTTCAACGAAATTCATGATCCGCTGGGGCGCCCGCGTCTCCGTAAGCAGGCAGCCCACAAAGGTAAACAGCGGAAATGCCACCAGCACCGGCATGGCTCCCAGTCGGTTCATCTCGATGAGAATCATCTGGAAGGCCAACAGGTCATGATCCATAAAATAGAGGCAGGCAATGGACAACGCGGCGATAACCGTAAATACCGGGGTTTCCAGAAGCGCCAGGATCAGAATGACAATAATGGCAAGGGTCAGCGGACTCATCGGACCGTCTTGACCCGTTGGGACGCGTCACTCGTTGGTCCGGACGCAAACCGAACCAGGTAGCGAAACGCAGCCACGCTGAAAAAAAAGGGAAAGATGATCGACAGCCAGCCCCAGGCGCCGAACATGGCAGTTTCATTTTTGACGAATTCAAGGGAGGTGCATAAAAGGATTCCCATCACCACAGTGCCAAAGAGATTCACCGCCACGGCAGCCCACTGTCGGATGCGGTTTCCACAATAGCGCAGCACCACTTCCAGGCGGATGTGCCGCTGCTGCTTCAGCGCCAGGGATGCGCCCAGCAGGGCCAGCCAGAGAACCAGATTGGGGCCTGCCTCAAAGATTTTATGGGACGGCAGATGAAAGAAGTTGCGCGAAAGAATATTGAAAACGATAAAAAAAACCAGCAGTGAAAAGCAGAGGACGATAACGCATTTTTCAATAAGCGCCAGGGCATCGTCCAGCCGTTTGAGGGTGTGGATCATAAGCCGAATAGATGAACGTCGACCATCGGACGTCTAATGTCCAAGGGTGATTTATGAATCGATTTCAATGCTTTCATTCAAAATGGGTTGACGCCTTCGTTCAATTTCCTTTGGCCCGGAATTCGGCGAGCAATCCGCGAATCTGATCGAACAGTTCCTGCGAGTAAAGCGACGGTATGCTCATCTCGTAATTCTTTTGGGCACTTCGTTTGAATGAAGCGATCTGTACCGGGGTGGGCGGGATCAGCTCAATCCCCGCCTCGCTGAGAACCTTAACGGCCTCGGCGTTGTCCTTGCGGGTCAGCTGGACCAGTTTTGCCGAGTATTGCCTGACCAGCCGGCTGACGATTTCGCGGTTTTCCGGACTCAGGTCGTAAAAGGTTCGTTTGTTCATCAACAGAGCGCCGGTGGAGTTGACCATGGGAAAATCGAGCATGTACTTCGCCCTCGCGTACCACTGGAAGGCAACGGCTGCAAGGGGCGGAGAATAAAAGGAATCGATCATTCCCGTCTCCAGTCCGGTATTGACGTCAGCAAGCTGGAGGGGATAGCCCTGCACACCGAAGGCGTTCAGGAAATTTTCCGCCACCCGATCCCCTTTCCACACCCACATCCGGGTTTGCTGAAGGCGGTCCACACTGTCGATGGGCTGATTCGAAAAAAGGTAAACGAACCCGGCTTCGGCAAACCCCAGCAGGACATATCCCTTTTCTTCGAAGCGGGCGGCGAAGTCATCGAACATCTTTTCCTTGACGTAATCGATCTCTTCATAACTGTCGAACAGCAGCGGTGCTTCGAGAACCCGTATCTCGGGCAGAACAAGCCCCAACCCCACCCCGGAGAATCCGCCGGCATGCAGGCGGTTGACCCGCATTTTTCTCAGTACATCCACCTCGTCGCCGCTGACCCCGCCGGCATAGATTTTAATGGCTACATCACCGCCGGTTTCCGAGGCTACCGCATCGGCAAATTCATGTAGGGTGCGGGTCCACGTGCTGCCCTCTGGCATGACCACGGCAATTTTGATCTCAAAAGGAGCGGCCTGAATTATCGGGACGATAAAAATGAAGGCAATGAGGGCGAAGACCAAATAGCCAAGGGCACGTTGAATCGATTTTATTGGTTGCATTGGTTTTTTTTTGTTGTTGGGTTAAAAATGCCAGAGTATCGGTCACGTCCCTGTCATTCAAACAATGTATCCACCGCCCCCAGATAAATACCTGCCCTGCGCCCGGCAATGGCATTGTAAAGCGCCATATCGTTATCGCCTGCAGGGTGGTCGAAAATTCGCTGCATCAGGTCGACAAACCCCTCCCGATCCTGCTGTTGCTGCAGGCAGAAGCGGCCGTAAAAAAGGTCACCCAGCAGGTAGTCGTTGCCGGCGATCTGTTTTAACCGGTGGTAGTGGTCCATGGCTTTTTCCTGGCTGCCGCCCATCATGGGGGGGCGGGAACCGAAATAAGCCAGCAGGAACAGATGCGCACCACCATGGTTATAAGCAGGATCCAGTTCGATCACCCGCTCCATGACTTTCCGGGCCACATGCGCCCGGGATACGGCCCGGATGGAATCGAGATTGCGGTTGACCCAGGCCCCCAGGTTGAAGCCGTACCAGAACAGAGGAGCGGCATCGTCTTTGTCCATTTGCTCCAAATAAGGCGCGATGGTGGCAACCTTTGCAAAGGCCGGTCGCACACCAGGCAACCTTTTATCCAGAGCGTCCAGGGCGTACTCCATGCCCTTTTCGTAGGTGCGGTTGAGCTGGCCCTTCAGGGAAGCGATATCCGGTTCGGCCGCACCCTGGCTGGGGGGCACAAAGAGGGCCGTTTCCAGACGGGTTTCCACAAAACCAAACCCGTAGCTGCCATACAACCGTGATAACAGCGTAATCAACCGACAATCATCGGGACTGTTGGCCAGCATGGCCTCCAGCAGTTTGATGTGGGCCGGAATAGCCCTTTCCACCAGATCCAGATCACTGTCACGCTCAAAAGCTGTAATGCCGACGTCCACCATATCGGTGATCTGCCGAACGATCAGCGTCCTGGGCGAACAGGCGACCATAATCGCCGTGATGACGGCCGTCAGGAAGGTTCGTTTAAATGTCATGGCAAATCGGCTTATGGGATTCGGTTTTTCGTAGGAACGCCTTCCGATCTCGACCCAGGCACCGTGGTGGTCTATCACCCGTTCCGGTTACCGTTTACGGTCACTGTTCACCGGCCAAATCATTTACCCTCAGGCATCGCGGCAAGGTCCTGGCCCGGCAGGTTCTGCAGGTTCTCGGGAATTTTGCCCGTCGAAAAGACGCTGCTGACAATCTGGACCAGTCGGTAGATATGCCGCCGGATCTCCTCGGGAGACCGGCCCGGATAATTCTTGAAGGCCATGACCACGCCGGTAATGGAGGCATAAATGGCATGGGTCACCAGGCGGTTGTTCATGCCGACATCGGTCTGGTTGTTGATCCGCTCCAGGATATCGAGAAACCGGCGTTGCATGGCATTGTAACGATCCAGGGCCTTGGGCTGAATCTGGCCGGTGATCATGAAATGGCCCATCATCTGGAACACCGATTCGTTTTTCAACATGTAGTCCACGCTGCCCAGGGCCAGTTCCTCCAGGGAGGTGTTGCCCTCTTTGACCTTCTCCTCAAACAGGTCCTCCACCACTTTCATGTGGCGCACCAGGGCCTCCACGAACACATCGTCACGGCTGGGAAAATAGCGGTAGATCGCAGCGGCCGATATACCGGCGCGCTTGGCGATGTCCCGCATGCCGATATTGTGGAAATCCTTGTGGCCGAAGAGGTCCATGGC
>JAHLLR010000103.1 GCA_020444075.1 Deltaproteobacteria bacterium
TTACTGTTGGGGCTTCTTATTAAAGGATGGCGGAAACCGTGTCAAACGTTCTGTTGCCCCTTTCCGCTTCGGACAACGACCGTCTCTGTCCGCGGGCTGCAGTTGACTTCCGGCAGGCTTCCTGTTAACAGGTCAATATATTTAACAATATGTTCCGTAAAGGTGGGTGATGATGAGAAAGGCAAGTCAAGACGAGCAGATTCTTCGGGCCACCAAAGAGATCGTGGTCAAGTTTATTGAAACCGGCCGGATTTCACCCACGGGATTTCCGGAGGCCTTCAAGGCCATCTACCAGGCGGTGGATGAAACCGTGAGGCTTTCGGCAGCGCCGGAAACAGAAGATGAAAATTCCGGGGAGGCTGCCTGATAGACAGCCTCTCCGGAATGGTTGGCTGCGAGGGTGCAGATCAGGCAGTGTAAGTCAAATTGAAGCTGGCCGATTCGGTGAGGGTCTGAATCTTCTGGACAAACGCCGTTTGCATGGTCTTGACCACGTCCTGGCCCATTTTGTCTGTAGGCGCGCTGTCCGCTTCACCATTTCGGTATCGGCCGAAGAGATCCTCCACCGATCTGGCCAGCTGTTTGCGGCGGCCGCGGAATCCTTTGACTTTATCGGTCATATCGTCGGTCAAGCGGTCGATGCGTTTCATCAGCCGTTGAAGGCCGCCATGACCACGGCGGTGGGAGTGATCGCCCTTTTCCGATGCCATGGCGCTGATCTGGACCTTCTCCTGTTCGGCATATACGGCTTGCCTCTCCTGGGAAAAAGCCGCTTCCAGACTGGAGATGGTATCCAGTTCCTTCAGCAGTTCCCCGTCCTTGGCCATTTCCTGTAGATCCCCGGAAAGAAAATCATCGATCATGGAACCGATGGCTTTCACGGCCTCGCGAATGTCTTCCAGTTCCGATTCATTGAGATCCCCGGTCACTTCAACGGCAATGTTCTGGCTGCTGGAGAATTCGAAAAATACCGTTTGGGAGGACGCGGCCCAGCCGTTCTCATAGGAATTGCTGCGATAGATGCCGCCATCGGCCTCCACGGCCGAAGCCATGCTGAGCCTGACCGTATCCCCCTCGTCGGTGGTGATGGTGAGGTCCGTGGTCTGGTTCAGGGACACGGATCCGGCTCTGATCTGCTCCGCCTGGTAGCTTTTGCCGCCGGCGAAGGCCCCATGGGAAAACGGGGCAAATGATTCTTGACTGGCAATAGGGTTCATTCTAAACGCCTTTCTTTTGGAGGAGAACATTCTGTTCTCATTGAATTTTTCGGTGATCGGGTTCCGGCAGGCCACCCCATTTCCGAAGGATGGGTCGCAGACTGGTGGACTACCTTCTTTCCTGACCACCAATGGTCGCCGTAACTGTTTCAGGATGCGTGTTCCACGCGATCTTGATAACTGTATCGGCCGCAGTCAGATGAAGTTTAGTCTAAAAACGGATTCTGTGTTGATAGCCGGATCCAAGGCGTTGCCACTGGCCGGAAAGTACAAACGATTATTCGAGTGGATGAGTGGCCAGCCATCAGGGCAAGACGACAGAACAAGAGACCAAAGACATTCAGGCCTGTCTCGTGGGCTTGATCAATGTTAAGGCAACTACTTGTATAAACTAAAAAAAATCATGGAGAACCTAAAGCCTGGGGCCAGAGGTAGTAAAAGCCGGCATCCAGGGAGAGCAGGTCGCCGATGGGGCCTATGTCCACCATCGGTGTTGGGTTGGTGTGGATGCCGCTGGTGAGGGTATTGTAAAGGTTGTCGTTGGGATAATCGGTTCGCCGATAGGCCACCACCCGGGCGTCGGGATCGAGGGCGGCGAGCGCTTTGGCATCGGCGATGGCGTCCTGAAGATAGCCGATCTTATCCACCAGACCCACTGCAAGGGCATCCTCGGCCAGAAAAATCCGGGCATCGGCAACGGTCGCCAGACGCTGACCATCCAGCCCCCGGTGCTGTTTCACCAGATCAACGAACCGCCTGCCCAATGCATCGGCCAGCTCCTGCAGCATGTTCTCCTCCATTGGCGTGATGGGGCGGAACGGCGATCCTATGTCCTTATTCTCGCCGGATTTGTTCACCCGCACGTCCACACCGATCTTTTCCATGAGCCCCGACACCTGAGGTCGCATCAGGATCACACCGATCGAGCCGGTAACCGTGGTGGGATGGGCCATGATCACATCCGCCGGCAGGGACACATAGTAGCCCCCGGAAGTAGCCAGGTTCATCATACAGACGACCACCTTCTTACCGGTGCGCTGTTTGAATGCAGCAATTTCATGGTAAAGAATGTCGCTGGCCGTCGTGGTGCCGCCTGGGGTATCGATCTTGAACAGCACCACCTTGACACGGTCATCCTTTTCAGCCAGCCGCAGATGGGAGACGACCTCCTGCACCACGCCGGGCATCGTCCTTGCAATCCGGCTTTTAGGGGAGTCGGTGATGACGCCGGTAATGGGGATAATCAGAATCTTGTCATCCGCCGTACCGTCGAGCGTCACCTCCCGCAGCGGATCGGAGGCATCGGAAAAGAGGGTGATGCGTGGGCTGGCGCAGGCAACCAACAGGATTGCAAAAAGACCGTTTAACATAAGGTTGGTGTATTTTTTCATATCAAACCTCCGGGGCAATTCACCTTCAGGCCTTGTCAGTGGGCCTCGGCCCAGTTCTGTCCGCAGGCCATGTTGACTTTCAGGGGAACGGCCAGTTCCCAGACGTTCTCCATTTTTTCCCGAACCAACGCTTTTGCATCGTCAAGTTCATCAGGCGGTACCTCGAATATCATTTCGTCATGCACCGAAAGCAGCATGGCGGTTTTCATTCGCTTTTTGCGCAGTGCCCGGTCCACGCCGATCATGGCCAGTTTGATCAGATCCGCGGCGGTGCCCTGGATGGGCGTGTTGATGGCGGTACGCTCGGCAAACTGGCGCACGTTGCGATTGGTGCTGGCGATATCCGGCAACTGACGGATACGACCCAACAGCGTACTGGTTTGACGGGTAGTGTGGGCCGTCTCGATGGTTTTGTCGATGAAGGCCTTGACGCCCTGGTAGCGGGAAAAATAGTGGTCGATATAAGTCTGGGCCATCTTGTTGCTGATTTCCAGCTCCCGGGCCAGCCCGAAGGCACTCATACCATAGATGATGCCGAAGTTGATGGCCTTGGCCTGCCGCCGCAGCTCGTCGTTGATCATCTGGGGAAAGACCTGAAAGACCTCGGTGGCCGTTCGGGTATGAATGTCTTCATCATCTTTAAAAGCCTGGATAAGGATCGGATCCTCGGAACAATGGGCCAGAATGCGCAGCTCGATCTGGGAGTAATCGGCTGAAAGCAACTGCCAGCCCTCCCGCGGCACGAAGGCCTTTCGGATTTCCCGGCCCTCTTCTGTGCGGATGGGTATGTTCTGCAGATTGGGATCGCTGCTGCTCAGTCGACCGGTGGCGGCCACGGTCTGGTTGAAAGAGGTATGGATACGTCCGGTTTCCGGGTGAATCAGTTCCAGCAGGGCGTCGGCATAGGTGGACTTGAGTTTGGCCAGCGTCCGGTGGCGCAGCACCAGGGCCGGCAATTCGTGGCTGCGGGCCAGTGTCGTGAGTACCTCCACATCCGTCGAGTAGCCGGTTTTTTTCTTGGTTTTTTTCTGGACCGGCAGGTTCAGTTTTTCAAACAGGATCCGTCCCATCTGCTGCGATGAATTGATATTGAAGGTCTCACCGGCCAGGTCATAAATCTGACGTTCGAGAATGTCCAACTGTCCGGCAAAGGATTTTGACAGATCCCGCAGCCGGCCCCGGTCAACACAGACGCCGGTCATCTCCATCTCCAGCAGCACCGGCAGCAGAGGCATCTCCACCTGTTCCATCAGTTCCGTCAATCCGTTTTCTTTCAGCAGGGAAACGAACACATCGTGAGCGGCCAGGGTAATGTCGGCATCCTCGCAGGCATAAGGAACTGCCTTTTCCACCATCACCTGGTCGAAGGTGACGGCAGTCTTTCCTTTTCCCGCCACTTCAGCGTAGGTGATGTTCTTGTGTCCCAGGTAGTCCAGGGCAATCTGGTCCAGGCCGTGGGCCCGCTTGCCGGGATCGATCAGGTAGGAAGCCACCATAGTGTCAAAATTAACACCGGCAAGATCCACACCGTGCCGGCGCAGCACCATCCAGTCATACTTGATGTTCTGGCCGATCTTTTTGACGTCCGGGTTGGCCAGCACAGGCCGCAGGCGTTCCAGTACGGCTTTCAGCGGAAGCTGTTCGGGCGCACCCAGATAGTTGTGCCCCACCGGAATATAAAAGGCTTCACCGGGGGTCAGGCAAAAAGAAAGACCCACCAGTCGCGCCTGCATGGGATCCACTGATGTGGTTTCGGTATCCAGGGCAAACCGATTGGCACCTTCCAGTCGACGCACCAGTTCATCCAGGCCATCCATTCCCAGGATGGCGCCATAATGCCGCTCGACCGATTGGTCTTGCGAGGCATATTCCTGCTGCAGTTGCCTGAACTCCAGCTCGGCAAAAAGTCGGGTCAGCGCTTCGTCGTCGGGAACCCGTGCTTTCAAACGGTCCGGGTCGAATTCGACAGGCACATTCCGGTCAATGGTAACCAGTTCGCGGCTCAACAGGGCCTGCGCCTTGAACTGGATCAGATTTTCCTTCTGCTTTTTCTTGGTGATGGTGTTGATACCGGCAAAAACCCCATCCATGCTGCCGAAGGTTTTAATCAGGTCCACTGCCGTCTTCTGGCCGATGCCGGGAACGCCGGGAATGTTGTCCGCCGTGTCACCGGACAGGCCCATCACGTCGATCATCTGCTCAGGCTCAAGACCGAAGGCGTCTCGGATGGCGGCAGGATCGAGGATCTTGTCTTTCATGGGATCCCAGATGGTGCAACGATCGGTGACCAGTTGCATAAAATCCTTATCCCCGGTAACCATGACCACACGAAACCCGTTTTTCTCCGCATGGCAGGCCAGCGTGCCGATGAGGTCGTCGGCCTCGTACCCCTGCATCTCGAATACCGGAATGTTAAACGCCCCAGTAATCTTGCGGATCCAGGGCAGCTGCTGAACCAGGTCCTCGGGCATGGGCGGCCGATTGGCCTTGTACGCTGGATACCGGTCGTGGCGGAAGGTGGGGCCTTTGGCATCGAAAAACATGGCCACATGGCCCGGAGATCGGTCCGCCATCAGCTTGATCAGCATACGGGTAAACCCGAAGGTGGCGTTGGTCGGCAGGCCGCTGCTGTTGGAAAGCCCCCGGACCGCATGGTAGGCCCGGTAAATGTAAGCGCTGCCGTCTATCAGGTACAGCGTCGGATTCGTCTGTTTCAAGTCCGGCTCAATTGGCGTTGACACGGAGGTGCTCCTGCATTAGTTAGTATCGTTTCGGCATGTTGGGCGCATGGTAGCATTAACCATCTTAAACGACAAGACTTCAGAGAGTTAGCGATAAGCGATGAATGACACCGCAAACCAGCCGGCCAGCCGCTCCCGGCGACGACTGAAAGGACCGAAAGTCTGTCACTGCTGCTCGAAGGAAGTTCCGTTCTGCTGGAGCTGCCGCTGCGGTTTCCTGATCTGCCAGGAATGCATGAACGAGAATGTGTGGGGCATGTCCTGCAACGGCATCACCTGGCAGTGCCCGGACTGCGGCGGCCAGAACGGGTTCGGGAACCAGTAGATGCCTAAACAACACTTGAAATCCGACCTGCTCTTCCTGCTCAGCGCCGTCATCTGGGGTTTTGCCTTTGTAGCCCAACGCATGGGCATGGATCACGTGGGACCGTTCACCTTCAACGGCATCCGCTTTTTCCTCGGCGCCATGGTGCTGGTTCCATTTATTTTCGGCAACCGTAAAAATCAGCCCAAAATAGAAAAAGGCCGCAGCCAGATCCAGAACAAAAGCCTTGTTTTTTATGGTGGACTGGCCGGACTGGCCATCTTCGCCGGCGCCTCCCTGCAGCAGGTAGGGCTCGTCTACACCACCGCCGGAAAAGCGGGATTCATCACCGGTCTGTATGTGGTAATCGTCCCCATCATGGGGCTGTTGTGGGGCCAACGCACCAACGCAGGCACGTGGGGCGGTGCATTGATGGCCGCCGCTGGCATGTACCTGCTCAGCGTCAACGAAGATTTCACCGTCTCCTTCGGCGATCTGTTGGAATTGATTGGAGCGGTGCTGTGGGCCTGCCATATCCATTTGATCGGCTGGCTCTCCCCTAAAACCGACTCCCTGCGGCTGGCTTTCATTCAGTTCATGGTGTGCGCCGTGACCAGCCTGATGACGGCCATGATGATAGAAACCGCCAGCGTTGTCGACGTCGCTGCCGCAGCCCTGCCTATCATCTACGGCGGAGCCCTATCCGTGGGGGTGGCTTACACCCTTCAGGTGGTGGCTCAACGCCACGCCCATCCGGCCCATGCCGCCATTCTGCTTAGCCTGGAAGCGGTTTTCGCCGCCGTGGGCGGCTGGCTGATCCTGGGAGAAGTGATGTCAGGCAGGGGAGTAATTGGATGTTCTCTGATGTTCACGGGAATGCTGGTTTCCCAGCTTTACGGAATGGTGGCAAAAATAGGACAGGAAGCGATTATTGGGTAAGGTCTATCCAAAGATCGCAAGACCGGTTCAATTTATACCGTAATATTAAGCGATTGCCCCACCACTTCAGCACTGTAGGGGTGCTTGACTCCCGACGCCTGACGACCTTTCCGGCCATGGGCCTTTTCGGCTTCGGTATCCGCCTCTTCAAGCTGGCTTTTTTTCTGCCGC
Source organism: Deltaproteobacteria bacterium (assembly GCA_020444075.1). Taxonomy (GTDB): domain Bacteria; phylum Desulfobacterota; class Desulfobacteria; order Desulfobacterales; family Desulfosarcinaceae; genus Desulfosarcina. The sequence goes on from JAHLLR010000103.1 coordinate 6,764, forward strand.
GCCTAGGCTTCGACCTGGCTGGCCCGGGCCGCCACAGACTGGTCGGTGCCCGACGGCTCTGCCGGAGCCAGGGCCGCTTGCTTCACCTGCTGCATCTTGCGAATCGTCTGAAGGCTTTCGATCATGATCTGATTTTTTCAGATTGCTTACGTTCTTCAGCCGAGGGCGCTGCATATTGCTGCAGCAGCCGATTCAACGGAAAGTGTTCCCGTATTCAGGATCATATCATAATTCGCCGGATCACTGATGTCACTATAGAAATATTTTCTCACAAAGGCCTGTCGGTCCGATTCGGTGCGCAGCACCCGGCGTTTGGCTTCTTTTTTGGTTACCCCATAGGTTTCCGCCACATGGTTCACCCGCAGTTCCAGGGGAGCGATGATCCTAACCCGAAATCGATTTTCCGGCGGAAGGATAAAATTGGCGCCCCGGCCAACGATGACGGCCTTCCCGTGTCGCCCGATGGTGCCTATGACCCGCATCAGCACTCGGGAAACATCATCCGGCCAAAGATGCCGCTCGCTGATGGCCGCCGACACCCAGTCTTCGATCATGGATAAACTCCTTTCATCCAATGTCCGAATGATTCTGGCGGTGGTATCGGCATTTTCGGCCATGGCATTAATGATCTCCTGATGAAAGAGTTCCAGACCAAGCCTCTCGGCGACGGCTTTGGCTACAAATTTTCCTCCGCTTCCGGGTTCCCTGGACAGGGTGATCACCGGCAGGGTCTTTGCCTCACTCTTTTCCTTTCTGAGAATCTCCCAGCGCCGCACTTGTTCTTCGATGAGGTGATGAATGGCTTTCATGGCGCCTCCTTTTGGTTGTGGGTTAACGCCAGTCTTCAATCTGCACGATGGTATTGATTCACCAGGAGCATCAATGGAACCACTGGAACGGCTGCGGGGTGTGCGAAAGCGGTCGAAGGATCAATAATTGAACTGGCGGATGGCACGAGGAACGCTGGACATCAGGAAGAAGGGGGAAAAGAATGACAGCCTTAAATTCACCGAGCAAATCACCGGTAACTGAAAAAAGTTTATTCGACGGCAGACGTGATGTCAAGTATCCAGCGAATCAACAACCGTTATGCCCGGCCGGTCAGGCGGCATTAGAGACACTGAACCAGCCTCCGGGTCACTTCGTCGAGGAATCCGAAGAAAAAATGGTCGGCGCCGTCGATGATGTCGATGCGTGCATCGGGATTCCATTGCCCCATCAACGGACGGATCAGAACCGGTGGGGCTATTTCATCACGGCTGCCCGCAACCACCGCCGAGAGTAAGGGCAGGCGAAGCCCATCCTCGAAATCGATGAATGCCACCGGCGGTGCAACCATGGTCATCCCCTGCACCGCCAAACCACCTTGAAGGGTCATGGCGTTGACCCAGGCACCGAAGGAATATCCGGACAGGTGAATGGTTTTCAATCCCCGGTCGCTCAGAAATGAGACGGCCGCTCTCACATCATCCCGCTCCCCAACCCCCTGATCGTAATGGCCGGCGCTATTGCCCGCACCCCGGAAATTGAATCTCAAGGTGGAAAATCCCAGTTTGCGATACGCTGCAATGATTGCCTCCACGACCGGACTGTACATGTCCCCGCCGTATTGGGGGTGGGGGTGGGTAATGACAACCCCCTTTTCTGAATCGCCGGTGTAGTAAAGGCCTTCCAAATCACCGCATATAGACGGAAACTCGACCTTCTTTTCCATGAAGCACGCGCCCTTCGCAAAAATTCTGGTTCAGGTTGACCCGACGCATCCCGGCGGACATCAGTTCACCCATCAGCGCCCGCGACATCATGATAATCCTGCCATTAGACCTGCTGGAACCCTTGCCGCTGGTGGAGAATGTAGACGGCCTTCCCATATCTGTCCGGTTCAGGCAAGCCTGGTGGCCAAAATGGTGAATGGAAGGGATTGTGGTCACGGCTTGGTGAATTTCCTGGCCAGATCATTGTCGATGACGTAGATACAAACCGCCCTGGCACCATGTTCGGTGTACCGGTAGCGCTTCATGATGTTGTCCAAAAGAAAGGTGACATCATCGCGGATTTTTTTGTCGTAGGTCTTGAAATCCTCCTCGCCATAATCCTTGATCGCCCGCCGGAAATTTTCATTTTCCAGAAAGGGATCCAAGGCCTTTTCCTTCAGGTTAAAAACATAGCGTTCTTTCAGTGATTGGAAAAGGTGGGTTGCCGTGGGAGGCGTGCCGGTCACCATGATTTCCTGAGTGAGAGTTCTGGAGGTGTACTCTTTCTGGGTTTCCTTCCTGAAATTCAAGAGCTTGATCTTTTCCACCTTTTTTCCCAGCATGCGCCGTTCAAATCCATCCAGCAACTCTTCGGTGATGCGGACCTTCTCGCCGGTAAACTTGCAGGTTTCAACGGTTCCCGGTTCAAAATTGACGGCAAACATATAATGAAGGATTTCCCGGTGAATCTGCTCTTCGTTGAAATAGTACAGGGACTCTTTAACCTCCTGCAAAATAGTGAAATCGTACAGCAACAGCAGTGAATCTAAAAAACCCTCCGGGATAAAGGCTTTCAGGTCTTTCTGCCCGTGGAAAAATTTGCACAGCATGGACATGTCGATCAATTCGCCCGATTTGGCGTAGGTGGTGTAAAACGCGTTGAATATCTTTATGGAATCGCGCCCCGAAATTCCCTGACGGCCTTCCTTATCGGATTCGCCGATGATCCGGCGCCGGCGTTTGGCGGTGAGCGCCTTGCGGTCTTCTTCGGACAACCACTCGGGGATGTGCCCGGTGTAGATTTCCATCTTGAGCAACTGAAGGTTTTTATCGCAGTACCGGCTGTATTTCTCCGGCTCGGGAATCCACTCGAGCATGGCTTCGGAGCGAAGGCTCAACCGGGAAGAGATGATGACCCGGGCGAAATTGTGCAGCACCCGGGGCAGGAAACTGTCATCGATGTGAGACCCGAAGATGTTGCGGTAAATCTCGACCTCCGTGTTCAGATCCAGTACATACGGGATATTGATATAGACGATACGGTCTGAAAAAGACTGAAAATCCTTGATGTTCTTTTTGTCTTCCGGATTCATCAGGGCCAGGAACAGGGAGTTGACGTTCTCCTCGATATCCTCGACCTTGTGCAGCCCTTCGCTGATGATGTTGTGAAGTTCGATGAGGCGTTCGATGTTATGGGATTTGATGTCCATCAGGGCATAGATACCGTTGTTGGTTTTAGCGTACCGCGAATACATGTATCGGACCTGGTTGCTGTCGGAAAAAAGCCGGTTGATCAACCGCTGAAGGTATTCGTTGGTTTGAATGATCTCCTTGACCGGGCGATCACCGGGGGAGAACACGCTGATGCCCCGGCCCAGTCGGCGATTGAAGCTGTAGGGAACGGCATGAACCATTTCGAACACCTTTGCCGGGCTCTTCAGCCGGGTGAGCAGCGCGTCGTAAAGAGATCCGCAAATCGTGCAGGGAACCTCGTGAAATATCCATTCGAAGGCCTTGTCGGTGAAAAGGGTGTATTTAAATTCGTTGTTTTCGAAGAGATCATCGAGAAATTGCCGCCGCTGCGATTTGGGAATCAGGAGCAGCGGATTGTCATGGCAGGGACAGGGAACCTCCACATAATAGTTCTCCGCGTCGGGCAGGGCCATGTTCCGAACGGTCTCGAACTGCTTCTTGTCCGGATTTTGCTGCATCCGGAAAAGGCTCTCTATAATGGAAACGGTTTCGTTGCCCCCTTCGTGGGTCAGTTGTCTGCGATCCAGACGCCACACCGTCTCGTAACGGGTTCCCGCTTCAGTATTGGCGTATTCTTCGAAACGCTTCAACAAATTGTTCAAAAAGGTGCTCTTGCCGCAGCCGTGGGGGCCGTCAAAAATATAGATTTTGTTTTGCTGGGCGCCGCTTCGCAGAGCCTCAACATGGTTGACCAGCCGATTGGCAAAAAGACGGTCCGCAAAAAAAGGGTGATCCGCGCCTTCGACAAACAGTCGGCTGCAATCATAGCTCACGTATTGGATGGATTCCGGGTCGTTTGGATATTCATCCACGCCTTCACCCACATAAGCTTTGAACAGGTCGTGAAAAACCTGGAACACGTTCCGGATGGTGCCGATGGGGTTGGCCAGCACCACTTGAAGAAATTCCCCAAAGGGGATGGGCTTGCGGTGGTTTGATCCATCACCCACCGTATCGATATGCCGCATGGCTCTTTTGATGTTGTCCATATACTGCCTTATCCAACCGGCGGACGATGCGGTACCGGTCGTGTTATTTAAAGGACATTTCTGCTCAGTTTTCGATCTTTCATGGTGTACAGCACCCGCTGCCATTTCAGTTCCCGCGGTTGGGGTGCATCGGTCTGGGGCATTGAGATCCCTGGCAGGGTAGGCATTTTTGGCGCCGACGGCGTCGATGCCACCTCCATGGTTTCCAGCTGAACCGGATTGCCCCACAGGTATTCAATGCCCAGCATGGTATTGGGAATATATTCCGCCACCAGCGGTTTACCCTCAAACCGGTGGCGCAGGTACAAGGCATTGTCCTTGGTTTTCTCCTGATCGACCTCGATGCACGGCGGGTGGTACAGAGAGGCCATGAGCATTTCCCGGTAATCATCCACGCTCCGGCTTTTCACGAAATATTCCCAGACCATTTTTTGTTGGTTCAACCGCTTGCCGGCAACAAAAAGCTTGTTGGTGGAGACAAAGTCCTGGTCCACGAAGCTATGGATAAAGGTAAAATCTGAAAAGTTTTCTCGGACGTTGAATATGAAATCCTTTCCTTTTCCGGTTTTGGCGTCATAGTCTTTTCGCCGCCCGGTATCCGCAATATGCTGAAACTCCCAGGACACCTTGCCCTTCTCGGCCATTTCCTCCAGGAAGTAAAACAGCCGCATGCCCAGGGCGTATGGATTCAATCCCACCCGGGGCATGGCCGTCACCCCGGCGTTGACCCGGGCGAAGTCCACTTCGTGCCCCTTGATGCGGTCATCATTCATATACAGGGTCTCATGCCAGTAGGAGGCCCAGCCTTCGTTCATAATCTTGGTGCGGATCTGGGGCTGAAAAAAAAGCCCTGTTTTTCGGATGATCTGGATCACCATCAGCATCCATTGATTCTCTTCCCGGCGAAGCATCTTGGAATTTTCCATGATAAATTCCAGCAGGTCCCGGGGCTTTTGTTTTTTGGTTTCCAGATGCTTTTTGAACAGGCTGCCAAACTCCGGATGACGCTGGTCCACCAATGAGAAAAAGCCTTGTTCCCCCATTACCGGATCGTCCTTGATACTTGCGTTGTAACGTTCCAGTTCCTTGATGTATTTACTGATATTGGCTTTGGCGATGTCCTGCAAATAGATGTCGAAATAAAAATCCACTTTTCCGGAAAGACCTGAATCAGGCGCTGAAAAAATTTTCGACAAGAGTCCATGATATCCTACCAGGTTGTCTATTCCCCGGGCAAACTCGATCACATAGTCCACCCAGCGGCCCCGTTCGGAGCGGAGCTTGGCAATGGCCCGCTTGTCGGACAGCGCCTCGCCGTTGAAGTCGTAATCCCACGTATGCCTGAAATAGAGGTTGTTCTGGAAAAAGTCGATATGGCCGATGACGTGATAGAATATCATTACATTGAGCCAGTCAGGATTGTTGTCGTTGTAGAAAGAGATCGCCGGTCTGGTGTTGATGACGGTTTCGTATGGATTGCCCGGGTATAATTCGTACTTGCCCTTCTCTTTGAGCACCTCCACATCGTGTACCCAGTAATCGTAGAGGGTGGGAATCATCACCTTGGGAGAAAGCTCGATAAGATCACGGTTGGTGACGATGTATTCCAGACTTTCGTCTTCAAAACGCAGACCGGCGTCGCGGGCCCGCAGTTTGCAGCCTTCCATGATCGTTTTCGTGTGCTGGTCGATCAGTTCCATGGTTTTGCCGTTTTCGTCTTTTAGTTAGGATATCAACCGCTTTATCCCCTCTATCAGCCGGGGCTCGTCAGTGCTTTCATTAATCACGTCCAGTCGGATGAGTTTGGGAAATTTTTCCAGCAGTCCTGATTTTTTCAAGTACCGTTCCACTTCCGTGTTGTTCTGGGAACCGCCGGTATGCTCCGCGATGGTCACGCCCACACGGCTGGTATAACCCATCATCTCCTTCAATGCCGGAATGGCCTTTTTCCCCTCCGTGTCCCAGTCGTCGCCATCGGTACCGTGAAACACGTAGATGTTGTAGTCCGCAGCCAGATTCTCCGCTTTCACGATCCGGTTGACCAGTTCGTAAGCTGAAAACACCTGGGTTCCGCCGGCCACCCTGGAGTTGTAGTAGGTATAAAAATCCTCGACCTCCTTGGCTTCGGTGTCATGGAGGATAAATCGCGACTCCACCTGGTTGGCGTACTGATAGATCAGCCAGCTGTAAATAAGCACATGCTGGGTGACCACCAGTTCGGTGGCTTTGCCGGCCATGGAGCCGGAATAGTCCCGGAGAAAGAAAACGACCGCCTGGGATTCGAAATCCTTTTCTTTGGACAGGATCCGGTAGATCCTGTCTCTGGGAGAAATAATGAACCCGGACGGGTCGATGTCGTCCAGGTCGGGGATGTTGCCCAGGTGAATGTTGGTTTCGACGATCTCCCGCAGGGTTGCTTTTTTGTCCAGCACCTGGCCGGAACCGCGGTTGCGGTCGGTCATGTTGTAGGTGTACCGGGTCAGTGAGCGCTTTTTGCCCTTGTCCTGCAGATTGGGCAGTTCGAACTGTTCGGTGAGAATTTTCCCCAGGTCATAGGCCGACGATTCCATCTCGTGCTGGCCGCCTTCTCCTTGACCCGGCCCACCGGCACCGGCCTGCTCCGGATCCCGGACCGGCTGTTCGCCGATGACCTCCCCCTCTTCGCCATCGCCGCTGCCGCCCTGACCCTGCCCCTCTTCCTGTTCGGCAAAGTTGGGGTCGTGGATGAACTTCTCTTCCACGGTGGTGGGCACCACCACCACCTTGCCCTTGCCGGCCTTGCCGGGCTTGATCATCTTGCCCACGCGGATTTTACGGGGAAAGCCATCCTTTTCCCGCTGGCGGTCCTTTTCCAGCAGTTCGTCGATGGAGCGGATGTGGCTGACATACGAGCCCTTGGGCTGAGCCATGGCCTGCAGGATCATCAGGTCGTGGTAATCGTAAAGGTTTAGCAGACGGATCTCGCCTTCGTCGGTGGTGACGATGGCCACATTTCCGCCAATGACTGGCATGTCGTGCGTTCGGTCATCATCGAGTTCCAGGAGGATTTTCTCTTCCTGTTCAGGAGTTAAACCTGACTCTATTAGGGAGCTATATAGTTTTTTCAGATTGGTATGCATTAATAGCTTTCCATTATACTACTTAAAACAGTTTAAAAATTTGGCCGAAATACAATCCAATAATTATATAGAGTGGGTCTTTTAGTTTATCAAATCCTTGCCAATCTCCTTTTATTGACCCTGTGGAATAACCAATGATCGCCAATATACACAAAGTGACAAGAATGATTATTTGCTCTACTCTCAAGACAACTCCCTTGTTTATTGTATTGCTTGATATGTATTGAATTGCTTAACTTTCATCTTCTTGCGTACAAAAATACTCGATCGTCTTCTGCGCGCAGGTCTTGCAGTACCCCAGCTTGTTGAGCATGGTGTCGACCATGCGGTCGTAAAGTTTCTGGTTCTCCTCGTTGGTCCGGTTGGCCAGGGCGCCGATGAGGCTGCCGGCACCGGCGATATCGGATTTCAGCCGCACGTCGGTGACCGCCTTGACCAGTTCCAGGTTGTCCATGAAATCGTAGTCCGGATCCACGGAGATCTTCTGGCCGTATATCTTGCGGATGGAGGTCCGGAAGGTCTCCCGCTGCTCGGTCGTCTTCAGTCCCAGGCGATCTTCAACACTGTTGATGTAGCGTTCGTCTATTTTCAGTGCTCTCAGTTCGCCGCTCTGGGGGTCCTTGTACTTCCACATTTTGTCCGGGCCCAGGTTTTCGGCGTCGATGCCGATAATCATGTTCACGTAGCTCATGACGTCCTTGCGGATGGCCAGGGGTTCGTCCATGTAAGCGTTGAACATCTCCGTCATGATCCGCTCGCGATAGAGGCCCTTGGCTGTCTTCAAATCCTCCAGGTATTTGGCACGGTCATTGGCGTCGGTCACATAATCAAGAATGATGCGCTCCAGGGCCTTGAAGATGTCGTAGGCGAACATGCACCGGCCCTCGTTGGTCTCCGAGCTTTCGTTGAGCAGTTGGATGGCCCGCCCCAGGTTCCGCTGACCCAACCCCTTCTGGCCGAACCGCTTGGTGATGTCCGGATCCTGATTGAGGGTGTCGATGACTTCGGCCAGAGTCTTGATGCTCTTTTCTCCGGCCACCTCGCCGGCGGCCAGCTTCATGGTCTCGATGGGGGTGAGCTTTTCCGACCGGGCCAACCGGGTGAGCACCACCGTCACCGAGGCGGCATGGTTCAGGTTGGGATCCTGATGCAGATATTCCCGGTCTAAGGTGGTGCGGATCTCGTTGCCGATGGCGTAGATGGTCAAATCTTTCTGGAGCTTGTAATTGGTATTGTGAGAGACATAGCAGATGCGGCAGCGGTCGACGATGGGGGCTTCTTCCTTTTCCGCGAGGAATCGGTTGAACTCGGAATTATTGCTGGTGGCAATGATCAGGGTATCGATGGGCCACTTATAACCGTCGATTTCGATGTTTCGATTCTGGATGACGCCCAGATATACCTGGACCAGATCCTTCTTGTTCTTGAAAATTTCATCGG
>JAHLLR010000104.1 GCA_020444075.1 Deltaproteobacteria bacterium
CGACGAGGGCCACCAGGATGTTGGAATTGCGGATGGAGTTAGAGGCGGCGAGGAACTCAATCTGGTCCTGAGTGGCGCCGATGGACCAGCCGTTGACACCCACGGGGGCGAAACCCGCGATTTTGGGTGTCTCCTTGAAAACGTATTGTTCGACGCCGGTCTCACCGGCCATCATGTGCTTGTTGATCGAGGCCATGTCACCGATGCTGGTCACATCGAGCTTCATGATATTTTCGATTTTCGGATGGGCCAGGATCAGGCCTTTTTGATCGATCATATAACCATAACCGGTTTGGCCGATCTTTCTTTCTGAAATTAGACCGCTAAATTCATCAGCATCGATCACGGTACCCAATACACCGAGGAATGCGCCACTATTTGATTTGATCGGCGCACATGCCATGATGATATTTTTGCCAGTTGCTTTGGAGATTGTCATCTCACTGATGACGGCGCCGCCGCTGTCTTTGGCACGCTGGAAATATTCACCGTTGGCGATGTTGATCCCCTTATAAACATCCCCATTTTTAAGCACGCCATTGAAAATCTGGCCATTTGAATCGGCGATATAAATTCCCTGGTAGTGATCGCCGAGTTTTACGAATTGTCGCTTTAGCGAATTATAGACATTCTCAGCCTGGGAGCCGGATGACTCCACCCCGGATGTTTTTACTGAGGTGGCAAGGTCTACGATCGCCTTTTGAGTTGCCAATGTGGAAGCCTTATCCATTTCAGACTGCAGGGTATTGTATGTCATTCGTGCCAGATCCGAGGCGATGCCCTGGGCCTGGACCTTGGACACGTTCATCAGCGCGGTCTGGGCCTTCGAAAACGAAAGATACCCGACAACGATTAAAGGAATCAGCACGGCAGCCAGGCCGCCGAGAATCAGTTTGGAAGAAATGGACTGCAGGTTGATTTTCATTTTACGTGCTCCTTGTTAGCTGACATGAAAGGGATTAAAAGGTTTTATGACAGAAAAAGTTCAAATCTCGAACGATCTGGCTGGCTTCCTGCTCTGCCTGGTAGACGGTGACCAGATCCGTCTTGACATATTCCGGAAGGTCAGAGAGTAAGAGGATCTCAAGCCTGCCGTTGATCATTGCCAGGTACTTGTTCAGCATCTGAAGTGCACCCTGAATGGTTTCTCCGGTATCCCCGGGCCCATCATTAACTTGCATATTATCTTCTCCCATCTGCATTGCGGCCTCCGACCTGATTTATATTTGAGTCGGCGATGGTCGGGCATAGAAAAACCATACAACGACCCCGCCTGTGTGTTTCAGTTAGGTATATCGCCGGATCGGATGGCCACTTAACAATGAACGATATGGGGGATAATGGGGGGGTAAAACACCCGATATGTTTTTTAGATTGATGAGATTAGCACACATCTCAAAAATAGTCTGAGTGCCCAGGGCGGCGTTATGAAACGACTCAAAATGCTCACATACTACCTGTATGCTGAGCTTTTTCGCCGTTGCATGCCTTGCCCTGAACCCTGATCCTTATTTGTAAGATGCGTTCTATTCCGCCAGCGAGGTCAGATAGGTATACAGGTTGATTTTTTTATTTGTCAGTCCAAGTTTTTCGCGGATGTTTTTTCGATGCCATTGCACCGAACTCGGTGACAGCCCCAGCAGGTGGGCCATCTCTTTGGAGTTTTTGCCGTCACGGATAAAATCGGCGATGCGAATCTCTGTGGGCGTAAGGTCGATATATTTCGAGAACACGGTTTTGGGAAGTCGGGAGACGATGTCGTTCAGATTGGTGTCGATGATGTTCAGGTAGGCTTTGGCATCCATACTGATTTGGCATTTGCCCAGTTCTTCGATGTACGGGAAGACGAACCGCTTCAGATTTACCAGCATATTTTCTTCTACAGCCCTTTTCTCAACTTCTCGATGGTCAAGGGAGGCTTTCAACGCCTGGTTGACTTTTTCGAGATATCGGCTTTTTTCATCCAGTTCCGTTTCCCGTGCTTTTATGGTTTGAATCATCTTTTTCTGCACGGTGATGTCCCGAAGAATGGCCAGCGCATGGGGAGAATCGGCAACCTTGAATCGGGTCAGACTGACCTCCGCGTCAAACTGCGATCCGTCTGTTCTGAGAAAACGCCATTCGAACAACTGGGGTACGCTCTGAAACACCATCGATATTCTTCTGTTGACCTCATCTTCAGTGGAGGCCCCGCCAGGTTGCATTTTGGGGGAAAGTTCCAAGGGAGACCGCCCGAGAATAGCCTTTCGGGACATGGTAAAAAGATCCAGGGCTTTTCGGTTGCAATCGACAACCCTGGCGTCCTTTAAAATAAAGATCGCGTCATTGGCGGATTCGAAAAGGTGGCGGTAGCGGGCTTCACTGGCGCGGATCCCCTGCTCGGCCAGTTTACGCTGGGTAATGTCCTGCAGGGTTTCGATGGCACCGATAATATCGCCATTGGCATCTTTCAACGGCGCCGCGGTAAAAAAGAGCCATTTGCCGTTTTCACCGAGTTCCGGGAAGAAACCTTCGCCTTCATACCCCTCTTTGGTTAGCTGAGAACTATTGAACCTGTCGCCGTAAAGGGCAGACATCTCAGTGGGGGTTGCCTGCCTGACGATGAGGTCGGCCATCAATTCCCGGTGTTCGGAATAAAAGGCTTCCCGGTGATTTTCGGTGCCGATCATGTCGGCTGCCGGGATATCCGTAAGCAGCTCGCACGCTCGATTCCAGTGGGTTATTTTGCTGTTTGAATCAACTACAAAGGTGGGAATGGGATTGGCCTCCAGGATCTGGTTCAATTTTCTGGCTTCGTTCCCGTAATGGCTGTTGTCCTTATTTATTAACTTGTCTAAATTTTGCGACATGTTATACCTTGGTCATTCAAAATTGATATCGACTTAGATGGTGATCCGTGGTCCATCAACCCAAATAACGATCTTATGATAGAAATTTCGTCCGCCGTTAATGGCTATTCGGTAGTTGAGGACTTTTCTTGACTATTTTTGTGAAAAGATCAATCCGGGAACGGTTGTCCCATTTTTTGCAGCGGTCCGGGTTCCCGCCTGGGCAAACCGTTTGACGGCAGATATCCAGCGGTCTGTCCTTGCCCACGATTTTTTGAAAAGTGAAAATTATTTAATTTATTGAAAAATCAATAATACGGTTTGTACGCAGTCGAGTACCGGAGCAATCGTCATTACTTCAAAAAAATTTGCATCTGCTAAGAGGCCAGATTCATGCGAAACGGGGAAAGCTCCTCTACGTCCATGGTCAGGGAATTTACCCGACAATATCTGCTGATTTCTATCATCCCGGTGGTTTTGTTTTTTGCATTCGCCATCGCAGGCGGATACTTAGCGCAGCGGCATCTTTCCGATCTTATCGCTGATTCAACCCATCAACTGAATTCGGATGCAAAAGCGCAACTGGAAACACTGGGCCAGCAGATCATTCAGGACAAGGCCAGAGACGCCGCCAGGCAGGTAGCACTTTTTCTGTCATTAAAACCAGAGATGGATATGGAGGCCCTCCAGCGTTCAGCCCAATTCCAGGCCATTGCCATGCAGCCGGTTGGGCAAAATGGGTATGTATGTTTATATGAAGCGGGATCCGGGATTATGCGCATCCATCCCAATCCGGATCTGAGCAATCGAAAAATGGATTTTTTATCCACGGAAATACCGTCATGGTGGGCAATTTTCGAACGATCCCTGTCGGGGCAAGAGATTTCAGGCTATTACGACTGGATCGAACCCGATGATTCCGTTCGGAAAAAATATATGACCATGACACCGGTTGACGCTCCCTTTCAAGGGGCAACCCTCATGGTGGCAGCTACAACTTACATTGATGAGTTTTCGGCTCCCGTGGCGGCGATGGAACAGAAGGCACGAGTGATCAGCGACAATTTTCATAAGTTTTTATCCGACCAGGTGCTGACCGCCGGTATCATCATGGCCGTATTTATCTTTACCACCTTTTTGTGTGTTTATCTGATCGGTCGACGATCTGCGCTTCATTACATGCTGCCCATTGTCACCTTGGCCGAGACTGCCGAGAAGATTGGCGTCGGAGATTGGAAAACAGGTATTCAAAACGCGCTGGCCAACCGAAAAGATGAAATCGGAGTGCTGGCGCGTTCTTTCGAGTCAATGCGGCTGCAGCTGCAGAAACTTTTCGAAGACCTCGAATATCGGGTATCGGAACTGAAACGGGCCCAACAGTCATTGAAAGAAAGTGAGGCCCACTTCCGTGGATTGTTCGACGGAGTCCCTGTTGGTCTTTACCGCACGACTTTCGATGGCCGTATCATCGATGCCAATCCCATGCTGGTAAGAATGCTCGGATACCCTTCCAAAGAGCAGTTCTTATCTAAAAAAGCGGAAGAAATATATGCTCAACCGGTAGACCGTTCGAGATGGAAATCGATGATTGAGATCTCCGGAATAAAAAATGTTCATGAAGTGAAAATGCGCCGTTATGACCAGTCCGTAATCTGGGTAGAGAATCATTCGCGGACGGTCAGAGGCCGGGATGGAGCTATCCTTTATGTTGAAGGCAGCCTCATCGATATCACCGAGCGGAAAAAAATGGAAAACCAACTCCAGCTTGCCCAGCGCATGGAAGCCATTGGAACCTTGGCCGGCGGACTCGCCCATGATTTCAATAATTTGATGATGGGTATTTTAGGCAATGTGTCGATCATGATGCTTGATACGGAAATCACGAGCCCCCACTATGAAAAACTTAAAAAAGTCGAAAAACTTGTCCAGAGCGGTTCACGACTTACCAGCCAACTGCTTGGATATGCACGGAAAGGAAAGTTTGAGCTTAAGATTGTTGATTTAAATAGAATTGTTAAGGATAGCGTTGAAATCTTCGGTCGGACCCGAAAGGAAATCGCCATACACATGGATTTGTCGTCAACCGCGGGTCCGGTTGAAATTGATCGATCCCAGGTCGAGCAGGTTTTATTTAATCTTTTAATCAATTCGGCGGACGCGATGCCGGACGGAGGAGACATCTGGCTAAAAACCTCAATTATCACCCCCAACGAGATCAGGCAAAAGCCTTATAAAATGAAATCAGGCAGTTATGCCCTGCTCCAAGTCACCGATACGGGCCATGGGATGGATGCCGAAACGCAAAACCGTATTTTTGATCCCTTTTTTACCACGAAAGAAATGGGGCGGGGGACGGGTCTGGGACTGGCATCCGCTTATGGCATCATTAAAGCGCATGCCGGCTATATAGATGTGGCATCGGAAATCGGTCAGGGAACGACATTTACCATCTACCTGCCGGTTTCAAGAAAAGAGTTTTCCGAAGTCGCCCAAGCAGATCCAACGATCAAGTTAGGCAAGGGAACGATACTAGTCGTGGATGATGAGACCATGATTCTCGACATCGGCAAGGAGATGATCGGGAGGATGGGTTTCCACACCATCTCCGCCCGCAGCGGCGATGAAGCCGTGTCGCTTTACCGGGACAACCCCGATGGCATTGATCTGGTTGTCCTGGACCTGATCATGCCGGGCACCAGCGGCAGTGAAACCTTTGATCTGCTCAGGCAGATCGATCCGGCCGTAAAAGTATTATTGGCGAGCGGGTACAGCATCGACAGCCAGGCCACGGCATTGATGGAAAGAGGGTGCAACGGGTTTATCCAAAAGCCGTATAACGTTGAAGAGCTGTCCCGGAAGATTGATGAGATTCTTAGCAGCTGAAGCCCGACCATCCACCGTCAGGCATGGAACGTCGAATGCCGAGACCGCTTTGCTTCTCCTGCTCCTGAAAATGAAAGAATCCCGTTCGTGTCGGTTTTCGCATCCTGTTCGACAACGGGGGTGTTGTTTTATTTCTTTTCTATCTCCCGGTTGCCCGAGTATTTCAGGGCTGCGGCGATGAAGCTGCGAAACAGGGGGTGGGGGGTCATGGGTCTGGATTTGAATTCCGGATGGAACTGGCATCCCAGGTACCAGGGGTGGTCGGCGATTTCCACGATTTCCACCAGCTCGCCGGACGGGGCCATGCCGGAGATCTGGAGACCGGCTTTTTTCAACGGTTCCAGGTAGGCGTTGTTGAATTCATAGCGGTGGCGGTGGCGTTCGGAAATGGTCTCCCTGCCGTATGCCCGGTAGGCCACGGTCTCCTTTTCCAGCTTGCAGGGGTAGGCCCCCAGGCGCATGGTGCCGCCTTTCTCCGAATGGATGTCGCGCCGCTGGATGGTGCCGGATTTGTCGTCGAACCACTCCTCCATGAGATAGATCACCGGATGGGGCGTACTCAGATCGAATTCGGTGCTGTTGGCCTTGTCCAGTCCGGCCAGGTGCCGGGCGAATTCAATGACGGCAATCTGCATGCCCAGGCAGATGCCGAAATAGGGAATTGCGTTTTCCCGGGCATACCGGGCTGCACAGATCTTGCCTTCCACACCCCGTGAGCCGAAGCCGCCGGGCACCAGTATCCCGTCGACCCCTTCCAGGTTCAGGCTGCAGGAGTCGGCATCGATGGTTTCCGAGTCCACGAATTTCAGGTTGACCTTGGCCCGGTTGGGTATCCCGCCATGGATCAGGGCTTCGTTGAGGCTCTTGTAGGATTCGGTGAGATCCACATACTTGCCGACGATGGCGATGGTGACCTCGTAGACGGGATCGTTCATCCGTCGGATCAGGTCCTCCCAGTTCTCCAGGCGGGGGGCGCGGGTCCAGATGTTAAGCAGTTCCACGATCTTGTTGTCCAGCCCCTCCTCGTGAAAACACAGGGGGACTTCATAGATGCAGCTCACATCCTTGGCCGTGATCACCGCATCCGCACCCACATTGCAGAACATGGCGATCTTGCCTTTGATGTCGGGGGTAAGCATGCGGTCGGTGCGGCACAGGAGGATATCCGGCTGGATGCCGATACTGCGCAGCTCCTTGACGCTGTGCTGGGTGGGTTTGGTCTTCACCTCGCCGGCCGTGCCGATATAGGGCACCAGGGTCAGGTGGATATAGATGACGTTGTCCTTGCCCGCATCGTTGTGAAACTGGCGGATGGCTTCCAGAAAGGGGAGGCTTTCGATGTCACCGATGGTGCCGCCGATTTCAACGATGACCACATCCACGTCTTTGGCTGCCTTGCGGATGCTGTTCTTGATTTCGTCGGTGATATGGGGGATGACCTGCACCGTGCCGCCCAGGTATTCTCCCTGGCGCTCCTTGGTGATGACGCTGTGGTAGATTTTCCCGGTGGTGAAATTGTTGTCCCTGCCCAGCTTGGCATTGGTGAACCGTTCGTAATGCCCCAGGTCCAGATCGGTTTCGGTGCCGTCATCGGTGACGAATACCTCTCCGTGCTGAAACGGATTCATGGTCCCCGGGTCCACGTTGATATACGGGTCCAGCTTCTGGATGGTGACCGTCAGTCCGCGGCTTTCCAGCAGGGCGCCGATGGATGCCGATGCCAGGCCTTTGCCCAGGGAGGAGAGAACCCCTCCGGTAACGAAAATGTACTTGGTGTCATAACCCATAGAAAACCTCAGCCGTTATTTTTGACGGTTTCGTAAAACGTCCGATATCTGCGTTACGCGATGGTGAAATTGCCACGCTGCCTGTCTCGGGGAAGTTTCAATTGCGACTGCCTGTACCATATTTGACCGGTTTGGAAAACCGGCTATTCAAATTTTTTCTGAAAGTCCTGAACCGCCTGCTGCACCGCCTCCACCGCTTCCTGCTTTTGCCCCTGGGGGGTATCGGCATTGTGCAGGGCAACCGATGCTTTCAATGCTTCCAGGTCCATCAACTCCGACGGGATGGATGGATTGGGGCGAAGATCGGTAACACGGATCTGCCGGGCGAGGCGGCCGTTGATGGTAAAATCCACCTGATACGGAAACCAGCCGCTTTGAACCTTCTGCCAGTTCCGATAGAAAATCTGCATGCGTCCGCCGGCGTCCGTCGCTCCCCGGTCCACCAGGAGCAGGCGAATGGGAAGAAAGGTCTCCTTGTCGATGGCCAGCTGGGAGGCCGATTCATCGGGATAACGCGCACCCAGAACGAACACCACCGTTTCCTCAATCCGCCCTAAACTGCAAATGGCCGTCTCGACGCCCAGCCGGTTGAGGGTTCGCATCAGGCGAGGCCGGGTCCGGCTTCGCAGCAACTGCTGGTAAAGATCGAAGGGGCTTTCACCCACGGCCATCCGACCGTCGATCACTGTGATCGCGCTGTCGGCAAACTCCAGGTGGGTTCGCTGGATCTGGTCGGAAACGATGTCCGACCGAAACCGTTCCGGCATCACATAGATGGCGGTTTCATCATAAACGGTCGGTGCGGCTTCCGGCGTTTGCGGATAGATCAGCAGTTTCTGATTGGCTTGAAGGACGGCGATGCTGCCCATGGCTTCGGCGCTGAGTTCGAGGACATGGGGGCCTTCGAGAACATAGGCGCCGGCCTGCCCGGGTGTGGTCGCGGTGAGAAGCATTACCGAAAACACGACCCCGGCCGCTATGATTGAAGTTCTCTTCATTTTAAATAGAACAATGATTACAGGATGATGAAGTATCCTTCGCCAAGTATCTCCCCTAATCGCCAATGAAGATCTCCTTGGCAAATTGCGCGCCCTTGCCCAGTCTCTCTTCGATGCGGATCAGCTGGTTGTATTTGGCGATGCGGTCGGACCGCGACAGCGAACCGGTTTTGATCTGGCCGCTGTTTACCGCCACGGCCAGGTCGGCGATAAACGCGTCTTCGGTTTCACCGCTGCGGTGGGAGATCACGGTGGTGTACCCGGCCTGCTTGGCCATTTCGATGGCATCGAGGGTTTCGGTAAGCGTGCCGATCTGGTTCAGTTTGATCAGAATGGAGTTGGCGATGCCGTCTTCGATGCCTTTGGCAAAAATGGCGGGATTGGTGACGAAGATGTCGTCGCCCACGATCTGGATGTATTCGTCCAGCCGTTCGGTCAGCACCGCCCAGTTTTCCCAGTCCTGCTCGGCCAGCCCGTCCTCGATGGACAGGATCGGGTATTTTTCCACCAGATCTTCAAAATAATCAACCATTTCCACGGCGGACAGGGATTTGTTCTCGCCCTTGAGGACATATTTTTTCTTCTCGTACAGTTCGCTGGCCGCCACATCCAGGGCCAGGCCCATATCCTTGCCGGGGGTGTAGCCGGCGGCCTTGATGGCTTCCATGATAAAAGTCAGGGCCTCTTCATTGGATTTGAGATCCGGTGCAAAACCGCCTTCGTCGCCCACGGCCGTGCTCAGTCCTTTGGACTTGAGGATTTTTTTCAGGGCGTGAAACGTCTCGGCACCCATCTGGATGGCCTGGGCTATCGTCGTTGCACCGAAGGGGACGATCATGAACTCCTGGATGTCCAGGTTGTTGGCGGCATGGGCCCCGCCGTTGATGACGTTCATCATGGGCACCGGAAGGATTCTGGCGTTGACACCGCCCAGGTAGCGGAACAGGGGCAGGCCGAAAGCGGAGGCCGACGCCCGGGCCGCCGCCATGGAGACGCCCAGAATGGCGTTGGCGCCCAGCTTGGATTTGTTGGCCGTGCCGTCCAGGGCCAGCATGCAGGCATCCAGGGTCAACTGGTCGGAGGCGTCCATCCCACGGATTTCATCGGCGATGGTGGTGTTGACATTTTGTACGGCGGTGACCACTCCCTTGCCGCCGTAGCGCTTGGCGCGGGTGTTGCGCAGCTCCAGGGCCTCGCGCGTGCCCGTGGATGCGCCGGAGGGAACCGCCGCCCGGCCGGTGGCACCGCAGGCCAGCATCATCTCCACTTCCACGGTGGGGTTGCCCCTGGAATCCAGGATTTCTCTTGCCGTTACATCGATTATTTCCGTCATGATTTCATCCCCCGATTGTCTGTTTGGAATGGTCGACACCGGCTGCGCCGATGATGCGCAATACGGTTTCAACACCCTTGAATGATAATGGTTTGCAGGAATATCGGACCCCGGAAAGCGCGGGCCGGTTGCCGCTTGACAATTCACCGACAAATGTTACTCTCCTTACCGGGGGATGTCAAGAAATTGGCCGCACATAGCCGGCCCCAGAACCATGCAAAGCAGGGATCGATCATCATGAAACCAAACGATTTGTATTCCACCGCCCATCTGTTTGTGGCGGCCGTCCGGGTGCTGGACCACCGGGAGGGTGCGCCGCCTGCCATCGAGTCGGTCTGCCGGCTGCTCGACTTTTCGGACGAAAAGGGCAGTTACCTGCTCAACCGGTTCAAGGAACAGGGCATCGTCGATACGGTGAAAAGCGGATTCAATGACCGGATCGTCGTGGGCAACCACCTGGCCATCGAGGACCTGCCACGGGATACAGAAGAGAGCCGCCTGGAGCAGGAGCTGAAGAAATTCAAAAAAGGCAGGGATGTCATGAAGGAGAAGGTGGCGTCGATCAAGGCCCAGCACGATCAGAAAAAGCAGGACCTGTTTGCCGAAATCGAAAAGAAACTGAAGCAGAAGATGGAAAAAAAATGAATGTCGAACATCCAACATCGAACTTTGAATAAGGTATTCTGCCAATTTCAAACTGGCGGAGCGAAGCGACTTCATCATTCGATTTTCAACGGTGGACGTCCGATGTTCGACGTTTTAAAAATACTCAGCGCACCAACACGCTCCGCTTAGTCTCGATCTTTTTCTCAGGTTAATGAAAAATTTTAGGCAAACCGCGTGCCTGGATAAATCAACGTTGAGGCACGATATGCGCCTGATCATCATCTCTCCCTCTAACGATATTCCCAACGAACCGGAGGTGGTCTGCCGGATTCTGCAACAGTCGTCGGCCACCGTTCACCTTCGAAAGCCAGGCCGGAGCGACAGGCAAATCGCCGACTACCTGGAACAGGTCCCCGCTGCCTTTCATCGGCGGATCATGGTCCACGACCACCCGGAACTGCTTGTCCAATTCGACCTCAAGGGAATTCATTTCAGTGAAAAAGAAAGAAAGCGCTACCTGCCGGGCCTCCGGCAACTCAGGCTGGCGATGCCGGGTTGCCGCCT
Organism: Deltaproteobacteria bacterium; assembly: GCA_020444075.1. Lineage (GTDB taxonomy): Bacteria > Desulfobacterota > Desulfobacteria > Desulfobacterales > Desulfosarcinaceae > Desulfosarcina. The sequence continues at coordinate 11,000 of JAHLLR010000104.1, forward strand.
GTCTTCCGCCTTCCATCGGATCGCGGACATCCCCGAACCGGACGGCCTGTTCGACTATATATTGCTGAGCCCGGTCTTCGACAGTATTTCCAAGCAGAACTACCGAGCCGCGTTTGAGCACGCGGATTTAAAACGCTTCCTGTCCCGGACCGATCATACCGTCTTTGCCCTGGGAGGGCTCGATGCTCAGCGGGCAGTCACGGCCGCCTCCCTCGGGTTCAGGGGCATTGCCGTGCTCGGCGCCGTGTGGGGGGCGTCCTCTCCTGAAAAAGCGGCCGGGCAGTTGTCAGCGGTCTGCCGTGGCATCGAAACCCGCCTGGTTCACGAGATACACGGCCACTGAGGGCTTCAGCAATAATTCGGCAGAATACCTTGCCCAGAATTCAATCTTGGGCGTTCGCCGGTTGACGTTCATGGGCTCCCCTCCAGCCGTCCGTCAGCCACGGTGAGAATGCGGTTCACGTGGGCGGCACAGCGGGGGCTGTGGGTGACCATGACGATGGTCATGCCTTCGGCGTTGAGGCCGGTGAACAGGTTCATGACCGCGTCGGTAGTACGGGTGTCCAGATTGCCCGTGGGTTCGTCGGCCAACAGCACCGGTGGGGCGTTGACGATGGCCCGGGCGATGGCACAGCGCTCTTTTTCTCCGCCCGAGGCTTCGCCGGGCAGGCGCTCAACCTTGCTTCCCAGCCCCACCCGCTCCAGGGCGGCCAGCGCAATGCTCCGCTTTTCCGCTTTGGTCAGGCGGATGGTGGTCAGCGGCAGCATGACATTTTCCTGCAGGGTCAGATAGGGGATCAGGTGGAAGCTCTGAAAAACAAAGCCTAAAAACTCCCGCCGAAAATCGGCGCGCCGCTCCGATTTTAATTTATAGACATCGATTTCGTCCACGGTGAGTGTTCCCCTGGTGGGGGTGTTCATAGCGCCGAGGATGGAGAGCAGGGTGGATTTACCCGCCCCCGATTCTCCCATGATGCCGATAAATTCGCCGCTGCCGATGGTAAAACTCACCTCGGACAGGGCATGAACCGTTCCGGTGCCCTGTCCGTATGATTTGCCCAGTTGCCGGGCGTGGATGGTGCTCATAATTCTCTCCTATAATGACCGCAGGGCGGTGTTGGGATCCAGTCGGGCGGCCATGATCGCCGGATAGACGCTGGCTGTCAGGCCGACCACCATGGCCATCAGGATCGCGCCGCCGCACAGCGCCGGGTCCCAGACGACCGATGCATGCTCCAGACCGGAGAAAAAGCGGACGGCCAGGAACGTGGCGCCGGTACCTGCCAGGTAGCCGATGAGGCCGGCGGGGCCGGAGATCATGGCCGCTTCGGAAAAAATAATTCTCATGATGTGGCTTTTGCGAAACCCCATGGCCCGAAAGATGCCGATCTCCTCCCTGCGTTCACGTACGCTGCTCATCATGGTGGTGAGAACGACCAGGCTGCCCACCAGGATTACCACCGCCGACATGCCCAGTGAAAACGTGCTGAAGCGATGCAGGGTGTCCATGCGCCCTTTGACTACCTGCTGGATGGCCATGACCTTGGCATCCGGAAGCACGCCCGAGATCTGTTGAACCATCTCTTCGACAGGGCAGGCGTTGCACAGAGCGGCCACCTCCACCATGGAGATCTGGCCCTGCTTGCCCAGGATACCCTGGGCGGTGGACAACGCGGTGAATAGCAGGTCGTCGTCCTGGGAACCGGTGGCGCCGAGGATGCCGACTACGGGCATGGGGCGGCCGTTGACGGCCACCTCCTGGCCGAGGGCCAGGTTCAGCACCCGGGCGGTCCGTGCACCGGCCAGCAGGCCGTTGCCGTCGGGACGTTTTCCGGAGAGGGTCCACCAGGGTTTGAGGATGCCGGCACTGTTCATATCGATTCCGGCGAGAAGCACCCTCTGGTTGTTGGCGGAGACGACGCCCAGCAGGGTCGGGCCGGTGGCGGCAATGTTGGCCGCGTTTTTTATGCCGGCCAGGCGCTGCAGATCGGCCTGTCGAATCTGTTCCACATCAACGGAGACACCGCCTAAATTGATGCCGCCGTAGCTCAGTTGGAGATCCTCGGCTTTTGGCAGTATCAGAATGTTGGCGCCGTATCGTTCCATCTTGTGGTTGATTTCCGCGGTCATGGTGCGCACAAAACCGATTACTGCCACCATGGCGGCCACGCCGACCGCTAAACCGGCCATGATAAAGCCGGCCTTGGCCTTTCGTCGACACAGGTTTTTTATGGAAATATCGGTCAGTCGCATGATTTACGCCTTTTTAGTGAAATTAAAGTAGGCCCGGCCTTTATTCAGGTCATCCGTCCGGATAACCACCTGATCACCCTGGAGGGTTCGATTCAGCGGTGCCGGGTTGCAGCCCCCCTGGACCTCGTTGACCATTACCGATTCGAAGCGGCGGCCGCAGTTGCGGCAGACCATGGCGGTGCCGTCCTGCACATAGCCTTTGCCCTCGGGCCAGCAGACATCACAGGCATCAAAGGCCGCCCGGATGACCCCATCGGTGCTTTTCAGGATGAAATATTTGATGGTGGTGTTGCTTCCGGCATCCCTGAATTCAAAATGGCGGGCCTGACCGTCGTCAAACAGGCTGGCGGCGTAAGTGAACTGTCCTTCGGCCGTGGTGACCGGCGGGGCGCCGACCACCGGTTGGGGTGACGGTTCGTTGCCCGGAAACAGGAACAGGCCCAAGCCGGCAGCCACGGCAATGGCGACGGCAGCGGCGACAACGATGGGAGTCGGGTTCTTCCTGTCGGTATTCATCACAAGGGCTTTTTTGGCTTCACGGGTGTTGCGGTTCGGTGATTTTTTCCTGGCTGTCATGGCGATAATTCTCCTATTTTGAAACAGGCTCGGTTTCATTAAAAATTAAGCTGGCGAAGGCATTTGGAGTAAAGGGACAACGCCAATGAAGTACTCGAGGGGCTTAAATTGAGTGTTTCCGGCAGTGCCCGATCTCCTTCATTCTTAAGGCTGAAACGCTGAATATCAACAGATCAAACGGCAGGATTGCAGATATAATGGAGGAATGGGGATGATTGTCCCCGTATCGATTCTTGAGGTGGAAAGGTGGCGGGGTCGGGGGGAAACCCCTGCGTTGCGGTTGCCCGGCAGCAGAAAAATGGTGCTATCGAGCGATGATTTGGCTGTCTGGATCAACGCCGGGGGCGCGTTCGGCAGACGGCCGTCGGACAGATGGCAGGGAATCGATCCCGTCGGGCCGCAGCAAGCCGAATTCATATCGGTGTTGCCGCTGATTGTCGGGGTCGACCCGTGACCGGTATCTGCGCAGCAGCAGCATTGCCCGCCGCAGTCCATGGCGGTGGAAACGGCGGCCAGAACGGGATTGGCAAGCAGCGCCGCCATCAGCACCAGGCAGAAAAGTCGCGCCAGGATCATTGGGCGGTTATTCAGCCGAATGGGTTTCATGGCCGGCACCATAAAAGAAGTACCACAATGTGTCAACTGAAAAGCGCATGGGGGGTGTCTCGGGCGTCCGGGATAATTCACTCCGCGAGTTTTCCCGCCGCCGAAAGATCTTCCAGCCCGAGGGGGTCCAGCAGGTGGATCTCCTTTCCGTCGACCCGAATCAGGTGCTGGGCGGACATTTTGGCAAAAATCCGTGACAGGGTTTCCGGAATAGTGCCCAGCAGGCTGGCCAACTGTCCCTTGGAAATGTCCAGGGTGACCCGGTCAGGGTTCTCCTGCTCCCGGGACAGGTAGGTCAGGTAGGATGCCAGGCGGGAAGGGACTTCTTTCAAAGAGAGATTCTCGATCTGGATGGTGAACTGACGCAGGCGCATGGAGAGTTCACCGAGCATGTTCATGGACAGGGACGGGTTCGCGGTAATCAGGCGCACAAAGGCATTTCTGGGCAGAAAGAGGATCCGGCTCTCGACCAGGGCCTGGGCGTTGGCCGGAAACCGGGAGCCGGAGAAGACCGGCACTTCGCCAAAGGGGTTGCCGGGGCCGTAGATGTGCAGGATCTGCTCTTTGCCCTCTAAAGATGTCTTGAAAATTTTCACCTGACCGTCGGCGACGATATAGAACCCGTCCGCCTCCTCGCCCTCCATGAAGATCGACTCGCTCCGATGGTAGTGCCGGTCGATGGTGATGGCGCTGATTTCATCGAGTTGCGGCTCCGACAATCCCTTGAAAAGCGGAGTGATCGATAGAATCCGGCTGATTTTTTTCATCAGTTACCGTCCTGCCTGGGTTTTCCGGTTGCAATGATAGAATTTGCAACTATGATTAATGGCATCGACTACCTGCCATTGTGAAAATCTGGGGCGTTGCGCGCGAGTTGCCTTTCTTTTGTCGGACCTGCTGCTGAAGTTTTCGAAAAATCCGTTTGTTTTTAAACCTCCCCGCGGCTTGCCGCGGGGCTATCACTCGCTGTCGCGGTTCAAAGCGAGGAGTTAGCTTG
>JAHLLR010000105.1 GCA_020444075.1 Deltaproteobacteria bacterium
CGGTTGATCCGGTCGACGGATCTATTGGGTTCATCAGTATGTTGGAGGCTGTTTTTTCCTACCATCGGCCCGGCTACGCTATCGCGATCAAAGGCGATGGCCGTGCCGCGAAATTCTCCTCCCCGCCCCTGATTTGCAAAAAGTCGTGCGATAAGGCATTATAGACTATCAAGGATCGGCGCACGCGATCACCTGTCGCTCAATCCACAGCAGCACTTCTCATTCATCTCTAAACCTGGCGGCAGGTTCGTTGAAGTCATGCGCACTGGAAGAAGAAGGCTTCGACCCGGCAGACATTCAGATTGATTCCCGGCCTGCCACGGGAACGGTTCGAGTGGATCTGAATGAATAGGGAATTATGCATTTTGAAATCCGTCCAAATTCAACACACGGTTAAGAGGCCATACGTCCAGTTGTTCAGCCTTCACGGACTGATTCGATCGAAAAACCTGGAAATGGGAAGAGATGCGGATACTGGTGGGCAGGTCAAGTATGTCTTGGAATTGGGGACTGCGCTGAGCTCACGGGAGGATATCGGTCGTGTGGATCTGTTCACCCGCCTGATTGCCGACAAACGCGTTTCTTCAGATTACAGTCAACCCGTCGAGGTTATCAACGACAAGTTTCGCATCGTTCGCATTCAATGCGGGGGGCGAAAATATATGCGCAAAGAGCTCCTCTGGCCCCATCTCGAAGAGTATGTGGACAAGACGATCAAGTTCATCAAGCGTTCCCAGGCCATGCCGGACATCGTCCACGGCCACTATCCCGATGCCGGATACGTGGCCATGCAACTGGCCGAAATCTTCGGATTGCCCTTCGTATACACCGGCCATTCCCTCGGCCGCGCCAAACTGGCCAGGCTTGCGGAACAGGGGATGAGCGAGGCGGAAATCATCAAGAAATTCAAAATCGATCATCGCATCGATGCGGAAGAGCAGATCATGGCCCGGGCGGACTTGGTGGTTACCAGCACCCGGCATGAAATCGAGGAGCAGTACGGCCTTTACCACAACAAGGATGTCCCCGACTATCAAGTGGTGCCCCCCGGTATCGGCATCGACACGTTCTATCCGTTTTATCATGATATGCTCGACGATGCGGAACGGTCGGAGAACGCCAGATATGCCCAGGCCTCCATGCTCAAGGAATTAAACCGTTTTTTCATAAACCCGGAGAAACCGCTGGTCCTGGCCCTGAGCCGCCCGGATAAGCGCAAAAACATTTCCGGGCTGGTCAGGGCCTATGGGGAAGATCTCGAACTGCAGAGCATGGCCAATCTGGCCGTGTTCGCCGGGTTGCGCAAAGATATCGATGCCATGGCGGACAACGAACGCGAAGTGCTCACCGAAATGCTTCTGGCCATGGACAAATACGACCTTTACGGCAAGATGGCCATCCCCAAGAAACACGATTTTGAATACGAAGTGCCGGCCCTTTATCGGATTGCCGCTGAGCGAAGAGGGGTGTTTGTCAATCCGGCCCTGACGGAGCCCTTCGGTTTGACCCTGCTGGAGGCATCGGCAACCGGATTGCCCATCGTGGCTACCGATGACGGAGGGCCCAACGATATCGTCCACAACTGCAAAAACGGTATTCTGGTTAATGTTGCCCATACAGAGCAGATATCGTCGGCACTCCGCAAAATTATTGCGGATAAGGAGTTGTGGGAACGTTACTCGAAAAACGGCATCATGAATGTGCGCAAGCATTACACCTGGCAAACGCATACCCGTGAATATGCCGCCGCTGTCCGCAAGCTGACCGCCGCCAGTCGACGATCCGCGCTGGACACCGTCAAACCCTCGGATTCAGTTGGTCGTCGGCTGATAAAGCTCAATCATTTCATGATCACCGATATCGACAATACGCTGGTCGGTACCGACAACTCTCAACTGGAAAAGCTGGTGCACCTGCTGAGGGAGAACCGGGGCCGCATGGGATTCGGGGTGGCCACCGGAAGGACCGCCGATTCAGCCAGAACGATCCTGGAAAAATACCGCATTCCATTTCCGGACGTGATCATCTGTTCGGTGGGCAGCGCCCTTTTCTATGGGAAGAGCAATAAACCCAGCCCGGGATGGGCCAGTCACATTGCCAGCCGATGGAACCGGGATAAAATTGTCAACCTTTTAAAAGATCTCGATTTTCTGGAATACCAGGAAGAAGAAACCCAGCGTCGCTTCAAGGTCAGTTATTACATGGAACCGGCTAAAGATCGACTATCCACCATCCACCACCGCCTGCTTCACCACCGCTGCCGGTACAACCTGATCTACTCGCACGATCGCTACCTGGACATCCTGCCTTACCGGGCGTCCAAGGGAAAGGCCATTCGCTACCTGAGCTACAAGTGGGAAATCCCGCTGACAAATTTTCTGGTATGCGGGGATTCGGGTAACGACGAGGAGATGCTTCGTGGAGAACCCCGCGCCGTGGTGGTGGCCAACTACTGTCATGAACTGGAGCATCTGAAGGGCAGTCGGAATGTCTATTTCGCAGAGAGCGAATGTGCCGGTGGAATCATTGAAGGAATGCAGCATTACGGTTTCATCGATGAGGCGAATGGAGGTTAAGCGATGACGCTAAAAAATGAAGTGCAGCTGATTGTCTATCCTGACAGCCTTGGCGGAGACCTCGTAGAGCTGCATTACGTGCTACGCCGCTACTTGAGCCGGGCCATCGGCGGCGTTCACCTGCTGCCGTTTTATCCTTCATCCGCGGACCGCGGATTTGCTCCGTTGACCTATGATGAAGTGGACCCGGTCTTCGGCACCTGGAGGGATATCGATCTGATCGGGCGGGAATTCGATCTGATCATCGATTTCATGGTCAACCATATTTCCAGGCTGTCCGTCTATTTTCAGGATTACTTCGAAAAGGGATCGGACTCCGAATTTGCCGACATGTTTCTGAGTTTCAACAAACTCAGTCCGACCGGTGAAATCAGTGAAGCGGAGCTGGCAAAGGTTTACACCCGTAAACCCCGGCCGCCCTACACCATCATCCAGCGCGCCGACGGCTCCAAGGAAAAAGTCTGGTGCACGTTTGATTATGAGCAGATCGATCTGGACTGGGATTCACCTAAAACCCGAGAGGTGATGCGGCGCTACCTGATCCAACTGTCGCGGACCCCGGCTAAAATGATCCGCATGGATGCCTTTGCCTATTCGACGATGAAACTCGGCACCAACTGTTTTTTTCTGGAGCCCGAAGTGTGGCAGCTGCTGCATTGGCTCCAGGATTATGTTTCCCCCTTCGGTGTTGAAATCCTGCCCGAGGTGCACGAACATTACCGCTATCATCAGAAGATCTCCGCCAACGGGTACTGGACCTATGATTTTTCGCTGCCCATGCTGGTCCTGAACACCTTGTATCATCACACCAGCCGGGTGCTGAAACAATGGCTGGCCATTTGCCCCCGTAAACAGATCACTACCCTGGATACTCATGACGGCATCGGTGTGGTGGATGTGCAAGATCTTCTGACTTCCGAAGAAATCCAGCTTACTCTGGATGGCCTGGATGAAAAGGGCGCCAACACCCGTAAGATATTTTCCGGTCCCGAGTACCAGAATCTGGACGTCTATCAGGTGAACTGCACCTATTACTCTGCGCTGGAGCGCAACGACGATTCTTATATTGCCGCACGGGCCATCCAGTTTTTCACACCGGGCATTCCCCAGGTCTACTATGTGGGCCTGCTGGCCGGCGAAAACGACATCGAACTGGTCCAACAGACCAAAAACGGCCGGGATATCAACCGTCACAACTACACTCTGGACGAGATTGCTGTCGAGATTCAAAAGCCGGTGGTTCAGCGGTTATTGCGGCTCATGGAATTCAGGAGCACCTGCCGGGCTTTTGGCGGCCAGTTTACCATCGACGATGCTCCCGACGATCACCTCAAATTGACCTGGACCCATGGTGTCCACCTGGCTACCCTCAGGATCGATCTGGTGAGCTACGAAACCCGGATCGACTATTTCGACGAAGGGAAGCAGGCCATTGTCGAATTCGTTGCCTGAGAGAATCGTGGCCGGCGACTGGAGGGGGGATCCCTTTGCGGAGCTAAACTCTGCCGGAAGAAAACCCTTCGGCGGAGACCTATCCCCAAAAACCGGTGCGGTGGCTATGCTTTTGTGTCTGAAGCCGGAGGACAAATGCACTCGCAGACGTCATCCGGCTTCTGTTCACCGGTTTTTCCGGATGATGCCGCATCGCTGAAATCCATGTGAATGGTCACGTCGCTGCCCCCGGAGACGGTGGTTTTGGCATGGGGGTAGCGCTTTTTGAAGACGTGGAGCATGGCGGTGTTTTCGCGCAGGACCGTGGCTGAAAAAGACTTGAAGTTATTCTCCTTGGCGATGCGCTCCAGGTCAGCCAGCAGATAAGAAGCGATGCCCATCCCCTGAAAGTCCTCACGAACGACGAATGCCACCTCTGCCTGGACCTCGCTCTCATCCGCATAGGAACCGATGGCAACGATTTCCTGGTGGCCGCCGATGCGCACCAGGCCGATCATGGACATATTCTTGCGGTAGTCCACGCTGGCCCATTGCTGCTGGACCACTTCGTGGGAAAAGAGTTTCATTTTGTAGAAGAACCTGAAGTAGATGGTTTTTTCCTGCAGTGAGTAAAAAAAGTTTCGGTAGGCGAATTCGTCGGAGGGCAACAGGGGACGGAATTCGACGGTTTTCCCGTTTTTCAGGGTCAGGCGGTTCTTGTAGCCTTCGATGAAGATCAGGTCGTCCTGTGACGGCGGAAGCTGGTCGGAGAAGATATAGTGCCGGGACTTGGCTACATCGATGAGTTCTTCACGGAATTTGGGGTGGGCGATCTGAGCCAGTTCCATGACCCGCTGGTAGATGCTCTTGCCGCTGAGTTCGGCGATGCCGTATTCGGTCACCACGAAGTTTACATCACCGCGGGTGGTGGCCACGCCGGCACCCTCGCTGAGATGGGGCACAATTCTCGAAACGGTGCCGTTCTGGGCTGTGGAAGGCAGCGCGATGACTGAAAAGCCGCCTTTGGACATGGCGCTGCCGCGGAGAAAATCCACCTGGTCACCGATGCCGCTATAGAACATATAGCCCATGGAGTCGCTGCACACCTGGCCGGTGAGGTCCACCTCCAGGGCCGAACTGATGGAAATCAGGTTGTCGTTCCTGGCGATGACGGTGGGATCGTTGACGAACGCCGATGAACGGAAGTAAAACATGGGGTTGTTGTCCACGTAGCGGTACAGTTTCTCCGATCCCATGCACAGCGATGCCACCACCCGTCCGGGAAGCAGGGTCTTCTTGCGGTTGGTGATCACCTTTTTTTCGAACAGGGGCAAAAAACCGTCGGTGATCAGCTGGGTATGGATGCCCAGGTCCTTCTTGTTGGCCAGATTCTGCAGGATGGCATAGGGAAGATGACCGAACCCGATCTGAAGGGTCGCTCCGTCGTCCACCAGTTGGTTGACGTAAAACCCGATACGGCTGGCGGTTTCCGAATTCTTGATGCTTGGCAGGGCTTCCACCAGCGGCTCCTCATGCGCCACAAGGAAATCGATGTCGTCGATGTGAACAAAGCTGTCTCCCGAGGTTCGGGGCATGCGCGGATTGACCTGGGCGATGACCATCTTGGCATTCTGCATGCCAGCGCGAGTAATGTCGATGGATACGCCGAGACTGCAGTAGCCGTGCTTATCCGGTGGGCTGACCTGAATCAGGGCGACGTCCAGGCCAATCCGACGGTTGGCGAAGTATCTGGGAATTTGGGACAGGTAGGTCGGTATGTAGTCGATCTTGCCTTCGAACGCCGCTTTTCTCATGGAGCTGCTGATGAAAAAGAGCTTGAGGGAAAAGCGCCTTAAAAACCGGGGATCGTCTACATAATCGGAAAAGGTCCAGGAGAGCATCTGGTAGACCATGATGTCCTGCATGCTCAGATCTTCCACCATGGTCCGGATCAGGTGCTGGGGTTCGCCGCACCCGGTTCCGATGAACACCCGGCTTCCGTTTTTTATTTTGGATATGGCGGTTTCAGCGTCCATCAGCTTGTCCGGACATGCCGTCTTCAGATCCATCCCCATCCTCCCATTCATGGTATAAACGTTAACGGTGGGCATCACCGTTTGACAACTGGAAATACAAAAACGCGGCCATTCCATCGTAAATTCGTCGGATAGTCAAGCAGACAGTACAAAACAGTTGACAGGACCCAAGCAGATTCATAGTTTCACACATTCCATTCGGATCAACCCCGTTCTCCCAGAAAGGCGGAAAGCGAACCATGAAAGTAATTGAATACAGCCAGGAACCGGCAACCCGGTTTGAAAATGATAGGGTTAAAGGTGTGTCCGGCAGGGTGGTCATCGGCAAGGCCGATGGCGCCCCCAACTTCTGCATGCGTGTGTTCGACCTGGAAAGCGGCGGCTTTACCCCTAAGCATCAGCATGACTGGGAGCATGAGATTTTTTTTCATGCCGGTCAAGGTGAGGTGTGGCAAAACGGCAGTTGGGTGCCGGTCAAGGCCGGCAGTGTGGCCTTTATTCCCGGCAACGAAGAGCACCAGATCAGAAATGCCGGGGACAACCGGCTGACCTTTGTCTGCCTGATACCATCCGGAGCACCGGAGCTTTAGCATGGCCGAAACTTACAGGAATCCGCTGCCCACCGTCGACATCATCATCGAAGTCAAAGGCGGTATTGTATTGATCGAACGAAAAAATCCGCCCCATGGGTGGGCTATTCCCGGCGGATTCGTGGATTACGGCGAATCCGTTGAAGCCTGCGCCGTCAGAGAGGCCCGGGAGGAGACCGGCCTGAACGTCCGTCTCAAGGATCTGCTTTACGTGTATTCCCGGCCGGACCGGGATCCACGGCACCATACCCTCACCACGGTATTCATTGCCACGGCCGACGGAACGCCCGTCGCCGCAGATGATGCCCAATCAGCCGGTGTTTTTTCCGCCCAGACCCTGCCCCTTCCGCTGGCGTTTGATCATGCAGACATCTTGGCGGATTATTTTAAATGTCAGGATGGTGTCGATCGGAAGACCGTTTTTCAACACTATTTCTGACCTGACGGGTTTTTAGCGGGAACCCTGTTCGCACATGGCCAACTGAACTGCCGAATCCGCTGTATGGATCATGACATACCGTCGATCATCCATCGGAAACCGACCCTTCAACTCCCTGGGCAACCTGCTTGCCGAGAAGAATATTCATCTGCCCGAAGTCTGCCTGCCTGAAGCGCCGGTTCGCCGGATGACGCCACGCGAAGAGAGACGCCTGTTTCGACAAGCCATGGCCGACGTGATTCCGCTATCCGGCAGACGAGGGATTGCACCGGTACGGGCCAGGCGGCGTTACGGTGAACCGGTGCCGGAAGATCCGGATGCCGAGGCGATCCAGCAGCTCCGAAAACTGGTGGAGACCGGTGACGGGTTCGTCCTCAAACACACCGCTGAATATGTTGAGGGTTCGGCAGGATGGATTCCCCCTGAGATGTTCCGACGGCTTCACCGCGGTTATTTTTCAATCCAGGACCATGTGGATCTTCACGGGTTGAGCCTCACGGCGGCAAAAACGCATGTCGACCGATTCCTGGAACAGGCCATCGCCTCGGGCAAGCGGGCCGTGCTGGTGGTTCATGGCCGGGGGAGATGTTCGCCGGGACCGCCGGTGCTCAAGCGAAATCTGATTCGCTGGCTGGTCAGCGGACGCTGGAAACGGTGGGTGATCGCATTTACCAGTGCCAGAGCCTGTGACGGGGGGACCGGGGCCACCTATGTGCTGCTGAGACGAAGACCGAAGCAGTGATCATCCGCAAACGGCATTTTTCAATGGAGCCTAACGATGCATGCCACCGATGTAATGACCACCCGATTCATGACCTTGAAACCCGGCAACACGATTACCGAGGCGGTCAACCGCTTTCAGGCCGCCAGTCGGGAGCAGGGGAAAAATGTTTTTGGATTGATGGTCACCGATGACACGGATCGGTTGGTGGGAATGCTCTCCATGTACGATATATTGCTGTTTGTACAACCGCGCCATGCCGACATCTGGCCGGAATTGGAAGATGAGGAACAGGCCACCGCGTTCGAAGCGCTGTTGGGACGGGTGAAATCCATCCGGGTCGGCGATCTGATGACCACCGACGTGGTGACCATCACGCCGCAAACCCATCTGCTGGCCATTGTGGATATCATGATCAAACGCCATATCCGGCGGCTGCCCGTGGTCCGTGATCAGGAGGTGGTGGGCATCGTTTACATATCCGATCTTTTCTACCACCTGCTGCAGCAATACCTGGGATAGGGAAGGATAGGCAACCATGCCTGTGGCCAGAACGAGAAGCGTGCTGAGCGGGATGCGGGTCAAGGAGGCCATGCGGCGCCAGATAATTTCACTTGACGGGACGACCTCCATCTGGACCGGAATCGGCCGGTTGATCAAATACAAGGCGGACGCATTGCTGGTGATGGATGCGGAGGGGAAGCCGGCGGGAATTGTTTCGAAGACGGATATGGCCGCTGCCTACTACGCCGGAATGCCCTCAGAAACGCCTTTGGAAGCTGTTATGGCAGGGCCTCTGCACACCTGCTTTATCGACGACGGGCTGGAACATGCGCTGGACATGATGAGCAGCAACGGCATTCACCAACTTTTCGTGGTGGGGGCGGATGCCGGCCGGTTTGAGGGCATGTTGAACTACGGGGACATCCTTGGGTTGGTGTTTCAGATCTGTCGCAACTGCCGGAAAAACAGGTTGCGGCAATCCGCAGCCGGGGTTGGTGACTATCATTCAAGCGAATCTACGATATCCGAGGTGATGACATCGGCGGTGCTCACCTGCAAGGTTACCGATGATCTCTATCGGGTTATGGATTCCCTGTCGGCATGCCGGATGAGTGCGATTTTGGTCACCGATGAAAGCAGCCGCCCCGCCGGCGTCATCTCAAAGACCAACCTGATCGTGGCCTGGCACCGGGGGGTCTCACCCGACGCCGAAGCCGCTGCGGTGATGAGTAAACCGGTGATCTCCTGCGACCGGAACGAAACCATCAACCAGGCCCTTGCCCGAATGCTCCTGGGTGACATGGGGCGTATTTTCGTTCACGCCGGCGATCCTGGAACGATTGTCGGCGTGCTGTCCCTCTCCGATGCAGCCAATCACCGATCCGGTACCTGCCGTGCCTGCGTCTCCAGCAGGATGGTCAACTGAAAGAGTGGCAATCCATTTTACGTGATCCATCATCTACGGAAGACATTTTTTTACGATTGCCCTGGGTTCGCGATGAAAAGCGCTTGACACACGATGCCGAAACCCATACATAGTTGTATATACCAGTAATAAATACTTATAAAATACAAATAGATATAAAATAATTGACGTCGAATGGATCCCTCCGTAATGAGATCGTTGATGCCGCCCCCTGATTTTCCCGAAACGGTCGACTCCCTGTGGCTGGACGCTCGTTTGGCCACCCTTGCCGGTGAGACACCATACGGCATCATTGAAAAGGGCGCCATGGCCGTTGACGGGGGATGTATCGTCTGGATAGGGCCGTGCGACCGTCTTCCCAAAGATGCCGAGACCAGAGCCCGGTCAGTGCGCCGCCTTGAAAATTTTTGGATCACACCGGGCCTGATCGACTGCCATACCCATTTGGTCTATGCCGGTAACCGTGCCAGAGAATTTGAAATGCGGCTGAATGGAGCCACCTATGAAGAGATCGCCCGGGCCGGCGGTGGCATCATCAGTACGGTCAAGGCGGTGAGAATGGCCTCGGAGATGGAGCTTTTCCGGCAATCTGCCAGCCGACTCACGGCCATGCAGGCCGAAGGGGTGACTGCGGTGGAAATCAAGTCCGGATATGGCCTGAACACCTCCAGCGAGTTGAAAATGCTTCGGGTGGCCCGGCGACTGGGCCGGGAATTTCCGGCCACCGTAATGGCGACATTTCTGGGTGCCCATGCTCTGCCGCCGGAATATGCGGGGCGACCCGATGCCTACATCGATCTGGTGGTGGATGAGATGATCCCTGCCGTTGCCGCCGACGGTCTGGCGACAGCGGTGGATGCTTTCTGCGAACGGATTGCTTTCACGCCGGCCCAGACAGAGCGGGTGTTCGCCGCCGCCCGACAATACGGATTGGCGATCAAATTGCACGCCGAACAGCTCAGCGACAGCAAGGGGGCGATTCTGGCAGCCCGGTCCGGCGCCCTGAGCGCCGATCATCTGGAGCATCTGAAGGCGGACGGCGCGGCGGCGATGGCCCAAGCCGGCACCGTGGCGGTGCTGTTGCCCGGAGCCTATTATTTTCTCAAGGAAACCCGCAGGCCGCCGGTGGATCTGCTGCGTCGGAAAGGGGTGCCCCTGGCCTTGTCGACCGACTGCAATCCCGGCACGAGTCCCACCACATCGCCGCTGCTCATGATGAATATGGCCTGCGTCAATTTCGGGCTCACCCCGGCCGAATCACTGGCCGGGTTTACCGTTCACGCTGCCAGGGCGCTGGGCATGCAGGCTCGCTGGGGTACTCTCGAGGTCGGCAAACAGGCTGATTTTGCGGTGTGGGACATAGCCGAACCGGCCGAGCTGTCCTACCGTATGGGAGGCAACCCCTGCCGCATGACGGTTAAGGGGGGAGAACCCGTTAACCCATCCGGCTGCCGGTTTTGAACCGCCCTGACCATAACCTTGATTAATGTGACATCGGATTGAATGGAGGAGTGGGTATGAAAAGAAGAATTGAAGTCTTGATGCTGGCATGTTGTCTCGTGGCATGGTTGATCAATCCGGCGATGGCCGCCGACACCATCAAGATCGGGTTCCATGCCCCATTGACCGGATTCGCCGCCAGTGACGGTAAATCCGCTACCGAGGGAGCAACACTGGCCGTCAAACAGATCAACGCGGCCGGCGGAGTGCTGGGCAACCCATTGGAACTGGTGGTGTATGACGACGAGGCCAAACCGGCCCAGGCCATTCCCATCGCCAACAAACTCATCGGCCAGGACAAGGTCGTTGTGGGTATCTCCGGCTCCTACTCCGGTGCCACCCGGTCGGCTGCCGGTATTTTTCAGGAAGCCAAAATTCCCTATATCAGCGCTTACGGCATTCATCCGGACATTACCCGCGCCGGTGAATACGTTTTCCGCACCAGTTTCCTGGGGCATATTCAGGGCAAGGCCGGCGCCAAACTGCTCGGTGAGATGATGGGCAAGAAAAAGGTGGTGACGATCACCCTGCAGAACGATTTCGGCCAGTCCCTGGCCGCCGGTTTTGAGGAGATGGCTCCCACCTATGGCATCGCCATCGTGGGTGCTTACCAATACTCCATCAAGGACCGCCAGTTCGGAGCCATCGTAGCCAAGGTCAAGGCCGACAATCCCGAAGCCATCTATGCCAGCGGCTATTACTTTACGGCCGGCCCTCTAGTCAACCAGTTGCGGGCGGCGGGCGTCACCTGTCCCATCATCGGCCAGGAGGGGTACGACAGCCAGAAATTCATCGAAATTGCCGGCCCGGCCGCCGAGGGGGTCATCATCACGACCAGCCTGGACCGCGACTCCGAGGTACCGGAAACCGCCGATTTCATCAGGGAATTTGAAGCTCAGGCCGGTTTCAAGGCCGACATGGTGGCCGCCAGCGGGCACACGGCCGTGATGGTGGCGGCTGATGCCATCCGGCGTGCCGGCAGCACCGATTCCGATAAGGTGCTGGCCGCGATGAAGACCACCGACCTGAAGGTCTCCACCGGGACCATCCGGTTCAATGCCCTGGGTGAGGTCATGAAAGCGGTGCAGGTTCAGGTGGTCAAGGACGGAAACTGGCATCACTACGCAGTGATCGATGATCCCGAACTACTGGCACCCCCTGAAAAATAGGGGTTCCCATCGGTGTTCAGCCGTCAAAACCGATGCGTTTTCTGTCGATTATCTCGTAAACCCGTTGAAGATCAGGCCCTTTTGCCATGCTTTATGTTGAACTGCTCATTCAAGGTCTGATTTACGGCTGTATGTACGCCATGATCGCCGTGGGCCTGACTCTGGTTTACGGACTCCTGCGCATTCTGCACGTGGCCCATGCCGGTCTTTTTGCCCTGGGCGGCTACCTGGGGCTGCTGCTGACCAACGCCACCGGCAGCCTTCTGCTGTCCATGCCCCTGGCTGCCGGTCTGGTGGGTCTGCTGGGCATGGTCGTTTACCGGCTCTGCTATCAACCTATCCTGGACCGTCCCCCCTACGTGGCCCTGATTGCCTCCATCGGTCTTTTCATCGCCATGGAGGAACTCTTTCGCCTGATTTTCGGCCCCTACGGACTGACTTACACCCACGCGCCGCTGCAGCAGCTGTTCCGGTTTTCCGGCGTTACTCTGCGGGCCGTGGATCTGGCTATTGTGGTCGGCAGTGTGTCCCTTCTGGGATCGCTGGCGTGGCTGGCCAAAAACACCCGCACAGGCATTGCCTGGCGGGCCACGGTAGACGATCCCCAGATGGCCGGCAGCTTCGGCATCAGTGTGCTTAAGGTGCGCTACCTGAACTTTTTTATCGGCAGCGCCCTGGCCGGGATAGGAGGCATCTTCATTTCACTGCTGTCCAACCTGGTCGAACCCACCATGGGCGGTGTACCCAGCTACAAGGCCCTGGCCATTATCGTTCTCGGCGGCCTGGGGAATGTGGGCGGCACCCTTATCGCCTCCCTGGTGCTGGGGGTGGTCGAGGCCTTCGGTACCATCTTTATCGGCGACTACCTGGACCGGGACGCCATTGCCTTCGGCTTTCTGATCCTGGTGCTGATGATCCGCCCCCAGGGGTTGTTTGCACGGAGTTAGCATGCTCATTTACGAACTTTCACTGGCCACCGTCGTCTGCATCAACATCATCCAGGCCATCGGGCTTAACCTGATCACCGGCTACTGCGGGCAGATCAGCCTGGGACATGCGGCTTTTTACGGCATCGGTGCCTACACGACGGCCCTGATGGCCAAGGCCGGGTTTCCGGGGCCGGTCAACCTAATGGCCGCCATGCTGCTCAGCGGTTCGGTGGGTGCCGTCGTTGGACTGACCAGCCTGCGGGTCCGCGAAGACTTTCTGGCCATCACCACCATGGGGGTCGGTTTTCTCTTTCTGGGCATCGTTCGTCAGCAGGAGCGTTTTCTGGGCGGAGAACTGGGGATCAGTTCCATTCCTTCCTTCGGCCTGGGTAAGCCGGGTTTTTTTGGGTTAACCCTGATTCTGGTGATACTCACCGCCGCCTTCAGCCTGTACCTGAAAAAAACCTGGATGGGATTCGCCTTCGAAGCGGTGGCCGACGACGAAGACACGGCCCGGGTCCTTTCCGTTAACGTGTCGGCCTACAAGCTGGTCGCCTTTGCCTTAGGAACCGCGATGGCCGGACTGGCCGGCGGTCTCTACTGCTATTTTGCGCGGTTTATCGTACCCGATGACTTCGGATTCATCACTTCCATCAGTGTCCTGTCCATGGTGGCTGTGGGCGGCATCGGCAGCGTTTACGGGGTCATCCTGGGTACCGTGCTGTTGACCCTGATGCCCGATTTTTTCCGTTTTATCAGCGATTACAAGCTGTTTGTCTACGGCGCACTGCTTTTTGCGGTCATGCGCTTTGCTCCGGAAGGGCTGGCCGGACTGCCGGCCTTGGTATCGGCCAAAGTCGCCCGGACCGGAGGCGCTCCATGAACGTGCTGTTGGACGTGGTGGATGTGACTGTAAACTTCGGTGGGGTAAATGCACTGCAGGGGGTCTCCTTCCAGGTTCGTGACGGGGAACTGCTCAGCTTGATTGGTCCCAACGGCGCCGGCAAGACGACCATGCTGAAGGCCATTACCGGTGTGGTCAACCCCCAAAATGCCAAGATTCGGCTGGATGGACGGGATATCAGCCGGATGCCCACCCATCGGCGGGCTCAGCTGGGTCTGGCCCTCACCCACCAGATTGTGCGACCCTTCAGATCCATGACCCTTCTTGACAACGTCACCCTGGCCGCCGGCCACCAGAGGATCCGAAGTGTTTTCAGGTCCATGGTTGCCGTCAACCGCGACCCGGAGCACCAAAAAGCTGCGGTATTGCTGCAGTTGGTGGGGATTGACGACCATGCCGGCCAGACCGTGACCGGCCAGCCCCTGGGTGTCCTCAAACGGCTGGAAGTGGCCCGAGCCTTGGCACTGAAACCCCGCCTGCTGCTGCTTGACGAACCCCTGGCCGGCTTGAACCACATTGAAGCGGAACGCCTTGCAGACACCCTTGTGCAAATCAACGCACGGGGACTGACCGTAGTGATGATCGAACATAATCTGGGGGAGGTACTGCGGATCAGCCAGCGTCTGGTGGTGCTGGACAATGGTCGCAAGATCGCCGATGGCATTCCCGATCAGGTGATGCGCATGGACGAGGTGAGGGCGGCCTACGTGGGCAAGGAGAAACAGCATGCTGCGTCTTGATGGATTCAGCTGCGGGTATGGACCCATGCGGGCCGTTGATCAATTGCAGCTTCAGGTCTCCTCGGGTAGCATCACCGCGCTGCTGGGTGCCAACGGGGCCGGCAAGAGTTCGACCATCATGTGCATTGCCGGCCATGTGGAGATCCACGGCGGATCTATTTTTTATGATGGGGCGGATATCGCTGGGCTTTCTCCCATGGCCCGGGTGGCCGCCGGCATCGGCCTGGTGCCCGAAGGCCGGCGCCTTTTCTCGAGCCTTACCGTTCGCGAAAATCTGGTCGTGGGCGGATATTGCCGTTTAGGGGAAGCGACGGCACCCACCATCGAAAGGGTGCTGGCGACCTTTCCCCGACTGGGCGAACGGTTGCATCAGCGGGCCGGTTCCCTTTCCGGTGGTGAGCAGCAGATGCTGGCCATTGGTCGGGCCCTCATGAGCCAGCCCAAGCTGCTGCTCATCGATGAATTGAGCCTGGGGCTGATGCCGAAGATCATTGACGCCTGCTATGGGGCCATCGACGATCTGAAAACGAAAGGCATGGCGATCCTGCTGGTGGAGCAATCGACCCAGCGGGCGCTGGAGGTGGCCGACATGGTCACCGTATTGGAAAGCGGCCGTCAGGTCTGGACCGGCACTGCCCGCCAGGCCCGCCACTCCACCGACATGATTGATGCCTGTTTAGGATTGAAGCCAAAGGTTATTGAAAGGGGAAAATAATATGACCATTCAAGCGCAGGTGAAATGGATTGATGACCTTCAATTTGTGGCGCGGGCCGGCAGCGGGCCGGCGGTGGTGATGGATACGTC
>JAHLLR010000106.1 GCA_020444075.1 Deltaproteobacteria bacterium
CGCGCCCGGTCTTCGTCCAGCGGGTTCTACCGGGCCATCGATTGGCGCTCGGCTTCCTTCATTCGGTCGAAAAGTGCCGCGTCTGGGATCATCTGGCCATCGATCCGGAGTACGACATGGTCGTGGTGGCGACCGAGTTTGCCGAAAGCCGGACCGGCCTGCCCTATGCCGCATTCGGTGAGGAAATCTTCGAACGCCGGGTGGACCATTTCCGCATCAGCAACATGCACCGCCGAGTGCCCGAAATCTATCAATGGGTCGACGCCAGTTACGAAAATACACTTCGCATCAACGGGCACCGGGACATCCCCCTGGCATCCCTGGCCGACCAGACACTGCTGCACATTCGCGTCGTTAAAATACCGGCGGTGCAATGGGCTTGGCTGAACGCGAAGCTATACTGGCAGCACAGGAGTTTTTGAAATGGCACCATCGGAAATCATTGCCGCTCCGGCGGATCTCAAGGAAGACCTGGACGAGATATCCAAGTACGACCCTGAGCTCCGCTTCCGCAGGGCCACCGGGATCACGCTGAAGCTGACCTTCGCGATGACACTGATACTGTCCTTGTTCCACATCTACACCGCCGGGTTCGGGGTGCTGCAGGAGTGGCGACATCGGGCCTTCCACCTGGCCTTCGTGCTGCCGCTGGTCTTTTTTCTCTATTCCATGCGCAAAGAGTCGCAGTCGGAACCCAAACATTTTTACTACGATATCATTCATGCAGCGATTGGCGCCATGCTCTCGGCCGCCATGTTCCGGGAACTGCTGGGGCTTGCACCGGTCACAACCGGAGGCTGGGCGACGGTTTCATTCGCCCTGATCTTTTATTTCAAGCGCCGCTGCTTGTGGACCCACCGCGCACTGGCCTATCCGGATTTTATCCTCTTCACCCTGATGCTGATCGGCCTGGCCTTCGGGGCCGTAAAGCTGACCCAGGTCATCGACTTCACGACGGTGTTTCACGATCCCAACAAAACCCTGATCTTCTGGAGCATCTTTCTTTTTATCATCTGCCTGCTGATCACGACCCTCTTCGTTCTCCAGTGGATCCGCGCTCTGATGGGCGTTATAGCGGGGTCCTTCAGTTATCAGATGGATGACGTCCCCTATTTCGACGTCCTGTGCGCCGCACTCTCCTCGGTCATGTCGGTTTATATTTTCCTGGAATTCAACGCGCTGGTATTCCGGGCCGGAATGCCGGCCCATACGGACATGGTGATGGGAGCCCTGGCGATCCTGCTGGTGCTCGAGGGCACCCGGCGCAGCATTGGGGCGCCACTGGCCGTCATCGCGGTGATTGTCCTGATCAACTGCTATTTGGGACCGTATTTCCTCGAAATCCCCGGTCTCAGTTTTTTTGCCCACCGGGGCTATTCGATCGAACGGATCATCGAACACATGTACCTGGGCACCGAGGGTATCTTCGGCATCCCCCTGGGTGTCGTGGCCACCTTTGTCTTTCACTTCGTGCTCTTCGGCATCTTCATCTCAAAGACCGGACTGGGGCAGCTATTCATCGACCTGGCGCTGGCCCTGGCCGGCGGCACCATCGGCGGGCCGGCCAAGGTATCGGTCATCTCATCGGGTTTTCTGGGCTCCATCAGCGGCAGTTCCATCGCCAACACCGTCACCACCGGTGCCTTCACCATCCCCTTGATGAAGAAGGTGGGGTATAATCCGACGTTCGCCGGAGCGGTTGAGGCCGCCGCCTCCACCGGAGGGCAGCTCATGCCGCCCATCATGGGAGCGGCAGCCTTCATTATGGCCGAATTTTTGGGCATCCCCTACATCAAGATCGCCGCCTGCGCCATCGTCCCTTCCTTCCTGCACTTTTTCGCCGTCGGCACCATGGTCCACTTCGAAGCACTCAAGCAGGGGCTGATGGGGCTGCCGCGCGAATCCCTTCCCCGGGCCGGACGGGTACTCCGGCAGCGGGGACTGCTGGTGACGCCGCTGGTAGTGATCGTCTATCTGCTGATTTCCGGATCAAGCCCTTTTCTGGCCGCCTACTGGGGGATCATCTATTCGGTGTCCATCGGCCAGATTCACAAGCGTTCGGCACCGATGCTGACCGCCATCTTCCTGAGCATGCCCTGCGTGCTGTTTTGGGTAAACCCGCTGACCTACGCCGCCTGGAGCATGGTTCCGTGGGTGCTGGCCGCCGCCGCCGCCCTGGTCTGGACCTATGTTCGCTGCGAGCGCCGCGGCTGGCTGTTCGGTGCCGGCACCACCGGCCTGCTCGCCGGCCTGTTAATGGCCGATGTCGATCCGACCCGGGCTGCCTTTTTCACCAACATGGCGGTCATTGCCGCCGGCATCAGCTACACGGAAAGCAAGATGGGCTTCCGGGACATTTTGGACACCCTGGAATGGGGCACTAAAAACGCTCTGGCCATCGGCGCCGCCTGTGCCACGGTCGGCTTCATCGTCGGAGCCACCACCCTTACCGGCCTGGGGCTGAAATTCGCCTCGGCGGTCATCGAACTGGCCTCCGGGGTGGCGGTCTTCATTCACAGCATCGACGTCATAGGGCTGACGACCCTGGACAGCGCCACTCTCTTTTTCACGCTGGTGTTCACGGCGATCAGCTGTTTTATCCTGGGCATGGGCATTCCCACCACGGCACAGTACATCATCGCCTCGATGATCGCCGCCCCCGCCTTGATGCAGTGGGGCATTCACCCTCTGATCAGCCACATGTTCGTCCTGTTCTACGCCGTGCTGGCCGACGTGACGCCGCCAGTAGCCCTGGCCGCCTATGCCGCCTCGGGGATCTCGGGAGGGGATCCCTTCAAGAGCGGCTTCACGGCATTTGCCCTCTCCTCGGCAAAAATATATGTGCCCTTCGCCTTTGTCTATTCACCGATCATCCTCTGGATGCCGTGGATACTCGACCCCACGGTCACCTTCGACTTTTTCCAGTTCGTCACCGTATTCGCCACCATTGTGTGCGGGGTCGTCTTTCTGGGCTCGACCATCATCGGCTATTTTAAAGCCAAATCGACGCTCATCGAGCGCACGTTTACCGGTATTGCGGCCCTGTGCATGCTGGTTCATGAACATATTTCATCCATTGTCGGTGTATCCATCATGATCGTCGTTTACCTGTTGCAACGCAGACGATCCAGCCAACTCAATGTACTGGATCCGCTGCCTTCGGACTGAACCCGGGGCAATTCGGTTGGCATGGTTGCCAATTGATCAAATCTTCTCATTTTTATTGATAGTTAGGGTGTGGCCCATGAGCAAGCAGGAGACACAGCCAGCAGCATCCACGCCGTGGTGCTATTCCAGCGAAGAGGCACGGACGGTACTTGACTCCCTTTCCGCGCACATTGCCATCATGGATAACAATGGCGTGATCCTGGACACCAACCGTGCCTGGCGGGACTTTGCGGTGAAAAGCGGCATGGCTGAAGACTACGACTCCATCGGAGAGAACTATCTGGCCATCTGCGATGCAGCCGATGGAGAAGATGACGCCGATGCCCGGACCGTGGCCACCGGCATCCGCAAGGTGATCGATGGCCGTGTGGACGAGTTTATCCACGACTATCCCTGCCACAGCGCCGACAGCCCCCACTGGTACTACATGCGCGCCATAAGGATGTCCGGGGAAGGGCCGCTGCGGGTGGTTGTCAGCCATGAGGAGATCACGGCCCTGAAGCTCTCCGAGGAGGCCCTGCGCAAAAGCGAGGCACAGCTGACACAGCAGAAAATCGAGCTGGAAGAATCGAACATCGCTCTAAAAGTACTGCTGAAGCAGCGCGAGGGAGACAAATCCGAACTGGAACAGAAGGTCATCGCCAACGTCAAAGAGATGGTGCTCCCCTACCTGGAAAAGCTCAAACGGGTCAACCTGAAACCCAAAGACAAGACCGTGGTCGACATCATCGATTCCCACCTGCGCGACATCATCTCGCCGATGATGCAGAAGCTGGCCAATGCCAGCATCATCCTCACCCCTCAGGAGATCCAGGTGGCCTCCCTGGTCAAGGATGGTAAAGCCAGCAAGGAGATTGCCGACATTCTGAACGTTTCGGAAACCACGGTCCATTTTCACCGCAAAAACCTGCGGCGGAAATTTGGATTGAGCAACAGTCAGACCAATCTGAGAAGTTACCTGATTTCCATTTCCTGAAAAAAGAACGTCACTTTTATCCAAGGGATCGATATTCAGACCCTCGCGCTGAAACTTAGGACGTAGGACGACAGATACGGAACACGGGTTCCTTCCCCTTGACCCCTCGAATACTTGACTCCTTGGATCCTATCATAATCCGGGACTATAAGTACCCACTGGCAGGTATTGCCTCCCACTCACCTGCTAACCGATTCACATGGCTCCCCATCGGATTGGTGGTTAGGTTCACCCATATGGGCAAAATATTTTATCTTAACCGTCGGGGAGGGAGACATGGACGTCATCGATTTAAACAGTGTGGCCGATATCGTATTTCAGCTTAAATGGGACAGCAAACATGCCGCTCACAATGAGTGCTACGCGGCACGGGGGGTAAATTTGTGGCGGGACTGGCTTCCGGACAATGTTCGGCGGTCGCTGATCGGCAAACGGTCCTGGGAGCATGTCACTGTAAGTTTTTCTCCGGGGGAGCTTTTCGGAAACAATGGCGGTCAGCTTAAAATCGACCGCAGGCAATTTTCCAGGGATCCAAAAGCGGGCAGGTTTTATCCCAAGGGCTGCCTGAGCGACCTTCCCGGCGTGTTTCCCCAGAACATGCAGCCATTTCGTTGTGTGGGGGTCAACAACGGCCACATGGAGGTGAATATCGCCCACCCCCTATCAGATCATCCGCTCTCTCTTTCGATGACGGTGGGACAGGTCTCCGCCAAAGAGAGCGAGCGTGGCGGCAGCAGCGTGGACTGGGTGGGCCTGCTCACCGAAGGTCCCGGCATGCAGGCCCGCTGGCAGGGAAAACCTACTGATTTTTTCAGTGATAGGCCCTTTGCCCGGCGAGATGAACAGCCCGATAACCGCTTTTACGGCGACCCCCGTCTGGTGCATCATATAGATGACACCGCCCGGGACATGGTGGCAGACATATACAAGCGGTTCGTCAAGGATGGCATGCAGGTGCTGGACCTCATGAGCAGCTGGGTTTCTCACCTTCCCGAGGGGGTGGACCCGGCGGGAGTCAGCGGCCTGGGCATGAACCGTACCGAACTGGAACAGAATCCAAAATTGACCGATGTTCATGTCCACGACCTGAATGTTTCCCCGGTGCTGCCCTATGAGAATGAATCTTTCGATGTTGCCATATGCAGTGTTTCTGTGGAATACTTGACTCAACCATTCGCGGTGTTCGCCGATGTGGGTCGTGTACTCAAACCCGGCGGAACCTTTGTGGTCACTTTTTCAAACCGCTGGTTTCCACCCAAGGTCGTCCGCATCTGGGAGCAGATCCACGAATTCGAACGGGTGGGGCTGGTCATGGAGTATTTCCTGAGAAGCGGCGCCTTCGACAATCTGGGCACCTATTCCATGCGCGGACTGCCCCGTCCGCGAAACGATAAATACGCCGGAGATCTGGCCCTGTCGGACCCGGTCTATGCGGTATGGGGAACTAAAACAGCAAGGAGATATCAATGAACCTGAAAACCTATTTTGAAGAGACCAGGGGGATGGGGGTGCTGTCGACTGCGGACGGTGAAGGCCGGGTCAATGCCGCCGTGTATGCACGCCCCCATGTGATGGAGGACGGATCGATGGCGTTTATCATGCGCGACCGCCTCTCCCACAGCAATCTTCAGTCCAACCCCCACGCGGCCTACCTGTTCAGGGAAGACGGTCCCGGGTTTAAGGGTGTTCGCCTGCACCTGACCAAAACCCACGAAGAGAGCGGCACACCGCTGGTCAAAGCGCTCTGCCGCCGATGCCGGATAGATGACAAGCCGGATGCGATTCGTTATCTGGTGGTTTTTAAAACGGTTAAGGAACTCCCGCTGATCGGTGCCGGTGAGTCGCCCGAATAAGTCGATGGTCTTCTGTTTTTATTTTCCGTCGCCACGGGTGGAATTCGATCGGATGCGACGAAACACCCACAACCCAAGGTTTTGCGATGACATCTGCAATTAAGATCGGGGTCAGTACCTGTCTGCTGGGAGAAAAAGTCCGTTTTGACGGCGGGCACAAACACAGCCGTTACATTACCGAGACGCTGGGGCTGTTTTTCGATTTTGTTCCCGTCTGTCCGGAAACCGAGTGCGGTCTGGGAATCCCCAGGGAAGCTATGCGCCTGGTGGGTGATGCCGATCGTCCCCGGCTGGTGACCCATAAGACCCGCATCGACCACACCGATCAAATGCTCTCCTGGGCTGCCGGCCGGTTGGATGATTTGGAGAAGGAAAACCTCTGCGGTTTCATTTTCAAAAAGGATTCCCCCAGCAGCGGCCTTCACCGCGTCAAGGTGTACAATGAGAAAGGACAGGCCGTGAAAAGTGGCAGGGGCCTGTTTGCCGCCGCTTTCACCGCACGGTTTCCGCGCATTCCGGTGGAAGAAGAGGGCCGTCTCCACGATCCGGTGTTAAGAGAGAATTTCATCGAGCAGGTGTTCGCCTTAAAGCGCTGGCGGGAAACGCTGGAGAAAAAAAAGTCCATGGGGAACCTGGTGGATTTTCACACCCGCGAAAAACTGCTGTTCATGGCCCACAGCCCCAAGCATTACCGCGAGATGGGGCAGCTGGTGGCCGAAGGGAAAAAGATAAAGCCGTCGGATCTTTACGACCAGTATGAAGGCCTGCTGATAGAGGCGCTGTCTCTCCGGGCAACGGTAGCTAAACACACCAACGTGCTTATGCACGTCATGGGGTACTTTAAAAAGCAGCTTTCCGGCGACGAAAAACAGGAAATCCTTGAATTGATCGGCAATTACCGCAGCGGGTACCTGCCCCTGATCGTTCCCGTCACCCTGCTGAACCATTTCGTGCGCAAATACCGCCAACCCTACCTGTCTGATCAGACTTACCTGAATCCCCACCCGCTGGATCTTCAGTTGCGCAATCATGTTTGAGCGAGTGTCGAAAAGCACCCTGAGCCCCCAAAAAAAAGATTTCCGGCCTCCTGCGCGCTGGTAGGGTTTTCCTGCTACTATACCCTGACTCCTTTCACATTGTTCTATTGACGACCGGTCTTATTTTTACAGCGTGGTAAGCGAATCAGTCACTTAACCGTCATTCGAGGTGTATCATGGATAAAAAAAATAAACAGCAAGAACAGAGCTATATTGAAAGTGAAAAAGAGAGAGATCGGGGGCACGTAGATACCCGCAAACAGAACTTCGAGTGTGCAAAACCCGATAAAAATCTGGGTTGTGATCCGGGAATCGATGTCGCCGGGTAGATTTATCCGATGGTGCAGTTGAATCAGGCAGAGCCTTAGCGAGGCTCTGCCTTTTTTCTCGATTGGAAGAGGGAGGCACAGGATGACCAAACAGAAAATTGCCTTGGTGACCGGCGGCAACAAAGGTCTTGGACGGGAAACCTGCCGGCAGTTGGCCCGTCGGGGGATAACCGTGCTGATGGGGGCCAGGGACATGAAAAAGGGCATTCAGGCCGCCGACGGCCTGAATGCCGAAGGCCTGTCGGTAGAACCGGTTCAACTGGACGTAATCCGGGCTGGCCATATCGCCCAGGTGAATGCCCTCATCGAAAATCGCTTCGGCCAACTGGACATTCTGGTGAACAATGCGGGTATGATTCATCCGGATGAACCGATGTTTGCCAACAGCGCGGAGCATGTCTCCCTTCAAGCCCTGAGGGAAACTTTCGAGGTCAATTTTTTCGGCCAGGTGGCGCTGACCCAGGCGCTTTTACCGCTGATCCGAAAAAGTCCGGCCGGCCGCATCGTCAACGTCTCCAGCATCCTGGGGTCGCTGACCCTCCACAGCGACGAATCTTCCGCGGCAACCCAGGTAAAACCCCTGGCCTATGATGCCTCCAAGACGGCGCTGAACCAATTTACGGTGCATCTGGCCGCATCGCTGAAACAGACGCCCATCAAGGTCAACGCCGCCCATCCCGGCTGGGTGAAAACGGATCTGGGCTCCCAGCGGGCACCCATGGAAGTGGAGGACGGCGCAAAAACCGCCGTTCGCCTGGCGATCATCGGCCCGGATGGCCCCACAGGCAAATTTTTTCACCTCGATGAGGAGATACCCTGGTAAGGGCGGTACCTGACTGCAGGAGGATTGAATCAACTCCAGTTGTCGATCGGCTTATCGGGCATGCAAACGTTATCCTCAAAGACACCAATCGGTTTTCCTCCCTTGAAAATTTGCAGTTGACCTTATATTGAAAATATTCTATTTGATAATTATTATCCTTTAGGTTTTATTCCTGTAATCGTCACCAAGCCTGCGGTTGGCCCTGGGGACGCCCATTTGCCGGTCAGCCGCACCCGAAAGGGATCTGCAGGCCGTCCACGTTCCCTTTACATGGCCGGCAGTTAAGGATCCAGCTGTTTGAATCAAGGTCAATCGTGTTTTGGGGCATTATCAATCTTTAACTTTTCAGATCGACCACTGAGAGGCAGATATATGGATTCTCTTTATTTAAACGATAACAAATTTCTTTAGACATCCAAACCGATTAGTTAAGCCGACAGATAGGCCTTGAGGATGCAATGCGGATTTGGTAGAAGGAACCTGCATGCTGATCGATGGGAAGCCCGTCAATTGGCTGAAGCTGCCACATCAACATTGATTCCTTCTTTCCAATCCTGCTGAAGCGCCACCTTGCGATGGCAGAGAACCCTGTAACGGTGATTTATCCGGTTGTGCCGCTACCGGGCCCCATCATGTCTGCCGGACCTAAGCGACATGGGTTATCTGACCCGGACCTTATCTCAATAAACACGCTATAAAGGAGGGATTTATGAGTGATGAAAAGAAATGCCCGGTAACGGGAAAAACCAATAAACACGTTGTGGGCGGCAGGGCGAATCGCGAATGGTGGCCGAACCAGTTGAGTCTGGATATTCTGCGCCAGCATTCCTCCAAGTCCAACCCGATGGGCGAGGGGTTTAACTATGCTGAAGAATTCAAGAGCCTGGACCTTAACGCCGTGAAAAAGGATTTACACGATCTGATGACCAATTCGCAGGACTGGTGGCCGGCGGATTACGGTCACTACGGTCCTTTTTTCATTCGGATGGCATGGCACAGTGCCGGCACCTACCGCACCGGCGACGGTCGCGGCGGCGCAGGGACCGGCAACCAACGCTTTGCGCCCGTCAACAGTTGGCCTGACAACGTAAACCTCGATAAGGCGCGCCGTCTGCTATGGCCGATCAAGCAGAAGTATGGCCGGAAAATCTCCTGGGCCGACCTGATGATTCTCACAGGCAATGTCGCCCTGGAATCGATGGGATTCAAGACCTTCGGTTTCGCCGGCGGACGTGAGGATATTTGGGAGCCGGAGAAAGACATCTATTGGGGAGCGGAGGATACCTGGCTGGGCGACAAGCGGTATTCCGGGGCGCGGGAGCTGGAAGATCCCCTGGCCGCTGTTCAGATGGGTCTGATTTATGTGAACCCGGAAGGGCCGAACGGCAACCCGGATCCGATTGCCTCCGGCAAGGATGTTCGAGAGACGTTTGCACGGATGGCGATGAACGACTATGAGACAGTCGCGCTCACCGTTGGCGGGCACACCTTTGGCAAATGCCACGGCGCCGGCCCCGCGTCCCATGTGGGACCCGAGCCCGAGGCTGCCGGCATCGAAGAGCAGGGCCTCGGCTGGAAGAGCAGTTATGGCAGCGGCAAAGGCGGCGATCAGATCGGCAGCGGTTTGGAAGGCGCATGGAACCCGACCCCGACGAGGTGGGACAACAACTATCTGAACATGCTGTTCGGCAACGAGTGGGTACTGACAAAAAGCCCGGCGGGCGCAAAGCAATGGACGCCGAAGGAGGCGACTAAGAAAAATCTTGCTCCGGCCGCTCACGATTCGTCGAAGCGGGTTCCGATCATGATGACCACCGCCGACATGGCGATGCGGATGGACCCGATCTACGAACCGATTGCACGGCACTTTCATAAACACCCGGAAGAGTTCGCAGACGCGTTCGCCCGCGCGTGGTTCAAACTGACCCATCGCGACATGGGTCCCCGCGCACGATATCTCGGCCCGGAAGTACCTGATGAAGAACTGATTTGGCAGGATCCGATCCCTGCAGTCGATCATGAACTGATCAATGAGAGTGATATCAAGGCACTGAAGGGCAAGATCCTTGCTTCCGGTCTGTCTATCTCCGAGCTGGTTTCAACCGCCTGGGCCTCGGCTTCGACCTTCCGTGGTTCCGACATGCGCGGCGGCGCGAACGGTGCCCGCATTCGTCTGGCGCCCCAGAAGGAGTGGGAAGTCAACCAGCCGGATCAATTGGCGAAAGTGTTAAAAACACTGGAGAGCATCCAAAGCGGGTTCGGCAAGACGGTTTCCATGGCT
Source organism: Deltaproteobacteria bacterium (assembly GCA_020444075.1). Taxonomy (GTDB): domain Bacteria; phylum Desulfobacterota; class Desulfobacteria; order Desulfobacterales; family Desulfosarcinaceae; genus Desulfosarcina. The sequence goes on from JAHLLR010000106.1 coordinate 10,468, forward strand.
GACCTGATCGTGTTGGCAGGATGTGCGGGTGTTGAGCAAGCGGCGAAGAATGCCGGTCATGAGGTGACGGTTCCCTTCACGCCGGGACGCATGGACGCCTCGCAGGAGCAAACCGATGTTGTGTCCTTTTCCGCCCTGGAGCCGGAGGCAGATGGTTTCCGCAACTACCTTAAGACCAAATACACAGTATCGGCTGAGGAAATGCTGGTCGACAAGGCACAATTGCTGACGCTGACCCCGCCTGAAATGACGGTTCTCGTTGGCGGTATGCGTGTCTTGAATGCCAATTTCGGGCAGTCTCATCACGGTATCTTCACCAAGCGGCCCGAAACGCTCACCAATGATTTTTTTGTGAACCTGCTCGACATGCGCACAAAGTGGAAGCCGAGTTTTGAAGACAAAGACCTGTTTGAAGGCAGCGATCGCCTAACGGGTGAACCCAAGTGGACCGGCACCCGTGTCGACCTCATCTTCGGCTCAAACTCCGAACTCCGCGCCCTGGCCGAAGTCTACGGAAGTGCAGACGCGCAGGAGAAGTTTGTCCATGACTTCGTGGCGGCGTGGAACAAGGTAATGAACCTTGACCGCTTCGACCTCGCCTGATCGCAGCAGAAGGGGCTGAGGATAAACAAGCATCAGGTCGAAAGGCCCCTTTTCCCTGACTTTAAGGAGGATCATCAATGCCAGAAAAAAAATTCAAGCAGGTGTGTAAATGTAAAAACTGCGGGAACGAGGCCGAAATGGTCATTACCTGTTCCCTGGAGGAAGAGAAAACAGCCAAGGCGACGCCCCGCGTCGTGGCCAGAAGTGAAGGCAAAACCGAAGGGCATGCCGTCTGCAGCCATTGCGGCGGCGAGGCGGATATCTGGCTGGATGTTTGACGGCGGCGCGACCGCAACAAAACGTTTCAGGTTATCGAACCATTCCAATCGGTTTTTTTTAGAAAGGGCTGCCTGCCAAAACGGGCAGCCCTTTCACTTACTCGAAGCCCCGATCCATAGTCCGTCCCGCCTTTACCATGTGGACCATCCGGCCGCCATTCAATCCATTGCCTAGCGCTGAAGGGCCCTCTGATTTGCCGCACGGCGCCTGCAATCACGGCACTCAACGCCGCTGATGGATGTACCATTCGATGGGATCCAGAATGTCGTAGCCCATATTGCGCAGTTTCTGCTTCAGGTTGACCACGTTCTTGGCCAACAGATAAGGGAAAACGGCTCGCTTGCCGGGGCTCCAGTTTCTGTAGACGAGGATGGAGCCGAAGGAGATGTTCTCTGAAACCAGGGCGTGGATGATATGCTCCATCTCTTCGTTTTTCTCATCGACCACGATGCCCAGCAGGGCGCCCGGCTCCTTGATGCCCATCACATGGATAAACGCATTCAACAGATCCCGGTCTGAAACGATGCCCACCACCTTGAGATTCTCATCCACCACCGGGAAGGCGCCCACCCTGGTTTTTTCGATCAGCAGAAGCGCATCCTGAATGGTTGAGGACAAAGAGACGGAAACGGGATCCTTGGTCATGATTTCCTGAACCAGGACACCGGTGAGCCTGTCGGTTTCCGTCTCCTCGATCCCGTGGTCGTTAAAGAACTTCGACGGCATGGCGCTGCGGACATCACGGTCGCTGACGATGCCGATGAGGGTGCGGTCCGGCCGGATCACCGGAAGGTGGCGGATCCGATAGCGGATCATCAGCTGTTTGGCTTCGGCAATATCCGAGTCCCTGCCCAGGGTGACCACATCCTTCGTCATGAATTTACTGATAAACATGGAACACCTCCCTTATCGTTGACTCAATCAAACAAAATGGTGACATGGTAGACACCGTCTTCCATGTCCGTCAAAACCGGCAGGCCGCCCTTATGAAAAACCTTCATCATGGCGGCATTGGAAGCGAGGACGTCAGCCCAGAAGCCCTTGATGCCCCTCTCCCTGGCCAGCCTGACGAGAAGTTTGAAAAGATAGGTGGAAATGCCCAGGCTCTGATAGGCCTCGTCCACGACAAAGGCGATTTCGGCCTGCCGACCGTCCGGATTCACGAGGTATCGGGCTTCGGCCACGATAACCCCCTGCCCGGGTTTGCCGGCGACACCGACAATGGACATCACATCGCTCCAGTCCACGTTGACGTAGGTCTGCATCCGGGTATGCGGCATGGCCTTGAGAGACGAAAAATAGCGATAGTAGACCGATTCGTCGGAAAACCGGTAAAAAAGCCGCCGCATCTCTTCTTCGTCCGAAGGCCTGATGGGACGGAACCGGATCTCCACACCACCCTTGAACTGGTGGCATTCATTGATCTGTGATGGAAAATAACGAATGCTTTCCGCCAGGTAGATCTGATCCCGATAGAGGATGGCTTCTTTCTTGGCGGCGGCGATCAAGCCGACGCGGTCATCGGGATGGGCGATTTCAATCAAGGCCTGGGCCCGTTCCCGGAGGGTGAGCCCCTTGAGGCTGGCCACGCCGAATTCAGTCACCACATAATCCACGGCCTCTCTGAAATCGACCCGGTTTTTCAACCCCTCGATGGATGTGGTGATGTTGGCCGTACCCTGACGGCTGCGGCTGGGCAGCCCGAATACCGTATAACCCCCTTCCGAGATCTGGGCGCCGTTCAGAAAGGCGAGCACCTCGGCCGGTCCGGAAGCCACATTGCCAAGTCCCGTATGCAGGGCGATCCTTCCGGTGATGTCTGCACTCCTGGCGGAAATGATGGCCACAAAACGAGGATTCCGGCCGATGCTCAGGGGGTCGAAGACCTTGTCCACCGGCTGAAATTCCACCGCCGGGTTCTGGTCCAGCCATTGAAACAGTTCCGCTGTACCGCAGGCATAGGAAGTGATCGATTTTCTTCTGAACAGCTCTTTGTAGCGGTTGGTGACCGCGCCGCTTTTCACCAGATCCATCAATGCGTCGCTGAAAAACGGAGAGTGGACACCCAGATGCTGTTTGCCGGTCAGTGCACGACCGAGAGATTCGAACAGCGGCCCCATGGAGAAGGCAATGCAGCTTTGATCTTCAATCAGCGGTTCGATGTTGGCGGCGATCAGATGGTAGACCGGATCGACAGGCCACCGTTCAAAATACACCGGCGGCTCGTCCGATTGCACCAGCATGTCGAAGGCGGAAATCTGAACAAACGTGTCACCCAGGGTGCGCGGCACCCGGGTGTTTATCTCTCCCACCACGAGATTGGCCTGTTCCATGGCCAGCCGGGCAACGTCCACGGAAACACCCAGGCTGCAGTACCCATCCTTGTCCGGCGGCGTGATCTGCACAAAAACGATGTCCACCCGGACTTTGCGTTTTTCCAGGAGTTCGGAGATGCGTGACAGGTAGCAGGGAATCAGGTCCACATGGCCGGCGGTGATCGCTTCGTCGGCCACCCAGCCGGAGAAAAAGGTTTTCAATCGGAATTTCTGACTCTGGAGGTTTTTCAACGATATGGCATCGGCAAAGCTGACGATCTGGATCAATTCGAGATCCTGGAGCTTGGCGCTGTGGGCCGCCATCAGGTGCTTCACCAGCGTGCGGGGTTCCGCCGCCCCGGTGGAGAGGAAGACGCTCATGCCGGGGCGTATCCGTTCGAAAACGGCGTCCGCGGGGACCAGCATTTCCCTCCATCCCATGGGTCACCCCCATTGTGTCATCGAAATAATGAAAGCCTCATGACGCACGTGAAACAGCCTTTTCGCTCGTATGCCGGAACCCTGCGTGCGAGAAAGGGGGAAGCAGCTCATTCAGGCGACTGGCAGGCAGTGGACCGTATGGATAAAAAATCGAATTTCAGTTCGCTCGCTGACCCGACCGCCAGCGGCGGGAAATTCACTCGCTGTCGCGGCTCAAAAAATGGACGGGAAACGACTTACGCATCACGCGGCGGAAATAAAATCGGGGAGCCATCAACGTGTCAGATGCTTGTAAAAAGAATACCACAAGCCGTTTTTACGTCAAGGAGATTGTAAGGATAGGGTTAGACGATTTAACGAATCGACCCAGGCGGCTTTCTGGATATTGTTGGGTTTCATTGAAGGCGCTAAACTTTCAAACAGGTTTATGCCGGCCAGGCCTTCCTTTTTCCGAAATGGCAACACCACCGGCAGTCCGTCAGGAAAACCGCGTGCAATCCACTGGAAAATGACCTATGATGGGTTATACTTAAATCCTGCCCGGCGGCGTATGGCAGGGCGACAGGCCAGCGGCCGGGCACGTCGGAGAAAAAAACGGTGGGTTCACCGCCCAAGGATCGGTGAACGCCCCAAACGGGTTAATCCTCGGATTTGTGCGGTCCCCGATATCAACGCGGCGCCACTGCACAAGAACACAAACCAAAGAGAGGCTTCTGATGGAAGGTCACATTAAATGGTATGATGAAAAAAAACGTTTCGGATTTGTCACCACCCAGGAAAACGAAGATATTTTCCTGCATGTATCGGGCATCAAGGAGTTCGGCCATTTCGGCCTGCAGCGCGATGACCGGGTGGAATTCGAAATCAGGGAAACGGCCAAAGGGAAACAGGCCGTCAATCTGAGGCCCGCCAAGTAGGGTTCATTGCAGATTGAAAGGGCACCCACATGATCCGGGGTGCCCTTTTCTTTTTCTACCGCAACCCATGCCCTTCAAACCTTCATTCCTTGTCCCCGGCTGTCTCCCGATCCCTCATGAAAGTTTATAAGGCTGGCTTGTCAGATGATGCTATCGGTTGGCCTTGCGGTACCCCAGCTGGTCCAGGGCGATGATCCACTTGCAGATGTTGGCCGATCCCTCCA
>JAHLLR010000107.1 GCA_020444075.1 Deltaproteobacteria bacterium
TTTGGCTCCCCAGCACGGACTTGAACCGCGGACCCAGTGGTTAACAGCCACTTGCTCTGCCGACTGAGCTACTGGGGAATATAAGGTTTCTTTTGCCGCTGTGCCGGCCAAAGAAGCGTTTTAAATAGTCGACCGTGATTTGAATGTCAAGCGCTTTTTTGGTCCGTGAACTGTCTGCCATGAGTTCTGTCAAGCCGCATCAAATAAGGTCCTGACGGGTTGAACTATCATCTATTGGTAATCTTGGACTGTTTTCGTGTTCAACGCAATTCATGTTTCCGGCTCGAGATCCAGACAGCGCAGGAAACGGTTGGGGACTGCCTGCGCCTTTATCGTTCATGAAGGCTCGTGTGCCTTGATTTTTACTGTGGCCTGCGCCGGGTGTGTTCAAGCTGCGAAGGCTGCGGGGTTTCCGGCCGGGTTGATCTAAGTGCCCATATTTACGAACAGGGGCACTAAGTCGGTGGGAAGTAGCAAGCGCTACCTGCCTTCAACCTAACCAGCTATAATATCTGCTCTTTGCGCAGGTATAGCACGACACTCTTGCCCAGCAGCGGGTTGAACAGACGGTCGATCAAGCGGGTCATCCATGGTTTTTCCATGATATCCCAGACCAGCAGGCGGTGGTAAAGGTTGACCGCCGCCGAGTCGGTTCGTGTCGGGCCGACAAAACACTTGAGCCACCAGTAGGGGGCGTGGATGCTGTGGGCGTAGTGATGCCCGAGGAATCGGGCGCCCGCCCGCTCCAGCCGGTCGATCAGTTCGTTTTTCCGGTAGATGCGCACATGGCCCTGATTGGCGTTGAAGTACTCGTCGGACAGAGCCCAGCAGATGCGTTCGGGAAGATAGCGGGGAACGCTGACCACCAGCGGTTTGCCAGGCTTGAGCACCCGGATGATCTCGCGCATGGCGGTTTCATGATCTGGAATGTGCTCGAGAACCTCGCTGCAGACGACCAGGTCGAAGCAGGCGTCGGGGAAGGGCAGACAGGTGACGTCGGCTGCGGAAAGGCTCCAGGTGCCGCCCCCATGTTCCCCCAGCCGGTCATGAAAGTTCAGCCGCTCGCGTGCTTCCTTCAGATCCTCCGGGTTCAGGTCCGCGCCGGTCACCCGTGCCCCTTTCAACCGGTAGGCCGCACAGGTGTGACGGCCGGATCCGCAGCCGATGTCCAGGATACGATCTCCGGGATGAACCGGCAACCGGGAGAAATCAACGGTAATCAAGGATCGTCTCCCGATAGGCGTCCACGGTCTTTTCGGCCGCGCGCTGCCAGGTGAAGTGCTTCTGCACCCGCTGGTATCCTCGGCGGCCCAGTTCATTCGCCCGCTCCGGGTGGTCCAGCATGTCGATGATGGCCCGGGCCAGGGCCTGGTGATCTTTGGCGGGGACGAGAATGCCGGCGTCCCCGACCACCTCGGGCAGGGCGCCGCCCGTGGTGCTGATCACCGGCACGCCGCAGGCCATGGCTTCGCCGGCCGGCAGGCCGAATCCCTCGTAAACCGATGAAACCACCGCCATGGCCGCCCGGGCATATTGACGGACAAATTCCCCGTCGCTGATGCGGCCGGTGAAGGTGATTAGATCGCCGATGCCCAGGCGCCGGATCAGCCGGGTGATACCGCCGTTCTTCTTGGGTGTTCCGACCACCACCAGCCGGATGGTCCTTTTTCGGGTGGTTTCCGCCACGGCATGGAGCAGGTAGAAGAGCCCTTTCAGAGGGACATCCGAACTGTTGGTCACGATAATGCGGCCCGGTTCCCGCTGAATCTCGGGAATGGGATAAAACAAGCCGGTGTTGATGCCGTTGGGCACCACGGTAAAGCGCTCCCGGGGAATCCTGAAATCCCGGGCGATGTCCGCCCGGGCACAATCGGAGACGGTGATGATCCGGCGCAGGGTGCGCGATACCCGTTTTTGCATGCCGATGAAGGAGAACCAGCGCAGGTGCTTGAGCTTTTTCCAAAAAGGCCCCACCGAGCGCACGGCGATGTCCCGGTCCACCGTGATGGGGTGGTGGATGGTGGCCACGGTGGGAATTTTTTTGGCGATGGACCAGATGCCGTAAGAGAGGCTCTGATTGTCGTGAACGATGTCATAGCGATGCATGCGGTTTCGCAAAAACCGCTGGGCGCGGATGCCGAAGGTAAAGGGCTCGGGAAATCCCATGGTGGAAACACCCGCCCACTCCATGATATTGACCGGGTCTGACAACTCCTTGAGGGTGGGGACCCGAAACAGGTTCTCCGGATTGTACAGGTCCAGGCAGGCCAGCCGGTGGATGGGGATGTCCGGATCCAGGCCGGGATCCGGGGGCCCGGAAACCACTTCGACATGGTGGCCGATATCCTTGAGTGCCCGGCTCAGGTTTTTCAGGTAGACACCCTGGCCACCGCAGTGGGGGTTGCTCCGGTAGCTCAGCAGGCAGATGTTAAGGGGGCGATTCAGGCTGCTATCCATAATTGTTAAACCGGTACTCCTTCCCCGTGGGCAAAATAGAACCACATACAGCCCCTCTGTGGCCATCGTCAAGTGTTTTAATGGCGGGTTTCAGACGCGAAGATGTCTATCAAAAGCGCGTTGCCCGTGATGGGATGAACGTGTATGGTAACGGATGAAATGGTTTAATTATCTACAGGAGGACCCGTGGACCCTATGATGCCCGATACGGTGACGCTGGTGGAAGTGGGGCCGCGCGATGGCTTCCAGTTCGAAAAGACCGTGGTTCCCACGGATCGTAAACTGGCCGTCATTGCCCGGTTGGCTGCAGCCGGGCTGAAGCAGATTCAGGTGGCCTCCTTCGTCCATCCCCAAAAGGTGCCCCAGATGGCCGACGCCGACCGGTTGATCCGGCAGCTTCCCTCCGATGACGGTGTCGTTTACACGGCACTGGTGCTCAACCGGCAGGGGCTGGACCGGGCGATGGCCTCGGGCATCGCAGCCGTGGAAATCTCCCTTTCCGCCAGCGATACCCACAGCCGCAAAAACACCGGCATGGCCCATGGCGACGCCCTGGACCAGGGTCTGCGCATGATCGATCGGGCGGTATCCGCCGGCCTTTATGTACGCGCCAGCGTCCAGTGCGCCTTTGGTTGCGTTTATGAAGGGCGGATATCCGCAGCCCGCATCGCCGATATTGTCCGCCGGTTTGTGGACCACGGGGCCCATGGTCTGGCCCTGGCGGACACCACCGGTATGGGATCGCCGCCGCTGATCGAAGAGGTTCTGGATGCGGTGCTACCCCTGAGCGGCCGGTTGCCCCTGGCGTTGCACCTTCACGATACGCGAGGACTGGGACTGGTTAACCTGATGGCGGCATTGAGATGCGGGGTTTCGATTTTTGACACCGCCCTGGCCGGCATGGGCGGATGTCCCTTTGTTCCCGGTGCGGCGGGCAATATCGCCACCGAAGATACCGCCCACCTGCTGGAAACCCTGAGGATCCAGACCGGCGTGGACTACCGTCGGGTGGGCGCCGTTTCCCGCGAAATGGAGACCTTTTTTAAAAAAACCTTCCCCGGCCGGATGCACCGGGTGACGGCCTTCCAGGCACCGCCCGCGTCATATTAATCCGGGCTGCCCCCTCCTGCCCTTTTTTTATCAGACCGCCTTTAGTTTGATATCGGTCTGCCGATATCAGGTACATAAAAGGTGACTTCAGCGGACGCTGCTGTGTGTCTGCAAGATTCTGAACACTGATTTATTACAATAAATATAATTCATTAAGACGCTAATGACAGACACACACAAAGAGACCCTGTTGTTTGTGGATGACGAGGAGAGTATTCTCGAGGTGGCCTCGGAATATTTCATGGCCAAAGGATACCACATCCTGACCGCTGAAAACGGTCGCCTTGCCGTCGACATCATCGCCAGGGAAAAAATCGACTGCTGTTTCACGGACATCAACATGCCCGAAATGGATGGGCTGGCACTGGCCGAGCACATCCGTTTGGTGGACAACACCATTCCGGTCATCATCATGACCGGTTATCCGTCACTGGACAACACGATCCGCACCTTGAAAAACGGCGTGGTGGACTTTCTGATCAAGCCGGTGAACCTGAACCAGCTGGAAATCTGCGTCAAACGGGTGCTGCGGGAGCGGCAGCTGTTTATCAAAAACATTTTTTTGACCAAAGAGGTGGAAGGCAAGCAGCGCATTGAGAACCTGAACCGGGAGCTGACCTACAAAGTCGAGGAACTCAACACCCTCAACCGCATCATGACCGACTTTGCCACCATCGACTCCAGCTTCGACCTGTTCAAGCGGGTGGTCGACCTGTCCACCGAATTGACCCACGCTGACGAGGCCTGTTTTTACGTCATCAACGAGGCGATCCAACGGCCGGTGCAAGTGGCCCGGTCCGTTGCCGGTGGAAACGGGAACTCGCAGAACCATCCGGACGGTTCAATTGCCGGAGGTGACGACGGACAGTGTGCAGGCAGTCTGGATATCAGCCAGTTGATCCTGGACAATTGCGACGAAGACAGGCCCTTGCTGATTCATGAAAACAGCAAGGTGCGGGGATTGCCCGAAGCTATCCGGTCCCTGATGCTGGTCCCGTTGAACATCCGCAAAAAAGTGTTCGGCGTACTGGCCGTATCGTCGTTGGGCGAGAAGGTCCGGTTTTCGGAAAAAGACCTGTACTACATGTCGTTCATGACCAACAAGGCGGCTTACGCCATCGAAAATGTCGCCCTTTACGAAAACATTTATGAGAACCTGTTGGCCACCCTGTACGCCTTTGTCGGGGCAATCGAGGCGCGTGATCCCTACACCGAGCAGCATTCCAACCGGGTGACCCGGATTGCCATCGCTCTGTGCCGGGCCATGGGCGGCAGTCAGGAGGAACAGGATATCCTGAACGTCGCCGGCCAGCTTCACGACATCGGAAAAATCGGTATCCGGGATGACATTCTGCTCAAGCCCGGCCGCCTCACTGAAGAAGAGTTCCGCATCATCAAGGAACACCCGGTAATCGGCGCCAATATCGTTGAGCGCCTGGGCCTGTGGGACCGGGAAAAGAACATCATCAAATGTCACCATGAGCGCTTTGACGGAAAAGGCTACCCCGACGGCCTGGCCGGCGAAGACATCCCCATGCTGGCCCGGATCCTCTCGGTGGCCGACGTATACGATGCCATCGCCTCCGATCGTGCTTACCGCCGGCGGATGGAAGAGACCAGGATCCTCGAGATCATGTATGGCGGCTCCGGCACCCAATTCGATTCCGCCGTCATCGAAGCGTTCCGATCGCTCTACGACCAGGGCGTTCTAAAAGCAATCAACGACGCCGCGAATTAATATTTTGCCCGCATCCCCGCGGGAAACCGGATACCGGCACCGGGTCTTCACCGGCGGCCACCCCGTTTCCGGAACAGGCTGAACCCCTTTTTTCAACAGTTGGAATTGGGCATTGCATTCCCTTTCCTGCCTCTTTATCATTTGATCCGAATGGTGTAAAAGGCTGTGAATTAAGAAACAGACCCTTGGTCGCCGGATGGCGGCGACCTGGGATAACGGTTGAGGAGCTTTATGCCGGCCTGGTCGGAGCCACAGGATCTGAAGACATGGATGGTGCGGGGACTGAGCTTCCGGGGCACGGTGCTGTTCCTATCCGTTATCGCCATTCTGATTTCCGAAGTGCGCTTCAGCTGGGTCGAGGTCCTGGTGGGCCGCTATCTGGCGGTTACCAACAGCCACCGGCCGGAATCGGGCAGCGTCTGGGAGCAGGGGCGTTTGAAGCAGGTGGCCACCCAGACCCTGGAGCAGATGGTCACCCAACAGCTCACCGCCCAGCGGGAAGCCCGTGAGGCCACCTCGCTGACGCAGCTCATCGACGGGCTTTCCACGTCTCAGGGAACGATGATCTCTGCAGCCCAGTTTAAAACCCTTTACAGCCAGATCCCCGATGTCGCCGCCCGGACCCTGTTTTCACCCATTCTCATGCTGCGCATCAGCGCCGACAAAAGCTGGGACCGGGTTTATATGGAGCGGGAAAACGGCCAGGTGGGCATCTACCTGCTGGATCGGGGCAATAATGTACTCAGCTACACCACCCTGACCGAGCAGCAACTCAAATCCACCGGCACCGAATCGCCCGTTCTGGCAGGAACCCTGGACGGGCAGCCGGAGTTTGCCGGCCGCATCTATGCGGCGGACCGGTTTTTCATGGCCCTGGACACCCTTTCCCCGGAGACCCAGCAGGGTGTGCTCTCCCAGCCCCGGACCCTGCTGGCCGCTGAAGGGACCCCCGTGCGGGTGGGGATCAGTGATGAAGTCACCGCCGATATGATTCGTATCGGCGTCGAGATGGACACTCCCCAGGGGCGGCAGGTCCTGCTGACCATGGGACAGGAGTGGGCCGTCTGGCAGGTCCGCATGCTGCTGGAGCCCCGGCTTTCCAAACCGTCATCCAGCAAGAGCATCTGGCCGCTCCGCCGGGAGGAACAATGACTGTTTCCCTCCGCTTGTTCCGAGCCGCCACCACCATAATTTATCTGATGGCGACGGTCGGCGCCCTGGCGGCGATGGGTCTGTTCTGCCTGTTCTTGGTGGCGGTCAAGGATTTACCGCGGGTTCCCGAACCCATCGGCCGCATCAACGACACCCCGGCCACCGAAATCTTCAGTGCCGACGGCCGGCGCATCCTGACCATCGGCGGACGGGAAACCGTAGCCCTGGATGACGTCTCCTACCCATTCATTCAGGCCATTCTGGCAACCGAAGACCACCGGTTCTGGGAACATCGGGGTGTCAATAAGCTGCGCACCGTCAAAGCCTTGTGGATCACCCTGTTTGAATCGGGAAAAATTCAGGGCGCGTCCACTATTACCCAGCAGCTAGCCAAAAACCTGTTCTTCAGTTTCGACCGCACCTATGTGCGGAAGTTTCGGGAACTGCTGGTGGCCCTTCAGATCGAAGCCCAGTTTTCCAAACAGGAGATCCTGGAGGCCTATATCAACCAGATTCCTTTCGGTGTCGGTGCCTACGGCATCGGTGAGGCGGCGCGCACATTCTTCGGGAAACCGGCCGGTGGACTGAACCTGGCCGAAGCGTCCCTGTTGGCCGGGTTGCCCAAATCACCCACCCGCTATAATCCGTTTCGTTATCCTGAGCGTGCCCGCGCCCGGCAGCACGTGGTTCTGGAGCGAATGGTGGCCACCGGTATGATCAGTCGCGAGGAGGCCATGGAAGCCGAAGCCGCGCCGGTTGATCTGCGCACCCAGGGTCGTTCGCTGCGGGTGGACAGCTATTTTCTGGACGCTGTGATGAAGACGCTGGAAGAGACCTACAGTCCTGAAGTGGTCTACCATGGCGGACTGCGGGTCTATACAACGCTGGACGTCGGGATGCAGCAGCTGGCTGAAACCGCTCTGCAACAGGGGATAACCCAGCTGGAATCGCAGATGGATATGATCGACAGCTCCAAGGACCCCGTGGTGGCAGATGACAACGGGTTGCAGGGCGCGCTGGTCGCCGTGGAGGTCAATACCGGAGCGGTGAAGGCGCTGGTGGGTGGACGGGATTTTTTTCAAACCCCTTATAACCGTGCCCTGCAGAGCAATCGACAGCCGGGTTCCGGATTCAAACCCTTCCTCTACTACGGGGTGTTGGAAAGCCTGGGTAAAACACCGGCCGATGTGATGGTGGATAAACCGGTCGCCATTCCCGTGGCCGGCAATCCGCCGTGGAAGCCACGCAATTTCGAACGCACCTACAATGGTCCCATGGTGATCAAGAAAGCCTTCACGGAGTCGGTGAACACCGTGGCCGCCCAACTGGTGAGCGCGGTGGGTCCCGACGCGGTGATCCGCACGGCCAGGCGCTGCGGCATTACCAGCCCTTTAGGCTCGGTCTATTCCGTTGCTCTGGGTACTTTCGGGGTCAGCCCTCTGGAGATGGCCGCCGCCTATGCGACCTTTGCCTCGGGGGGCGTACGACATCCACCCTTCTGGATCCGCCGGGTCGAGGATGTCAGCGGCCGGGTGCTGGAGGAGCACATCATCACCGGCGAACGGGTTCTGAATGAATCGGTCAACTATCAGCTGGTGGACATGATGTCCGGTGTGATCGACGAAGGCACGGGCAATGTGGTCCGGCGAATGGGCTTTGCTCTGCCGGCCGCGGGAAAAACCGGTACCACCAACGATTACAACGACGCCTGGTTTACCGGTTTTACCCCCAACCTGAGCACATCTGTCTGGGTGGGCTTTGACCGGGGCCAGGGCATGCGGGATAAAAACGGCGCAGGCATTACCGGCGGGCGCGGAGCCGCGCCCATCTGGGCGCAGTTTATGAAGCAGGCCACCGAAGGGGAGCCGCCCAGGACCTTCATGGCACCGCCGGATATCTATTTCAAGAAAGTGAATCCCGAAACCGGATCGTTGGCCGGGTTCTGGACGCGCGACCCGGTTACCGTGGCCATGCGAAAAGGACATTCTTAACCGATATGGGATATCTGTTTAAACATCTGGCCGTTCGGCTGTGGACGGCGCTGATTATCGGCAGCCTGGCCGCCCTGGTGGTGCTGCCGCCCTTTGCCGGCGCCGTGGGGCCCGGATGGATGATTGTGCCCGGCCTTGGCTTGCTCTCCGCCGCCTACTGGTTGGCGGGCGTGGCCTTCGCCGCCATGGGGCGCCGCCGAATGGAGCGCCTCCTTGGCGAGGCCACGGTGTGGGAGCGGGCCGGCATGCCCCGGGAGGTCCGCCAGACCCTTGCCCGGGCGGCGGCCGTGGTCGACAGTTTTTTCTTCTCGCCATTTGCCCGAAGAATACCGGCCGGCCGGTTGTTGGCCCAAACGGCCCGGTTTCAGATGGCTCAGACAGCCCCTGAACCGTCCTCCGATGCCGTTGTCGGAGCCTATCTGAGGGCTTTTCCCGATGACCGGGAGGCTTCCATCAAATGGCTGGACGGCGTGCTTGCCGGAAGGGCGGTAACCCAGCAATCCCATGACATCGCCGCCAGGATCGGGGCGGCTCATCCCGAGGACGGGGCCATCCAGCGGATGCTGGCCCAGTTTTATCTCGCTGAACGGCGGGGTGATTTTGCCGCCCTGCAGACATACGGGCTGTTGATGGATGCCGGAGAACCGCTGCCGGACACGGTGGTCGGCCAGATTGCCGATCTCTTCCTGGCCGAGCAGCGGCCGGACAGCCTGGCCCTGAAGGTCTACCTGGATGCCTACAACCGCGGCGAACGTGACAGCCGTCTGCTTTCGGGTATTGCCGCCTGCTGCCGGATGATCCATCCCAGCCCGATGACCCTCCCCTTGCTGGAAAAGGCCGATGCGGTGTTGGCGGGCATCGACCCCTCCCGGCGCAATGAAATGGCGGCCGCCTTCCTGCCCGAGATGACCGATTCCGACCTGGGACGATCGGCCAGGAAGCGGCGAATCAGTCGGCCGGCCATCGTTCCGATGATCCGCCAAACATTGACCGGATTGAGGAAATTGGCCTGCGGATGTGCCGCCGGAGTTTCCAGCCTCTTGCGAAAAACCCGGGGAGGATTGTCATCCAGGCGGGCCAAATCGGTGCTGAAGTGGTCAGCCATGGGGTGTTTTATGATCGGGGTGGGGTGGCTGCTGATCAATACCGCCATGCATATGGCCGATACGTTCAAACCGGCGGAAAAAGCGCCGGTACCCGAGGTGGCCCCGGTCACCGATCCCTTTACCCTTCAGGTGGCGGCATATCTGAACGAAACCGATGCCCGGCACTATGTGGAGCAGTTGAAAGGCCAAAAGGTGGATGCCTACTGGACCCGGGCGACCGGTTCCAATAAAACCTGGTATCAGGTGCGCATTGCGCATTTTAAGACCAAGGCAGAGGCCAGGGCAGTCGGCGAGGACTTGAAAACACGCCAGCTCATCGGTGATTATTATGTTGCCAATTACAAACGGCCTGACGTACCATAATCAGGTGAATTTGCCGCCCGGCGACACCCTGCATTTCTTCGGTAATTACACGGCGTATTGGAACTATTCAACCTGACTCGAATTCGCCCAAAGGAAACTGGATATGAACGCCACCGCAATGACCCGAATTGTCGAATTATGCCTTAGGCTGGACAATCACGCCACCCGTCTCTACCAGAGCCTGGCCCGCAATGCCGGCAGTCAGGACCTGAAAGGGTTCTGGCAGGATATCGCCGCTAAAAACGAGCAGCATCTGCTTTACTGGGATCGGCTGCTCAACTGGGCCGAAAAGGGGATGCTCAACAACCTGTTCGATAAACCTGAAAAAACGCTGGACGAGTTAACCGGGCTGGAGGAAAAAGTTTACGACCTGGCCGACAGCTGTGTGCAGGTGCGCCAGAAGAAAAAGGCCTTCACCATGGCCTTCAAGCTGGAATTTTACCTGTTGCACCCGGCTTTCGAGACCCTTTCCCAATACGTGGCCACGTTTAACGGAGATGCCGTATCGGATTTCTCCTACGAGCGATTTGTGAACCGGCTTTTCGATGCCCTCCAGCAAAATGAATTGGGTACGTTGGAGCTGGAACTGGTGGGTGAGGTCATCCATCGCCTCTGGAAAGAGAACCGGCGGATGGCCTTTTTAAGCAACTACGATGAATTGACCGGTATTTTTAACCGCCGGGGGCTGTTCAATGCCATTACCCACCTGGCCCACCTGGCCCAGCGCAATGAAAACACCGTTGGCGTGCTGATGATCGACATCGACCATTTCAAGGCCATCAACGACAATTTCGGCCACCAGTTCGGTGACGACATGCTGCGCCGGGTGGCCGGATGCATCCGGGATGGCATCCGTGCCTCAGACGTTCTCGGGCGTTACGGCGGTGAGGAATTCCTGGTCTTCCTGCCCCAGGTGGAGCCGGTGTCGCTTGGGGAAGTGGGCGAAAAGATCCGGCGGGCCATTGAGACGATGCCGGACACGAGGGCATCCGTTACCGTCAGCATCGGCATTTCCCACGGCCATGTGGGACGGGAGGTGGATGCCGATGTCAAGACTCTCATCTACCGGGCCGATGAGAAACTCCTGGCGGCCAAGGCAGCCGGCCGCAACCGTATTGAACTCTAAGCGAGTGCCAAAAAGAACTTGTCTCTGCGGGGCAAAGTGTTTAGACTGAGTCCATCTGGATACGGTATTGGCCTGCAGCCAAAGACAACTGGAGGAGTCAACCATGGAAAAAAAGGATGTCATCAAGATCGCTGAAGGTCTCAGGCTGATCGAAGAGGGCGTGGAAACCATTCAGAGTGTGATGAAGGAAAAAAATATCAAGTCGCTCAAAGACGTGGCAGCCGAGCTGATTCCCTTTTTCAAAAAGGATGACGATTCACTCACCGAATCCATTATCAGCCATCTGGAATAAAACCCTCTTTTACTACGATTGCGGTCCCCGGCACGCCGGGGAAAAAGGCCGGGTCCCTTGTATGGGATCCGGCCTTTGCGTTGAACGAAGGGTTGCCCTTATCAGGGACGGGGACTATTTAAAATCCACCCGCAACTGCTTCTTATTGATCTTTCCCACGCTGGTTTTGGCGATGGCATCGACGATCTGCACCCGGTCCGGCACCCCGTATTTGGGAATGACTCCCTCTTCGGCAAATCTGGCGAAAAACGCCTTCAAATCTTCGGGGCTGGTCTCCTGCTCCGCTCCCGGTTTGAGCACCACCAGGGCCATGGGCCGTTCCCCCCACTTGGGGTCCGGCACACCGATGACCGCTGCTTCGCTGACTGCCGGATGGCGGCTGATCATGTCTTCCAACGCCAGCGAGGATATCCATTCACCGCCGGTTTTGATCACATCTTTGACCCGGTCGGTGATCTGAAGGTAGCCTTCCGGATCGATGAAGCCGATGTCGCCGGTGTGCAGCCAGCCGTTGGCCCATAATTCTTCGCTCTTTTCCGGATCCTGGGAGTATCCCTGGGTCAGCCAGGGTGACCGTACCACCACCTCGCCGGCGGTCTTGCCGTCGTGGGGCAGGGGGTTGCCGTCCGTGTCCACCACCTCCAGCAGCACATTGGGTACGGGAAGGCCGGTGCGGCAGCGCATTTCCACCTGCCGCTCATCATCCCATTGCAGCATGTGGGGCTTGAGGTTGGCCACGGTCAGCAGGGGGCAGGTTTCGCTCATGCCGTAGGCGGTGTAAAGGTTGATGCCGTTCTCCAGGCCGGCTTTGCACAGGCCCCGGGACAGGGCACTGCCGCCGATGACCACTTTCCAGCGGGACAGGTCCAGCTGTTTGATGACCGGGCTGGAGACCAGCATGTGGATGATCGTGGGCACGCAGTGGGAGAAGGTGACTTTCTGGGAGACGATGAGTTTGAGCAGCATCTCCGGTTCGTATTTGCCCGGGTAGACCTGTTTGGTCCCCAGCATGGTACACAGATAGGGAATCCCCCACGCGTGGACGTGAAACATCGGGGTCATGGGCATGTAGACGTCCCCGGAATTGATTCCCGCCTGGGACTCGTAGGCGCACAGCCCGGACATCAGTCCGTAGGTGTGCAGCATGATCTGGCGGTGGCTGAAGTAGACGCCCTTGGGAAGGCCGGTGGTGCCGGTGGTGTAAAAGGTGGTGGCCATGGCGTTTTCGTCGAAATCGGGGAATTCGTATTCAGTCGACGCCGCGGCCAGCAGTTTTTCGTATTCGCCATCCAGGGCCACCGGGGTATCCGGGCCGGCCGCTTCGTCAGTCAGCAGAATGATCTTTTTTACGGTCTTCATCTGGTCTTTGACCGCGGCCAGCAGAGGCAGAAAATCGGCGTTGACCAGGATGATGTCGTCCTTGGCGTGGTTGATCGTGTAGATCAGCTGTTCCGGGGACAGGCGGATGTTGATGGTATGCAATACCGCCCCCATCATGGGTACGGCGAAAAAGCACTCCAGGTAGCGGTGGCTGTCCCAGTCCATCACCGCCACCGTGTCGCCCTGTTTTATTCCCAGCGCTTTCAGGGTATTGGCCAGGCGCTGCACCCGCTGGTTCAATTCGACATACGTGTACTTCATCTTGTCCCGGTAAACAATTTCCCGGTTCGGGTAATAGGTCAAGGGGGTGCGCAGGATGTTCTTGATCAGCAGGGGAAACCCATAGGCCGACGGAGTTTGGGGAATGAGTTTGACGGGCATGACGGACCTCCTTTGAAAGTTGACAATCGGGTTATGATGGATTGGGAAGGAAAAAAATCGTTAAAATGTCCACTATCGCACTCCACCGCGTAGAGCAATTGGTTGAATGGAGGGACTTTAGGGGTAACGCGTGCATGCTGTCAAGAAAAAGGAGCGCGAACGGCAGAGCCTATCGAGGAGAAATTCCTTCAACGGACAGGTGTCATTTGGATGTTGACAGGCAACTGTTATCGCCAATGGTCATCCTGTCCGCCAACCCGCGGGAAGCCAGCACCGCATGCACCTGGCCGATGGCCAATTGGACGTCCGGCACCTCGATGAAGAGGGTCACCACCCCCCGGGCATACCGGCCT
Source organism: Deltaproteobacteria bacterium (assembly GCA_020444075.1). GTDB lineage: Bacteria > Desulfobacterota > Desulfobacteria > Desulfobacterales > Desulfosarcinaceae > Desulfosarcina. The sequence continues at coordinate 13,450 of JAHLLR010000107.1, forward strand.
CCCCGCCAGCGACCGGCTCCCGTAGCCTTCAGGGCTGTCTCCAGGCTGCGGGACAGGTCCTGCCGGAACCGGGACATGTCCGGATCATCGGGCAGGGGATCCTTCGAAAAATCAAAATGCAGGGCTATCGTTTGCATGATGCATGGAATACCATCCGGTTGTGACAGATGCGGTCACAGTGTGGAATCCATTTTATGGAGGGTATTATCCGGGTTTGGTTCTGGCCAAACCGTTGCCGGATGATTATGGTTTCCGGAAACGCTTACCGGCCCGCGGGTGCTTGATGCGCTTGATTTTCTTTTCATCCGCGGCTTCAAATGATCATTCCAGAGGAGACGACCGCTGCCGATGACATTGAACCCTGAAACTGACCTGAATCACAGCCACAGCTTCGGCCAGGATCTTAAACGGCCGGGAGAAAGCCGCACCATCATCGTTATTGTCGTTACCGCCGTCATGATGGTGGTGGAGATCGCCACCGGGATTCTTTTCGGATCCATGGCCCTGCTGGCCGACGGCCTGCACATGGCTTCCCACGCCGCGGCCCTTTCCATCAACGCCTTTGCCTACATCTACGCCCGTCGCCATGCCCACGACGACCGTTTCAGTTTCGGTACGGGAAAGGTGAACGCGCTGGGCGGTTTTTCCGGTGCGGTCCTGCTGGCTGTTTTTGCGGTGATGATGGCGGTAGAGAGCGTCGTCCGGCTGTTCAATCCCGTGGCGATCGCCTTCAATCAGGCCATCTTCGTGGCCATTATCGGGCTGGTGGTCAACGGCCTGTCCATGCTCATCCTGGACCACAAGGACGATCCTCATCACGGCCATGACCACGAACACGACAATCACGGGCACGATCATGATCACCCTCACCGCGACCACAATCTGCGTTCTGCCTATCTGCATGTCCTGGCTGATGCGCTCACCTCGTTTCTGGCCATTTTCGCTCTGCTGGCCGCCAAATATCTCGGCCTGATGTGGATGGACCCGCTCATGGGGATCGTTGGCGCCATCCTGGTTTCGCGCTGGTCCATCGGTCTGCTGGTGGGCACCAGCCATGTGCTGCTGGATCGGCAGGCACCTGCGCATGTCCGGCAGAAAATAGTGGACGGCGTGGAGAAAAACAGCGATGCCCGGGTGGTCGATCTGCACCTGTGGGCCGTAGGGCCCGGGATCTATGCCGCCATCGTCTCACTGGCCGCGAAAAACCCCCAATCCCCCGATGCATATAGACGATTGATCCCCGCAGATCTGGAGTTGGTGCATGTTACCGTGGAGGTGAAT
>JAHLLR010000108.1 GCA_020444075.1 Deltaproteobacteria bacterium
CAAATTGCCTGTTCTGTAGATGGATCAGGTCTCAAACGGCTGTGGACACGTTCGGCACGGTTGCCGCTTTCCACGACGGCAACCCCGTGACCGACGGGCACCTGTTGATCGTGCCGCTGCGGCATACGGCGGACTGGCTTTCGATGACCCCACAGGAGGTCCGGGACAGCGAGATGCTGATCCGTCATCTCGTGGAAAAGATCAGGCGGCACGACCCGTCCGTGACCGGGTTCAATATCGGGGTGAACATCGGCGACTCGGCCGGACAGACCGTCTTTCATGCCCATATCCATCTGATCCCGCGGCGCGACGGCGACACGGAAAACCCCAAAGGGGGTGTCCGGGGGGTCATCGACGGCAAACGGAGTTATTAACCGTCTTTGATTTGCCGATCCCATTACCTGTTCTTATCATCTGGTCAGGATCGACAAAAACAAGAAACCGGCCCCCATGGCCGGATAACTCAGGGAGGTTCAACCATGGACGTGAAAAGAATACTATGGCCGACAGACTTTTCCGCAATATCCGAAAGCGCCCTGCCGCACGTTAAATCGCTCACCGAGAAATACGGCGCGGAAATCCACGTTCTATACGTGATTGAGGATGTCGCCCACCATGACGGCTGGTATGGTGCGTTCGAGGAGAAACGCGTCAAGGAACTCATGGCGCATGCCCGCAAAACGGCCACCGCGCGGCTGGGGCAGATCTGTGAAAAATACCTGGACGGCTGCCCGCTTTACATCAAGCACGTCGCGGTCGGAGATGCCGCCAAGGAGATCCTGAATCTGATAGAGAAAGAGAAGATGGATCTGGTGGTCATGGCCAGCCATGGCGAGAAAGGCAACTTCCGCTTCGGCAGCGTGGCGGAAAAGGTGCTGAGGCACTCCCCGGTTCCGGTGACGGTCATCCCCGTCGAGCCGAATCCATGACGGCAATCGAATGCCATTGCATTTATGAACAGGGGCACTTGATAGCCGGGAATCGGTTCGACATCCCGCCGGCAGACCCATGTAAAAAAAATGTAAGCGCGGCGCCGACAGCATAATTGGTTTGACTTTGTGCCGGGTTTTACTCGACCATACCGGTGGCTGGCCGTCTGGGCAGGGCGGTCGGTGAAAAGGCAAACCGGTGAAAACAGGTGACAGATGATGGAGACAACCACCGTTAAACGATACGATCCCGGCGAAGAGATGGCCAACAGCATCACCCATGGCGTCGGTATCATCCTGTCCATCGCCGGGCTGGGGGTGCTGATCGCCTTTGCCGACGGCTATGGCAATGGCCGGCACATGGTCAGCGTAAGTATCTTCGGGAGCATGCTGATCCTGATGTACACCGCATCGACCTTCTACCACAGCGTCCGGAATCTCCGAGCCAAGGTCATCCTGCAGATCCTTGACCATTGCGCCATATTTTTGCTGATTGCAGGCACCTATACCCCGTTTACCCTGGTCACCCTTCACGGTCCCTGGGGGTGGTCCCTGTTCGGTGCGATATGGGGGCTTGCCCTCCTCGGGATCGTCTTCGAACTGACCGCCCTTCGCAGTCGTCGCGTGCTTTCGCTTGGATTGTATCTGGGCATGGGCTGGGCCGTAGTTGCGGCAATCAAACCCATGCTGGCCGGCATTGCCGCCGGCGGCTTGATTCTGCTGCTCGCCGGCGGCCTGTCATACACCGTCGGGATTGGCTTTTACGTGATGCGGAACCTCCGCTATCATCATGCCATCTGGCATCTTTTTGTATTGGCCGGCAGCATTCTTCACTTCTTTGCCATCCTTTTTTTTGTCATTCCCGTTGCCGGTTTCTGACATGCCGATAGAATAGGGAAATCCGGCCCTTTTTCGAATTTGACGGTCGCTTTTTAGTTGGTGAGCCTGTATTATATTACGATAGCATCATCCTGAAACGCCTTCGTCGAGGGAGAGGCCCACCATGACAGCGGTGACCGATAAGGTGATTGTTCCGGCCGTTGAGCGGTTTTTTCAGCGTCCTGAAATTCGCGGCACCCTGGAATTTCTCAGCAGCCGGTTGCCCGCGTCGGCTGAAATTTTCGTTGCCGGCGGTTCCATCCGCAACCTGATTATCAATCTATTGCACGGCCAGGCACCCCCTACTCGCGATATCGATATATTTATCGGCGGGCTGGACCGTGATTTCTCCCTGTCCGGCGTACTTCGGGACCAGACGGCTGAACCGACGGATCTGAAAGGCCTGCGATGGTATCCGGTTTCATCGGCCCTGGCTTACGACCTTTGCCTGCTTGCGGATTTTGTGGTGATCGCCGCCGGCCATCTCGAACCGACCGTGGAAAACCTGCTGTCCGGCATCGATTTTACGGTCAATGCGGTAATATATGATTTTCACCGGAAGTTGCTGTTTGAAAATGGGTGCATGGCGGCAGTCCGGGATCGGGTGATCGATTTCAACAGCCGTTTCATTCCGGACAAGCAACTGATCGCCTATCGTATCCTGCTGATGGGGTATAAGACCGGATTCAACCTTTCCCGGCCGGTGTTTCAATACGTCAAAACGCAACTGGATGTGGCGACGGGGATCCAGTTGAAAGGACTTTTCAGGGCAAAAGTGGGCAGAGCCATGGCAGCGGCCATCATGGGCGAATACAACGCGTTGTGCAGACATCCGTCCTATGACGCCTATCTTGCCGATCGGGACCGGCTTGTTCAGCGGGCGGCCGCGCTGCAACCGGGCGAACCCGTTCCCTCCAGGGGGAGATTCGTCGGCCCCAACGGCTGATGGTCGAGTCCCGGATGAATGTCCCCGGCCGAGCTTTGTCCCTCCCGCTTCGATCAGGCCTTTCCAAATCTGGCGCGCAGTTGGTATTTCAGAATTTTTCCGCTGGCGCTCATCGGCAGGCTGTCGGTAAAGATCACCTGCTTGGGGACTTTATAACCCGCGATCTCCTTCCGGCAGAAATCCCGGACACTTTCCGTCTTCAGAGTCTTGCCGGGACGGGGGACCACGATGGCGGCAACGCATTCCCCCCAGCGGCTGTCCGGTAAACCGACCACGGCCGCCTGGGCAATGTCGGGATGTTTGTAAAGGGCGTTTTCAACCTCGGCGGGGTAGACGTTTTCACCGCCGGTGATGATCATGTCCTTTTTACGATCCACCACGTAGATATACCCCTTTTCGTCGACCCGGCACAAATCCAGGGGATAGTACCAGCCGTTGCGATAGACCTGGCTGGTTTCGGCCTCTTTCTGCCAGTATCCCAGGGTGGTTCCCAGTCCGCGTACTTTCATTTCTCCGACGACGCCGGGTGCGACCGGGACGTCGTTTTCATCCACGACCACGCTTTCCATGTCGGCAAAGGACCGGCCGCAGGATGCCAGGATCTCCGTATTTCCGGAGGCCAGTGCCCGGGCGATGTCCTCGGTTTTCAGGATGGTGGTCTGGCCTACCGTCTCGGTCGTGCCGAACAGGTGGATGAACACATTGCCGAATCGTTTGACGGCCCGCTCATAAACCACCGGGGTGACCGGGGCGCCGGCAAAGAAGATTTTCTTGAGGCTGCCGGTGTCGTATCGGTCGGCCTCGGGGTAATCCACCAGAAACAGCAGCATGGGCGTTGCCAGCATGCCGGTGGTGATGCGGTGCTCCTGGACCAGTTCCAGAAACAATCGCGTATCCCAATGGGTCATGATCACCGATGTCGTTCCGCTGTACACATCGTTCATGAGGGTGACTTCGCCGGTCGCGTGGAAGAGCGGCGAGGCGATGATGCCCACGTCGCTGTCATCCATCTTCAACTCCAGGGTCAGACTGCGGCCGGCGTGGTAAAAATTGCGATGGGTGGCCATGCAGCCCTTGGGTGAGCCGGTGGTGCCGGAGGTGTACATCAGGGCCGCCAGATCGTCTTCGGTCACCACCACCGGCGGGTCGCCCCCGGATGCCCCTTCGATGAGGGTTTCATAGTGATGCCAGCCGGCGGGTGTCTCCGCACGATCGCCGATGAAAATAAAGTGGTCGACAAATCCCAGCCGGTCTGCGATCTCCGCCACGGTTTTCCGGTAGGCCGCGTGGACCATTACGGCGCGGGGGGTGGCGTCCTTTAAAATGTTCAGGATTTCCGGGGCTGCCAGACGGAAATTGAGCATGACCAGCACGAGTCCCGCGTTGGGGATGCTGAAATAGGCCTCGGCATTTTCGATGCTGTTGGGACCGAGGATGGCCACCCGGTCGCCTTTTTCCAACCCCAGCGTCAGCAGGGCGTTGCTCATGCCTCCGGTGCGCCTGGACAGTTGGCCGAAGGTGTAGCGGCGGTCTCCCTGGATGAGGGCGATTTTTTGAGGATTGAACTCGACATTGCGGCGGATCATGTTGCGGAGTGTGCAGATCGTTTTCATGACATCTCCTGTGAATGGTTACTCTTTTAAAATAACCGGTTTGGGCTGGTATTCCCCGGAGATCACCTGATCCCAGAAAATTTTTTCATCTTCCATCCACCGGGAACCGAACCGCTTGTTGAACAGGCCGCCCAGGCGCTGAAACATCCTTTTCAGATTGGAACGATGGCCGAGGGTGATCACGTCTTCCAGGAAGGCGGGAACCTCGGCCATTTGCTCCTTGGGAATATAGGCCCTGGCACCCATGGTGATGGAGCGTTTCAGACTTTCCGCGGAAAAGGCATGGGCCGTGAGCATCACCGTGGGAAACCCCAGATGAACCGCCGCGTTGAGCAGGTCAAAGCCCCTGACCCCCATGATGTCCAGAATGACCGCATCGTAGGTCCATGAGCGCAGCAGGTGGTAGCCGGTTTCGTAGTCAGAGGCCTGGTCCAGAATCAATCCGGGATACCCGTCGAGCAGGTCTTCCAGGGTTTCCAGAACATCGGCCTCATCATCGACGGCCAGTATACGCTTACCGTTAAGAATGCTTTCTGACATGATCGTACTCCCGTGGGTGTCGTGATGAGGCTGCCGCCGCGACGGTTTTCCATCAGTCCAGGTAGACGGTTTTCTCTTTGCTGTCTTTTCGCGGAGCCGGATTCTGCGGGTCTTTGGGTTTGCCGATGCACACCAGCGCCACCGGCGTTTTTTCCTTCGGAATATCGAGGATGCGCCGCAACTGGTTTTTATCGAACAAGGTGAAAAACAGGCTGCCCAGGTCCAGGGCGTGGGCGGCCAGCAGCATATTCTGGATGGCGGCGGCGCAGGCCAGCTGATATCCCACCGTCCCTTCTTCCTGGAACATATCCATGCCGGTCTTTTTGGGATCCCCCACCACCACCACCAATACGGGCGCCTGCAGGAGAAAATCCGTTTTATACTTGCTGAGCCACTTCCACCCGCTTTGTTCTATCGCCCATGCGATGCAGCGTTGCGCTTCCGCATAAATGGCCTGCCTGATCGCCGGCGCCCGGATCACGATGAACTGCCACGGCTGGGAATTCAGCGGCGACGGCGCCCGGACCCCGGCGGCCAGAATCCGATCGATGGTTTCCCGGTCTACGGCATCGGGCAGAAATTGGCGACAGCTGGTGCGCGTCTCGATGGCGGAAAAAAGATCCATTTCATGCTCCTTTCGCTACCGGTGCGGGTTTACTTTTGGTTATCCGTCGAATCTCGTCATCGCGTACTTCGCGGCGAAGCAGTTTCCCGACTTTAGATTTGGGCAGCATATCCCGAAACTCGATATAGGAGGGCACCTTGTAAGGGGCCAGCCGGTCCCGGCACCAGCGGATCAATTCGGTGCCGCCCACACCGCGGGCATCTTCCTTGAGCACGACGATCGCCTTGATCCGTTCTCCGACCTTGGGGTCCGGAACGCCCACCACGCAGGCGCCGATCACCGTGGGATGGTCCTGGAGGGCCGCCTCCACCTCGGAGGCCGACACGCGAAAGGCCTTGTGTTTGATGATATCGGCCGACCGTTCCATGTAGATCAATTCGCCGGTGGGCAGGGCGCTGACGAAATCGCCCATGCGGCACCAGGTCGTCCCATCGATTTCAACAAAGGTTTTTTTCGTTTCTGCGGGCTTGTTGTAATAGGACTTGTGGGTATACGGGGAGGTGACCAGCAGTTCGCCGCTGCTGCCTTCTTTCACCGGTTCAAGGGTGGCGGGATCGACGATCAGACACTGCCGGCTTTTCAACGGGAACCCAATGGCCCGCGGGCTGGGTTCCACACCGATCCGGCTGTAGGCCACATGGCCGACTTCGGTGGAGCCGTAGACCTGGTAGATGGGTGTGCCGCAGCGCTTCTGCCAGCGCTCCTTGACTTCTTCGGGCAGGACGTCGCCGCCGCAATAGCAATAGGTCAGCGAACTGAGGTCATAGCGGTCCTGGCGGTCGTTCTCCAGAATCATGCGATACAGGGCCGGCACCCCCAGCAGCCACCGGACCTTGAACCGTTGAATCGATTCCAGGATGGCATCCACATGGGGAAAGGGCATGAGCAGGGTTGTGTTGCCCCGGTTGAGCCCGACGGCCATGAACAGACCCAGGGCCATGATATGGAAAAGCGGGTTGATGGCGATGTAGGTATCTTTGCCTTCCTTAAGGTGTTCGCCGGCGACATCTTCGGTGACGTCGTTGACGTAAGAGGTCATACCCATATGGTTGCCGGGAACGCCCTTGGGAAATCCGGTGGTTCCCCCCGTATAGAGAATGTAGGCGAGATCTCGGGCCGGATCTATCGCTGCGGCCTCTCTCCTGGGGGCGTGTTTGAGCAGCCGGGTAAAACGATGCACCGGCGGGTCGGCATCCACTTTTCCCGTGGGGATCTTGTCGAAGAGATGACCCATCACCCGTTTCCAGGCCGGCAGCAGATCCGTCAGGTTGGTGACGATGACCCGCTTGAGGTCGGTTTCCGCCAGGGCCTCCTTGACGTAGCAGAAATTGGTGTCCATGCAGACCACGGTTTCCACTCCCGCATCCTTGATCATGTAAATGATTTCGTGGGACGTATAGATGGGGGCTACCGGAACGACCACCGCGCCGAGCTTCTGAATGCCCAGAAAGGCGATGACCCATTGGACGCAGTTGGGGATATACAGCATCACCCGGTGGCCCTTATCCACGCCCAGGGACGACAGGGCGCCGGCGAAGCGTTCGCTCAGATCCTTCAGCCTGCGGTAGGAGACGTGCGTGCCCAGATAGACCAGCGCGGACCGGTTCGGGTATTTCTCACTCATCCGGTCGAACCGGCTGAAGGTCAGCTCTTTTTCCAGTGTCTCGGTGCGGATGTTCATGTACTCTCAAACTCCTTCAGTGTCCATCCACAAAGGGCATCTTTCGGCCCAGGCCGACGTTCTCGCTCTGTTGAAATCCTCGACGTAACCCTGCTACGCCTCCGGTTTCAACATCGCTGCGGCCTTGGCCTGAACCAAAATCTACCCTTTGTGGACGGACACTAAGAAAATAGCGCGTTACCACTCCTTGTCCACTATACCCCGAAATAGGCCGAGCGCACGTCCGGGTTGTCCATCAACGCCTCCCGGGTGCCTTCCAATACGGCGGAACCGTTTTCCAGAATAAAGGCGTAGTCGACGATGGGAAAAACCGGGCGGGCATATTGTTCGGTAACGATAATGGCGATCTTCCGTTGGTCCCGGATCTCCCGGGTGGTACGCATGAGCATGGCCTGCATCAGCGGACTGAGCCCCAGCAGCGGCTCGTCAAGGAGCAGAATCTTCGGTTGGGCCATCAGCGCGCGACCGATGGCCAGCATCTGCTGTTCGCCGCCGCTCAAGAACCCGCCGATACGGTTTTTCAGCCTGGCGAGGGTCGGGAAGACGTCGAACACATACGCCAGAGTTTCCCTGGCCTGGGCGGGGGAGGCCAGATAACCGCCGATTTTCAGGTTTTCCAGCACCGTGCTTTCCTTGAATATGCGCCGGCGTTCCGGGCACAGGACAATGCCCATCTTCGCCCGCCGGCTGGGGGAAACGGTCATCACCTCCTTTTCCTGGTATCGGACACTTCCGGCCACGGTGATGCGCTCGCCGCCGGCCATCATCTCTTTCTTCTGCATATCCAGTACGATGCCGGAAAGCGCGTGCATCAGCGTCGACTTGCCGGCGCTGTTGGCGCCGAATACCCCGACGATCTGATTGTGGTCACAACGGATGTGGACATTGTTCAGGGCCAGATTGTTTTCGTAAAAGACCATCAGATCGCTTGCCTCAAGCATGTTTCATCACCTCCTCGACCACTTCGGATCCAAAGTAGGCTTCCCGGACCCGTTCATCGGCCATGACCTCCCGGGCGCTGCCTTCCACCAGCTTCTCGCCGAAGTTGAGCACCATGACCCGGTTGGCCACCTGAAACAGCTCGCGCAGCCGGTGTTCGATCATGATCAGCGTGATCCCGTCCATCTGCAGCCGTTCGATCAACGGCACCATGCTGGCGATTTCACTCATGCTGAGCCCTGAAAACACTTCGTCGCAGATGATCAATTCCGGTTTGAGGGCCAGGCACCGGGCCAGTTCCAGGCGTTTCAGGTAGCCGGTGGGCAGGGTGTTCGTGGTCTTGTAGGGGACGTAGGAGTCCCGCTCAAATCCGATCTCTTCCAGGATGTCGATGCTCACGGTGTTGCGGTCGCCCAGCTTGCCCCCGCCTCGCCAGCCTCCGGTGCGACGCGCCCGGGGGGAGCAGAGCGGAATCACCAGATTCTTGTAGGCGGGCAGGCTGAAGTAGGGACGCATAATCTGAAAGGTTCGCAGGACGCCCATGTCGGCAATTTTGTGGGGCGGTTTGCCGGTAATCGTTTCTCCGCGAAACAACACCCGGCCGGAGGAGACTTTCACGAATCCGGTGATGCAGTTGACCACGGTCGTCTTGCCGGAGCCGTTGGGGCCGATGATCCCGAGAATTTCTCCCTTGTTCACATCAAAGCTGACATTGTTCAGGGCGATGATGCCGCCGAAGGTCTTGGTGACGTTGGTGACTTGCAGAAGGGGTGTGTCGGTCATATGTCCGTCCATCTTTCAAACTGGTGATATTTGCGTTGGCCGTAAATCATCAACCCGTCGCTGCGGAATACGATAAAACCCAACAGGATCAGGGAATAAAACACGATTCGCAGGGTGCCGAAGTCCCGCAGCAGTTCGGATATGGGCACCAGAATCAGGCAGCCCAACACCGGCCCGACCAGCGTCCCCCCCCCGCCGATGACGGTGGCGGCGATGGGCAGGACCGAAAAATCCAGGGCAAAGGTGGAGATGCCCGCCCACATGTAGGTGTGCACCAGGCAGGCCCCGGCCAGACAACCCACCGAGGATGCGATGAAAACGGCCAGCGCCTTGTAATGGGTGATATTCATGCCCGAGGCCCTGACCGCCTGATCGTTGTCCTTGACCGCCCGCATCACCAGCCCCAGGTCGGTGTTGACCAGCCGGCGCAAGCCGAAGAGAATCAACAGCAGCATCGCGATGATCCCGTATTGCTCCAGCCACACATAGGGAACGCCGTCGATGCCCATGATGCCGTCGGTGCCGCCCAGGATGTTCAACGCTTCGATCACCCGGGCGAGGAAGAGGGGATACATGAGGGTGACGATGGCGAAGTAGACGCCCCTCAAGGGCAGGCAGGGCAGCAGCAGGATGGTGCAGATTACGCCGCCGAAAATGGCGGCGACCGGGATGGCGACCAGGGGGCTGATCCCCATCCCGGTGTTTAACAGCGCGGTGAGGTAGCCGCCGACACCCACGAAAAAAGCCCCCCCGAGGGAGACCAGCCCCACATAATGGGCCAGGAAATCAAAGCTCAGGGCCAGCAGGGCGTAAATACAGACGATGGAAATCACCCGCAGCCAGTACATGCCGGGAACCACCAGGGGCAGCAGCAGCAGGCCGCCGATGAGCAATAGCCGGGGGGCAATCAGGTAGGCCAGTTCCCGCCAGGACATCAAGGCGTACAGCCCGTCCGTGCGAACCTTGATACCCCGGTCGATTCTTTCCTGACGACGCTGTTGGGTTCCGATTTTCAAACGCGTTCCTCCAGTTCTTTCTGCTGGCCGAAAAGACCCGACGGTTTAAGTATGAGTGTTAAAATAATGGCCAGAAGCGCCACCATCATCTGGTAATGGGACCCCAGGTAGACCACGGTCAGGATCTGGGCGAACCCGATCAGAAAGGCCGCCAGTACGGCCCCCATCCAGCTGCCGATGCCGCCGACGATGCACACGGCGATGGCCAGGATCAGCACGTTATACCCGGATTCCACCACAATGTTTCCCAGAGGCAGCAGCAGGATGGCGGCAAAGGCCGCCAGCATGGAGCCCATGCCCATGGCCACGACCGCCATCATATCCGAGTCGATGCCCAGCATGAGCGCCGCCCGTTCGTCCTGGGCCATCCCCCGAAGGGCCAACCCCACGCGGGTGTAATGGGTGAACAGCCAGAGAAAGGCCACCAGGGCGGCGCCGACGACCACCACCAGAATTCGCTGATAGTCCACCGAGATGCCGCCGATGGTCACGCTGCCCTCGATGAAAACCGGCAGGGTGTAGGTCATGCCTTTGAAGCCGCCCCAGCGCAGACCTTCCAGGATGGCCAGGGCGATGGCATAGGAGGCGATGATCTCCGAGATTTCCATGCCCCTGACGCGAATCAGAAAAAGACGGTAAATGACCGCACCGATAATTCCGGTAACGAGAAGGGTGGCCACGACGGCCACCAGGAGATTGCTTCCGAATGTGTTGATCATGGTCCAGGCAATGAAGCCGCTGAGGACGTACAGGGCGCCATGGGCAAAATTGGGCAGACGGCAGATGCCGTAAACCAGGGCAAACCCCAGGGCGTACAGGGCCAGGGCCACACTGTTGATCGTACCGTAGATAAGGATTTCCATTATTTGCCCATCCAGGGCGGCAATTCAATCTCGCCCATGGCGATGCTTTTGGGATAGACCACCACCCGTTTACCCTTCTGCCATTGCAGAATGCTGCCCACGGCACCTTCCTTAGGATCCGTCGACGGGATGACCTGGTGGCTCTTGGGGTCAAAGCGCAGTCTGCCGTAAACACCCATGATGTCGGTCTTTTCCAGTTCGGTCACCACCTTGTCGGGTTTCAGGCTGCCTGCCCGTTCGATGGCTTCTTTCAAGGCATAAACCGCCATGTAGCTGCTCGAGGTTCCCAGACCTTCAGGCTCGACCCCCCAGCGTTTGGTGTAGGCATCGTAGAATTTCATGGTCCATGGGGTGGCATTGGAAGGGGCATTGCCGGCATTGACCACATTGCAGAGCGTATATTCGCCCTTCCCGTCGGTGGCATCCCAGAATCCGGGCTGTTCGGCGGCGGCAAGGGTGGACCCGAAGGGCAGGGCCGGAATCTGCATGTCGTACCACTGCTTCAGGAGGATGGCGCTTTCGGGCATATCCATCCATATATTGATGATTTCGGTGTTGGTTTTTTGGGCCTTGAGCAGGCCCATGGAAAAGTCGGTGGCGCCCGTGGGATAGATCTCCAGGCCGGTTACATTCCAGCCTTTGTCGGTGGCCACTTTTTTGATGATCTCCGCCGCCCCGCGGGCATGGGAAACATCCTGGGCGATGATAAACAGATTGTTGAATCCATATTTGGCCTTCAAGTCACCAAAATTGGCAAAAATCTCACCCACCAGATTCTTGGCTTCGCCATGAATCCGGAAGCAGTATTTGAATTTGTCGTAATTCTCGGCCACCATGGCGTGGTATTTGGGCGTCAGCGCCCCCGTCGTGAGAATGGACACCTTTTTGTATTTGCTCAGCAGGGGCATGGCCGCCAGGGCCGCCTCGGACCGCACCGGACCACCGATAAGGAAATCGGCCTTTTTGTCCAGGATGAGTTTTTCCACGGCCAGCAGCGCTTCACTGACCGGCACGCCCGGCTCCAGATCGCGGGTATCGATGACTTCGATTTTAAACGGCCGTTTTTTGCCGGCGATATCTACCCCCCCTTGCGCATTGATTTCCTCGATGGCCAGGGTCACGCCCCTTTCGGCATCCCAGCCATAGAGAAAGGCCGTCGAGAGCGGACAGCCGACAACAATCGGTTTTTCCGCCAGTGCGCTGCCGCCGGAAAGCCCCATCAACACCGCCATCACCAGGATCATCATCAGTTTGCCATGGGTTGTTTTCATTCGTTTGTCCCTCCTTTGGTTTGTTGCAGCCGGGTTGGTGTGTTCATACGGGTTCATCCGGTTTTCGAAGGCCGTGGTCCCGGATTTTCTTTTTCACTTGTGAAAGGGAGATCTGTAAAAGGCGTGAGGCTTTTTCAAGGTTCCAGTCGGTCTTGGTCAGGACCTCCTCAAGAAGCTCCTGTTCCTTGTCCCGCAGGGTTTTGATTTCCATCCTGCTGATCCGTTCCATGGAATGATTTTAAAAAGATGACGAAATAAAAAAAAGTGAAGGCAATTTAGATAGTGAATTTTAGACAGCAATCCTTGTGCCAATCCGGCAAAAAGACACGATCCGGATTAACCTGCCGGCAACAAACAGTTTTTCTGATAGTCATGAAAATGAGGGGAGGGTCGGGCGCCTATCGGAACGGAAAGAAACTTTCAGGGGGTGAAAAAACTTTCAGGGGGGCACCCTTTTCAGCCGGAAGGCACGATACCGTATTTCCTGATTTTATTGCGCAGGGTGGGCAGGGAGATGCCCAGAACCCGGGCGGTTTCGGACCGGTTCCAGTTCAGCCGGTCCAGGGTCATCCGGATATGTTTTTTTTCCATATGCGGCAGGGAGTAAGTCCTCAGCCGCGTGGTGGTAATCGGGTGGTTGGATGAAAGGATGGTCTCGATTTCCTCCACGAGGATCACCTTGCCCCTGGCCCTCACCACGGCTTCCACCAGCACGTTTTCCAACTCCCGGACATTTCCGGGCCAGGTATGGGCGCTCAGCCGGTCGATAACGCCCTTTTCAAGGCTGAAGATGTCCGTGCCCAGCTCCCAGTTGATTTTCTGCAGAAAATGGCTGACGAGATCCGGGATGTCGGTCCGTCGGTCCACCAGCGGCGGCACGTGGATCATCACCACTTTGAGACGGAAGAAGAGATCCTGCCGGAACAGACCGCTGTTGACCATTTCGGCCAGATTTCGATTCGTCGCCGCAATAATCCGGCAGCGCGAGGTGAACGGGTGTTTGCCGCCCACCCGGTCGTATTCGTTGCGCTGTAAAAAGCCAAGGAATTTGCGCTGCATGGTCAGAGGCAGTTCGCCGATTTCATCCAGAAAGAGCGTGCCGTTGCCGGCCAGTTCGATCTTGCCCGCTTTGGATTGGGTGGCACCGGTGAAAGCGCCTTTCTCATGTCCGAACAATTCGCTTTCCACCAGCGTTTCCACTACGGCGGAGCAATCGAAGGTGATAAAGGGTTCCATGGCGAACAAACTGTTGCGATGAATGACCCGGGCGATCAGTTCCTTGCCCGTTCCGGTTTCTCCCTGGATGAGAACGGGTGCCCGATTCTGGGACAACAGCCCGATGGTTTTGAATATGTTGCGCATCGGGTCGCTCTTGCCGATGATGACCTCCGGGTTGGGCGGCTGGGTAATCTCATCCGCCAGCGGTGTCTCGCGGTCGATTTTCAGGGTGTACAGGGCCCGTTCCACGGCCTGCTCGACCTTGTCCACGTCCAGCGGCTTGTGGATATAATCGTAGGCACCCAGCTTCATGGCGGCAATGGTGGTTTCCATGTCTTGAAAGGCGGTGATCATGATCACCTTGGCCGGTTTTTCAAGGGCCTGGATCTGTTCCAGCAGGGCGATGCCATGGGTATCCGGGAGCCGTATGTCCAAAATCACCACATCCGGCTCATGGCGTTTGAAAAGGGCCATGCCGGTTGCCCCGGTGTCGGCTTTATAGACACGGCAGCCCTTTTCAGCGAAAAACATTTCCAGGCTTTCCAGAATAGAATGCTTGTCGTCGATGATCAGAATTTTGTCCATGGGATTTTATCCGGTCCCGCGGCCCCTGTTGACGGGAAGGGTGATTTTAAAAAATGCGCCGGGAATCCGGCGATTTTCGACATCGATCCGACCTCCGTGGGCGTCGATGATGCGGTGGGCATTGCTCAGCCCCAATCCCGTGCCGCTGCTTTTGGTGGTGAAAAAGGGTTTGAAAATTTCCGATGCATGCTGCCTGGATATGCCATGGCCTTCATCGGCGATGATGATCTCCACCTCGCCTCCGTTTCCTGACCCGAACCGGGTCTGAATCTCAACCTTGGATCCATAGGAGGAGGCCTCCAGGGCATTCAGGAGAATATTGATCAAGGCCTGCCCCAGCTTTTCCCCGTCGGCCTGAATGATCGGAAGATCCGGGTCGAGAGCGGTGACGATCTCCATGCCCGCTTCTGCAAATTTCATGTCCAACAGGTCGAGTGAGGCCGCCACGATCGTGTTGATTTCAACCCGGCCCGCTTTGATCTGAAGGGGTTTGGCGAAGTCGAGCACCTCTTCCAGAATACGCTCCAGCCGGTTCACCTCTTTGGCCGATATATCGATGCGGCGCTGATCGTTCCCTCTGATCTGGGGGTTTTTTTTAAGAATCTGCAGGTTCATCTTGATGGCGGAGAGCGGATTTCTGATCTCGTGGGACAGGGATGTGGTGATCTGACCGATGTAGGCCATCCGCTCGCTTTCACGCATCTTCTTCTCCAACCGAACCCGGTTGGTGATATCGCGGCAGATGCCGATTCTGGAGATGCTGTTGTTGTATCGGGCCACCTTTGACTGAATTTCCGTCGGAAATGT
>JAHLLR010000109.1 GCA_020444075.1 Deltaproteobacteria bacterium
CAGAACATGGAGGCGGCGCGCACCTCGGGGATCAACCCGATCTTCTACCGGCTGGTGAACTTTACCCTGAGCTGCGCCCTGGCCGGATGGATGGGGGGCTTTTACGCCCACTACTACGGCATCCTGACCCCGGACATGATGCACACGGCCAAGACCGTCGAGGTGCTGGCGGTGGCCTACATCGGCGGGCGTGGCAGCCTGTGGGGCGGTGCGGCCATTGCTTTCCCCTTCATCTTCGCCATGGAGCTGGTGCGATCGTCCCTGTCCAACCTGCCGGGCCTCAACCTGCTGCTCTACGGCCTGCTGCTGATCCTGGTGATGATCTACTACCCCGGCGGCTTTGCCGAGTTCTTCAACAACACGGTCAGAAAAACCAAAAACAGGGCGTTGGGCTATTTTTTAAACGGGGCATTCGGTTCAGCCAAATAAGGTCAGTTCGAGAATAACATCTATTTAATTTAGAAATATTTATCGGTGCTGAATCTGCGCCGAAGCCATATCCATATCAAAAGGAGAAGAAAGGTTATGAAAACACAGGCTCGAGTGGTTGTGATCGGCGGGGGCGCCATCGGCGTAAGCGTAGCCTATCATCTGGCCAAATATGGCTGGAAAGATGTGGTGTTGATCGAAAAACACGAACTGACCTCCGGCTCCACCTGGATGGCGGCGGGAAACTGCTCATTTTTCCACGGCAACTACTACTGCACCCAGGTCAATATGAAGAGCATCGAGATCTACCAGCAGCTGGAAGCCGAAACCGGTCAGAGCGTCGGCTGGCACACCACTGGCTCCATCCGTACCGCCGACAACCCCGGCCGCATGGAAGAACTGGGCTACATATACAGCATGAACCGCTGTCTGGGGCTGGACGTGAGCTGGGTCACCCCGGAAAAGATGAAGGAAATGCATCCGCTCATGAACACCGAAGGCATCGTCGGCGGCCTTTACTGGCCCGATGACGGCGACGTGGATCCCAACGGCATCACCATGGCCATGAGCATCGGGGCCAAGCGACACGGCGCCGAAATCAACACCCATACCCAGGTGACCAGCATCGACCGCACCGCCTCCGGCGAATGGCTGGTGCACACGGACAAGGGTGACGTCACCTGTGAGATCGTGGTCAACGCTGCCGGTCTGTGGGCTCCCCAGGTAGCTAAAATGGTGGGCCTGGAGATCCCTTCCATTCCCGGCGAGCACACTCACATCCTCTTCGAGGCCATCGATGCGGTGGAAAAACGGGATACCTACCTGCCCCTGGTGCGCGATCCCGACCGCTCCATCTATATCCGCCAGGAGATGGACAGCCTGATCCTGGGCCTTTACGAGAGCAAAGTGAAGCAGTGGAACCCCAAAGGGGTGCCCTGGGATTACGCCCAGACCGAACTGCAGCCGGACATCGACCACATCGCCGATTTCATCGAAAACGGCATTTTCCGCTTCCCGATCATGGGCGAAACCGGCTTCAAACATGTGACCGACGGCCCGATCACCTACACGCCCAACGGCGACCCGCTGGTGGGTCCAGCTTACCCGTTGAAGAATTTCTTCCATGCCTGCGGGTACAGCTTCGGCATCACCCAGGCCGGCGGCATCGGCCACTACCTGGCCGGCTGGATCATGAACGGCGAGCCCGAAATCGACCTGTGGCCGGTGGACAGCCGCCGCTACGGCAGCTACGCCAACTGGGCTTACAACCATGAGAAGATCGAGGATACCTATCCGAGGCTTTACGCCATCATTTGCCCCAACGACTGGCGCGACGCCGCCCGTCCCAACCGCACCGCACCCATCTACGAGTACCAGAAGCAGGCCGGTGCGGTGTTCGGCGACTACTTCGGCTGGGAGTGCCCCAACTATTTTACCGACAGCAGCGCGGACAGCCGCGAAAATCCAGGCTGGAAACGCAACAATACCTCCGGCTATGTGGCCGCCGAGTGCAAACACGTTATGGAAAAAGTGGGCATTCTGGACCTTTCCCGATTTGCCAAGACGCGCATCAGCGGCCCCGGCGCCGAAGCCTGGCTCAACCGGATGACCTGCCAGAAGGTGCCGACCAAAGACGGCCGCATCGCCCTGTCCCCCATGCTGGACAAAAATGGCAATTTCAAGTCGGACATGACCGTCACCCGGGTTAAGGACGGCGAGTTTTTCTGCGTCACCGCCTCCGTGGGCAAACGCCACGACCAGCACTGGCTGATGGAAAACCTTCCCGCAGACGGCAGCGTCTGCCTGGAAGACGTGACCTACCAGATGGGCTGCCTGATCCTGGCCGGCCCCAAGAGCCGGGAGGTGCTGGCCAAAGCATCCTACGACGATGTCTCCAATGCGGCGTTTCCCTTCGGCACCAGCCGGGAGATCTTCGTGGGAAGGGTCAAATGCCGGGTCAACCGCATGAACTATGTGGGGGAGCTGGGCTACGAAATCTTTCACCCCATCCAGTCCCAGATCCCGGTCTTCCAGACCCTGATGGCCGCGGGGGAAGCATTCGATCTGAAGATGTTCGGTATGTACGCCATGGATTCCATGCGCCTGGAAAAGGGTTACCTGGCATGGAAGAGCGAAATGAACGTCCACCACACTCCCCTGGAGACCAATGTGGCCTGGACGGTGAAGATGGACAAGGACTTCATCGGCAAGGCAGGTCTGGAGAAGCAGAAGACCGCCGGCGTGCCCCGCCAGCTGGTCTGCCTGGTGTGCCAGGCCGACGATGCCGATCCGTGGGGCTACAATCCCATCTTCGACCGTGACCGGATCGTGGGCATGACCTCTTCGGGCGGGTACGGACACCGCACCGGCAAGAGCATTGCCCTGGGCTATGTGCCGCCGGCACTGGCGGCGCCGGGAACCCGGCTGGAAGTGGAAGTGCTGGGTCGGAAGCTGGCCGCCGAGGTGGTGGCCATGCCGTTGTACGATCCGAAAAACGAGCGGATGAAAGCCTGATGTGAATGCAGGGGCCTCCTCCTGCTGCCGGGGCGGGTACGACCCACGGCACCTCCCCAAAGGGGGTCGTACCCGCTTTCCCCGGTGACCGGTGCGCCCAAAAAATAAGAGACAGCAGAGGACAGTATCATGCAGATTTATGTATGCGTTAAACATGTGCCCGACACGGCGGCAAACATCAAGATTGTCGGGGAAAACGGTTTCGATGATGCCGGATGTAAATTCATCGCCAACCCCTATGACGAATACGCCGTCGAGCAGGCCGTGCAGCTGGTTGAAAAAAACGGCGGTGAAGTAATTGTCGTCACCGTCGGCAAGGCGGCGGCTGCCGCCACCATCCGTGCGGCCATGGCCATGGGCGCCCATCGCGGCATCCTGGTCACCGTGGAGAGTCAGTTCCTGGACAGCCGGACCACGGCCCAGGCGCTCAAGGCGGCCATCGAGCAGGACGGCAAACCGGACATCATCTTTACCGGCAAGGGTGCCGTAGACTCCGAAGGTTTCCAGACCATGTACCGCCTGGCCCAGGCCATGGGACTGCCGGTGGTCAATGAAATCAACCGGCTGGCGCTGGGTGACGGCAAGGCCACCGTCGGGCACGAGATCGGCGGCGGTGCACGGGAAGTGCTCGAGGTCTCCCTGCCCTGCGTATTAGGCACCACCAAGGGCCTGAACGAGCCGCGTTATCCCAAGTTCCCCGATATCATGAAGGCCAAGAAAAAAGAGATCAAAACGCTGGCCATCGCCGATCTGGGTGTTTCCGTCGACGGGGCCCGGAGTGAACTGGTCAAACTGGAAAAGGTTCCCGAGCGGACCGGCGCCAAGATGCTGGGCGGCGATGTCCGCCAGGCGGTGGAGGCGTTGGTTAAGATACTGAAAGAAGAAGAAAAAGTAATTTAATGCCGGCGGAAACGGCACCTTGTGCTCCGGGCCGGCGTTCTCACATTTTTCCCATCCTCAACGTAGCTCAGCTACGCCTGCGGTGAGAAAAATGCTGCGGCCTTGCCCCGAAACCCAATCTACCATTTCCGGTGAGCACATGAAATAGTGTGTCAGTCGGCAAAATAAGGAGAATATTATGGCTACCATCGGTATTTTAATTGAAACCGAAGACGGAATAGTCAAGGATACCAACTTCGGCGTACTCACCGCTGCCCGCGGGCAGGGCGACGGGACGATTATCGCACTGATGATGGACGGTCCGGCGGACAGCGCCAAGGACGTCCTTGGAAAATATGGGGCCCACCGCGTGGTTCAGGTTTCCATTGACGGCGCGGACCGGGGCGCCAGTCCGGACCTCAAGGCACGGGCCCTGGCCGCTGCCATTGAAAAATACAGCCTGGATGCCCTGTTGGGCCTGGCCAGCGCCCAGGGACGCGACATATTTGCCCGGCTGGCGGCTTTCATGGATCTTCCCCTGGCTTCGGACTGCATGGCCGTGGACCTGGCTGCTAAAACCGTAAAAAAATCCCATTTTTCCGGCAAGACATTTGCCACGATAAAAATGTCCGGTTCGGTGATGCTGTGCGCCATGCGTCCCAATGCCATCGATGCGGTGGAGGCACCGGCGGACGCCACCGTTGAAACCTTCCCGGCGTCGGTTCAGGACCCGGGTCTGGTCAAGGTGGTGGAAGTGAATAAAGAGGCTGCCGACAAGGTGGACCTGACCGAAGCCGGCGTCATCGTCACCGGCGGCCGACCGATCGCATCGGCGGACAACTATAACATTCTGAGCGAATGCGCCCGGCTGCTGGGCGGTACCATCGGCGCCTCCCGCGCCGCCGTGGATGCGGGCTTTGCCCCCCACGCCATGCAGGTGGGGCAGACCGGCAAGACGGTCAGTCCCCGGCTCTACATCGGCTGCGGCCTGTCGGGTTCGGTGCAGCATTTTGCCGGCATGAAAACGTCCAAGGTGATTGTGGCCATAAACACGGACAAGGATGCACCCATCTTCGAAAAGTGCGACTACGGCATCGTCGGCGACCTGTTCGAGGTAGTGCCGGTATTAACCGAAGTCCTGAAAGAAAAACTCTAATGGCCGTTCAGAAACGGCATCTTGGGGCCCATATCCGTGTTCTCGGATGATTGAAATCCTCGACGTAGCGCTGCTACGCCTCCGGTTTCAATCATCCTGCGACCTTGATCTGAGCCCCAATCTACCATTTCTGAACGGCCATCTATCTGCAGAACGTTCGCGCAAGTTAAAAAATGTGGATTGGTCTCAGTAGAATCGAATCGGCAGGGCGTTGTCCTGAGGGTTTATCATTTTCCCGGAGTGATTCATGGAACAGTACACCATCGTCAAATCATTTGTCATGCTCATGGCCCTGGTCGGGGCCTTCTCGTTTTTTTTCATGCGCGTCAGGCGGCTCTACCGCCTGATGATGGCCGTTGAAGGCACCACCGCATTCAAGCTGGACCAGGTCTCCACGCGTATCGGCGTGCTGTTCAAGGATGTGCTGGGCCAGGCCAACGTACGGCGAAAAAAACTGCCGGGGCTGGCCCATACCCTGATCTTTTTCGGATTTCTGGCCGTGCAGCCCCACAGTCTGGAATTGATGATCAAGGGGGTGTGCCCGGCCTTCGAGGTGGGTCACTGGATCCCGGGTCTTTACGGCGGCTACCTGTTTGCGGCCGATATTCTGGCTTCATTCGTTCTGGTCGGGTTTGCCTACGCCATTTACCGGCGGACCCTGCTGCGCCCGCCCTACCTGACCCTGGGGACCGACGCCAACCTGATCATCCTGTTTACCTGCCTGATCATCATCACCTTCCAGACCATCAACGCCTTCCAGACCCTGCTGCCACTCGAGCCCGGCGCCTATGACTACCGGGGGATTTTTCCCGTCTCAGGCCTGCTGGTGCCTCTTTTCGGACTGAATTCGCTGAGTCCGCAGCAGGTCTTTGCGGGATACGAGATGGCCTACTGGGTTCACATGGCCACTATTCTGGGTTTTCTGGTGTACATCCCCGGTTCCAAGCACCTGCACCTGCTGGCTGCCGCGCCCAACGTCTTTTTGAAACCGCTGGCGCGCGAAAAGGCCATCGCCAGAACGGACATCGAAAATGAGGAACTGGAAACATTCGGCCTGGGCAAGGTCAGCGAACTGAACTGGAAGAATGTACTCAACCTATACGCCTGCACCGAGTGCGGCCGCTGCGAAGAGCAGTGTCCGGCGGCCAATACCGACAAACCCCTTTCTCCCAAGAAAGTGATCCACGACCTCAAAGTGGACCTGCTCGACCAGGCCGACGCCATTCTGGGCGGCCGTTTCGATCAGGTCAAGCCCATCGTCCGCGACGACGCCCCGGTCACCGGTGATGTGCTGTGGTCCTGCACCACCTGCCGGGCCTGCGAGGACATCTGCCCGGTGAACATCGAACACCTGGATTTTATCATCGAAGCGCGCAAGCATCAGGTGCTCATGGAAGCCAGCTTCCCGCCGGAGGTTCAGGAGACCTTCACCAACCTGGAAAACCAGGCCAACCCCTGGGGGTTTGGCGCCGACAGCCGGGCGGACTGGTGCAAGGGCATGGATGTGCCGCTGATGGGCGACCATCCCGAGGCCGACTTGCTCTGGTTCGTGGGCTGCGCCGGGTCCTTCGACGACCGGGGAAAGAAAATCTCCCGGGCCATGGCCCGGGTGCTTCAGCGCGCCGGGGTGAACTTCGCCATACTCGGCCCGGAGGAGGCCTGCAACGGTGACATGGCCCGGCGGGCCGGCAATGAATACCTGGCCCAGATGCTGATCCGGCAGAACGTGGAAATTCTCAACGGCTACCAACCCAAACGAATTCTCACCGGCTGCCCCCACTGCTTCAATATCATCAAGAACGAATATCCCCAGTTCGGCGCCGCGTACCCGGTGGTCAGCCACGCCGAATTGCTCTTCGACCTGCACAAGCAGGGACGCTTGAAGCCCAACGGCACCAGCCTGGGGGCGCTGACTTTCCACGATTCCTGCTATCTGAGCCGCTGGAACGGCATCGTCCAGCCGCCCCGCGACCTGCTGCGCTCCATGAACAACGGCCAGTTGACCGAAATGCAGCGCATCCGTGAAAAGGGATTCTGCTGCGGAGCCGGCGGCGGCCGCATGTTCATGGAAGAGACCCTGGGCAGACGCATCAACATGGACCGGGCCGAAGAGGTGATGCGCAGCGGTGCGGCCACCGTAGCCGCCGCCTGTCCCTTCTGCGCCACCATGCTCTCCGACGGCCTCATGGACAAGGAATCGACCATCGCCGTAAAGGATATCGCCGAAATTGTGGATGCGGCCACGGCTTGATACGCGAGCGTTACGGCAGGGTTGCCAATCCAGAAATTTGGACTTTCTGTGCCGGATGTTGGAAATTGTTTATTTGGAGGTGCGTATGCCCGTGGAAGCCCATATCGTTGATATTCTAAAGAAGAATAAAATTGCCTACGAGGTGGTCGAACATGAACCGGTCTACACCAATCCGGCCATGGCCGAGGCTTTAGGGGTCAGTGAAGCCGAAACCGTCAAGTCTCTGGTCCTGCTGACCAAAGAAAAACAGATGGTGGTGCTGGTCATGCCCGGCGACAAAAAGGTGGACTGGAAAAAGGCCGCTGCAGGCATCGGGACCAAAAAGGTCGCCTTTGCCAAACCCGAGGAAGTGCTTGAAAAAGTGGGCTGCGAAGTGGGCTGTGTGCCGCCTTTCGGCCAGTTGACCCCGCTGCCGATTTTTATGGATCCGGATCTGGCCAAAAAAGATGTGGTCTATTTCAATCCGGGCAGGCACGACAAATCGTTCAAGATCAAAGCCTGGGATCTCAAGAAAGTCTGTCAACCGAAATTCATCTGAGTCGATTGCGCGATGACCGGGCGCCGGCAAAATCCGCCGGCGCTTTCCTGACATGCCTGTCCTGCCCGCGCCCCATCTTCATGCATTACATTTCTTTTACTGGCGTTTCCAACCGTCATCCGTTAAATTATACCATTAGTGGAAGAACGAGCGCCACCAGCGGGTCGGGGCGGCCCTACCATCCTGCTGCGTGGCTGATTTAACAAATTAATAGAGTTGGTTATGAACCGTATTGCTTTCCCTGGCCGGACGTTTCTTGCGATTATCGCCGCGGGCCTGTTATTCCTGACGGCAACCCGCACCGAAGCCTCGTCGACAAACACAGATTTTCCGGACGATATGCTTCCGGCCCTCCATTATTTTCTGGATTTGGTTAAAATTGAAAATGGTTCCGCCCTTGATGCACAGAAAATTTCATCCCTGATCGGGTTTCTTCTTTCATCCAAACCGGCCGATGCACGCTATCGGGCCGACGATTCATTTGGCGCGCCTTCCGCCTATCATGAGTTCAGCGTTAACACCAATCTCCAGCATATCATCGGTTACACGATGGATGCCGATATCCCTTCCTTTTTCTTCTGGCCGTCCTCCCTGCGGCTGGCTCAGTGGACCCGGGTGGAAGGCGGTGACCGGCAGTTCGCCAGGCTGTCAGCGGCATCCGCCGACCTGAAGGAACCTTTCATTCTCAAGGGGACCGAACATATCACCATCACGCCGGACCAGCACACCGGTGCCTACTACAGCTACGACGTTGACAAGGTGGTGATTCTTTGTCCCTACAAGAAGGGGAAAGTGATGATCAGCATCTACCGGCAGCAGAAACCGTCGGCGGTGGGTCGAAAAGGGGTGGTCCTGGGTACCGATGACGAATGGAACTACCTGTACACCCGGGATAAGGGCCTGAACCTCAGTGGGTTGGGGTGGGTCAATACCTATATGTATGATTCGTTCAACATCACCGTTTACTACGAGGCCGATCCTTCCGTACCATCCGTCTCGTGCGGAACAATCAGCTGGGTGAAGGCCGGTTGGGCCGGCATCAACATGGTTCAGCCCAAACATATCCACCGGGGGCTTGTCCGTGTGGCCACGGCCTTCAAAACGATCCTGGAAAGCCCTCGCCTCCCCGAACCCGCCCGGTTGGCGGAAACCTTCGCAAAATGCAGAAACCTTCCTACGCCGACCTTGAGGGAGTATGCCAAGGACTATCTCGCCGGACTGGAACAGCGCATCGCATCGTCCGACACCCTCCGCAAGAAAGTGGGCGGTGCGTTTGACAGCCAGGCATTGCTGTCGCAGATGAACCGGGATGAACTATACGCGGTACTGGCCCTGGACTATTTCAAGAAGATTCTCGGGCGCAATCCCGTGATGGATTCCCATCCGTTTTAAATCCTGTCCGGGAACCCATTGTTCCGCCTGCCTGGTGACTTTTTCCAGCAGCTTTCGGCAGGAATCGGTGGGAAGGATGACTACTCGCCGTCTGTCACGGACGGGTCGTGCCAACGGGGCCTGGCGTCCAACCCCCCATTCGCTTGCCTTCCGTTTCCATTTGACCCGCTTCGGGCAGGAACCATTCCTGCAGGGAAACCCCCGTCGGCGATTTCTTGTTTGATCCTTTTAATCGAATGGTCTACAACCCGCCCTAGTTTTCGATCTGACACCTTCAACCCAGGATCATTGCAATGAGTCGAACGCTGAAAAGTATAATTTACGGACTATTGTTGTCTGCTGCCGTGTCTTCATCCGTTTTCGCCGGCGTCAGTGGGTCGTTGCCTTATGACCGCAAAAACAAGACGGTTAAATCGCTTTACACGCTTGTCGACGAAAACCTGGAATCCAGCCTCCGCAAGGCGGTCAACGCCAACCCGCGTTGGAAATCACTGATTCGACGGAAAAAAATGGCCATTGGCATCGTCGACATCGGCAACCCGGAAGCGGTCCGGTTTGCCCGCATCAACGGCGGGGTGATGATGTATGCCGCCAGCCTGCCCAAGATTGCCGTCCTCCTGGCTGCCGCCCAGGCGCTGGAGGACGGCAAAATCAAGGAAACCCCTGCGGTTCTGGCCGACATGCGCAAAATGATCAGCCATTCCGATAATGCCGCCGCCACGCGCATGATCGACCGTCTGGGCTTCGACTACATCGAAAAGGTGCTGACAGCGCCCACCTACCGGTTTTACAATGCTGACAGGGGCGGCGGGTTGTGGGTCGGGAAACGATATGCCTCCGCCGGAGAAAGGCATCCCGAGCATCTCAAGGGGCTTTCCCATGCCGCCACCGCCACCCAGGTGTGCCGGTTTTATTACCTGCTGTCCATGGGCAAGCTGGTGAACCGACAGCGCAGCCGACAGATGCTCGAGATCCTTTCCGATCCGGCCCTGCACCACAAGTTCGTCGGGGTGCTGGAAAAGCGGGCGCCGGATGCCACCATGTTCAGGAAATCGGGAACCTGGAAGGACTGGCACGCCGACTCGGTCATGGTCTGGGGACCTTCCTGGCGGCGCTACATCGCCACCGCCCTTGTCGAAGATCCCGATGGGGAAAAGATCATGCGGGAACTGATCGCCGTCATCGACAGGCTTTTGGAGCGGGAAAACCAACGCAAGGCAATCCGCGTCCATGCGAGCCTTACCCTGCCTCCCGACCCGGAAGACGACGGCAGCCGGCTTAAAGCGCTTATCACCGCGGCGGTCGCCATAGAGGACTTTCAGCAGGAGCTGAACAACTGAGAATGGACGTCCTGAAAAATTTCTTTCGCCGGACCATGGATATCCGTCAAGGTGAGGGATCGCGTGTCGCCCTCATGTTTACCTATATCTTTCTGGTCATCACCGCCCTGATGATCGTCAAGCCGGTGGCCACCGCCCTTTTTCTTTCCACGTTCGGCGCGGGGGGGCTTCCCGTGGCCTTCATCGCCGTGTCGATTTTCGCCGTGGTGGTATCGTCACTGTATTCGCGCTGGCTGCGGCGGATCGATTTTTTCAGGCTGATCATCCGCACCTTGCAGACGTCCATCGTCACCATGATCCTGTTCTGGTCGGCCCTGCTCACGGCAAGCTTCCGGTCTCCCACGATTTTCGTTTTTTATATCTGGGTGGCCGTTACCGGCCTGATCATCGTTTCGCAATTCTGGATTCTGGCCAACGCCATCTTCAATCCCCGTGAAGCCAAGCGCCTGTTCAGCGTGGTCGGTGCCGGCGCCATCGCCGGAGGGATCTTCGGGGGGTATCTGACCAAGGCGCTGGCCGGCTGGATGGGCAGCGCCAATCTGATCCTGGTGGGGGCCGGCTGCCTGGCGGCATGCATCCTGCTGGCTCAACACCTCTACAAAAGCACCATCGATGATCAGCATCTTCAGCGCATCCGGCAGAAAGAGCAGGCGGCGGTCGAACCGCGCCACCCGCTGGTGACCATCGCCCGATCCCGTCATCTGAGTTTGCTGGCCGGGATCATCGGGCTGAGTGTCATTGTCGCCAAACTGGTGGAGTACCAGTTCAGCGCGGTGGCTACCGCGCAGATCCCGGGTGCGGATCAGCTGACTGCTTTTTTCGGACTCTGGCTCTCCAACCTGAACGTGCTGTCGCTGCTGATCCAGCTGTTCGTCACCCGTCGCGTGGTGGGGATGATCGGCGTCGGTGTGTCGCTGTACTTCCTGCCGATGATCATCGCCCTGGGGTCGGTCCTGGTCCTGATCCATCCCGCCCTGTGGGCGGCCATCTGCCTCAAGGTCGGTGACGGCAGCATGAAAAATTCGGTCAACAAGGCGGCGCTGGAGCTCATGGTGCTGCCGGTTCCCGTCGAGTTTAAAAATCAGGCCAAAACGTTCATCGACGTCATTGTCGACAGTGTCGCCACCGGCATGGGAGGTCTGCTGCTTCTGGGGATTTCCGCCGTCTACGGACTGTCGGTGCGTCCGGCCGCCGTGCTGACCGTCGGTCTGATCGGCATATGGGTCGTTCTGATTCAACGGATCCGCAATGAGTATATCGAGGCCTTCCGGCTTTCCCTGTCCCTTGCCGGGGAAAACAGAAGGCCGGGGCCGTTGCCCGTGTCCAACGAATCGATCATCGGCAACATCGTCGAGATACTTGAGGGGGACAACATTCCCCAGATCGTCAAAACCCTGCGGATGTCCCGTGACATCCATCAACCCCGGCTGGTGCCCAGTTTGCGGCGGCTGATTCTGCATCGCTCGTCAGCCGTTCGTCTGGAGGCCCTGAAAACCATCTACCCCTACCATGACCCGGAATTCGTGGCGGCGGCGCACGCGCTGATTTCGGAAAAGGATGCCGGGGCCAGCCAGCCGGTGATGACCGAGGCGATGCACTATCTGTTCCGCCATGAAGGCGGGAATCGGGTCGCTATGCTCAGCGACCTGGTCCGGCATCCGGACGACGTGGTGAGCGGTGCCGCCCTGGTCTGCGCCGCGCAGGAGAGCCGGCGCAATCCCCGGCTTCGCAGGGCGCTGAAGGTCCGGGCCATCCTCGACGACCTGCTCAAGCAAATTCCCCTGGAAAAGGATGCCGGCCGCGCCACCGCCCTGAAGATAACCTGTGCGACGGCCATCGGAGCCGCGAATATCCCGTCTTTTTTTCCCTACCTGAATATCTTTTTGAACGATGCGGCTCCCGAAGTGGTCAAGGTTGCCGTGAAGGCTGCCGGTGAAACCCGTGATGAGACCTTCGTCCCGGCAATCCTGCAAAAGATCAAATCCCCTGCGCTGCGGCCCCTGTGCAGCGAGGCCCTGAGGCAGTTCGGGCCCGACATCGATCAACTGCTGGCCAACTGCCTGGCCAACCCGCTGGTGGAACACGAGATCCGGCGCCACATCCCTCCAGCCCTTGCCGCCATCGGTTCTCAGGCGGCGGTGGCCGTGCTTCTGGACAATCTCAACCAGAAAGACCCGTCGGTGCGCAATGAAAGCGTCCGGGCCCTGCACCGGATGCGCAGCCAGGGCAAGGACCTTCGCTTCGACGATCAGGCGGTGGTCCGTTGCATCCTGAGGGAGGCCAGGCGCCACCTCAACATGCTGGCCGCGCTGTATCATCAGATCAATGCCCGGCCAACGGCGCAACCGGCCCAGGTGGACAGGGACGTGCTCGCCATGAGGCGACGGCTGGCTGCGGAGATCGAAAAACGCCTGGATGTGAACCTGGGTCGAATTTTTAACCTGCTGGGGCTGAAATATCCCATCGCCGACATCAGCCGGGCGTACCAGGGTTTGGTGAGCAACCAGCCGGACCTTCGTGCCAATGCCATCGAGTTTCTGGATAACGTGCTGGACACCGACCTGAAGCGGACCCTGATTCCCATCGTGGAAACGGCGCTGGTGGACCGAATGATCGAACAGACCATTTTGCGGCTGGGCATCAAGATCCCTTCGGAAATGGACGCCTTTGCCCTGATGCTTCCCGAAGCCGACGCCGACCTTCAGGTGCAGGCCCTCGAACTGATCGCGCGGCTGGGCGACCCGGCCTGTGCCGGACTCGCCGCCGAACTGATGACCATCCCCCACCCACGGGTCCGGGCTGCTGCCGAAGCCCTCTTGCGGCGCTTCGGCTACCTGGTCTGACAAAACTACTGCTTGAGAATGCGGTCGATAAACGTGGCCAGGCTCTGGTGTTCGACGGCCGAATTTTTATAGAGTACATCGGACATGACGGTGACCAGGTAGACCCGTCCGTCGGGTTGTTCCACGATGGCCACGGAATTCATGACATTTTCCACATTGCCCTGGTACTTGCGGCACTTGAAATTCGTTTCGGGCTTGCAGCGGTAAAGGCTTCCGGATTTGTAGTAGACTGCAGCCTCGTTCAACGCCGGTGACGAGGCGTAGCGAATTCTTTTGGCGGTCATGTACATCAGGCGCTTGATCTCCAGACTGGACCACGGATCTACCACCCGGCCCTGTTCCAGGGCCACCAGGAACCGCATCAACCCTTCGGGGGTAGCCCCGCTCTTGCCGCCCGGCGGCACCCGCCGTTTTCCCGCCGCTGTAAAAAAACTGCCCAGCTGCCATTGCTGCTGCGAAATGCCGATGGCCCGCAGGGGGTCGTTGACCACGGACATGGCCATATCCCGCAGGTCAGTTTTCGGCGTTTCGTCGAAAAAACGCTGTTCCAGCTCCGCCGTGGGCGGGTAATCGGCGCCGAAACGGCGCATGAGCAGCAATTCCTTCCAGACCACACTGCCGGCGGCGTTGGCGCTGGCCGAGAGCATGTGGTCCATCCATTCGTACAGGGAGAAGACGTCCGTGTCCCGAACCGGCCGTGAAGCGAAACTGCCGGTTTCGGGATCGAAAACCGGCACATCGTGGGTGTCGATGTGAATCCACCCTCCGGCGGCAACCTGCCGCTCGCGCAATAGATTCCGCCGCCTCTCCGGAGCATCTGGAAACATCCGGCCCAGTTCCGTGAAAATCCCCGCGGCGATGGCCAGCTTGCCGACGCTGCCCGGGGAAAAGGAGCGGTCGGCCTGACGGGCTGCCAGGCGAACCGGCCGGCCCGGGGTGATCTCCAGCACCACCAGGGAGTAGCTTTCGTCGCGGTTGGGGAACAGGGCGTCGATGCGTGCCTGCAGGCCGGGGTCGGACGACGGCAGCCGATCGAGGTCCCGTCCGGCATCGCCTTCTAGGTTGAGCCGGATGTCGGCGATGCTTCTGCGCGCGCCGGGGGGCAGCACGGGCCCCTTGCTCCGGCCCTCGACGACCTGATGCAGGAACGCCAGTCTCCGGATGCCGGTGGTTTCGAAACCGTCGATGGGATAGGCCCGGGCCTG
>JAHLLR010000110.1 GCA_020444075.1 Deltaproteobacteria bacterium
TGATCAGCTGCTTGGCATCATCGATATTGGCTATGGTCTTCGGCAAGCTTTTTATAAATAGCCTCACCTCTTTAGCAAATTGAATGGTTCTTTCTTCAAGGTCATAGTGTTTATAATTTTTGGATTTAGGTTTCAACTTTAACTTCGAGATTCCAAACAAGATTCGAACTTGTTTGTGATTTGAGCTTTGATTATTGGAATTTATTTGTGATTTGGTATTTGTGATTTGAAATTTTTATATCCATTGATCTCTGTTATGCCAAGGTTTACCTTCATCCCAGCTTTTTAGCCAGAATTTCATTCACCACCTTCGGATTGGCCTTTCCCCGGGTCTGCTTCATCACCTGGCCGACGAAAAACCCCATGAGCTTTTTCTGGCCGCCGCGATAGCGCTCGACTTCATCGGGACTGCCGGCGATGACCGCATCGACGATGGGGTCGATGGCCGAGGTGTCGGATACCTGGACCAGGCCTTTTTCCTCGACAATGGTTTTAGCCGGCCGGCCGGTCTCGGCCATGGCCTCGAAGACTGTTTTGGCGATTTTCCCGCTGATCACATCCGCATCCAGCAGCTCGAGCAGGCCGGCCAGGTTCTCGGGGGAAACCGGTGTGTTTTCGATCTCCACCCCCCTGGTGTTGAGCAGGCCCAGCAGGTCGCCCATGATCCAGTTGGCCACCGTTTTGGGCTGGTCGAATACGGCCAGGCAGGCCTCGAAATAGTCGGAGAGTTCGCGGCTGCCGGTCAACACCCGGGCATCGGCGGGCGACAGGCCGTAGTCGGCCATGTACCGGGCCTGGCGCTGGGCGGGCAGCTCGGGCATCTGTGCGCGCATGCGGTCGACCCAGCCGTCGTCGATCACCAGGGGCAGCAGGTCCGGATCGGGGAAATAGCGGTAATCATGGGCATCCTCCTTGCCGCGCATGGATACGGTCTGCCCCTTGTCCGGCTGCCACAGGCGGGTCTCCTGGACCACCTGGCCGCCATCGAGCAGGATCTCCTTCTGGCGGGCGATTTCATAATAGAGCGCCTTTTCCACGTGCTTGAAGGAGTTGAGGTTTTTCACTTCGGCGCGGGTGCCGAAGACGGTCGACCCATCGGGCATGATGGAAATGTTGGCGTCGCAGCGGAAGCTGCCCTCCTCCATGTTGCCGTCGCTGATATCCAGGTAGCGCAGGATGGCCCGGAGCCGGCGCAGGTACTCGCCGGCGGCCTCGGGGCTGCGGATGTCCGGCTCGCTGACGATCTCCATCAGCGGCGTACCGGTCCGGTTCAGGTCCACCCGGCTGATGGGGCGGTCCGGATCGTGGATGAGCTTGCCGGCATCCTCTTCCATGTGAATGCGGGTAATCCCGATGCGCAAGGATCGGCCGTCGACGTCGATGTCCAGATAGCCGCCGGTGGCGATGGGCAGTTCGTACTGGGAGATCTGGTAGCCCTTGGGCAAATCCGGGTAAAAGTAGTTTTTACGCGCGAACCGGCTTTCCGGCTGAACGGTGCAATGGGTGGCCAGGGCCATTTTAATGGTGTAGTCCACCACCTTTTTATTGAGTACCGGCAGCACGCCGGGCATTCCCAGGCACACCGGACAGGTGTGGGTGTTCGGGGGGGCGCCGAAAGCGGTGGAGCAACTGCAGAAAATTTTGGTCCGGGTTTTCAGCTGAGCGTGAACTTCAAGGCCGATGACTGGGGTAAATTCCATCTGATCTTTCCATTGTTGTTCTTTTTGCGGGTTATCGGCTATCCGTGAAAATCTTCCTGACGCTTCGCAAAAGCATGCACTATCACCAACGGCAAGGATTGTAAAGGTTGGTGTGGCGGTGCTTTGGAATGAATGGGCAATGCAAAAATCACTATCTTCGGGTCATCGCGGTTGCGGGCTGATCCGGGGCCCGATGGATTCGCCGACAATCGAATAGGGTTATTGCCATCATCCCCGGCGTCGGCGGGGACCCCGGTGCTGTCAAACGGTGATAAACAGCGCCACGGCGTCGCTGCGTGCCCTCCGGGCGCGGCAATGACCCGACCGGGGACGGTGATGGATTCCTCCGCGGCATCATCTAGGCGATTTACCTACACCCCATCAGAGACTTTCCCACCCCCGCCTAGGTCCGGAGATGCACAGGAAAATCGGCAGGCCGCCGATAGAATTATTCCGAGCGCCTTGGTAAAGACCATTCGGTAAACCAGTTCCGTCTATCATCCGCGGCCCTTGCATCCGGCTTTGGTTCGGCAGTTCGACTCCGTCGGCGCCGGTATCCATGCAACGATTTAAACAGAGAGGTGGAAAGATCATGACCCGACTGCCCAACATGACCAATTATGAATACGAATACAGCCACTTTACCTGGCAGGTACCCGATTTTTACAACTTTGCCGGCGATGTGATCGATCGCTGGGCCGAAGATCCGGACAAGCTGGCCATGCTCTGGGTGGATGACGCCGGCACGGAGATCAAAAAGACCTTCGCGGACATCAGCCGGGCCTCCCGTCAGGCGGCCAACGTTCTGGCCGACGGCGGTGTGAAACCCGGTGACGTGGTCATGATGGTGCTGCCCAGAAACATCGAGTGGTGGGAAGCGTTCACCGCCTGTATCCGCATGGGTGCCGTGGTGGCTCCGGGCACCACCCAACTGACCGCCAAGGACCTCCAATACCGGGCCAACACCTCGGAGGCCGTCTGCATCATCACCAATCCGGAGATCGCCGCCCGGTTCGACGACGTGGCCGCCGCATGTCCCACGGTCAAGAGCAAAATCGTCATCACCCAGGCCAGAGACGGCTGGACGTTCTATACCGACGCGGTGACCGCCGCGCGGGACGATTTCGAGACGGCCAGGACAAAAAGCGGCGACAACTGCATCGTCTACTTCACCTCCGGCACCACGGGATTTCCCAAGATGGCCCTGCATACCCACGCTTCCTACCCCATCGGCCACCAGGTGACCGGCAAATACTGGCTGGACCTCAGACCCGAGGACATGCACTGGAATATCAGCGATACCGGCTGGGCCAAGGCCGCCTGGAGCAGTTACTTCGGTCCCTGGAGCCAGGGGGCGGCCCAGTTCATCCACCACACGGATCGTTTCGACCCCCTCACCACGCTGAACCTGCTGGCCAGATACCCCGTGACCACCATGTGCGGCGCCCCCACCATCTACCGCATGCTGGTGCTTCAGGACCTGAGCCGGTTTTCCTTCCCCACCCTGCGCCACTGCGTGGGCGCCGGCGAACCCTTGAACCCCGAGATCATCGAAGTGTGGAAAAAGGCCACCGGCTGCACGATCCGCGACGGCTACGGCCAGACCGAAACCGTCTGCCTGTGCGGCAGCTTTCCCTGCCTCGAGCCGCGTTTCGGCTCCATGGGCAAGCCCACTCCCGGCATCACCCTGAAGGTCATCGACGACCGGGGCAACGTGCTGCCCCCCAACACCGAGGGGGACATCGCGGTGGCGGTCAAGCCCGAACGCCCCGTGGGATTGTTCAAGGAGTACTGGAAAGAGCCGGACCGCACCGCCGCCAGCTACCGCAACGGGTGGTACCTTACCGGCGACCGGGCCTACGTGGACGAAGACGGATACTTCTGGTTCGTGGGCCGGGCCGACGACGTGATTCTTACATCCGGATACCGGATCGGCCCCTTCGAGGTGGAAAGCGCCCTGATCGAGCATCCGGCGGTGGCCGAGTCGGCCGTGGTGTCCAGCCCGGACCCCACCCGCGGTGAAGTCGTCAAGGCCTTCGTCATCCTGGCTCCCGGGTTCGAGGGCAGCGACGCCCTGGCCAGGGAACTCCAGGATCACGTGAAGAAAGTCACGGCGCCTTACAAATACCCCCGCAAGATCGATTTCGTGACCGAACTGCCCAAGACCGTCAGCGGCAAGATCCGCCGTATCCAACTCCGCGACGCGGAATGGGGCAGGCGCTGAAAAGGGCGGGTTTTTCATTCATGGCGGGTTTGCAGAAAAGGGAGGCATCGGCCTCCCTTTTCTGGTATACAGGGGAAAATCCGGCGACGGATCCGATCCGGATGCACCCGGTGGCGGCTTTTTAACCGGCGCCATCCGAACCCACGCTGTTCTGCATGAATGCGTTAACCCATCACCGCCAAAGGAGGATTGAAATGGCCGAAACCGTTATTGTCGACATCCTGGAGAACCACATCGGCGAAATCACCCTGAACCGTCCGGACAGCCTCAATACCTTCACCTTGACCCTGGCATCCGAACTCACCGCCGCATTGCTTCAACTGGAGGGCGATCCGGCGGTGCGGGTGATTATCCTCAAAGGGGCGGGCAAGGCCTTTTGCGCGGGCATCGATGTGGGGGATTTCTTCGGCAAGAGCACCATGGAATACCAGGCGTGGATCGAGTGCATGGAGACCCCCCTGGTGACCATCAGCCGCATGAAAAAACCGGTGGTCGCCCAGGTGCACGGCGTGGCCGCGGCCAATGGGGCCGGCCTGGTCGCCGCCTGCGATCTGGCCATTGCCGCCGACAACGCCCGCATGGGCCTGACCGCCATCAATGTGGGCCTCAACTGCGTGGGGCCGGTGATCCCGGTGACGCGCTCCGTGGGCCGCAAGCGGGCCATGGAGATGCTGCTTTACGGGGAGTTGCTCAAGGCTCCGGCAGCCCTGGA
Organism: Deltaproteobacteria bacterium; assembly: GCA_020444075.1. Taxonomy (GTDB): domain Bacteria; phylum Desulfobacterota; class Desulfobacteria; order Desulfobacterales; family Desulfosarcinaceae; genus Desulfosarcina. Next base: position 4,637 of record JAHLLR010000110.1, read on the forward strand.
CATGGGGCTGATCAACAAGGTGGTGCCGGCGGCCGACCTGGAGATGGAAGCCCGGCGCTGGGCCGCCGTGCTGGCCGCCAAGAGCCCCGTTGCCGTTCAGAACGCCAAGTCGGCGTTCTATGCCGCCGCCGACCTGAGTTACGACAAGGCGTTTGCCTATATGAACGAGGCTTTTGCCCGGCTGTGCTCCGCCGAAGACGCCAAAGAGGGGGTTTCGGCCTTCCTGGAAAAGCGCCATCCGACGTGGCAGGGAAAGTAGCGCCGCCCGGTTGTGGATCGATCGGTTGTTATGGCGGCTGGTACGGTTTGAAAGGCCAACCCCCCTTTGCGGCGGTTGGCCTTTTTCTATCGGCCCATGCGTCCGTGTCGGCATTTTCGACAAGGCTTCACTATTGCTCGACCCCCAGCGGCCAGCCCTTGGCTTGGCCCGGCTTAATCAAAGCGATAACCTTCGCTTATACCCGGACCGATCCCCTTGGCATCCGGTACACCCAGGCGTTCAAGAAAAAAACCATCGGGCCGATAGTAACGGTGTGCCTTGAGCGCAACCTGACATTTTGTTCGGGCAGGCATCATTATCAGGAACACCGGATTGAACCGGGAAGGCGGGTGTATTGCCCGCTACCTGCAGATATCTTTACAAGGGAACGGAGACACAAAAAGATATGCGTCCGATGGAGTTCATCCATTCAGCAGCAGCAGTAGAAAAAATTCATGCCTATCAGCAGACCTGCCCGGAGACCGGTCTGCCGATCGTTCGCCAGGCGGATTGGCTTTACGTCTCAAAGCAGCATGCCTACACCACGGGGGTGATTGCAGGCGCTTTGATTACGACCAAGGCAACGGGTTATACGGACCTTGCGGGAGTGCAGAAATATTGCCGAATCATGGACGGCATCTTTGCCGCCAAGCCGGATGAGAATCACAAATATATCCTTCTGGAAGATTATTCCGAACTGAAGGGGGCTGATTCAGCCGCACGGAAGACGTACATCGACTATTTTGCCAAACAGGACCGTCATCTTCTGGCGGTGATTTTTTATAACACGACTTTCCAGATGAACCTGAGTGTGCGGCTGGGCAGAGCCCTGCACATCATGAATTTCGATGTCGAGTTGCTGGATACCTATGAACTGGCCCTGAAAAGAGCCGGAGAATTGCTCGGTGTCGATTTTTTCCGATTGCCCGAACCGCCGGCTCAAAAAAACGAGCCCTTGCCGGCCGCTTCACACCGGGGATTTTCCAGGGAACTCCACTTTGACGATTTTCATTTTTCCGTGGAGGTCATCCAGCCGGATATCATCCACTGTGTCGCCAGGGGCGTCTTAACGCAGGAATACATAGCGCCCATTTTCGAAGCCCAGCGGCAAGCCATACGTGCCCTGGGTCCGGGCGACCGCCCTTTTTACCTGGTGCACGGTGTCGAGGGAACCGGCGTAAAGGATTTAAGCACCCGAAAGCAGCACCTGAAGGGCTTCAAATCTCTCCACAAGGAATCCCCTTTCGAGCAGCTTGTCATCTATGGCGCCAACCGATTCCTTCGGGCAGCCATTCTGATGGGCATCAGTTTCGTGCCCTTTGGTGTCCGATTGGTAGACGATTTTACCGAGGCCACCGATTTGGTCAGCCTGGACCGGCAGGGGAAAACGGCTTCGGATGCCAACGATCCGGGAAAAACGTCCGGCCGATTCATGTCGGCCGAAGGCACCACGCAGGATTATGTTGATGACCTGATGCATTTTGTCGGGTGTATCGAATGGGAGAAAGCCGGCGTGGGAGGCCACCTTGAAATCGATCCGTCCCATCCGTTTCTGCCCGTTTTTGACGCTATTTCGATGATTAAAGACGACCTTGACGGGCTGTTCAAATCCCGCCAGACCGCAGAGAAACGGCTGAAGGAGAGCGAAACGAAATACAGGACGATCCTCGAGGAGATCAACGATGCGTTTTTTGAGGTGGATCTCAAAGGACACATTACCTTCTGCAACCGGGCGCTCTGCGACCTTGTCAAAACCGACAGGGATGAAATTCTGGGCATGAACTACAGTGCATTTGTGGATGAAGGCAATATTTCCGGCGTCGTCGACATGTTTTCCCGCGTATATAAAACCGGGCTGCCGGAAAAGGCCGTTTACTATGTTCTCACCCGGCAGGACGGCACGGTGGTTCACGTAGAGACGTCCGCTTCCATAAAAAACGACAGCGAGGGGAAACCCGTCGGCTTCCGAGGCATCGTCAAGGATATCACCCACCGCAAACAGATCGAAGCGGAGCTGGTCCAGCATCGTGACAACCTCAAGGGTATGGTAACGGACCAGACCTCCCAACTCCGGCGTTCAAAGGCCGCGCTGCAGAAGATCCTGGATTCCATGCCCTATGGCGTCGTGATTGTCGGTACCGACAAAAGGATCCGCTATGCCAACCAATCCGCGCTTTCCCTGATGGGCTACGAAACCCGGGAATCGGTCCGGGGACGGATCTGCCATGATACCTTCAGCCCCTCGAAAAAGGGTGAATGCCCCGTGGTGGATCTATGCCGGGAAATGGACCGGTGCGAGTGGGTTCTCAGGACCCGCTCCGGAGACACGATTCCCATCTTAAAGAGCGTCATTCGACTGACCCTTGATGATGAACCGGTGATGCTGGAGACATTCATCGACATCACGGACCTCAAACATGCCGAACGGGAACTCCACCAGTCGAAAATTATTGCCGAGGCGGCCAACGTCGCCAAGAGCCAGTTCCTTGCCAATATGAGCCACGAGATCCGCACTCCGTTGAACGGCATCATCGGCATGGCCGAGCTGGCCATGGATACGCCGCTTTCGGCGGACCAGCGCAAGATCATCGAAACCATCGACAAGGAATCCAGCCACCTCCTTGAAATGATCAACACCGTTCTCGATTTTTCCAAGATCGAAGCCGGCAAATTTCAGCTTGAAAGCACCCCGTTCGACCTCCGGCGGCTCATCGAGGATGTTGCCAGCAGCATTGCCATGCGGGCGAAAAACAACGGGTTGGAGTTTGCCTCGTTCGTCTCTCCGGATGTTCCCTCGCGCCTGACCGGCGATCCGGGAAGGCTCCGGCAGGTATTGAACAACCTGGCCGGCAATGCATTGAAATTCACCGAAGCCGGCGAGATCATCATACGGGCGAAAACGGTACAGGATCGCGGAAACCACGTCAGGGTTCACTTCGAAGTCACGGATACGGGAATCGGCATCCCCGTGGATCGCCAGGAAGCCATTTTCGAGGGGTTCACCCAGGCCGACGGCTCCACCACACGCAAGTATGGCGGCACGGGCCTCGGGACGACCCTCTCCAAACAACTGGTCGAAATGATGGGTGGAGAGATCGGTCTGATCAGCGATCCGGGCAAAGGGTCCACCTTCTGGTTCACGGCGGTATTTGAAAAAGCACCCGAAGAAAATAAGACCCCGCCGCAAAGTGAAAATGGAATTTCCGGTCTGAAGGTAATGGTCGTCGACGACATCGAGGTCGCCAGAATGATTATCATGGAATACCTCACCCTGTTCGGATGCGAGGTCCACGAGTGCGACGGCTCCATAAAGGCCTTGAACGGGCTGGAAGCGGCGGTTGCATCGTCGCGCCCGTTCGACCTGCTGATATCGGACATTCGCATGCCTGAAATGGATGGATTCGGGTTGGCTGCCCGGATAAGAGCCCATGACGCCCTGAAGGAGATTCCGATCATCCTCCTTTCCGGCATCGGCAGTATCGGTGACGGTGAAACCTGTCGTCAACATGGCGTCGACGCGTATCTGCACAAACCCGTCAAGATGAAGGAGCTCGAACAGGCCATCACGTTGATCCGTGGAACCGGCAAGAGGGCCCATCCGACGGCGAGAGAACTGGTGACCCGGCATACGCTTGTCGAGAGCCGCAAAAAACCTGTCCGCCTGCTTCTGGTCGAAGATTATCCGACCAATCAGCAGGTCGCCTTGAACCATCTTCGCAACGCCGGCTTCCAGGTCGATCTGGCCGAAAACGGCCGGGAGGCGGTGACGGCGTACGAACGCAATGAATACAACATGATACTGATGGACATCCAGATGCCTGTCATGGATGGGTACAAGGCCACGCGCACCATCCGGCAGATGGAAGCGGCCAGGGCGAAAGGGGACACCCAAACCCGCCGCATACCCATCATCGCGATGACCGCCCATTCGCTCGAAGGGGACCGTGAGAAGTGCCTCAGCGCCGGGACCGACGACTATATCTCCAAACCGCTGAAAAAGGACAAGCTGCTTTCCATGGTGGCCAAGTGGATCGATTCCGCGCATCCGCTGTCCGCCGTTCCCGTTTCCTCGGAGAAGAAAAGGCCTCCCGATCAGGATGCGGCGCCAATGGACTATGGGCGAGCGCTTGAAGAATTTGACAATGACAAGGCGTTTTTGATGGAGGTCCTGACCGGATTCATTAAAAACGTGGCCGGCCAGATCGACACATTGCGCGAAGCGGCGGCTAACGGGGAGGCCGATACCGTCATCAGCGAATCCCACTCCATCAAAGGGGGGGCATCCAACCTGACGGCCGATGCGCTGGCCGGCATTGCGGCCGACCTGGAGAAGGACGGCAAGGCCGGGGTATTGACCCAGGCGAATGAAAAAATTGAGAATTTGAAAAAAGAACTCCAGCGGGTCGAAGCATTCGCCCAATCGCTGGTCGCCTAATGGTTCAGGGGGTGCCGATGAAAATGTTGGTCGTGGACGATGAGTTGGTCAGCCGAAAAAAAATGGAAAAGATCCTGCAGCACTACGGCGTGTGCCAGGCCGTTGACAGCGGCAAGGCAGCCATCGAGGCATACACGCAAGCGCTGTTAACCCAAGAGCCGTTCGACCTGATCACCCTTGACGTATCGATGCCGGATATGGGGGGGACCGAAGTGCTTTTAATGATACGGATATTGGAACGCAAAAATTCCGTTCCCAAAGAAAGGCAGGTCAAGATACTGATGGTAACCTCCCATGCCGATCAGGAAACCGTCATGGCCAGCATCGAGGCCGGCTGCAATGATTACATCAAAAAACCGTTTTCAATGGAGCGGGTTACTCAAAAACTGAACAAAATCGGTTTTACCACAAGCGGTTAGGTGTCGATGGAATCGATCTCAACCATCGGCTTGCGTTCAATCATCCGTTGAACTAAAAAGAAAAGGGGGTCATCATCATGACGATGCATTATTACCGGTCCCTGAAGCCATATCTGTAGCGTTGCCATCATCCTGGAACCGGGAGATTCTCAGATGCCCAGAACCGGCAGCAGCGAACGCATTTTATCCGCGGCGGCGTCCAATGCGCTGGGTGCTTTCGGCGGTGTTTTCACGCCCTCCATTCTCACCATTCTCGGCGTCATCATGTTTATGCGGGCCGGCTTCGTGGTGGGACAGGCAGGCATATTCCACGCCCTGCTGATCCTGGCCCTGGCCAAAGGCATCACCACCATGACGGCTTTTTCCATCTCGGCCGTTTCCACGAACACGCCGGTGGCCGGCGGCGGGGCTTATTTTCTCATTTCCCGGGCCTTGGGACCCGAATCCGGCGGGGCCATCGGCCTGGCCCTCTTCATCGCCCAGGCCGTGTCCGTGCCCTTTTATACCCTGGGATTCACCGAAGCCCTGGTGCGGACGTTTCCCGTGACGGCGCCCCATTTTCGAACCATTGCCCTGGCCGCGGCCTTCCTTCTCTTTTTCCTTGCCTATGTGGGTGCACGCTGGGCCATCAAGGCCCAGTACGTGATCATGACGGTCCTCGGGCTTTCGATCGTGGCCTTTCTCTCGGGGGGCCTGATGAACTTCGAAAGCGCCCGCTTTGTCGAAAACTGGATGCCGGCCTACAGCGGTTCCGGCATGTCCTTCTGGCGAACGTTTGCCATCTATTTTCCTGCCGCCACCGGCATCATGGCCGGGGTGAACATGTCCGGCGACCTGAAGGACCCCGGCCGGGCCATTCCCGTGGGGACCTTCATGGCCGTGGGCACCGGGTTTGTCATTTATCTGGTTCAGATTCTGGTGGTGGGCGGTGCGCAGTCCCGCCTCGCGCTGGTGGAGGCACCCTTTGAAACCCTGTGTGCCCAGGCCCCCGGGGGGACCGGTTTCCTGGTGGTGGCCGGGGTTTTCGCCGCCACCCTGTCCAGCGCCCTGGGTTCGTTTCTGGGGGCCCCCCGGGTGCTCCAGGCGGTGTCCCGGGACCATGTCATCGACCAGCTGGCCCCCTTTGCCCGAGGATCGCAGAAAGGAGACGAGCCTCACCGGGCCTTGTGGCTGACCCTGGCCATTACGGTGGCGGTGATTCTCTGGGCCGGAACGGATGTTCATGGGGGGGCCTTCAACACCCTGGCCGCCGTGGTGACCATGTTTTTCCTTTACACCTATGGTATGGTCAACCTGGCGGCACTGCTGGAATCGGCGGCCGGCAATCCCTCCTTTCGGCCCCGGTTCCGCTATTACCACTGGCTGCCGGCCATGGCGGGGGCGGTGGCCTGTGCCGGCACCGCCGTGCTCATCGACCCGCTGGCCGCCGGCCTGGCCGCGGTGGCGGTGTGCATCCTCTACACCGCGCTGCGACGCAAAGTCCTGCGGGTCCGTTTCGGCGATGCCCGATGGGGGTTTTTCTTCTCCCGGATGCGTCACTACCTGATGAAGCTGTCCACTGCCGCCATCCATCCCAAGAACTGGCGTCCCACCATCCTGGTGCTCACCGGCAATCCTGCCACCCGGTACACCATGGCCATGGTCGCCCTGTGGCTGGGGGCGGAACGGGGCCTGGTGACCCTGGCCCGGGTGCTGGTGGGGGATCTGGAACGGATCGGCCGGCTGCGCAGCACCGCCATCGAACAGCTCGATGCCTTCATCCGGGAGAACCATTTCGAAGCGCTGAGTGCCGTGGTGATGGCCGAAAACCTGGACCAGGGGATTTCCTCCCTGCTGCAGGGACATGCGGTCAATCCGCTGACGCCCAATCTCGTGATCATGGGATGGTCATCGGAACCGGATCGAGCCGAATCCTTTGTGGATCACATGGCCACGGTGCGCCTGCTGAATATGAGCCTGGTCGTCCTCAGCGACCATGGGCTCCCGGCCCGCCCTCGAGGGCGCCGCATCGATGTCTGGTGGCAGGGTCGTGAAAACGGTCCCCTCATGGTGTTGCTGGCCCACCTGTTGACCCTCAACGGCGATTGGTCCGATGCCCGCATTCGGCTGATCCGCGAAATTCCCGACGAGGCCGGCCGCCAACCGGTGGCCGAGGCCATGGCCAGTCTGCTGGCCGACGCCCGCGTGGAGGCCGAGGTTCAGATCCTGGTATCCACGGACCCTTTCATTCAGGTGGTGCACCGGCATTCGGCCGATGCCACGATGGTGTTCATCGGATTTTTTCTGCCGGACAAAGGCGATGCCCATCAATTTCAACGCAATTTCGAAAAGATTCTTGCTTCCCTGCCCACGACCCTGCTGGTATGTTCGTCGGGAAAGGCGGACCTGATGGCCTGAACGGCCCTGACCGCAGAATCGGGTTGTCCTGAATCTTTTGGTATTGCTCTGACCTATGAATTCCTTTAAAAAAGGATCGAATCGAACCGCCATTGCAACAGGGAGATCGATGGCCGTCACCCACGACATTCAGATGAAAGTTCCTTTCCACGATCTGGACCCCATGCAGGTGGTCTGGCACGGCAATTACTTCAAGTACTTCGACGTGGCCCGCTTCGGTCTCTTCGAATCGGTGGGCGTCGATCTTTACGGCTATCTCAAATCCCGGCAAATGGTGTTTCCCATTACCCGGTCCTCCATCAAGCACATCCTGCCGCTGCGGTTTGACGATGCCTTCATCTGTCGGGCGACAGTCACTGAAGCCCGCTACAAGATCGCCATGGATTTCGAGATCCGCCGCACAGACACCGGCCAGATCTGCACCCGGGGAAAGGGCGAACAGGTGGCGGTGACGCTTCCGGACATGACCCTGGAGTTCGAAATTCCCCCGGAGATCACCCGGGCCCTGGGGGGGTGACCATGGATCCCTTCACTCCTCCGGCCTTCACCCGTGCCCTGGTGGCCGGCTGCGAGCGGGTGGCCGCCTGGGCGGACCTGCTGGACGAGATCAACGTCTTTCCCGTTGCCGACGGCGACACGGGCCGCAACCTGAAAATCAGCCTCGGTCCCTTAGGTGGGGCCTGTGGTGTTCCATCCGTGCTTCCGCAGGCGCTAATCCAGTCGGCCACGGGTAATTCCGGCAATATCGCCGCCGCGTTTTTCTGCCGGTTTCTGCCGGAAGCGGAATCCGGCGGAATGCGTCCGTCGTTCGTCGCCGGCAGGGATGCCGCGTGGCATGCCGTGGCCGATCCCAAACCCGGCACCATGCTGACCCTGTTCGACGCCCTGGTCCAGGCCACGGAGAAATGGCCGGCCGGCGGTTTCAGGCACGATGTCGACGGCATCGTCGACCATCTGGCCGGGGCCGTGCGCTCAACAGCGGAACTGCTTCCGGAACTGAAACGGGCCGGTGTGGTGGACGCCGGTGCCCTGGGCATGTTCATTTTCTTCGAAGGCTTTTTTTACCGGCTGGAAAGCGAGGCGGCGGAGATGGTGCCGGTGACGGAGCGCTTTGCCGGCCTGCTGGATGTAGCGGGCGATATCAACGGTGGGCAATTTCCGGGGTATTGCGTGAACACGATCATCCGTGCGACCGATTCCGCCAGGCTGTCACCGGGAACCGCCGGTCTGGGAGAAAGCGTGGTAGCCGTTGCGGACGGCGATCGCTTCAGGCTTCACCTCCATACCCGCAATCAGCAGGCGGTCCGGTCGCGGCTCGAGGCCCTCGGGGAAATTGTCGACTGGCAGGTGGAATCCATGGACGCCCGCGGCGACATTGCGGTTTCCAGGGGTGACGGTAAATCGGTTCACGTGATGACCGACGCGGCCGGCTCCATTACCCGGGAGGAGGCCCGCACGCTCGGCATCACCCTGCTGGACAGTCGACTGGTGGTGGACGACCGCAGCGCTTCGGAAACCCTGTTCGAGGCACCCTTGATGTACCGGGCCATGTCTGGCGGCCGGCGGGTATCGACGGCCCAGGCCTCCGTGTTCCAGAAGCATCAGAGCTACCAGAGCGCCCTGGGACGCCATGACAAGGTGCTTTACCTGACCGTGGGATCGGTTTATACGGGCAATTTTGCCACCGCCAGCCGGTGGCGGGAGACGCGCGGCATGGCCGACCGTTTCATGGTGATGGATACCGGCGCCGCCTCCGGCCGGTTGGGCCTTATCGCCAGGATGACAGCCCAATTTGCCCGGTCGGGAGAGCCGCTGACGGCCGTGGCCGCGTTTGCCCGCCAGGCCATCGACGGCTGCGGCGAACTGATTTTCCTGGATCAGCTCAAATTTCTGGCCGCCGGCGGACGGATCTCCACCTCCAAGGGTTTTTTCGGTGACCTGTTCGGCATCAAGCCGGTGATCAGCCCCACAGCCGACGGTG
>JAHLLR010000111.1 GCA_020444075.1 Deltaproteobacteria bacterium
ATGGAAAATTTTCCATGTATTGGCGTATTAAGTGCCAAAAGTGGAAAATGAGTTAAAGAATTTTCCACTTTTGATTTTATGGATATTCCAACACTGGACAACAAACTCAAAACCACGCCGATTAAAGTGCATTTCCATCATCGACCTTTCACACTCCATTCAACGACAACCGCACCGAATCCAGCCGGTACTCCTGCAAGATCATCGGCAGGCCACCGAAGGTGCCGTCGGCAAACCATTGTTCGATGGTTTTATTAAGTCCGTATCCCACGGCGTAAAGGGATACGGTGTAATCCATGTCGGGGCCGCCTTCAAAGATGGTGGCCGGGAAGGTTCCGTTGGGCTGGATCATTGGCTTCTTGGGCCAGCAACGGCCGATGGAAGGCACGTCCACGATCAGCCAGACAAAGGGCATATCGACCGGCAGGTTGGCCGTGTAACCCGAAACGGTTAACGTGTGATCGGTGATGGTGTGGGGAAGTGGCGCAGTAATTCTGCCGCCGGGCAGAATCGGCGGGTCCTTGAGCACCGTCGGCATGAAAACCGGCGAGGTTTCGACCGGCGCAGCGTCAACCGCTGTTTTTGTCGACCGACCATCCGGGGAATGGATATGCGCAGCCAGACGCAACGATCCATAAAAAAATACCGTCATGCAGAAAAGAGCAACGGCGGTATTGAAGACAATTTGCAGATGACGCCGAAGTCCACGGCCCTGGGGCCCGGCATCATCCGGTGCCGGATCCTGGCCGAACGGCGCGAACCGGTCCAACCGTTCGGAGACCTGTCTGGTAATAAAGCGATCTGATGGCATACGGACCTCCGTTGTCTCATCGGATTATCCGACCAGAAGTTTAGAACAACGGTTCCCCGATCCAAGTTGAGGAAGAAAAGCGCATTATCCTGCTTGCCTCAAAGCTTTAGCAAATATGAACAGCGGTTACAAGGCAAGAAACCGCGATGCAGAGCCGCACCACAAAAGCAGCCACAACGCTGGTCGTGGGGACGACACCGGCTGGCATCGGACCTGTCTTCAAACAGATGAATCCCGCCGCTTTGAATTAAACCATCGGCCACCAACAACCCGCATTCATCCTTGAAAGGGATATTCAATGAGCTGAAATCTTCGCAAGATTATCCTATCCGGCCCGGTTATCCTTCCTAAAGTTCTTGCGAAGGCGACCGAAAACAGGTTAGGATCGGTTTGACGTCCAACATGCCATATTTTTTATCAAAGTCATCGCTGCCCATGACATCGGATAAATCACCTCCCTACCAGCCCCCGGACACCGGTTCAGTCTCCCTGGCTGATGCCAACTGCATCGTCTTGCGCATAGATGCCAGGGGACGCGTACTTTCTCTCAACCCTTTCGGATTGGATTTTTTCGGCTACCGGGAGGCGGAGATTCTGGGACAACCTGCCGTGGGGACCATCATCCCGAAAAAGGATACAGCCGGCAATGATCTAGAGACCATGATCGACCATTTATTGCGCAGTCCCGAAGACTATTCTCACCAGATCAACGAAAACTGCCGCAAAGACGGTGATCGTATCTGGGTGGTCTGGTCCAACCGGGCGTTTCGGGATGAAACCGGCAAGGTCACGGAGATTTTATGCGTCGGCAACGACATCACCGATCGAAAGGCTTTCGAATCGGTATTGGAAGAGCACCAACTTCAGTTGACCGCTACGATCCAGGAACAGAACACGCGCCTGCAGGAAGCCAATGAACGGCTGGAAAAAGAGGTGGCGGAACGAAAAAAAATCCAGCAGGCGCTGGAGGAAAGCCGTGACCGGTACCGGCAGTTGTCCAAAGCCTCCACCGAGGGGATTCTGTTCCACGACAACGGCATTTTAATCGAGTTCAACGATGCTTTTGCCGATCTGGTTGAGTACCCTCGAAGTCAGTTGATCGGCATGGACATCATCCGTCATTTTGTTTCACCCGAAGACCAGGAGCAGGTTCAACGGAAAATAACTTCCGACGATGACCGGGTCTACGAAATCACGGCCCGATCAGCCACTGGCCGGACTTTTCCCGCAGAATTGCGTTCCCGTTCCGGGGAACTGGCCGGCCGGCCATGTCGGGTGGTCACCGTGAGGGACATCACCCACCGCAAAAAAACGGAGCGCCAGCTGATCCAGAGCCAGAAAATGGAGGCCGTGGGCACCCTGGCCGGCGGCATCGCCCATGACTTCAACAACATGCTGGCCGGCATTCAAGGCAATGTGGAAATCATCCGTCACCAGCTTTCCCCCCAAAGCACCCATCAGAAGCACCTGTCCATCATCAGCCAGATTGTACAGCGGGGCGCCAAACTCTCCGGGCAGCTGCTTGGATACGCCCGGGGCGGGAAGACGGAAATAAGTGAGATCGACCTCAATCGCCTGGTCGAAGATACCCTTGAGATGTTCGGCCACGCCCATCAACAGATCACTATCGAAACCCGCCTCAGCCCCGACACCCCCGGCGTCAGCGGAGACCGCACCCAGATTGAACAGGTGTTGTTGAACCTGATTATCAATGCCGTGCATGCCATGCCCGCGGGAGGCAAGCTTGTGATCGAAACCCATGCTACCGTCCTCAGTGCCAATGAGAAACGGGAGTACGAAATAATTCCGGGTTGCTATGCGATGTTCTCGGTGCGGGATACCGGCCACGGCATGGATCAGGAGACCCAGAAGCAGATCTTCGAGCCATTTTTCACAACCAAGGCACAGGGTCAGGGCACCGGTCTGGGTCTGGCCTCCACCTACGGAATCGTCAAAAACCACAAAGGGTATATCGAAGTCTTCAGTGAACCGGGGGTGGGATCCCAATTCAACGTGCTGCTGCCGATATCAGACCGCACCGACAAGACTGCCGGTGTCGTCGACGCCATGACGGAAAAAGGATCCGAGGCCGTACTTATCGTGGATGACGAACCGGATTTTATAGATGTGGGACGCGAGATGCTGGTGCTTCTGGGATATACGGTCATCACCGCCGGAAACAGTGAAGAGGCAATCACCCGCTTCCAGGAGCAGGCCGGAAAGGTCAAGCTGGTAATCATGGACATGATCATGCCCGGGCCTGCCGTCGATGACACGATCCGCCGCATTAGAGAAATAAATCCGTCCGTCCCCGTGCTGCTGTCCAGCGGATACAGTCAGAACGGAGAAGTTGCCCGTAAACTGATGCGGCGGTGCAACGGGTTCATTCAGAAGCCCTTCCGCCTCGCCCTGCTGTCAAAAAAAGTCAGGGAACTGCTGGGAACCCCACAAGATGAAAATCCATGATATCGGCGGCGAGTTCGCCCTGATCGACCGGCTGGCCCTGCAATCCCAGATCAACCATCCCGACCTGGTGGCCGGCATTGGCGACGATGCCGCCGTCATCGGGGGATCGTTCCCGGATGGTGATTATCTCCTGGTTACCACGGACATGCTGGTGGAGAACAGCCACTTCAGACGAGACTGGGCCACACCTTTGCAGGTCGGCATCAAGTCCGTGGCCTGCAATGTCAGTGACATTGCCGCCATGGGCGGCACCCCCACGTTCATGTTTGTCTCCCTGGCCCTGGCAGCGGACACCGAGGTCGGCTGGGTGGAATCGCTCTACAAGGGAATGGCCGAAGCCTGCCGACGCTACGGCGTGGTGCTTGCCGGAGGTGATACGACCCGCGGTGAGGCGGCCACCATCAGCATCACCCTGCTGGGCCGGGTCTCACCCGAAAACCTGCGTCTGAGAAGCCACGCCCGCCCCGGAGAGTTGTTGTGCGTCACCGGGCCCCTGGGCGGGTCCGCCGCCGGTTTGGCCATGCTGGCTGCAGGCCTGGAACCGCCCCCCTTCTTGAAGGAAAAGCACCTGACCCCCGTATGTCGGCTGGACGTCTCGCCGGCAATTGCTCCCGTGGCCCGGGCCATGATCGACATCAGCGACGGCCTGGCCGCCGAGGTAAACCATATCTGCGATCAAAGCGGCACCGGTGCCGAGATTGCCGTGGCGGACATCCCCATCGATCCGTCGGTACGCCTGGCCGCCAGGCTGACCGGAAAGGACCCGCTTGATTTTGCATTGTCGGGCGGTGAGGATTTCGAACTGCTCTTTTCCATTTCACCGGAAAACAAGCAACTTCTTGAAAAAAAGGGGGTTCAGGTGGTGGCGATCGGATGGGTTACCGAAGCGGAGTCAAACCGCATGCTTTCCTTTCCCGACGGAAAACGAATTCCTCTTTCCGGCGGATACAATCACTTCTCCTGAGCCAACGACTCCAGGCTTTCCCAGCGGGCAAAAGCATTTTCCAGTTCGCGCTCCAGTTGCGCCAGTTCCTGTTTCACGGTGGTGATGGATTCACCGTTCTGCCGGTAAAAGTCCGGGGCGGACATGATCCGAAAAATTTCCTGCTGGCGGGCTTCCAATGATTCGATCCGGCCGGGCAGGGACGACAGTTCGCGTTTTTCCATGTAGCCGATTTTTTTTCGGGCCGCCACCGGGGGCGAGGCGGTTTTCTTAGCCTGACCCGGCAACGGCTTTTCAGATCGTGGTGCGATTTCCACGGGCCGCTGGACCAGCCAGTCATCATAACCGCCGGCGTATCCTTCAATCCGGCCGGGCCCTTCGAATACCAGCGTGCTGGTGACCACATTGTTGATAAATGTCCGGTCGTGGCTCACCAGCATCACCGTGCCGCTGTAGTTCATAATCAATTCTTCCAATAGTTCCAGGGTTTCCACATCCAGATCGTTGGTGGGCTCGTCCAGCACCAGGACATTGGCCGGACGCGCAAAAAGCTTGGCCAGCAGCAGGCGGTTCTTCTCACCACCCGAAAGCACCCACACGGGTGTACGGGCTCGCTGCGGAGAAAAGAGGAAATCCTTCAGGTAACCGATGACATGGCGGCTTTTCCCGCCGATATCCATCATGTCGCCTTCCGGGGAGACATTTTCCTGAACCGTCCTGTTCTCATCCAGCTGACCCCGCAACTGATCGAAGTATACCACCTCCAGGTTGGTGCCGCGTTTGATTCGGCCCTGCTGGGGTGCCAGCTCACCCAGCAGCAAGCGGATCAGGGTGGATTTTCCCGCACCGTTGGGTCCCAGAATACCGATGCGGTCGCCCCGCATGATGGTGCAGGAAAAGTCCCTGACGATGGTCCGGTCCCCATAGGCAAAGGTCAGATCCGTTGCCTCGACAACCGTTTTTCCGCTTCGTCCGGCTTCATCCAGGGCCATGCGTACTCTTCCGGTACGGTCCCGCCGGCTGCGGCGAAGCTCGCGAAGCTTTTCCAGCGCCCGCACCCGTCCTTCGTTGCGGGTGCGACGCGCCTTGATGCCCTGCCGGATCCACACTTCCTCGGCGGACAGCTTTTTATCGAACCGCTGGTTTCCCTTCTCTTCCGCCTCCAGCCGTTCCTGGCTGCGCTGTTCATAGGTGTCATAATCGCAGTCCCAGGAATGCAGCTCCCCCCGGTCGATCTCCACGATGCGGGTGGCCAGGCGGCGGATCATCATCCGATCATGGGTGATCAGAATCAGGGTGCCGTTCCACTTGAGCAGAAAAGACTCCAGCCAGTCGATGGCCCCCATGTCCAGGTGGTTGGTAGGTTCATCCAGCAGCAGAATATCCGGCCGCACCACCAGGGCCGCGGCCAACAGCACCTGCCGCTTCATGCCGGCGGAAAAGGTGCTCACCTCGCCATCCGCCGCCAGGTTCATCTCGGAGATGATGCGCTCCGCCTGCTGCTGGATCTGCCAGCCGTCTTCGCTGTCGATGGTCTGCTGCAGGGCCATCACCTGTTTCGGGGTGTCCGCGGCCGGTCCGCCGCCCGACTCGTTCAGATCGCACAGGCGGCGATACTCAGCCAGCCGCTCTCCCCTCGGGCCCATTCCTCGACAGATGACATCGAATACCGTCCCGTGAAGGTCGACGGGGACGCCCTGGGCCAGACCGCTCACCGTGACGCTCTGGGATCGCATCACCTCTCCGCGATCCGGTGTCAGGCGGCCGCCGATAATGCCCATAAGCGTGCTCTTGCCTACACCGTTTCTGCCCAGCAGGCAGATCCGCTCGCCGGAGCCCACCGTCAGGTTCACCCGGTCCAGCAATGGCTCATTGCCGAAGCTCATGCAAATATCGCGAAGGGTAATCAGTGCCATCGTTTTTTCATTCCGCCTGCCTTCAATCCCTAATAAAGCTCATATTTAACCAGCCGCCCGTCCAGACCGCCGTTTTTCAGCGGTTTTTTCCAGGCGGGTTTCAACCCGATCCGCTTGATCATCTCGCGGTCGCCAAAATAGAGGTACGCTTCCGATCCTTTGCAGCGTTGCTTTAAAAAGTCGCCCAGTTCCCGGTAGAAGTCGTCCATCGTGTCCTGGCCGTCCTGCCCTTTCATGCGGATGCCGTAAGGCGGATTGCACAGGATGATCCGGTTCTCCAGCCCTTCGATTTGCCTGAAATCCATACGCAAGACATTAACCGTGCGTGCATGGGGGACCATCTTGCAGTTGGCCCGGGTCGCCGAAACGGCTTGGGAATCGATGTCGCTGGCGTAAATGAGGCGGTCCTGCAGTTTCCGCATTTGGCTGTCCGCTTCGCCCTTAACCGTTTTCCATATCCGGGGGTCGAAATCGGGAAGCTGCTGAAAACCGAAACGATGGCGAAGATACCCGGCGGGGATGCGGCAATAAGCCATCGCCGCTTCGATGATCAGGGTGCCCGAACCGCACATGGGATCCGCCAGAGGCACCCGACCGTCCCATCCGGACAGGCGCACCATGGCGGCGGCCACCGTCTCCTGCATGGGGGCGTCACCACTTTTGCTCCGGTATCCCCGACGGTGCAGGCTGCCGCCGGAGGTGTCGATGCTGATGGTTCCCCGATCCTTTTCCACATGGAGGTTGATCCACAGGTCGGGCGTTCGCGGGTCGACGTTCGGCCGACTCCCGAAGGCACTCCGGAACTGATCGGCCACCGCATCCTTGAGTTTCAGCCCGGCAAACTGCGAATGGGGCACGGTACTGCCGGCGGTGCTGGCAAAAACGGCAAAGGTCTGATCCAGACTGAAAAAACGCGTCCAGTCGATACGCTGGGCAGCCCGGTATATGGCCGCGGCATCCGGGCAGGCGAATGATTGTATCGGCGCGAGGACGCGGGTGATCAATCGGGCGCAGTAATTGATACGGTAAAGCGACGACCGATCCGCCTTGAAATGGATCCCGCGTCGGACCGGCCGGGTATCAATCGCACCCAGTTCAGTCAGTTCTTCAGCTCCGATCGATTCCAAGCCATCGGCAATCTGGGCAAAATAAGCGTTATGGGTCTGATCGTCTACCATGGATGGGTCACCTGCGGGGCCGGTCATCGAAACAGATTTTTCAGACCGGTGATGGCGGTCAACAATGCCCCTGATTCTGGGAAGGAAGGAGGGTTTTCACCACGTTAAGACGCCGGACGATCTCCTCCTCGACGGCCGACCAGAAACCGGGATCGTCGATCCAGCATTGGAAATCCTCCCTGTCGATGCTGTTCAATGAATACCGGATGTCTTCATCGTCGATCTCATCCATGCGTTTGAACAGCTCTTCCATAAAGCGGTCCCATACTACGGGATCGTTGAGCCGGTCTCCTTTGTAGGTATCGTCCAAACCGATGAGATCGGCCATTACATTGATCATGCAGTTCCGCGGGGTCATGCAGGAGGTGTCCTTCGTGGTTTGCCGGTTCCGGAGCGGTTGGGGCGGCCGCTGCGTTTGCGATACTGTCGTTTGGCCCCGTCGTCCTGGCGCGGTCGCTGCCGCCGTCTTCCCTGTGCTGCTGCGTCGGGGCCGGGGGCGGGTTTGGCTCGGCGTCGACGCGGCGCCGGAGGCAGTTCCAGCCAGCCCTCTTCCGGTGGGATGCAATGCAGCGACCGGCCGATGAACTCCTCGATAGCCGGCAGGTAGAAAGAGTCCTCCTCACAGGCAAAGCTGATGGAGGTACCGGCGGCCCCGGCCCGGCCGGTACGACCGATGCGGTGAACGTAGTCTTCGGCATCATGGGGCAGGGTGAAGTTGATGACGTAGTCCATGCCTTCGATGTGGATGCCCCGCCCGGCCACATCCGTGGCCACCAGCACGCGGATCTTGCCGGCCTTGAACTGTTCCAGCGTGCGGATCCGCTTGTTCTGAGGGACCTCGCCGGACAAGACGGCACAGTTGATCCGATAGCGGTCCAGCATTTCCGCCAGCCGCCGGGTTTCATCGCGGCGGTTGCAGAAGACCAGCACGCGGTCCAGATTCTGCCGGGTGATGATGTTGTAGGTCAGGGCAAACTTTTCGTCGGTGGTGATAATGTAGACCAACTGCTCCACCGTGTCCACGGCCACCTGCTCCGGTTCGATCTCGACGGAGAGCGGATCCCGCGTCCAGCTGGCACTGAGCCGGGTGACATCCGGAGTGAGCGTGGCGCTGAAAAAAAGGGTCTGACGCTTGTCTTTATGGGGTGTGCTGTAGACAATCTGGCGAACATCGGGAATAAAGCCCATGTCGAGCATGCGGTCTGCTTCGTCTAGAATCAGCATCTCCACCCGGCTTAAGTCCAGATCTTTGCGGCGCTTGAAATCCAGCAGGCGGCCCGGGGTGGCCACGATGATGTCCACGGCTTTGCCATGCAACTGCCTCCGCTGCTTTTCGTAGTCCATCCCCCCGAAGACACTGACGATGGAAAAGGGGCAATAGGCGGACAGGAGATTGGCTTCGTCGGCGATCTGCAGCACCAGTTCACGGGTCGGCGCGATGATCAGCACCCGGGGTGTACCGGCGGGCCGTTTGCCCTTGATGGGATTGACCCACATCCGTGTAAGCACGGTGATGAGAAAAGCGGCGGTCTTGCCGGTGCCGGTCTGGGCACGGCCGAAGGCATCCCGGCCTTTCAGAGTAGACGGCATGATCTCCGCCTGGATGGGGGTGCAGTATTGAAACCCCGTATCGGCAATGGCGTGCATGACCGGATCGGGAAGACCCAGGTCGTGGAACCGGGTCTTACCTGCTTTCTCGGGTACCTGAAACAATTCCGGGCGCCAGGCCACGGCGGGTTCGTTCGGTTTTTCCCGTGAAGCGGTATCTTTATCGCTTTTGCGTTTTTCCTCCGTGCCTTCCGGTTTTGTGCGGAAAGAACGCCTCTTCTTCGGTCCGGGACTGAGTTCCGATGGTGCAGCGGGTGTCGGTGAGCTATTCTTTTCAGGCGGTTGCGCAGTTTTGGGGCGATCGCTGTCGAATAGCCGGCCCCTTATGGCTTTAATCAGTTTTCCTATCAAAATTCGGCTAACCTAAAAATCCTTTCAATTCTCTAAACGGCAGGTTGGCCCTTTGGCGGGCGCCTTTGACCGTTCACCTAATAAAAGCGGGCCCGAGATCAAGGCCCGCGCTAATATACGAATATCGGCCGCTAATTGCAAGGGGTATTGGCCAATCGATCTACAGCAACCGGCGACTGGTCAGGTAGCATTGGCGCCAGAAGTCATCGTCCATCCGCGACAGCGTCACGCCGTAACTGGTGGAGGTGTGGACGAACTCACCCTGGCCCAGATAGATGCCCACGTGAGGAAATTTGGTGGCGGGTTTAAAAAAGACGAGATCACCGGCGGTCAGGTTGTTTTTTTCCACCCGACGGCCCTTGTGCATGAGGGCCGTTGTGGTTCTGGGCAGCCGCATGTCAAACAGGTCTTCATATAAAACGACCACCAACCCCGAGCAGTCGATGCCCCGGCGGCTCAGGCCGCCCAACCGGTGGGGGGTTCCCAGCCAGGACTGGATCTCGGCCCGCAGCATCCGGGCCGTACCTGCACCGCCTGACGTCGAAAGCACCGGTTCAGGGTCGGGGACTGAACTGGTGGCGCATCCGGAGGTTATCAAGGTCAGCAAAATCAGCAACAGGCCCCCCATTCCCCCGCTGGTCAGGAAGCGATGGAAGTATCTGCAACGGGTGGCGGTATCAGGCATCTGCCCCCCTTTCAAACAAGTGGGCGATGGTGGTCAGGCTGAAATCCATCTCCATGGAAAGAAACTGGGATATGGAATGCAGGGTGATGATGGCATTTTTATCCGCATCCCGGTTTCCCAGGCTGCGGATGCGCTCCAGAAGCCCCTCGTTGACCAACTGCACCCGGGCGTAGCTTTTTTCAAGTCTATCGAAATCAAAACTGTTTACCCGTCCCTTTTTATATTCAAAATATTGACTCAGCAGGAACAGCGAGGTGCTTCGGACCGTAGTCTCTTCAACGGATGAAAAGGGCAGGTGAAACCGGGCCATGGGTTTAAGAAAATTCATCACCGGGCAGTTGCTGGTGGCCATGACGATGCCGAACACCGAAGTCAGCCCCTCCATGGCCGAGGTTTTTTTGGAATAGGTTCGGTCGACGGTTTCACAGACGACCATGCAGTTTTTATGGGAAAGGATATCCTTGAACCGGTCCACCAACTCCGTGATATTCACGGCAATGGGGCAGTACAGGTTCGTTGTGGGTGACAGGGGGCAGCAACGGCACTGTTGGTAAGAGAGCTGGGTCCACGGCGGATAGGGCTCGGACGAGGCCGGGAGCATGGTCAGCGTCACCGGATCCAGGGTGATGTGAAAACGGGTGCTCTGGCCGTCCTCCAGCTCGATGGTATAGGTGAACCAGTATGCATTTTCATTCATGGGCGTCTCTCAATCAAGGGTGTTGAACGCAGGCGTTGCCGCCATTCATACCGCTGGAATTGAAGCAAGATTTGCGCCAATGAACAGAAACTCAACCATAGCGGATGCCCTCAACCGGATCGAGAGCCGATGCACTGGCCGCCGGGTACAAGGTGGCCAGAAAGCAGATCACCACCGTGGACAGGCCGATGGTCAGGACATCAAAAAACTGCAGACTGACCGGCAGCGTGGTGAGAAAGTAGACATCCCCGGGCAGTTTAATGAACGGGTACTTTTTCAAGATACTGCACAGGATAAATCCCAGCACACCGCCGATGGCCGTTCCCAGGCAACCGATCACCAACCCCTTGAACACAAAAATCCGCCGGATATGCCGGTTGGTGGCCCCGATAGTCTTTAAGATAGCGATATCCCTTGTCTTTTCCATCACCATCATAATCAGGGCACTGGCAATGTTGAACGCGGCCACGAGCACGATGAGCGTCAAAATAATGAACATCACTGTCTTTTGAAGCCGCAGCATGGAAAACAGGTTGCGGTTCATCTGCATCCAGTCCCGCGCCCAGAAGGGAAAGCCGATACGGGCAACGATGGCATCGGCAATCTGTTTGGCCTGGTAAATATCGGCAATCCGCACCTCGAGGCCGCTGGCCTGCCCCGGCATCTGGAGCATGCGCTGAGCGACATCCAGCCGGACAAAGGACATGGCGCCGTCATATTCGTTCATGCCTGTTTCAAAAATGCCGGCCACGGAAAAGCGCATCACCGTAGGCATCTGGTTGGCGGCCCCTCCTTTTCCCAGGGGGGAAATGAGATAAATGGGATCGCCGACTGCGACCTTCAACCGCTCGGCGGTCACCCGCCCGACGACCAGGCCGGGTCCCTTTCCGGCAGGCTCGTCAGGGGCGGCATCAGAAAGCGCATCGGCAAGGGAAATGTCTTTTCCGACAAAAATGGGCGGGCCCGGACGGGATGGGTCGAGGGCCTTCAACACGGCGCCGGTCACACCATGGGGGCTTCGCAGCATCACCTGGGTGTAAATAAATGGGGTTGCCGACAGAACCCCGTCGATGGATTCAATCTTCGCCACCGTCGATTCAATATCTGCAACCGATTCCCCGTACCGCATCACCAACACGTGAGATTCGATGCCCAGAATTCGGTTTTGCAATTCCGATTCAAAACCGGTCATCACGGCAATGACGACAATCAGGGCCATTACCCCCACGGCGATGCCCGCGGTAGCCAGCAAGGTGATCAGTGATATGAAGGCCTGTTTTTGCGGGGTCCTGAGATAGCGGCTACCCACGAACCAAGTAAAGGACATATAGGGTTTCCTGATAAGCACAAGAGACGGTTGACGCCGACGCTTTATAATTTTTTTACGGTTGGCCGGTAGATACCCGGCGTCGATCCGGGTATGGGAAAGGCCCCCACGCACTTTTCAAAAAAAGCCACCGGTCCGGCCCCCCCGATGATGGCATAAGCATAGCCGGCATGGGCCATGGCATGCAAGGTTGCCAGCAACACGGCGCGGCCGATACCCTTCTGGCGCGAAGCGGGATCGATGCCGATGGGACCGAAAAAATTGCAACAAGTGCTGTCGTGGCAGGCAAAGCCCGCCAATCTCCCCCCGGAAACGGCAATCATGCAGGCAATCGGTTGCCGGGCAAAGGCCACATCGCACTCGGCGGCCCACCCCTCCCCAAACTTGTTTTGCACCCATCCGACCACCAGTTTTTTTTCACTGGCCATGGCTCGCTGCACAAAAATATCCTTCTCGGCCATCGCCGCCAACTGCAGGCTCTGGTCGGGCAGATCATAAAGCTTTACCAGAAGATCGGTCATTGTTCGCTTTCACGGGGTTGCCCCAGCGTCGCAAAAGATATCCTTCCCCACGCTGTTTCTTGCATCACCGGGGTTGCCTCTCCGATTGGGTTGCAGCAGCCATGGTCATCATTGTCGAGAACCCGGTTCATACTGCCGGATACATAGCCTTCCAGATCCACGGTGACGTGCAGAAAACCGATCTTGCGGAATTGTTCGACAATTCGACCTCTTAACGGATCAGCCACCAGCATCGGCAGTTGATCCAAGGGCACTTCGATCCGGGCAACAGCCCCATGATTACGGACACGGCAACCGACAAGTCCTTTACCGGCGAGCACCTGCTCGGCATGCCTGACCATTTCGATTTTGTCGGCATCGAGGGGGGTGCCATAGGGAAACCGGGTGGCAAGGCATGCCATGGCCGGCTTGTCCCAGACGAACAGTCCCCGGTCCTTGGCCATTCGCCGGATATCATCCTTGGTTAACCCCGCATCCATCAACGGAGCTGCCACGCCGAGCTCACGGGCAGCTCTCATCCCGGGTCGGTAGTCACCTCGATCATCGGCATTGGCCCCGTGGGCCAGGTGTTGAAACCCTTTTTCCCTGATCAGCGTCAGCAACTGCCCGAAAACATTTTTTTTGCAGATGTAGCACCGCTCAGGGGTATTGGCAAGAAAATCAGCCAGTCCCATTTCTCCGGAATCGACAATAAAATGGGGCACACCCAGGCCGACGGCAATCTTTGCGGCATCGTCAACATCCTGGTCCGGATGGATGGGCGACCTCGCCGTGACGGCGATGACCCCTCTGCCGAGCACAGCATGGGCTTCGGCCAGCAACAGGGCGCTGTCCACCCCGCCGGAAAGCGCCACAGCCAGGCGGTCGAAGGTTTTCAAAAACCTTGTCAACCGGTTTTTCTTTTCCTGAAGCAATGCCTGCATAATCAGTTTTTCCCCGGCATTGACGAGTGGTTTTCGGTCCGGCAGGCTTCCAAAAAATTATTTACAATCGTTATGCAATCCATTATAAGCATTGGTTGTCACACCGTTTTACTATAGGCCAATCCAAATACAAATTCAAAGGGGTTTTTCATGGGGAAAAAGAGTCTTATCAAATCCACTTCCAAGAAAACGCGTGCGCCGAAAAAAGCCGCACCTGCGGCGAACCCGACAAAAAAAACGCCTGCCCAGAAAGCTTCACCAGCTAAGCCGAAACCGGCAGCCAAGTCAAAACCGGCACCCAGACCGGCCAAAAAGGCAGCGCCAAAATCCAAGCCTGTTTCGGTGAAGGACCTTCTGAAGAAGAAATTTGATAGAGTCACCCCGAAAGTTCTTTACACCGTGCCAAAGAAAATGGTCCCCACGCCCACATTCACTGCACCAGAATTTCTATCCGGTTTTGAAGCCAAAGATGCCAAACGCATTAAAGGGCTTCTCGCCAACACTTACAGTGAGAAGGATTTAATAGACGCTGCGCAAAAGGCCGCCGC
>JAHLLR010000112.1 GCA_020444075.1 Deltaproteobacteria bacterium
TCGCCGGTGTCAGTGTATCCATGAATGAGATGTCCACCAGCAGCAGCCAGGTCAATCTCAGTGCCCAGGAGCTCTCCAAGCTTTCAGAGAACCTCAAACATCTGGTTGATCAGTTCAAAATCTGATCCATCGGCAAGCAGCGGGAACCGGTGATACCGGTTCCCGCTGCTTTGCTTTTCCTGCGAGGACTACCATGCAAACCCCTAATGCCAGTACGAACACGAATGTCAGCATTCAAATCAGTTCACTGGAAGCGCTGATGAATCTTGCCGGAGAACTGGTTCTGGGCCGCAACCAGTTGCTGCAAGCCATCGGCTCCGACGACAAGCGTCTGCTGGAAACGACCAGTCAACGCATCGACATGGTGACATCCGAGATTCAAGAGCAGATCATGCGTACGCGCATGCAGTCCATGGGAACGCTTTTCGATAAGATTTCCCACATCATCGAAGAGCTTGCCCGGCAGTCCGGAAAACAGGTTGGTTTATCGACCACGGGTAAAGCGGTCGAACTTGATAAAACAATCCTGGAAGCCATCGGCCATCCATTGATATGGATGATTCGAAAGGCGGTCAATCACGGTATAGAATCTCCCGACATCCGCAATAAACTGAAAAAACCTGAACAGGCAAGCATCGAACTCAACGCTTGCAGCGAAGCCGGTCAAGTCAATCTCGAAATCATCGACGACGGAAAAGGCATCGATCCCGACACGATGGTTGCCCACGCAGTTGAAACCGGCCTGATTTCAGAAAAAGAGGGACTTGATGCCATAACCGAACCTGAAAAAATGAGGTTTGTCTTTCTGCCGGGTCTGTTTGCCGACCAGAATGCGATGGACGGTTCCAGCCAGTTTGCCGGTATTCACGAGATCAAAGCCTGCCTGGAAAAGGTCGGCGGAACCATCGATATAAATTCAACACTCGGACACGGAACGCATGTGCGTATCAAGTTGCCGCTGACGCTGTCCATTATACCGAGCCAGATTGTCAAGCTGGGAGAGGAACGTTTCGCTGTCCCCCAGGTAAACCTGAGCGAATTGTTAAGAATACCGGCCAATCAGGTCAAGAACACCATTGAAAAGGTCGGAGGGGCCAGTGTGATCCGACTGCGGGGGGAACTGCTTCCTCTTATCGATCTGGCCGGGGTTCTTGGTGTCGCACGATCGTTTATTCACCCGCAGGACGGGTTGCGGCACCCGGAAAGACGCAGAACCATTTTGGATCGAAGATCCAAAGACCATTCAACCCCGGAACCCGATTATGGCGGCCGGGAAAGGCGCCTTGATCAAGACCGGCGGTACCATGCGGAAAGTGCCCTTAACATCGCCGTCGTATCGACCGGAAAATACAAATACGGCCTGGTGGTCGACACCTTGAACGACGCGGAAGAGATCGTTGTCAAACCGTTGGGAAAACACCTCAAGGAGTGCCGTGGTTTTGCAGGAGCAACCATCATGGGTGACGGAAAAGTGGCGCTGATCCTGGATGTGGCCCGCATCGGTGAAATTTCCAATTTAAAGACGGAACACAATAATAAACAATTCGAAACCATCTCAGGTTCTCAAAAGGCCCAGGGAGTCGAAAACGCATTTTTGCAATCCTATCTGTTTTTTTGTAATTCCGAGATGGAGCGCTTTGCCGTACCGTTAGAGATGGTTGAGCGTATCGAAAAAATAGAGGCCACCCGGATTGAAACCGTGGGTGGAAACCGGGTGCTGAAATACCGCGGCGGAACCCTTCCGCTGATAGCTCTGGAAGATGCCATCAGGGTCGCTCCGATTCCCGAAAGGAATCATTACCAGGTGATCTGTTTCAAAATAAACGGCAGGGAAATCGGTGTCCTTTCAACCCCACCCATAGACGCCGCCCAAGTGAAGTTAACCCTTGACACAAAAACGCTGAAACAGCCCGGTGTAATGGGGTCAGCCGTTTTAATGGACAAAACGACCCTGATACTGGACATCCGGCAAATTGTTAAAACGGTTAAACCCGACTTTTTCAATGAGGTGTGCGGCAATGGATAACGCCCGGAACAGCAGAAAGGGTGGGAAATCGGAATATGCGACCTTTTTTCTCAAGAACGCGCTTTGCGGCATCGCGCTTTCAAGCATTCAGGAGATCAGCAAGCCCTCGCGCCTGACCGTCGTTCACCAGTCACCGGATTACGTGATGGGCGTCATCAACTTGCGAGGAAAAATCGTGACAATCATCGACACGGGAAAACTGCTTGGCCTCACCCCGATCAAAAGAAGTGACGACATGAGAAACATCATTGTGAATCTTGATGAGGAATTTGTGGGTCTCATGGTCGATCGAATTGGCAATGTGATCACAGTGGAACCGGCGCAGGCCGACATGCCACCCGCCAATATCGGTGATGTCCCGGGAAGATGTTTTGATGCGGTTTACAAGACCAATAACGAGGTAGTCGGATTGTTATCCCTGGATTCGATTTTCTGAATATTAGCATCCTCCCGATTTTCGCACACAAAGACAAAAATGTGCTCATGGCCGCTCCCTCATCTTCGGAAAAACTGGATCATCAGCATGACGGCCAGCACCATCAGCAGCCGACGCAGCCATTGCCGATAGACGTCAGTGGAGATCCGGTCGCGGATGCGCATGCCGAGCAGCATCACCACCAGCCCCAGTCCGGCCAGCGGGGCCGATGCCATCAGGACATCGGTCGTCATTAGTCCGGCCTGGGCGAACACCGCTCCCTGGGTCAATTTGCCGAACAGAAAACAGAAGTTGAAGACCTGGATCATCACCGTTTTGGACATGCGCATTTCCAGGGCAAAAATGATCAGTGCCGGCAGCATGACATTTACCGTGCCGGCAAGGATGCCGGCCGACAGGCCGAAAACGGCAAAGGCGATGCGGGGATGGCGGGGAACCCAGGCAAAACCGGCGCCGAGACGGTCCGCATGGAGATAAATAATCAGCATGGCCGCCATCAGGGGCAGAAAAGGCTCCGGCGAAAAAAAGATCAGCAGCCGGGTGCCGATCAGGCTCCCGATCATGCCGTAGACGGCCAGGGGCCAGTAAATCGCAATACTGTAAGTCCACCGGCCGCCCCTGAGGATGTTGGCCATGTTGAGGAGCACGGTCGGGAGCACCAGAAGAAGGATGGCTGTCCGCACATCTGATATCAGGGCCAGAAGGGGGGTGGCGATCATGGGAAAACCGATGCCGATGGTGCCGTGGACCAGGGCAGCGAAGGCGATGATGCCGGCATGGATGAGTAAGGTGATGAGCGGGGTCGGGTCGATCGGGTTCACAAGCCTTTCCATAGCTCCATGCACAGCAGGGAGGTGATGACGGTGGGCGTTTCAATGCATCCCAAAAAAGAGAACGGTCGGCGAGAAACCGCCTGCCCCGGTCTCCCGCTGCGCTTATCGACCAAAGACCGGATGGTGAAAATATCCGGGATGAAACCACGCAACCAGTTGACTGAACTGGATAACATGACGTACCATTAATGCGCAGATAGAATGGTAATGATCAAGCTTCAAATGAATTGACGCCCCTTCTGCCGAAATGCTGCCGGTTGTCTCCTGAATCGCCATTCTCCAACTCATTTGAATAAAAGAAGTCATTTTTCGCCTGCGACAATATCGACCGATTTGGCTCACTCCAAAAAGGGGGAATCAATGAAACTGCATATGATTGTATGGAAAACCATTATTGCAGGCTTCATAGCGGTTCTTCTTATGTGTCAGGCAAGCACCGCGGGACCGGTGCCGATCAAAATCGGATTCATCGGCGATTTTTCCGAGGTTTCCAAAGCCTACACCGAAAATGCCTTCATGGCCGCCCGGATGGCCGTATCGGATTTCAATGCCGAAGGGGGGCTTTGGGGCCGGCCCGTGGAGTTGATCCGGCGGGATGGGGGCAACGATCCGGACCGGCACTACCGGCATGTCATCGACCTGGTGCGTGATGAAAAAATCGTCGCCGTTTTCGGCGGAGCGTCGAGTCTGTGCCTGTTGAAGGCTTCTTCCGCCTGCAAAGCGCAGCAGATCCCGTATCTGATATCCATCGGCAACTCACAATCCGTAGTTGTGGAAAACGGTCACCCGTTTGTTTTCATGTTCGAGCCCAACACGCGAATGGAGTCGGTCGGGTTCAGCATCTTTGCGACATTGATGCCCTGGCAACGCTACGCATGGATCGGCCCGGATTATGTCTGGGGACACGATATATTTGGATTTTTCAAGGAGCATTTCGAAAACATCGGTGCTCCCGTCGAGTGGGCCGCCGAGGTCTGGCACCCGCTGGGGACCAAGGATTTCACTAAAAATATCAAACACCTGATCGATGCCAGACCGGATGCCCTGATCGTGGCCACCTGGGGAGAGGATTTGCGGCGCTTCATCCGGCAGGCCAAAACCAGCGGCCTGTTTGACAAGATGGCTGCGTTTGGGTGGTTTTCCCTGATTTCAGAAGATGCGGAACACATGCTGCCCGAAGGCATCTGGAATGTATCCCGCGGCCCGTTCAACTACCTGGCCGACAAGCACCCCCAGACCAAACGATTCGTCCGCGAGTTCGTCCGGCAGTACAACACCTATCCTTTGGGGTTTACGATCTGCTGCTACGACTCCCTGCTCGCCTGGCGCCAGGCCGTCCTGAATGCCGGATCGGCAAAACCGGCCGCCGTGGCCGACGCACTCAAGGGGATTTTGTTCGTCGGACTGCGCGGCGACAGCGTTATCCGGGCAATCGATGGCCAGATGAACTGCCCGACGTTCTTCGGCCGCATCGTCTATCGTCCCGAATACCCGATTGCCGTTATCGAATCAGTGATTGAAATTCCGGCAAGCAAGACATGGCTGCCGGAAGACGAGGTGCAGTCCAGACGGTCGATCAGCACCTCAAAAACCGACAACTGATCCTATCCCACACGATTGAGCAAACGTGACGACACCCATACCTGAACGGTCATCTCAATGAGCGCAAACCGAAAAGTTATCTCGATCATCATCCTGGGAGCCAGCGCCTGCCTGTTAAGTTTCCTTCTCAGCCAGTACTATTCAAAAAAAAGTCACGACAATCAACTCCTGCTGGCCCAGATCCAGCAGATATCGGGAAGAATGGAACACATCCGGCTTCTCAGCAGAATCTTCATCCAAAACGGCGACCCGGCCACCTGGAATAAAATGATCGAGAATCTGGAAATCGTCCGCCTCGACTTGAAGGCAGCTCCGCAGGTAAACCGTCAATGGCAGAAGGAGATGCAGGCCCTGGAAAAAAGTCTGGCGGAGTTTGATCGGATCATAGCCCTGATCCATGACCCGGCCCTCCGCCTGAAAGAGGAAAAAACCAAGCTTCAAAATATCGGACTCTCCTTTTCAATGGAGGTCGAAGAACGCATTATCACGCCGTACCGAAAAGAAGAAGGCTTACGAATTTATAATGGCGATCCCCTCGATCCATTCAAGACAAGAATCAAAGACACGGCCTATGACCTGGTAGGGTTGCATATTCAACAGCAACTCATATTGCTGGAACTCCTGCTGGATTGGGACCTGCCAGGATACCAACTCAAAAAACAGGCCATGACCAAAGCACTGGAAAAGCATAAATCCCAATTGCAGTATATGGCTATCCTCATGGGCAACGAGCCGACCATCAACACCATCATCGACTCCCTTGACCGGAAACTGTCCGACCTGGTTATCCATGAGAAGGTGATTATCGAGCACTTCTCAACCCTCATCACACTCAATGGGAACCTGATCACCGCCGGCGACGGTCTGCTCGATGTTAGTGAAAAGCTATCCGCCAGGATTGATGAGGACATATCCAACGACAACCGGCTCAATCGGGGTTTAAGCTGGGGGCTGCTGATCACTATTCTATGCGGATTGGGGCTTTTAGGGGCGATGCTCGCCGGCGATATCATTCACTTTGTCGAAGACCTGAAAAAGAGCCGGGAGGACGTCAGGGCCAGCGAAAGCAATCTGAAGGTGACCCTGGACTCGATCGGGGATGCCGTCATTGCCACCGACGACAAGGGCGTAATCACGCGGATGAATCCATCCGCCGAGCGAATGACCGGCTGGTCTTCAGCGGAGGCTGCCGGTCGGCCATTGCCGGAGGTGTTTTGCATCGTCAACGGCCAAACCCGCCAAAAGGTGGCCAATCCGGCTGAGAAAATCCTGGCTGATGGCCACGTTGTCGGATTGGCCAATCACACCGTGCTCATCGCCAAAAATGGAAAGGAGGTCCAGATCGCCGACAGCGGCGCGCCCATTTGCGACACCGATGGACGCATCGTAGGAGTGGTGCTGGTCTTCCGGGATGTCACGGAGAGCTATGCCCAGGAGCAGAAAATACGGGAAAGTGAAAAAAGACTCAAAGCCGTCACCGCCAATGTCCCCGGTGTGGTTTATCAATTTACGGCCATTCGGGGTCAGACGTATACTCACGATTTCGTCAGCGAAAAGGCATCCGAAATATTCCATCTGAAAGCAGACCCGCAGACCTTTTTCAACGATTTCCGCGCCCATCTTCCCGATGACGAGAAAGATCGCTTTATCGCTTCCATCCATGATTCGGTGAACCGGGTCATCCCCTGGCACTATGAAGGCCGGTTCATCAAACCGGGTGGGAAAAAAATCTGGTTCTCCGGAAATGCCATTCCCCATGAAGTCGGCGACGCGATCGTCTTTTACGGCGTACTGATGGATATAACCCGGCGCAAACTCGCCGAGCAGGAGACCAGAAATCTGAAGGACGCCCTGGAGCAGGCGCAAAAAATGGAAGCCATCGGCACCCTGGCCGGCGGCATCGCCCACGACTTCAACAACATCCTGTCGGCGGTGGTGGGGTATGCCCAGTTAGCCCTCATGGATACGGATGAAAAGTCCCACCTGCATCACAACCTGCAGCAGATCTACACCGCCGCCATGCGTGCCGGCGATCTGGTGCGCCAGATCCTGGCCTTCAGCCGCCAGGCGGAACGGAAACCCGAACCCCTGCAGGTCGCCCCGCTGATCAAGGAAGCATTGAAGATGCTGCGCTCTTCCCTGCCCACCACGATCGAAATTAAGCAAAGCATCAGCACCCGGACGGATAACGTGATGGCCGATCCGACCCAGATTCATCAGATCGTGATGAACTTGTGCACCAATGCCGCGCAATCCATGGAGGAAGCCGGCGGACGAATGACGGTCGGCCTGGAGCAGGTCCATCTGACCGTCGCCGATCATCGCCGCTACCCGGGGCTCGATGCGGGCGATTACATCAGGCTCACCGTCCAGGACACCGGTCACGGTATTACCCCTGAAATCAGGGAAAAGATTTTCAATCCCTACTTCACCACCAAAGACCGGGGAAAAGGCACCGGACTGGGGCTATCCGTGGTTCACGGCATCGTGCAAAGCTACGGCGGGAGAATTTTTGTTCGCAGCCAACCCGATTCAGGCACCACCTTCGAAGTCTTCCTGCCGGCGATCAGGGAGCCGGCTATTTTGGAGCGGAAGGAAAATACTGATTTACCGACCGGCAACGAGACCATTCTGCTGGTGGATGACGAAACGATCCTGGTCGAAGTGGGCCAGCAGATCCTGCAAAAACTGGGCTATAAGGTATTGGTCTGCATCGACAGCCTGGAAGCCTTGAAGCGGTTCAACCAGGCCCCGGGGGAGATCGATCTGGTCATCAGCGACATGACCATGCCCAAAATGACCGGAGACAAACTGGCCGCCCGCATGCTGCAGATCCGGCCGGACCTGCCAATCATCCTGTGCACCGGCTTCAGCAGCAAATTTACGGAAAAGGATGCCGCTGAAATCGGAGTAAAAGCATTGGCCTACAAACCGCTGGTCGCAGCGGAGATGGCCGCGTTGGTCCGAAAGGTCCTGGGTGAAAATAAAAAACCGGTTGGGAAAAAGTAATGGCGATGCGAATGCGCCATTGAATTTCGGCCATACCACTCATTTCAATGGTAAAAAATCATTACCGCCTCAAACGGATTGGGACGTCCTTCGATATAGGGTCACCCCCAGCAAGGCGAGAGCCGCAAAAGCAGCACCGGCGATAAACGTTGCCGAGGCACCCCAGGCGCTCCACAACACGCCGGCGATGACGCTGGCCATCAGCAGCGCAATACCGGTAACCAGGTTGAAGATACCGAAAGCCGTGCCACGCAGCGCGGCAGGAGCCGTGTCGGCCACCAGTTTGGCAAACAGCCCCTGCGTGAGCCCCATGTGCAGTCCCCAGAGGGCGGCACCGATAAATGTCACCAGAGGAGATGCGGCGGCAGCCAATACGACATCGGCAACCACCAGTACGGCAAGCCCCAGGACAAGCAGCGGCCGGGGGCTCATCCGATCGGCCAGCAGACCGGCGGGGTAAGCTGAAGCGGCGTAGACGACATTCATGACGACCATCATCAACGGCACGTAACCGAGGGCAAGCCCAACCGATTGGGCCCGCAGCACCAGGAATGCCTCGCTGAACCGGGCCAGGGTAAATACCGCCCCCAGCAGCACGATCAGCCAATAGCGAAGCGGCAGATGCCTGGCGATATCCAGTGAAACCGGATTGCGCGGGCCGGCGCCGATCCTGGCCTTATCGGGCTCCCGGACCCCGAATACCAGCAGCCCCACGGCCATGAATGCCGGAATCACCGCCACCCACAGCACCCCCCGGATATCGTTGGCGAGCCATGCCATCAGGGCCACGGCGCAAAGCGGGCCCAGGAATGCGCCGACGGAATCGAGGGTTTGGCGGAGGCCGTAGGCCGCCCCCCGTTGATCGCCGGGGGCGATGTCGGCAACCAGGGCATCACGGGGTGCGCCGCGAATTCCCTTGCCGATCCGGTCGACGAACCGCGCGCCAAAAACCCAGCCGACGGTGGCAGCCAGCGGGAACACGGGTTTGGTAATCGCGCCAAGCCCGTAGCCGATGACGGCAAGCAGCTTGCGTTTTCCAAGATAGTCGCTGATCGTACCCGAGAACACCTTGGTGATCGCGGCGGAAGCTTCGGCAATCCCCTCGATGATGCCGATGGCCGTCATGGACACCCCCAGGGTCGTGGCCATGAAAACCGGCAGCAGACTGTGAATAAGCTCCGAGGAGATGTCCATCAGCAGGGAGACCCCCCCCAGGGCCCAGATGCCCGCCGGCAGGGCGTTGAATCGGTTTCGCGACTTCCCGTTTCCAGTGCGCATAGGGGAACCTTCTTTAAAAAAAATGGCTTTTACCCTATATCAGTCAGGGAGATGCGATGGAGGATTAACCGGAAGTGCAACGGAACGCAAATAAAATTAAAACGATCTGAACGGTTTCCCGGATGATGGAATGATAAGGAGATGGCAGCTATGGGTCAGGATGGCATTGCGGTAGAAAAAAAAGGACGGTTGGCCATGGTGATGCTCCGGCGTCCGCATCGGCTGAATGCCTTCAACCGGGCCATGTTCGAACAGCTGGAAGATGCCGCCCGGGAGCTTGCCATGGCCCCCCTGCCGAGAACCGTGATCCTCACCGGGGCCGGGTCAAAGGCTTTCTGTTCCGGTTTTGACGTCAACCCGGACAATCCCATGGTGGCTGAGATGGCCCGCGCCATGGAGCGTCGCGAAAAGGAACCGATTACCCGGTCGATTGAAGCCTTGCGTTCGGCCGTGGACCGCTTCGTTTCCCTTCCCGTCCCCATCATTGCGGCGATCAACGGAAACGCTTTCGGCGGAGGTGCCGAACTGGCCGTTCGCTGTGATCTGCGCGTGATGGACCCTGATGCGGAAATATGTTTTTCCGAAGTCCGGCTGGGGTTGATGCCGGATTGGGGGGGAGGGGCAACCCTGACCCATCTGGTCGGATCGGCAGCGGCGGCGGATCTAATCCTGAGCGCCCGCCGGGTCGGGGCGGAGGAAGCCCTGCGGATGGGCCTGGTGAATCGGATCAGCGCGCCGGGGAAAGCCGTTGATGAAGCGGTGCGGATGGCGGAGGCGATCATGCGCAACGGCCCGCGGGCTGTGCGGAGTGCGCTGACGGTGATCCGTGCCGGCCGCAATCTCTCCCTGCAGGCAACGCTCGATCTGGAGCAGCACACAGCGGTGGACCTGATTGCTTCCGGCGAATGCCTGCACGGCATCGGGGCTTTTTTGACCGGACAGACACCGGATTTTCCGGATCCGTCTCCTGAAGATGCAGCCGGGTCGGCCTGACCATCGGCCAACCTGAACGGGCGCCGAACAATGTCATGAACAGGGACAAGGCAACCGTGCGGCTGAAAGGTTAATTCCGGTTTTCCAGCATCTCGGCGAAGGCTTCCAGGCGCGTCCGCAACTGACCCTCGGAAAAATTGCGTGAATCGATGCAATCGACTTCCAGGTTCAACACCGGTACACCCATGGCTTTCAGGCCGCCGGCGATCAGCCCCCGGGCGCCGGTCCCCTGCCGGCAGCCCCAGTGGCACGGGTTGATGGCCCCGTCGATGCGATAATCGCGGGCCATCTGCTGCAGATGAGCAATCCGACGGTCGATCCGGCCATTGAAGGGAATCGAAATGGCGCGCCGGGCAAGCCCCGTAAAGGGATCTTCCGGGTCGATGGGATCCCAGGTGATGGCGTTGAGTTCATCGGCGATCACGGCCGCTCCGTATTCATTCTCCAGGATGTCGACCAACGGGTTCTTGAATTGGATGCGGTTTTGGATCCACAGCAGTCGCAGTCGTTCGACGGCGATACCGCTGCCTTGCTTGCCCACCTTCGCCGCGAAATCGTCCCGGTAGGCGGTTGCAATGTCGACGGCCGCCTCGGTTCCGAGCAGCAGCGCCATGACAATGCCGAAGTTGCCCATCAACCTTCCGTTGGCCGGGGAAGGCACCGCCTGAGCCAACCGGTAGGCCTCGGCCATGATTTCCCTCGCCCGGTTGGTGTGGGCGATGGCCAGTCTGAATCGATCCCCGTCCAGCGGCTCGCCGGTATGGTCGGTTACGAAGGCCGCCATCTCCCTGAGCTGATCGGATAGATACCGGACCCCTTCCGCTGACGGTTCCTGAGGCACATTCAACACAAACAGGTCTTTTTCAAAGTGCCGGGCCAGGTTCTCCATGACAGCCAGGCCGCCGGAGCACGGACTGCTGGTGGCGATGAGAAAATCGGGAACGGGCATGACCCCTTTTTTGGCCGCGCCCAGAACCGACCGGTGATACCCGCAGGTGTCGCCGCCGAAGCCGGCATGCTCGGCCGCCTCCAGAAAGGTCCCCGTCATGCCCGTGGACGCCAGCATGGCACCGATAAACTCCACAAAGCAGGAAGTCACCCCCATGGCGGCCAGCAGGTCAAAGGGCGCCGTGACGCCGCACCAGGCGACCCGATCTTCTCCGCCATAGAGACGGGCGCCCAGCCGGGCCACTTCCAGGGCGTATATTTTTCTCGGACTCCGGCTTGCAGGATCCGCATCGAGTTTGGCCTCGATGCCCGACACCAGGTCGTCAAAATACGTTTTCATCATGGTGGTCACCTCAACATTTCGATGAAGGCTTCGATGCGGGTACGCTGCTGCCCGATGGATCTTAAGGTACAGTCCCCTTCCAGCATCAACAGCGGCAGGCCTTCTCCATTCAGCGCCTCTCTGACCATGGGCAGCCGGGCCAGGTACGGGTCGCAAAATTTCAGGGTATGACCGATGACACCCGCGGCACCGCACTCCCGGGCGGCCGCCACCACATCGGCAGCCATCCGGCCCGGCGTTTTCGGAGAAAAGGTCCGGGCGCAGGGCGGTTTTTGCGCAATGCTTCCGGCGAGGGCCTGAAAAACAGACGCATCGCTTCCCAACGCAACCGGGCTGAACATGCGTGAATCGGTGCAGAAATCATCAGCGACAATGCGTGCCCCGCAGGATTCCATCAGGGCAAAGGCTTCGGGATCGGGCATCACGTTGCCGAACAGGAACACCGGGACGCCTGGTGACACGTCCGCATCGGTTTCGTGGGTTTCCAGCAGCATTTCCAGTTCTTGAATCGATTCGGCCGCCGGCCGGGTGCAGGCCCGGTTGTAAAGGGCCTGCATGGCCGCGCGGCCCCCTGCCAGACGTCCTGCCCGCATGCGGGTGCTGCATGCAGCCAGCAGTTCACACAGGCGGTTGAATGTGTTGACGGATGCCTGCCAATCCATCTCACCCGCGTCGATCCCGGCCCGCACGGCCAGATGATCGGCCAGACGCTTCAATTCGGAGGCGTAGAACCGGTTGGCGACCTCGTCGTGAGTGGCCGGCAGGTCGAGGAAAATGACCGGATCCTGCGGTCGGACGTTTCGCCAGGCATCGGCCAGCCGCCGCATGGCATCACAGCTGTTGATAAATACCATGCCGCTGAGCGCCGGCAGATCGCCTCCCATGGCACGGTCGACAACCCGCTTGACGTGGGGGCACAAGTTGTCATGGAGCAGTTGCCCGGCCTGGTCCGGTGCGTCTCCCATGGGCAACACCCGGTAAGGAACGAATCCGGCGGCCTCAATGATCGGGATCGGCGTGTACGCGCAGGTATACCCGATGATGCCTCTGTCCGGTACGGCTTTCATTGGCTTTCCTCCTCTACATTGCCCAGCACCTGCTGCAGGACCTTCATCGTACCGGCCAGATCTTCTTCGGCAATACCTGCAAAAACGCAGTCCAGCACCTTTTGGGTAACCTCCTGGACCGGGGCCTCTACCTCCCGGCCGGCATCGGTGAGAAATATCCGATAGGCCCGCCGATCATGGGGATCCGGTTCACGGAAGATCAGGCCGTCTCGCTCCATCCGGTCGAGCAGGCCGGTCATGGTTGACGGCTCGAGCCTTGCGCACCGGGCAAGTTCCACCGTCTTGCTGCCATCCTCCGTCCAGAGGCAAAGCAGCGCGCCGATATAGGCCGGCCGCACCGATGTCACGCCGGCATCCGCCAGGCCTTTTTTAATGGCCGATGTCACCTGCAGGGTCACCCTTGATATCAGGTAAAAAGGGCACTGGCTGGGATGGGGAATGGTCATGGACACCTCCTATTAGGGTTTATCCATATATTCCGTATGCGTACTATCTTGTCAAGCAGTAGTTGATACCGGGAAACCAGGGGCTCGTGATGAAGCGGTTTGAATGGAACGATCGTTAATTCGACAACCAGCGAAGTATAAGCCGGGCTGAATTCTCTCCACCCGATTCAAACGCTGCCGAAAGGTCATCAATCCTCCCCGCCGCTTGGAGCGGGGAGTGCATTTGCTTTCGCGGTTCAGCCCCGTTCGGGGATGACGATGTCGCAGGTGTCGGCCAAGGCCGCTTTAAACGCCAGGGCATCCGACGGGGTGCCCACGATTGAACCGTAGTGCATCGGCATGGCTGTTTTGGGCTTGATCCGCCTGGCGGCGGCCACTGCCTCGCCGGCGGTCATGACATAGGTTCCGGAAACGGGCAGCAGGGCGATGTCAGCGGACAGACCGTTCATTTCCGGAATCAGGTCCGTATCCCCGGCATGGTATACCCGCACGCCGCCAATAGTGATGATGAATCCCAGCCAGTTCTTTTCCTTGGGATGAAAGTGCTTGTCCATGTTGTAGGCGGCAACCGCTTCGATCAGGATGCCGGACACGGTCAGGCTGTCCCCGGGTTTGACGATCCGGATGTCTCCCGAAAGATTGGCCGCCGACAGTTTTTCAGCGGATTCGGGCTCGGTGACAATCACCGTCGAAGGCTTCCTGATCCTGGCGATATCATCGACAGAGCAATGATCAAAATGCGGATGGGTGACCAGAATGATATCCGCCTGCCGGCCCTCCCCGACCTGAAAGGGATCGATCATCAGGGTAACCCCGTCGGTCCCTATCTCAAAGCCGTCATGCCCCAGCCATTTGATCCTGTCTAATAGATTGGTTGCCATTTTCATCCTCCCGTTGTGGTTGCCTGTTCCCGGGCGAATCCGGCCGGTTTTGCGGGTGCACCTCGCTACCCGGTGGATACCGGACCATTTCCATCAAAAGTAGTGTAAC
>JAHLLR010000113.1 GCA_020444075.1 Deltaproteobacteria bacterium
CGATGGTCCCTACGTTTACGTGCGGCTTCGTCCTCTCAAATTTTTGCTTCGCCATCTCCGGGTCCTCCTGTTAGCGGGGACTGTCACCCCAACAAGGCAAAAGGCTTTGATCGTCAGGCAATTGGCAGACCTGTTCGGCGCTCAAAACCTAGTGCAGATAATATATATAGAATTGATCGTTACCAGCGGAAGTGGGCAAACGCTTTATTCGCATCTGCCATCTTGTGCGTATCCTCTCGCTTCTTCACGGAAGCACCGCGCCCATTGGCAGCGTCCATCAGCTCCCCGGCCAGCTTTGCGCCAAACCCTTTTTCACCGCGTCCCCGTGCGTAACTGATGACCCACCGAAGGCCAAGAGCCGTGCGCCGGGACGGACGGATTTCGGTAGGCACCTGATACGTGGAACCACCGACGCGGCGGGACTTGACTTCAATATGGGGTTTCACATTCTCCAGCGCTTTTTCGAAGATCTTTAGCGGGTCTTCATTGGTTTTTTCGCTGATGATGTCAAAGGCTCCATAAAGCAATGACTCGGCAATACTCTTTTTCCCATCGCGCATGAGCGAGGCGATAAACTTGGATACCAGCTTGCTGTTGTGTTTGGCGTCCGGGATAATCACCCGCTCAGGAACTTCTCTTCTTCTAGGCATAGCTCACACCATATTTAATTAAATATCGACTATCAGTCAGCTTCTTTACAGTAAGGCTATTTCGGCCTTTTGGCGCCATATTTAGAACGCCCCTGCCGTCGGCCATCCACACCCAGTGTATCCAGCGTTCCACGAACGATGTGATACCGAACACCCGGCAAGTCCTTGACACGCCCTCCCCGGACCAACACCACCGAGTGCTCCTGAAGGTTATGCCCGATCCCCGGGATGTAGGCTGTCACTTCAACACCGGTGGTCAGGCGGACCCTGGCGACCTTGCGCAACGCCGAGTTGGGTTTTTTGGGTGTTGAGGTATAAACACGGGTGCAAACCCCTCGCTTTTGAGGCGCCCCTCTCAGTGCCGGTGTATTGGTCTTTTTTTCAACCTGTTTCCGACCCTTACGCACTAGCTGGTTGATTGTTGGCATATTAACCCCTTCAACTGATCATTGACATCAAATTTCTTCGCGCACAGAAACTGGCTATGTATAGTTTAAGCCTTCTCTTGTCAAGATAATTTTTACAATTCCATTCAGCAAATCATCATTCCGAACCACTTGCCACCACCTGAAGATCGCGGTATTCAGCTACACCGGTTCCGGCGGGAACGATTCGGCCCATGATGACGTTTTCCTTGAGTCCGCGTAGCGAATCTTCAGCTCCGGCAATACTCGCATCCGTCAATACTTTGGTG
This sequence comes from Deltaproteobacteria bacterium, assembly GCA_020444075.1. Taxonomy (GTDB): domain Bacteria; phylum Desulfobacterota; class Desulfobacteria; order Desulfobacterales; family Desulfosarcinaceae; genus Desulfosarcina. The sequence goes on from JAHLLR010000113.1 coordinate 1,345, forward strand.
GTTTCCTGGAAGGATGCCGCCGAAATGAAGCTGTCCGTGCTCAAGGACGCTTTGGTGATCCCAAGGATCAACGGCTCGGCAATGGCCGGTTTGCCGCCCTTGGCGATGATGGCTTCATTGGCATCTTCGAAATTGATTTTATCCACCTGCTCCTCGAGGATGAAATCCGTGTCGCCGACATCCACCACTTTGACTCTGCGCATCATCTGCCGGACGATCACTTCGATGTGCTTGTCGTTGATCCGTACACCCTGAAGCCGGTATACCTCCTGGACTTCATCCACCAAGTACTTGGCCAGAGCCACTTCCCCCTTGATCTTTAGGATGTCCTGGGGGTTGGCAGCCCCGCCGATAAGCGGTTCGCCGGCTCGGATGTAATCCCCTTCGTACACATTGATATGCTTGCCCCGGGGAATCAGATATTCTTTCTTTTCACCCACATCCACCGGTGTGATCGTGACTCGCTGCTTGCCTTTTTTCGTGGCTTTGGAAATCGAGACATAGCCGTCGATTTCACTCAATACTGCCACTTCTTTCGGCTTTCTCACCTCAAAAAGTTCGGCAACCCGGGGAAGACCACCGGTGATATCCTTGGTTTTGGTGGTGGCGCGAGGCAGTTTGGCAATGATGTCCCCGGCTTTTACCGGATCGCCCTCTTCGACCAGAACGATGGCATCCACCGGCAGCATATATCGCGCCATCCCCGATCCTTTGGGAAGTTTAGCCGTTTTGCCGTCCTCCCCCTTGATGGAGATGCGGGGACGCTCTTCGGCGGTTTTGGATTCGATTACCGTCCGGCTCGACTTACCGGTCACCGGGTCCACTTTTTCCTGGATGGTTTTCCCCGGTATCAGATCACCAAACTTGACGGTCCCATCCACCTCGGTGATAATCGGTGTGGTAAACGGATCCCAGACGGCCATCAGATCACCAGGATTCACGACCTGGCCATCCTGCACCACGATATGAGCACCGTAGATGACCGGGCACCGCTCGCGTTCACGTCCGGTTTCACCGACGATGGCAAATTCCCCTCCCCGGCGATTCATGACCACCAGTTCATTGTCGGCATTTTTCACTACATTGATGTCGACGAATTTGATTTTACCGGCGGTTCGTGCGCGGATATCCGCCTGTTCGACGCGACGGCTGGCCGTACCACCGATGTGAAATGTCCGCATGGTAAGCTGAGTTCCCGGTTCGCCGATGGACTGGGCGGCAAGAATACCCACCGCCTGTCCCATCTCAACCGTTCTGCCATGGGCCAGGTCCCGACCATAGCACTTGGCGCAGACCCCGTGTTTGGTTCGACAGGTCAACACGGAGCGGATCAAAACCATGGTAACCCCGGCGTTTTCAATGATCTGGGCATCGTTCTCATTGATTTCCTTGCCCGCACGGACGACCACTTCATCGGTAAACGGGTCCAGGACATCTTTCACCGTGGTGCGTCCGAGGATACGCTCGCTGAGCCGCTGAATCACCTCACCGCCTTCGAGCAGAGGTTCCACCTCCACACCAAGCATGGTGCCGCAGTCGTGCTCCACCACTGCGCAATCCTGGGCCACATCAGCCAAGCGCCGAGTCAGGTATCCCGAGTTAGCGGTCTTCAAAGCCGTATCCGCGAGGCCTTTGCGGGCGCCGTGGGTCGAAATGAAATACTGGAGTACGGAAAGGCCCTCCCGGAAGTTCGCCTGAATGGGCGTTTCGATAATTTCACCGGAAGGTTTTGCCATCAATCCACGCATGCCGGCAAGCTGACGCATCTGGTCCTTGCTGCCCCGGGCGCCGGAGTCGGCCATCATGTATATGGGGTTGAAGCTTTCCGCCTGAACCGGTTGTCCGGATTCGTCCAGTCTGGGGTTGCCCTCCTTGTCGTAAAGGGGTTCCACCTTCATGGCGTCCATCATCTCATTGGCCACATCATCGGTTGCCTTGGCCCAGATGTCCACCACCTTGTTGTATTTTTCACCCTGGGTGATGAGGCCTTCAGTATACTGGCGGCCGATTTCGACCACCTGCATATCTGCCCGATTGATGATCTCCCCCTTTTTCTCAGGGATGATCATGGCGTCGATGGAAATGGAGAGCCCGCCTTTGGTGGAATACTTGTACCCGGTGTCCTTCAACCGGTCAGCCAGGATTACCGTGGCTTTCGCTCCCAGATTCCGGTACACGTAATCGACCAGTCCCCGAAGGGCGCCCTTGTCCATCACCCTGTTGATAATTTCAAATGGAATTTCCGGACGCCGCTCTAACACTTGAAACAGGTGGAATCCGGAATCGATGGATATTATGGGAGAGATATCGTTTTCGGACAGGTTAAACAGAGCCTCCGCGTCACCGGGAGCCACACCGAAAATCCGTAATAGTTCACCTTTATTCAGAAGCCCAAGTTCACGACTGTTCTCTTTGTCCGGGCTTTCAGAATAGCTGCTAACGAGATCCAGGAACTCTTCGCCGGCCTGCGCCTTTTTTGCGATTTTGGTCATGGTTTTCTCATCGTGAACCATGATGTGACGCAAGCGGACCACCTCTTCTTTCGGCATGATCTCCCAAAGGAGAATCCGGCCTACCGTGGTTTTAACCCGCTTTCCGTCGATACGAACCATTATTTTAGCGTGCAGTTCGACAGCCCGGCCGTCATAGGCGGCCCGCACTTCTTCCGGATTGGAAAATATTTTTCCTTCCCCCTTGCAGCCGTCCTTTTCACGGGTCATGTAATAAAGACCCAGAACGATATCCTGGCTGGGAACGATAATGGGGCTTCCATTTGCCGGGGAAAGAATATTGTTGCTCGAGAGCATCAGTACCCGGGCTTCGATCTGAGACTCCACGGATAGGGGTACATGTACAGCCATCTGGTCGCCGTCGAAATCGGCATTGAAAGCCGTGCAGACCAGGGGATGAAGCTGAATGGCTTTACCCTCGATCAAGGTGGGTTCAAAGGCTTGAATACCCAAACGATGCAGTGTTGGTGCACGGTTGAGCATCACCGGGTATTCCTTGACCACTTCGTCCAGCGTGTCCCACACTTCCGGGACTTCGCGTTCAACCATCTTCTTGGCGCTTTTTACGGTTGAAACCAAGCCTTTCTGCTCCAGCCGGTAGTAAACGAAAGGCTTGAACAGTTCAAGTGCCATCTTCTTTGGGAGGCCGCACTGGTGAAGCCGCAGGTTCGGGCCGACGGTGATGACCGTACGGCCTGAGTAGTCCACTCGTTTTCCCAGAAGGTTCTGGCGAAACCGGCCCTGCTTTCCCTTCAATGTGTCACTTAAGGATTTAAGCGGACGTTTGTTGGTTCCGGTGATCACCCGGCCATGACGGCCGTTGTCAAAAAGCACATCCACTGATTCCTGGAGCATCCGTTTCTCGTTGCGGACGATGATTTCCGGCGCCTTGAGATCCATGAGCCGTTTGAGTCGGTTATTGCGGTTGATGACCCGGCGGTAGAGATCGTTCAGGTCGGAGGTGGCGAACCGCCCACCCTCAAGCGGAACCAGGGGACGAAGGTCGGGGGGAAGCACGGGGATCACGTCCATGATCATCCATACGGGTTCCAGGCCCGATCGCATGAATGCGTCCACGATCTTAAGCCGCTTCGACAACTTCTGCCGCTTCGCTACGGAATTGGTGGCCCGGATATCTTTTCTCAGTTCCTTGTAGAGTTCGTCCAGTTCGATGTTTTCCAGCAGGGCCTTTACCGCTTCCGCACCGATTCCCGCTTCGAATTTTCCAAAGCCGTACGTCTCGATGGCTTCCTGATATTTGTCATCGGACAGCAACTGGCCGCGGGTCAGGGCCGTCTCTTTGGGATCGATGACGATGTACGAATCGAAATAAAGCACCTTCTCCATGTTCTTCAGGGTGATATCGAGAAGGTTGCCGATCTTGCTGGGCAGACTTTTAAGAAACCAGATATGGGAAACCGGCGTAGCCAATTCAATGTGCCCCATACGCTCCCGGCGCACCTTCGACTGGATCACTTCAACACCGCATTTTTCGCAGATCACGCCCCGGTGTTTCATCCGTTTGTATTTGCCGCAGTTACATTCGTAATCCTTGGTCGGCCCGAAAATCTTGGCACAGAACAGTCCGTCGCGCTCCGGCTTGAATGTCCGGTAGTTGATCGTCTCCGGCTTTTTGATCTCGCCATGGGACCATTGCCGAATCTGGTCCGAGGAGGCCAGAGAAACCTTGACGCCGGTATAACGCCTGGGATCTGTCGGTTTAGAGAAAAAGTCATACAGTGTTTCCATATATATTTCCTTTAATGGCGTTAAGGATGATCAAAGGGGTAGTACGCCAAATTCGCCTGGATTTCCTGATTAGTCCTCCAGCAGGGTCACATCCAGCCCCAGACTCTGGAGCTCTTTGGTGAGCACTTTGAACGATTCGGGTATGCCGGGTTCCAAGACGTTCTGTCCCTTGACGATCTTTTCGTACATCCGGGTGCGGCCGGCCATGTCATCCGACTTGACCGTCAAGAATTCCTGCAACGCGTGGGCAGCGCCGTACGCCTCCATGGCCCAGACTTCCATCTCCCCCAGCCGCTGTCCACCGAATTGGGCCTTGCCGCCAAGAGGCTGCTGCGTTACCAGAGAATAGGGCCCGATGGATCTGGCATGAATTTTGTCATCGACCAGATGATGGAGTTTAAGCATATACATAGTGCCGACGGTAATCTTTTCCTTGAAAGCTTCTCCGGTATGACCGTCATAGAGGGTCGTCTGGCCGGTGGGGCTCAATTCGGCCTCGACCAGCAGCTTCTTGATTTCATCCTCTTTGGCACCATCGAAGACCGGCGTCGCCATATGAACACCGTTACGATAAAAGGCAGCCAGGTCTTTTACATCCTTGTCACTCATCTTTTTCAGGTTGCCGGCTGCGGAATCAAAGATATTCGTTAACTTTTTTCGAAGATCCTGAACCTTATTTTCCTCATACAATGCATTGAGCTGATCACCAAGCCCCTTTGCCGCCAGACCCAGGTGAATTTCAAGAATCTGGCCTACATTCATTCGGGACGGGACGCCGAGCGGATTGAGCACCATGTCGACGGTCCTGCCGTCCGAAAAGTAGGGCATGTCTTCGATGGGGAGGATTCTGGACACAACTCCCTTGTTGCCATGGCGACCGGCCATCTTGTCACCGACGGACAGTTTTCGTTTCATGGCCACATAAACCTTGACCATTTTAATTACGCCCGGCGGTAGTTCGTCGCCCTTTTCATAGCGTCCCAGCCGGCCTTCAAACTCGTCCTGGCATCGGGCGACCTGCGCACGGTAGGCGTCCAACACCTGGTGGACCTTTTCGGTAAGCGCCGAATCCTCGAAAAGCAACCCTTCCAGATCGGCAACGGGAATCTGAACCAGGCTTCCCGCCTCAATCGGGGTGTTTTTGGCCAGATAGACCTTTTTCCCCTTTTTCAATGGCGCTGAACATTTCTGACCCTCCAGCAGGGTCTCCAACCGAGACCGGACGCTCTGGCCGATAATTTTGATTTCGTCGTCCTTGTTCTTCTCCATGGCCGCCATTTCGGCAGCTTCGATGGCTATAGTGCGTTCATCTTTTTCGACGCCGCGTCGGGAGAAAATTTTTGCATCGATGACGATGCCTTCCACACCCGGAGGCACCCGCAGGGAAGTGTCTTTGACATCACCTGCCTTTTCGCCGAATATGGCCCGAAGCAACTTCTCTTCCGGCGACAGTTGGGTCTCCCCTTTGGGCGTGATTTTTCCAACGAGGATATCACCCTGTTTCACCTCCGCACCCAACCGGATTATCCCGCTGTCATCAAGATTCCTCAAAGCCTCTTCGCCCACATTGGGGATATCGCGCGTCACTTCTTCCTTGCCGAGTTTCGTATCCCGGGCCACGACTTCGAACTCTTCAATGTGCACCGACGTGTATACGCCGTCTCTCACCAACCGTTCACTGACGAGGATGGAGTCCTCGAAGTTATATCCACCCCAGGGCATGAATGCCACAGTGACATTTTTCCCCAGAGCGAGTTCACCCTGCTCGGTGGCAGGGCCGTCCGCGATTATTTCGCCGGCGCTGACGAACTGGCCTTTCTTTACGATAGGGCGCTGATTGAAGCAGGTATTCTGGTTGGAACGGACAAATTTCAGCAGGTTATGGATAGTCACTTGATTCTCTGCACCATCCTCCGGGGAGTCGTGCTTCAAGACAATCCGCGACGCATCCACATCGACCACTTCACCATCCCGGCTGGCAACGACCGTGACGCCGGAATCCTTGGCCACCACCCCTTCGATGCCTGTCCCCACCAGTGGAGCCTCCGCTTTAATGAGGGGAACCGCCTGGCGCTGCATGTTGGAACCCATCAACGCACGGTTGGCGTCGTCATTTTCGAGGAAGGGAATCAGTGACGCCGAGACGCTCACCAGCTGGTTGGGTGAGATGTCCATAAGCTCGATCTTCTCCCGTTCGACCATCATGAACTCGCCGGCAACCCGGGAAGTAACCGTCGGGTTGATATACTGGAACGCCTCGTCGATCGGTGCGTTGGCCTGAGCGATGGGATGGTCCTTTTCTTCGAAAGCGCTTAAAAATCTTACATTTTTGGATACCGTAGCGTTTTCAACCACCCGATAAGGTGTCTCGATGAAACCGAAATCGTTCACCTTGGCGTAAGTACTTAAAGAGACGATGAGCCCGATATTGGGACCTTCCGGGGTTTCAATCGGACAGATGCGCCCATAGTGTGACGGATGAACGTCACGAACTTCGAAGCCGGCGCGCTCGCGCGTCAGGCCCCCCGGTCCCAAGGCGCTGAGTCGTCGTTTGTGGGTGGTCTCCGACAAGGGGTTGGTTTTATCCATGAACTGGCTGAGCTGGCTGGTGCCAAAAAACTCCTTGACGACCGCTGAAACGGGTTTCGGGTTCACCAGGTCGTGAGGCATAAGTGCATCGACTTCCTGAAGACTCATGCGCTCTTTGATGGCACGCTCCATGCGGACCAGGCCAATGCGGTATTGGTTCTCGAGCAGTTCTCCGACAGCACGTACCCGCCGGTTTCCGAGATGGTCGATATCATCAACCACCCCCTGGGTATCCCGAAGTTCTACCAGGGTGTTGGCCGTGAGCAGGATATCCTCTTTTCTGAGGGTTCTGACGTTCACCGGCGTATCGATTCCCAAGCGCAGGTTGATCTTGAGTCGGCCTACCCCGGACAAATCGTAGTAAGAGGATTTGAAAAAAAGATGGTCGAGAAAGTCCTGAGCCACTTCCGGGGTAGCCGGGTTTCCGGGCCGAAGGAGCCTGTATATTTCGATCAGCGCTTCTTCCTTGGTGTTTACTTTGTCCAGCAACAGGGTTTTCCTGATGGAGTCACTGCTGGAAGCGCCGTCAATAAAAAGTAATTCGAATTCTTTGACGCCGGTATCTTCGAATTGTTTTAACATGGTTTCGTCGACCACGTCATTGGCGTGAGCCATCACCTCTCCGGTTTCCGGGTTGGCCACGGAAAAGGCAATTGCCTTGTCAAGCAAATCTTCCCGTTCAATGGGAATCCGCGTAAAGTTACCGGCGCTCATCTGCTTGATGGCCCGCTGGGTAAACATGCGCCCTTTCTTAACAAGCACATCTCCCGTATCCGGATCTACAACATCTTTGCTGGCCCGTGTTCCTTTCAACAGGTCAGGAGCAAATCCGCGGTAGTATTCCTTGTCGTCAAATATAATCTTCTCAGTGCTGTAAAAATAGCTCAAAAGATCTTCGGTGGAGTACCCGAAGGCTTTGAAGAGAACGGTAACGGGGAATTTCCGGCGGCGGTCGATACGGATATAAACAATATCCTTGGGGTCGATTTCAAGATCGATCCAGGATCCTCGAACCGGGATAATTCGGGAGCTGTAAATGATTTTTCCGCTGGAATGGCTCTTGCCTTTGTCATGGTCAAAGAAAACGCCCGACGAGCGATGCAACTGGCTCACCACGACACGTTCGGTGCCGTTGATGATAAAGGTGCCCTTTGCGGTCATCAGCGGAATCGTACCGAAGTAAATCTCCTGTTCCTTGATATCTCTGATGTTGGAAACGCCGGTTTCTTTATCAGTGTCATATACCACCAACCGTACTGTTATCCTGACCGGCAATTCATAAGTCATGCCACGGTGGACGCACTCTTCTTCACTATGCTTAATTTCAGCAAATCGATAAGACACAAACTCCAGAGAAGCACTGCCCGTGAAATCCTTAATCGGAAATACGGACTTGAAAACCGCCTGCAAACCGATGTCTTCCCGTTTTTCGGGAGGCACGTTCATTTGGAGAAATCGCTGGTATGAATCACGCTGCATACCGATCAGATCGGGGATTTCTACAATTTTTTTAATTTTGCCAAAGCTTTTTCGAATTCTCTTGTTCGCCGTTGGTCTATTCGACATGGCAACTCCGATAGATGATTTAGGAATGAGAAAATGGGATCAAAGGAATATTCACCTTTGTACCCCATTTTCACATTCAATGCTTTTTTTAATAAAAAAAGAATATTATGAATACTAATGACGGCTATTGCCAGTCTTGGATTACTTGAGTTCCACCTGGGCACCCGCTTCTTCAAGCTGCGCTTTGATCTTTTCAGCCTCTTCTTTTGGGATTCCCTCTTTGACCGCTTTTGGCGCTTCATCCACCAGCGCTTTGGCTTCTTTCAGACCCAGGCCGGTAATGGCGCGGACCTCTTTGATAACGGCAATTTTCTTGTCGCCGGAAGTGGTCAGAATAACGTCGAATTCGTTCTTTTCTTCGGCGGCATCCGCACCCGCACCTTCTCCCACAGGGCCCGCAGCCATCATGGCAACCGGAGCGGCAGCGGAGACGCCAAATTTTTCTTCCATCTCCTTAACCATCTCGGAAAGCTCAAGAACGGACATATTCGCTATAAACTCGATAACATCTGCTTTGGTAATATCAGCCATTGGTAATTTTTCCTCCAGATTAAATAATTTTGCAGTCGTGCAATCTCGGTTGATGAAAAGGGCCGATCAGGCCTGCGCTTCCTTCTGTTCCTTGATCGCCTGAAGCACATTCAGAATCCGTCTCGGCACGTCACTCAGAGCGGTAACAAGTGATGTCGGAACGGCATTCATGGTTGAAAGTACCTGCGCCAGAAGGACGTCCCTGGACGGCAGAGAAGACAATGCCTTGATTCCCTCAAAATCTACGACCTTACCGTTGAGTACGCCCACTTTGATTTCAAAGTTTTTATTTTCCTTTATGAAATCCGTAAGCACTTTTGCCGGCGCGACGGGATCGCCATAGCTCAAGGCAATAGCGCTTGGGCCTTTGAACTGATCTTTGATCAGGGTAACGTCATTGCCTTCCGAAGCACGTACGAGAAGCGAGTTTTTAGCCACCTGATATTCGGCATTGGCTTCTCTGAGTTTTCTCCTCAATGTGTTCATCGCTGAAACGTCGAGCCCTTTATAGTCCGTCAAAATGACGATCGTTGACTTGTTTAAGCGCCCTTGAAGGTCTTCAGTGATTCTCTTTTTTTCGTTTATATCCAATGCTTGATTACACCTCCTTCCTTAATCTGCAAAAACCGGAGGACACATGATGGTGTTGATTTCTGAGAGGAACTTCTAAAACACCGGAAAAGCAAACAATGACGTTTTAGGAAAACCTCATGAAACGATCCAACGCCGTCTCGGCAGGCCGGTATAAACCGATTATACACGCAGTTCCATTTCTAAACGGACCTTTGTGAACCTACAGTCTTTGACAGTGTGATTAAACAGGCTGGTTCATGCCTGCTGCTAAAAAATGATTAGACCATCTGTAGATCAAGGAGTCCAATGGAACTCCTATTTTCCCAAATCCTTTACCAGTGTAGTATCGATCTTGATCCCGGGCCCCATCGTTGTGGACACGGCAATCCCTTTCAGGTAGGTTCCTTTGCTGGAAGATGGCTTCAGTTTCATAATTGTCTCAAGAAAGGCTGAGATATTCTCGATAAGTTTTTGTGAGCCAAAAGATACTTTTCCCATCGGTGCATGAACGATGCCTGCTTTCTCAACCCGGAATTCGATTTTTCCAGCTTTGAGTTCCTGGACCGTTTTGCCCACGTCAAAAGTGACCGTTCCGGTTTTGGCGTTGGGCATTAAGCCTCTGGGGCCAAGGAGTCGGCCAATCTTGCCGACAGTGCCCATCATATCGGGTGTGGCGATGGCTTTGTCGAATCCAAACCAACCCTCTTTGATTTTTTCAACCAGGTCCTCGTTGCCGACGTATTCGGCACCGGCTTCTCTGGCTTCAGCCTCTTTTTCACCTTTGGCGAAGACAAGCACTTTGACTTCTTTTCCGAGGCCATTGGGCAGCACGACGGTTCCGCGAACCATCTGGTCAGCATGTCTAGGGTCAACCCCGAGGCGTACCGCCACATCGACGGTTTCATCAAACTTTGCGTAGGAGGAGGAGATGGCGGCATCAATCGCTTCGGTGAAATCGTAACGTTTGGCAGACTCGATCTTGCTCGATGATTCCTTGTATTTCTTACCACGCTTAGGCATTTTTACTATTGCTCCTTGAATTTAATAGCTCAGCGTCCCCGTCTGACTGCAATCTTGTTGTTTAGGAAGTCACAATCAGGACTTACCCGGACAGCTAATTGACCTCAATTCCCATGCTTCTGGCAGTTCCGCTGATAATTTTACAGGCAGCAGCCAGATCGTTCGCGTTAAGATCTTCCATTTTGATTTTGGCAATTTCTTCGACCTGAGCCATGGTCACTTTCCCCACCTTGTCGCGCTTGGGATCGCCGGCCCCTTTGGCGATTTTTGCCGCTTTTTTCAGAAGCACTGCCGCCGGAGGTGTTTTGGTAATGAAGGTGAACGAGCGGTCCTGAAACACGGTAATGACCACTGGAATAATCATACCGGCATCGTTAGCAGTCCGTGCATTAAACGCCTTGCAGAAATCCATTATATTGACACCGTGCTGCCCTAAAGCCGGACCAATGGGTGGAGAAGGATTTGCCTTGCCTGCTTCAACCTGAAGCTTGATCTGAGCCATTACCTTTTTAGCCATTTTTCGATCGATTCCCTTAAAATTAAGTTCTGTTAAATGGTAGAAACTGGCGTGATCCAAACCGCCGCCGGGGCGATTACAATTTCGTCACCTGGACAAAATCCAGTTCAACCGGTGTCGACCGGCCGAATATACTCACCAGCACCTTGATCTTCCCTTTTTCAGGGTTGACCTCTTCCACCGTTCCGTTAAAATTGGTAAAGGGTCCGTCAATTACACGAATTTCATCACCGGTTTCGAAGAAGTATTTGGGTTGGGGCTGGTTTTTACCCGCCTCCATCCGGTTAAGTATTGTGTCCGCCTCTTCCTGCGAAATCGGCGTAGGCTTTTCTCTTCCGCCGAGAAAACCGGTAACCTTGGGTGTATTGTTCACAATGTGCCACGTTTCATCATCAAGTTCCATCCTGACGAGCAGGTAGCCGGGATAAAACTTTCTTGCCGAAGTCCTTCGCTTGCCCTTGACCAGCTCAACGACTTCCTCTGTCGGAACGAGGACCTTGTCAAACTTATCCGGATTGAGCGACGATGCTATTTTTTCTTCGAGGGAAGCCTTCACTTTATTCTCGAATCCAGAATAGACGTGAACAATATACCATTTTTTTGACACTATAAACGCTCCTGCGTTATCGCAATACTGCCTGGATCAGGCCGGCAAGTCCGGCATCGACAATCCCTAGAAAAAGTGAAATAATCGTAACGATTACAAGCACCACCACGGTAGACCCCATGGTCTGTTTGCGCGATGGCCAGGTAACTTTTTTAAGCTCCACTTTCACTTCTCTGAGAAACTGAAGGCCCTTGTCTAAAAAGGTCTTTTCCTTGACAGCGGTGGGTTTGCTGACCGGGGTGTAGGTCTTCTTTACCACCGGTTGCGTTGCTCCCTGTGCAGCGGGGGAATTCAGATTCTGTTCGAGGTCATCCGCAGACGCCTCTTTTTTAATCTTTTTGGTTGGATCTTTTTTTCGAAGTAATCGTCCCATCATACCCCGTTTTAATCAACGGCGGATAGCCGGAAACCGTTCCAGCGTTCAGCTATCGGCGCCATTGCAGATTACACCTTAAAATGTGGCAGGCCAGGAGGGATTCGAACCCCCAACACCCGGATTTGGAGTCCGATGCTCTACCAATTAGAGCTACTGGCCTGCATAAAACCCTCAACGCCTGATTGTGGGATCACTTTGTTTCTTTGTGCGGTGTATGCTTTTTGCAAAATCGGCAATACTTGCTGAACTCCAGTTTGTCAGGCGTTGTGCGTTTGTTTTTAGTCGTTGTGTAGTTTCTTCGCTTACACTCCGTACAGGCCAGTGTTATAATAATTCTCACTTGAAGGCACTCCTTGGAATACTATTCAATTATCTCGCTGACGACACCGGCACCCACCGTACGGCCGCCTTCACGAA
>JAHLLR010000114.1 GCA_020444075.1 Deltaproteobacteria bacterium
AAGTTTAATTGCAACCTGATCGGGATTCTGACCGACCCAAACATCTTGATTTCCCATGAATACATGTTCTTAGCTATATGATTATAAAGCTATGTGTCATTCAAATTAGTGCTGACTGGGAAAGTTCTTGTGGCCTACCCTGCACTGGGCCAAATCAAAGTCAATAAATCAAAAGACGTAAAAAACTCTTCATTATTAACTATTTAAATTTCTTTCATAGATTTTGGCCTTGTCCTGTTACCGTCCACCATAGAATATAAAATTTTTCTCAAATTGAGGGTGATTTGATCATTAGGGCGGAGTTTCAGCGAATAGGCAACAGCTTCAATCGCTTCGGCATCTTTATTTAGAAACATCATCACGAGTGCCTTATTACAGTACAGTCCTGCGTCATCGGGTTGTAATTCAATTGCTTTATCACAGAACTTTAGTGCTTTTAGGAAATCACCACAATTCATAGCAGCCAAACTTGCCTCTCGACAGATATCCGCATTTTTATTCTCAAGAATCCATGCTTCTTCAAACCATTTCAGCGAGGAATTATGATTCCCAAGAACCTGATAAATTTTTCCAAGCGCCCATTTAGATGAATAATTATCCGGCACTATATTCAGCGCTGCATGATAAAGCTTGATTGCTTTTTTAAGATGACGTTTCCCGAAAAAACCAACCTTCTTATAATCACGACCCGACAGCAGTACATAGTCGTTCAAAATGCTCCAGCCCTTCTTTATAAGGGCATTATGGAGATCAACCTCAGTCCGAACATATTCTTTTTTCATTAACCACTCTCAATTCCGTGGATTTTATTTTATAATGTACTTTGGTGCAATGAAGGGAAGAAAAAAACCAATACCATGTACCATCAGGCAAGTGAAGATCCATACCGTCTGCAGCGCAGCAGCTGTTGTTAATGAACACGACACGGTTTTTTTTCTGGATTGAAAAAAGACGATAGTGAGGTTGACCAAAAGAGAGGCAAACGCCATCAATTGCCAGGGGAGCGGTGCGGAGGCCGTCACAACGGAAAAAATTGGCAGGGCCGTCAGTTCCCATTTGGCGAGGAGGATGTTGAACGCCGTCATGGCAAGTTGGATGAACCAGCTGTACGCGACTGTCATAAAGAAAAGAAGAAGAACCAGCAGCACGTCTCTCGGTTTTTTCATACCCGCCTCAACAATCGGGAAAATAGTTTCTGGATCGGTTATGAATCAATACAAATATTCAGGTCTCCACTTTTATATGAAAGCGCCAAATGACCATTCAAGTTTCACCGGTTTAACTGAAAAAATCTTTCTTGGTTTTCGGCCCTCAGCTCCAACTTACCGCCGCACGAGTTGCAAGGCCTGGTCCCGGGAGCGGTATAAAAGGATGTCGTCCTTTACTTCAAGGCTGAGAGGAATCTGTACCTTTATGCCTTGATCGTCGTAACTGAACTCGGTGCCCTGGAACCTGTTCGGCAAATCCTTTACCGGCGTCACTTCAAAAATTACTTCACCCTGATGGTGATATTCCAAGTGGTTTACACTCAGGGTTCCCACCAACACCTTGCGCTGCTCATCTAACTGAACATAAATGATACTGTCCTTTCCATCTATGGATAAAATCCAGTCTCCACCGATCAGGTTGTCCGCCACAAAAAGGTCAAACGGCATGACCGGGCTATCCCATTTATCATTGGATGGCTCTGCGGGCGGCTGAAGTTTCGAACGGAGATCATAGAGATCACGCTCCAGCAGTGGGATTAAGTCCGTCAACAGTTTTTTCCGGTATTCGCGGCTGAAATTGCTTGTCGCGACCTGGTGGTCCGCGACCTGTTGGTCGGTCCATCCATTCTGTATCTGACGTTCTTCAAGCCATGCGCCATATTGGTCCCGCGACATGTGTGGCGCCACACCTCCAAGTGTCATCAGGAAAACAATGGATTCGTCGGCCGCAGCCTTTTCCCAGAAATTGATTTCTTCTTCAAGCGCCGAAATATCCTTCTTAAGCTGGTCGGATTTCTGACTGTCCATGGCATACAGGGCGGCACCTGACAGTAGCACCCAAACCAAAACCAAAGCTGCGGCAATCTGTTTCATCAGCGTTTCTCCTTCATGGATAGTAAAGGTCATCAAGCTGGTTATTTTTTTTCCAGGAGCCGAATGACGGAACGGGAATTCAACCGTCCGGCGATCGCAAGCGGTGTATCCCCTGAATGATTGACCACGTTCGCATCCGCACCCAGTGCCAGTGCGGCGGTTGCCAGGGCGGAGTTGTCATTATTGGCCGCAACATGAAGTAGCGTGTCTCCCCATTTATCCAGGCTGTTAATGTCTGCTCCGGCCTTGACCAACTGCCTTAGCAGTTGCTCCCCTGTGGCAACCTCACGAAACTCGATAAAAACGATTATCACCAGGCTCAAGGGAGTATCGCCAGCGCTGTCCCTCGCATTGGCATCAGCTCCGGCTGCCAGCAAAACCGGGACAATCTCCGCAGGTCTTTGAGACATTACAGCGTAATGGAGAGCTGTTTTGCCCTTGGCGTCCGAAAGGCTGGGGTTGGCTCCATGCTTCAGCAGAATTTTGGCGGCCTCGGCACTCTGCACCAGCATCAGGGGTCGGTATCCGCCCTCAAGATCCATGTCGGGATGAAACCCCGCATTGGCCCCCTGGCGATCACTTATGATGTCCCTTAGCAGCTTGATGTCATTTGAAAAAAGGGCTTGCTGCATGATCTGCCGGTTTTGTTCATTAATTCCTGGAACAATGCATGGTTCCAGGAATTTTCCCTGACCGCCGCCGGATAAAGGCAATAACTTCACCGCCGCGACACTGGGATCGTCCCAGAGGCTCAACTTTTTTTTCGTGGCCTTTTCCAAAAGTGATCTCATCGGTCCTTCATCGGCCATGTCCAAGGCCGTCCGGCCGTCTTTATTCTGAAACCCGGGGTTTGCGAGAAACGAGATCAGCAACTCGGCCAGTTCCAGGTCGTCCGTGGATGCGGCCTGCATAAGCGGCGTATACCCCATCTCATTGGCAGAATCAGTAGTGGCCCCACGCTGGAGAAGCAGCTGAACCGTTGCAAGGGAGCCGGGGGTTTGGTCTTCGATCCTCCTTGACACTGCCTTGGACAATGCTCCGTTATTCCGATCCTCGCCAAAAGTTGGGCTGGCTCCGGCGTCGAGAAGCATAGGCACGATTGCATTGTAATTGTCACCATCGCAGGCAGCCAGGAGAGCTGCCCCCAGCGTTCGCTTGGACAGATTTTTTATGCCTGCCAAAATGTTCCTGAATTCGGCAGGTGCAGCTTTACGGGCAGCCTGTTCCAGCCGCAGGGTGTCTTCCGCTTCTCCGGCGGACAGAAAGGCCGGATGCACGGCGGTCAGCACCGTGACCAGGGCCAGGGCAAACAGAAAAGTCCGCTTGATAATTCCATTGCGCTGCACCGATGATATGCCCCTTTCTTTCGGATTGAACGGTTAGGTGTTTGGCGTCCTTATCGGCCGGCAAGCCCGATCCCATCTCATGAAGACAACCAATAAAGCCTGCAAGCTGTTCACCCTTTGCACGATTTGGCCCGCCAAACATCCCTATCTGTGCCAATCGCTGATCTTTTCAGAGCCACTGTGGAATGTTCCTGAATCTTTTGTTAGATAAAAATTACTGATAAACATCGCTTTCGGATCGTTTTGCTTAAAATTTGCATAGGCTTTGATGTCGTTGCAGCCCGGACACCGAATAATGACATCGTAATCCGGGGTCCAAAAGCCCCGCGTTCCTGTCCTGGCCATAAATATCAGTTCATAGCTCTGGATTATCTCCCGCCGCCTGTTGTCGTTTTCAATCGCCACCTTGTAATAAATGTCATATTTGTTTACCGGGTTATTAGTGGGAGGCCGGTAAGGATAGGCACATTCAATTTTCCCGACCGCCTGGTTCTGCCCCGTCTGCTGAACGGTCAGCCGGTGCTGATATTTTCCGGGCGTTACCCACGTGCCCAGGACGGCGCTCAACGGGGGAAAGACGCGGGGATTGGGCACCTCAGCCGAACGGCCATCCGGCGAGGCCTTTTCACCCAGCAGATTCACGCTGTTTGATTCGCTGCGCAACTTACCGGAGGGGGAATATCTGTCCCCAGCATCTCCACCTGCGTTCCCGGCCTGGATCGACGGTCCCTGGCCGGGAGGAGCTCCAATCAGGACAGGGACATGCACCTGGCTTGGGTCCACGTGGTACTCCTGGATGGCCACGCTGTCGAGCTTGCCCATGATGGCCGAAGCCGCGATGCCCCATAGGTATTGCCCATCGATGTACTGACCGTTTGCGAGATGGTTTCCGGCTTTCTGTGCAACGAGGTCAAGGTATGCCTTGACCTCGCCTTCCAACTGCTCAAAGGCCGGAAAAAGGTCTGAATTCTGTTCGACAAAGCGCTTCTGGGTGCCCATGACCAGGCCGGTCATTAACGCCATGTGATCCGGGGTGTTCTGTTCCGTAGAATCACGCTGCCAGTTGTTTGGAGCCAGGTAGGATTTCTCCACATAACCGATCAGCCGCTGAAAGGCCATCGAGGCCGCTACTGAAGTACTGCAGAAAAACAGAAGGACAATTAAAACGATTGATAGTCCGCTCAGCCACCCCAACCGATGTAACATGAAATCCCCCTTTGAATGATAACGCAACTTTCCATTCTGGAGCATGGAGCTGCCCAGAAAAAACGGGTTCCCCTTAATTGAGATTATAGATGCAGAATCAATCTGCTCATTCAATTTTTAATGCCGCTAAATTCTCCACTCCAGTGGGAAAATGAGAATCGATATTCTACTATATGCGAACTAATTGATTGTCAATTCATTAAATATTTCTTATCAAAATCAGTTCGTTCAAAGACCGGATACCATCGGAAGATGCAGTCATCAGCTCAATCTTCCAGTATACAGAAGGGTGGCGACTAAAGGAATTAAAGCGGAAAATTTAAACACAATGTCAACTATCATATCGTGGTCGGCATTTTCACGTTGGAGGTACTTTTTTCTGCAGATACGATCAAATTAGCAGTGTGATAGGCATATTAAATTTTGTGACCTCGGCGGTCGGCCGGGAAACAAGGGAAAGGCAAGAAATCCATTGACAGCCGGCACCGCTTCTTTTACATCATGACCCGAATTGGCTGTTGACCCTTCCGGTGCCCGCATTCCACATGGAGTGCATGGGATAATAGGGAACCCGGTGCGATTCCGGGACGAACCCGTCGCTGTGAGCGGGGACGATGGCTGCCAGGACCACTGTACCGTAACCGTGTCCATCCGAAAACGGTTATTTTGTCCGATATCTGCGTTGTGCTCAAAATTTTATCCTCGGAATATCAACTATATGCCCGCGGTGAAATTTTTCGCGCGCCTGGATCTCGAACAAAATTCTTCGTTTTCGGCCAGACACGAATAATTTTTCGAAACGGTGCGGGAAGGGGCGGCCGGTAGAACGATCCGCGAGTCAGAAGACCTGCCGTAAGGAAGCGGGTTCTGGTGGTGAAGGCAAAACCCCAGACTGAAAATTTATTTTTCGGTCCGGGGTTTTTTATTTGGCTGAAGATGCCGGTTTCCCCGTCCCGATCCTTAAGGGAAGGTTTATGAAAACGCAGATTGAACTGGCAAGGCAAGGCGTTGTCACCGAGCAGATGCGGACGGTGGCCAGGGATGAGAAGATGGATGCGGCAGTCATCCGGGAGCGTGTGGCCAAGGGGCAGATCGTCATCCCCAACAATCCCTTCCGCAAGGGACAGAAAGTGGTGGGCATCGGCCGGGGGTTGAGTACCAAAGTCAATGCCTCCATCGGTACGTCGTCGGATATTTGCGACATCGACATGGAGGTGAGAAAAGCGCAGGCCGCCGAACAGGAGGGCGCCGATACCCTCATGGAACTGTCCGCCGGAGGGGACCTGGATGCCGTGCGCCGGGCGGTGCTGGCCGCGACCAACCGCCCGGTGGGCAACGTTCCCCTCTATCAGGCATTCAAGGAAACCACCCGCAAATACCACAACCCCGCCCGGCTGGATCCCGAGTATCTGTTCGATCTCATCGAGCAGCAACTGGCCGACGGACTCAGCTTCATGGCGATTCACTGCGGCATCAACCAGTACACCATCCGGCGCTTGAGAAAACAGGGCTTCCGCTACGGCGGCCTGGCCTCCAAGGGGGGCACCTTCATGGTGGCCTGGATGGACATGAACGAAAAAGAGAACCCCCTGTACGAACAATTTGACCGGGTGTGCGGCCTGATGAAAAAGTACGATGCCGTGCTTTCCCTGGGCAACGGCATCCGGGCCGGCGCCATCCACGACAGCCACGACCGGGCCCAGATGGCGGAGATGATCATCAACTGCGAACTGGCCGAGATCGGCCGGGAAATGGGCTGCCAGACCATGGTGGAAGGCCCGGGCCATGTGCCCATGGACGAAATCGCCGGCAATATCATGCTGGAAAAACGCATGAGCGGCAACGCCCCCTATTACGTGCTGGGACCGATTCCCACGGACGTCGGGGCCGGCTACGACCACGTGACCGCGGCCATCGGTGCGGCTGCATCCGCCCGGCACGGGGCAGATCTGATCTGTTACATCACCCCGGCCGAACACCTGGCCCTGCCCACGGAGGCCGATGTGCGCGAAGGCGTGCGGGTGACCCGTCTGGCCGTCCACATCGGCGACCTGAGCAAATACCCCGAGCGGCGGGATCGGGACAAGCAGGCGGCCATGGCCCGGCGGGACATGCGCTGGGATGATCTTCAGGAACTGCTGCTCTTCCCGGCGGTGGCCCGATCCATCCGTGACAGCCGGCGACCGGAGCAGTCGGAGACCTGCACCATGTGCGGCGATTTCTGCGCCATGAAAAAGGGTATGGAGGTGTTTAACGAGGACATCGCCGGGGACAAATGTTTTCCGTGAGGCGGCATCTTTTGGCCCCGGTCTTCGTTCTCGCGACTTTGCGATCCTCACCAAAATCTGATGGCTTCGTAAAAAGTCCCCGATGTGTCATTCCCGCGAAGGCGGGTGCACGCAGTGAAGCTTTAGCGCTATCTATAACTATTTGAATATTATGGATTCCCGCCTTCGCGGGGATGACAATAAATCTGAGATTTCGACTTTTTACGATTCGATCAAAATCTACCACCTCACGCAAAACATTAAAAAGGAGATTTTATGGAGTTATTAAAGAGAAGCATTGCAGCCATTCAACCGTTGAACGAAAACGTCCACGAACAGGCCAATGAACGCCTGGCCAATCAGGCCCGGCCCGCCGGCAGCCTTGGGCTGCTGGAACCGGCGTCGGCCCGGTTGGCGGCCATCTTCGGCACCCTGGACGTGCGTCTGGAAAACAAGTTCATCGTGACCTGCGCCGGGGACCACGGTGTCACCGACGAAGGCGTGAGCCTGTTTCCCCAGGAGGTGACCGCCCAGATGGTGTTCAATTTCGTCAACCAGGGGGCCTCCATCAACGTGCTGGCCAAACATGCCGGAGCCCGGGTGAAAGTCGCCGATCTGGGTGTCAATTTCGATTTCGACCCGACGCTGCCGATCTTTCACAAGAAGGTGGGCAAAGGCACCGCGAACTTTGCCCGAACACCGGCCATGTCCCGCGCGGATGCCGTTAAAAGTGTCCGGGCCGGCATCGAGATCGTCAACGACCTGTTGGCCGATGGCCCGGTGGACATGCTGGGCACCGGCGACATGGGCATCGGGAACACCACGCCGTCGTCAGCCGTCATCGCCGCCTTTTCAGGCATTGCCGTGGATAGGCTCACCGGCCGGGGCACGGGCATCGGTGACGCGGCCCTGGCCAACAAGATCCGGGTCATCGAACAGGCCCTGGCGCTGCACCGGCCGGACCCAAAAGACCCGCTGGATGTACTGGCCAAGGTGGGGGGGTTCGAGATCGGCGGACTGGCCGGGCTGGTGATCGGGGCCGCGGCCGCCGGCATACCCGTGGTGTGCGACGGCCTTATCGCCACGGCCGGCGCCCTGATCGCCTGTGAACTGGCTCCGGCAGCCAAAGCCTACCTGTTTGCCAGCCACCGCAGCGTGGAGGTGGGCCACCGGTTTATCCACGAACGGCTGGGGGTCGACCCCCTGCTGGACCTTCAATTCCGGCTGGGAGAGGGCACCGGAGCGGCGATTGCCATGGAACTGCTCGACGCCGCCACCCGGGTGCTGGCCGACATCAAGACCTTCGAAGAAGTGGCCATTGCGGATGCGCAGAAGGCTGAATGAGCAGACTTGCCGTACCACACCGGTGAACCAGAAAAATGAGTGGTAAAGCCTATTCGTCCGGAAAGGGAATGGGGGGAATGACAGCCCCCATTCCCTTAATTTTCCGGTTCTGACCGGGTTTCCGGACCCCACCGCATGGATGTGTCAGATTCTTTTGCTTTGTGTAAAAGAACCTTATTATTGCGGATCAAAAACGAATTGATGGTTCTCACCCTGGATAACCATTTTGATTCAATGAGAAAAAACCGCCTCGCCGTTCTCCGTTTCTAAGACTGCATAATATCGACGATCCTTCAGGGTCATCCCACCTTCTTGAACTCCTGTGCTGCCGTCTGCAGCCAGGGTTATTTTAAAATATCGTAAATTAAATAGGTTGAAAAATATTCAGCCGGCCTGCCGCCTGGCCGGAGCGGTTTTGGATTTTCCATGGCACTGAAATTGCTGTGAGAACAACGACTCAACTGCCTCTGGGATGTCAGGATGAGATGCGCAGGCGTTAACCGGTTTCCCGGCGTCCGACCGTTTTTATTCAGGGCGTGCGACTCGCTGCCCGTTTGTTCAAACTTAAAAAGGAGGAGTACCGATGAAAAGAATTATTACTGTAAGCCTTATCCTGTTTTTCGCATTCTGCGGCACGGCCCTGGCAGCCGACGACACGGTTCGAATCGGTGTTTTCATGCCTTTGACCGGCGCCAACGCCTATGGCGGCCAACTCGAGCTCGAGGGTCTGCAGATGGCCAACAAAGAGTTTCCCACGGTGCTGGGTAAAAAAGTGGAGCTGTTCATCGTGGATAACAAATCCGATAAAGTCGAGTCGGCCAATGCCGTGAAACGGCTGATCGACAAGGAAAAGGCCCACACCATTATCGGCACCTACGGCAGCTCCCTGGCCATGGCCGGCGGTGAAGTGGCCGAAAAGGCCCGGATCCCCATGGTGGGCACCTCCTGTACCAACCCGCTGGTCACCCAGGGCAAAAAGTATGTCTTCCGGGTATGCTTTATCGACCCCTTCCAGGGTGCCGGCGCCGCCACCTATGCCTATAAAACCCTGGGCCTGAAAAAAGCGGCCCTGCTGGTGGATGTGGCCAATGACTATTCCGTCGGCCTGGCCAGCTTCTTCAAACGATCCTTCGATAAACTCGGCGGCGAAGTGGTTGCCAACCTGAAGTATCAGTCCGGGGATCAGGATTTTACCGCCCAGCTGACCGAAATTATCAGCAAAAAACCCGACCTGCTGTTCATCCCCTCCTACTTTGCCGAAGGGGCCATTATCATGAAGCAGGCCAACGAACTGGGTGCCAAATTCAAGATTATGGGCGGCGACGCCATGGACAACCCCAAAATCGTCGAGATCGGCGGAAAGGATGTTGAAGGCTTCATCCACACCACCTTCCCCTACGACCCGTCCATGAAGGAGATGAACCCCGTAGCCCGCAATTTCACCGACAACTGGACGAAACTGCATCCCGAAAAAGAACCCAACGTCAACGCCGCATTGGGCTATGATTCCTACGTGATCGTGCTGGACGCCATCAAAAGAGCCGGCAGCCTCGACAGCGAAGCCATTACCCACGCCCTGGCAACCACCAAGGGGTTTGAAGGCGTCACCGGGGCAACCACCATCAACGCGACCCACGATGCCGAAAAACCGGTGGGCCTGGTTGTGATCAAAGACGGCAAGAAAACGTACATCGGGAGCATCACCCCCGAGCTGTAGGCTCCATGGTGATAGGTGTGACGGGGGAAGCCGCAGGGCTTCCCCCTTATTCCTGAACGGTTGACGATAGGAGCTGGGCATGAGCTTGGCAATGTTCTTACAGCACGCGCTGAACGGCCTGACCCTGGGAAGCCTTTACGCCTTGATCGCCATCGGCTACACCATGGTTTACGGCATCCTGCGGCTGATCAATTTTGCCCACGGCGAAATCTTCATGCTGGGGGCCTATTTTGTTTTCTGGGCCGTCACCCTGTTTCACCTGCCCTGGCCGCTGGCAATCGTCGCGGCCATCCTGGTGACGGCCAGCGTCGGCATCTTTGTCGATCGGGTGGCCTATCGGCCCCTGCGCGACGCGCCCCGCATTTCGGCCCTGATCAGTTCCATCGGCGTCTCCTTTTTTCTGCAGAATCTGGCCATCGTGGTCTTTTCGGCCATTCCGCGGGCGGTCTACCGGCCGGTCTGGCTGGAAGAGGTCATCGTGGTCGGCGACGTGCGCATACTGCCGCTGACCCTGTTTGTTCCCATTTTGTCTTTTCTGCTCATGCTCGGACTGATCTATATCGTCTACCAAACCAAACCGGGACTGGGTATGCGGGCCATCTCCAAAGATATCGAGACCAGCTATATCATGGGGGTCGAGGTCAATCGGGTCATCGCCCTGACCTTTGGTATCGGATCCGCCCTGGCCGCCGCCTCCGGAATCATGTGGGCCCTGCGCTATCCGCAATTGCAGCCCGTCATGGGCGTCATCCCCGGTTTCAAGGCGTTTATCGCGGCGGTTTTCGGTGGCATCGGATCGATCCAGGGCGCAGTGATCGGGGGCCTCATCCTCGGTTTTGTCGAAATCCTGATGGTGGCTTTCTTTCCGGAGCTGGCCGGGTACCGGGATGCCTTCGCCTTTATCCTGCTCATCTTCATCCTTTTGTTCAAACCCACGGGGTTGTTCGGTGCGAAACTGGAGGACAAGGTATAATGGACCGCAAAACAAAAAATATCCTCAATCTGCTGACGGTTGCGGTTCTGGGCGTCCTCCTCTGGCTGGCCAAAGGCCACCTGGACGGCTATAAAATCCAGATCCTCAACCTGATCGCCATCAATATCATCCTGGCCCTCAGCCTGAACCTGATTTACGGGTTTACCGGCATGTTCAGCCTGGGCCACGCCGGCTTCATGGCTATCGGCGCCTATGTCTGTTCCATTCTGATCATGACCCCGGGCCAGAAGGAGATGCTCTTTATCCTCGACGCACCCTACCCATGGGTCCAGGCCGCCCAGGCGCCGTTTTTTGTGGCCGTTCTGCTGGGCGGGCTGATCGCCGCCGCCGCCGGCATCGCCGTGGGAATCCCGTTGCTGAGGCTGGGGGACGATTACCTGGGCATCGCCACCCTCGGATTCGCCGAAATTGTGCGCGTGTTCGCCAACAACCTGCCCCGGCTGACCAACGGCGCCCTTGGCTTCAAGGGGATTCCCGACTACGCCAATATCTGGTGGAATTTCGGCTGGTGTCTGCTGACCCTTTATTTTGTCATGCGCATCGTCAACAGCAACTTCGGCAATACCCTCAAAGCGATCCGCGACGACGAAACAGCCGCCACGGCCATGGGTATCAATGTCTTCAAATACAAACTGATATCCTTTGCCATGGGTGCATTTTTTGCCGGGGTGGGCGGTGCTCTGCTGGGCAGCCTGCTGACCACCATCGATCCCAAGATGTTCCTCTTTATCCTGACCTTCAACATCCTGATGATCGTCGTGACCGGCGGCCTGGGATCCATCACCGGATCTGTCCTGGCGGGCATCGGCATCACGATTCTTCTGGAATGGCTGCGCTTTGTGGAAAACCCCATCAGTATCGGCAATTTTTACATCGCGGGGGTGCCCGGTATGCGCATGGTGGTTTTTTCCCTGGCGCTTTTGTTTATCATCCTGTTTCGCCGCGAGGGGCTCATGGGAACCCGCGAGATAACCTGGGAAGGACTGGCCGCCAGGATCGGAAAGCGAGGCAATTCGAAATGAAACCGGAAACCATCCTGGAAACCCAGGCGCTGACCATGCGCTTCGGCGGCCTGACGGCCGTGGGAAATTTCAGCGCCGCCATTACCCGGGGAAGCATCGTCGGGCTTATCGGACCCAACGGTGCCGGGAAAACCACCTGCTTCAATATGATCACCGGTTTCTATACCCCCACCCAGGGAAAGGTGATCTTTCAAGGGCGGGAAATTACCGGAAAAAAGCCCTATCTGGTGTGCAAGAGCGGTATCGCGCGCACATTCCAGAACATCCGCCTGTTCAAAAACGAAACCGTTCTGGAAAATGTCATGATCGGCTGCCATCTGCGCCAGAAAACCACCTGGTGGCATGCCCTGTTCAGCCTGCCCGCCAGCCTGCGCGAAGAAAAAGCCATCAAGGAAAAATCCCTGGACCTGCTCGAAGTGGTGGGGTTGCGCGACCTGGCCGGCGAAAAGTCCACCAGCCTGCCGTACGGGGCCCAGCGCCGCCTGGAAATTGCCCGGGCCCTGGCCACGGATCCGGCCTTTTTGCTGCTGGACGAACCGGCGGCCGGCATGAATCCCAATGAAACCCGGGACCTGATGGCTTTCATCCGCCAGATCCGCGACCGGTTCCGTCTGACCATCCTGCTCATCGAGCACGACATGAAGGTGGTCATGGGGATCTGCGAGCATATCTGGGTCCTGGATTATGGCGAAACCATTGCCGAAGGCTCGCCGGATCAGATCAAGGCCGACCCCAAGGTGATCGAGGCCTATCTCGGAGAGGAGGCGGTTCAAAGTGCTTAACATTCAGGATCTCAACATCTTTTACGGCGGTATCCATGCCTTGAAAGACCTGACCATGGAGGTTCCCCGGGGCAAGATCGTCACCCTGATCGGTGCCAACGGTGCCGGCAAAAGCAGCACCCTGCGAGCCATCTCGGGCCTGATCAAGGATAAATCCGGTACGATCAGCTATAAGGGCCGGGACATCACCCACATGGGCCCGGTGGATGTGGTCAAAGCGGGTATCGTCATGGCGCCGGAGGGCCGCAAGATCTTTGCCCACCTGTCGGTGCTGGACAACCTGAGACTGGGGGCCTACAGCCGCAATGACACCGCGGACATCGCCAGGGATCTCGAGTGGGTTTTCGACCTTTTCTCCATCCTGCGCGAGCGCAAGGACCAGAAGGGGGGCCTCCTCTCCGGCGGCGAGCAGCAGATGCTGGCCCTGGCACGGGCACTGATGAGTTCTCCGGAGCTGATCATGCTCGACGAGCCCTCCCTGGGTCTGGCGCCCAAGCTGGTCAAAGAGGTGTTCGACATCATCACGGCGATCCACCAGCAGGGTAAAACCGTGCTGCTGGTGGAGCAGAATGCCTATGCCTCGCTCAAGATTGCCGATTACGCCTACGTCCTGGAGGTGGGTTCGGTGGTTTTAGAGGGAACCGGCGAAGCCCTGATTTCAGATCCCCGGGTGAGGGAGGCGTATCTGGGTGGGTAACCCGTGACGGCTTCGTAAAACGTCCGATATCTGCGTTAGGCTTCATCCTTCGTCATTGCGGCGTACGACAAGTACGCCTCATTCCTCTGAAT
>JAHLLR010000115.1 GCA_020444075.1 Deltaproteobacteria bacterium
ACCCCCCTGTTTGACGGCAACGACCTGAAACCGGGCACCCATGTGACCGGTGTGGGCTCCTTCACCCCCCAGATGCAGGAGATCGACGCCACCACCATTCGCCGGGCGCGGGTAGTGGTGGATCAACGGGACGCGGCCATGGCCGAGGCCGGGGATATCATTATCGGCAAGGCGGTCATCGACGCCGAGATCGGCGAGATCATCAACGGAGAGAAACCCGGCCGGCAGAGCGATGAGGAGATCACCTTCTTCAAATCCGTGGGGCTGGCGGTGCAGGACGCGGTGACGGCGGCGGCGGTACTGAAAGCAGCGGAGAAGAAGGGGCTGGGCACGGTCATCGATATGTCGTGAGAGCCAATTTCAAAACCTCGCATTGCGGCCAATATCCGCGTTGGGCTCACATTTCAATCCTCGACGTGGCGCTGCCACGCCTCCGGTTGAAATGATCGCCCGCCTTGATCTTGACCGCACTGCAAGGTTTTGAATCGTGATAGCGAGCGAATCGAAAATAGACTTTTATCCTTACGGTGAACCCTCTCCGCGGCTTACCGCGGGGAGGGTTCAAACAGGCTATAGAATTTAATCGGAATGAAAACTATCCCCCCTCACCCCGGCCCTCTCCCCTCGAGGGGAGAGGGAGGAGCACCATGTTGCGGTGTTCATCAAAAGGACGATGGTGGTGTTAAGGTTCCCTCGCCCCACTGGGGAGAGGGACAGGGTGAGGGGTAAATTTTCCAGATTTAAATAGCGTTTCATACATGAACCCCTATATGTTTTCCCCCGGAGCCGACCATGCTTGAAAAGATGAGAAACTGGACGCCGCCGGACAGCTGGCGACGGATCACCACTATCGATGCCCACACCGGCGGTGAGCCCTTCCGCATCATCACCGGCGGCCTGCCGGAACTGGAAGGGGATACCATTCTGGCGCGACGCCGGTTCATGACCGACCACCTGGATCACCTGCGCACGGCCCTCATGTGGGAGCCTCGGGGCCATGCCGACATGTATGGCTGCATCATCACGCCGCCGGTGACGCCCGGGGCGGACTTCGGCGTCCTGTTTCTTCACAACGCGGGATACAGTTCCATGTGCGGCCACGGCATCATCGGGGTAACCACCGTGGCCATCGAGACGGGCCTGATCGAGGCCGTGGAACCGGTCACCACCGTGCGCATCGACGCCCCGGCCGGTCTGGTGACTGCCCACGCGCGTTTGGAAAAGGGGCGGGTCACCAGCGTTTTTTTCCATAATGTGCCGTCTTTCGCCCTGGCCCTGGATCAGGCCGTCGATGTTCCCGGGCTGGGTTCCGTGCGTTATGATATCGCCTACGGCGGCGCGTTTTATGCCTTCGTCAAGGCCGAGGATCTGGGGGTGACCACCACCGGCCGGGACTTCAACGCCCTGATCGACAAGGGCATGGCGGTCAAACGGGCCGTCATGGCCGCCGGTCCGATCCCGCATCCTTTCGAGGCCGATCTGAGTTTTCTCTATGGAACGATCATCATCGGCCCGCCCCACAGCCCGGGGGCCCATTCCAGCAACGTGTGCATTTTCGCCGACGGGGAGGTGGACCGCTCTCCCACCGGCACCGGTGTGAGCGCCCGGCTGGCGCTTCATTACACCCGCAGGGAAATCGGCATGAACGAACCCATCATCATCGAGAGCATCCTGGGATCCCGTTTTACCGGTCAGGTGGTTGAAACCACCACCTTCGGCCCGCACGACGCCATTATCCCGGAAGTGGAAGGAAGCGCCTGGATCACCGGACGCAATGAATTTCTCATCGATCCGGCAGATCCGCTGAAAGATGGGTTCATCTTCCGATAGACAGCCTGCCTGTTCCCGATTACCCCCATGAAACCCCATCGGCAGGTTCGTGAAAGGAGTGTTGCACATCATGTCGAATCTGGTGAGACATGCCCCCCGGTTCAGCGAATCCCAGGCGGCCGCCCTGGCTGAAAAAATGTTCAATCTCGCAGCCTCGGCCGAAGGGCTGCCCAGCGAGCGGGACCAGAACTTCCGGTTGAAGGATAAAAAGGGCGGCCAGTTTGTGCTCAAAATCGCCAATGCCGCCGAAAACCGTGAAGTGCTGGAACTCCAGAACCGGGCCATGACCCATGTGGCGGAGCAGGGTGCCGCCCTGTTTGACGAATTCGCCCCCTGCCCACGGGTCTTAAGCGCTCCCGGCGGCAAAGAGATCCTCTGGACCCCCGGGCAGGATGGCACCGGTCATTTCGTGCGCCTGCTCACCTATCTGCCGGGAAAGCCCCTGGCCACGGTCAATCCCCACGACGGAGAGCTGCTCTTTAGTCTCGGATCGTTCCTGGGCCGCATCGACCGGGTATTCATGGACTTCGATCACCCGGCCACCCATCGGGCGTTTCACTGGGACCTGGCCCGCTGCGGCGAGGTGGTGGGATCACTGCTGGATAATATCGATGAGGCTGAAAAGCGGGATCTGGTTCGGCACCTGTTTGATCGTTATCGCGCCTCCATCGCGCCGAAACTGGCGGGCCTGCGCACCAGCGTGATCCACAGCGACGGCAACGACTACAATGTGCTGGCGTCCCCTTATGGCCGGTGGGGCAACCGGGTTACCGGGCTCATCGATTTCGGAGATATGGTTCATTCCCACACGGTCAACGAACTGGCCATTGCCTGCGCATATGCCCTCATGGGAAAAAAGGATCCCCTGGCCGCCGCCGTCCGGGTGGTGGCCGGGTACCACCGCGCCTTTGCGCTCGGCGAGACCGAACTGGCCGTGCTCTTCGACCTGATCTGCATGCGCCTGTGCACCAGCGTCTGCCACAGCGCCCACCAGATCCGCCTGGCGCCGCAAAACACCTATCTGCTGATTTCCCAGCAGCCCGCCTGGGAACTCCTTTTTCGGCTGCGGGAGATCAGCCCGGATTTTGCCGAGGCTCTTTTCAGGAATGCCTGCGGTTTCGACCCGGTGCCCCGAAGCTGCGCCCTAGTCGCCTGGCTGAAGGAAAACCAGTCGTCGTTCACCCCGGTGGTGGATGCGTCGCTGCCGGGCGGCCATCCGCCGGTCATCGACCTGAGTGTGAGTACCCCCCTGCTGGGGGCCGGTCCGGAAAAAGGGGACGCGGAAGCCATGACACGCCTGATCTTCCGGGAGATGGAAGATGCCGGCAGCGCTCTCGGCATCGGCCGCTACAACGAAGCCCGGTTGATCTACACGGCCGATGCCTTCAAGGTGGAGACGGACACCGCCCCCGAATACCGCACCGTTCACCTGGGCCTGGATCTTTTTGCCCGGCCGGGTGAGCCGGTTTATGCCTTCATGGACGGCCGGATCCACAGCGTTCAGAACAACGATGTCCACCAGGACTACGGCCCGACCGTCGTCCTGTCCCACGAGACGGACACGGGGATTCCTTTTTACTCGCTTTACGGCCATCTGGCGGCCACATCGCTGGAGGACCTGGAACCGGGCATGCCCGTCAGCGCCGGTCAGCCGCTCGGCACCATCGGCACTTCATCGGAAAACGGCGGTTGGGCACCCCACCTGCACCTTCAACTGATCGCCGATCTGCTGGGAATCGAAGGCAGCTTCCCCGGCGTGGCCCGGCCCAGCCAGCGACGGGTCTGGACCGCCCTGTGCCCGGATCCGGGCGTGATCCTGGGACTCGCCACTGCTCCGCCGGCAACGGAAGTCCGCCAGGCGGATGAGATCATGGCCATCCGGCAACGGCATCTGGGCAAGAACCTCAGCGTCTCCTACCACACCCCGCTGAAGATCGTGCGGGGCATGGGCGGCTTCCTCTACACCGAAACCGGGCAGCCATACATGGACGGGGTGAACAACGTATGCCACGTGGGCCACTGCCACCCTGCCGTGGTGGCCGCCGGGCAGCGCCAGATGGCGGTGCTCAACACCAACACCCGCTACCTTCACGACAACATTGTGGACTACGCCCGCAGGCTGCTGGCCACCTTTCCCGATCCACTGAGCGTCTGCTTTTTTGTGTGCAGCGGCAGCGAAGCCAACGAACTGGCCCTGCGCCTGGCGCGCACCCATACGGGGCAGCGAGACATTATCACCGTGGACGGGGCCTACCACGGGAACACCCAGGGCTTGGTGGACATCAGCCCTTACAAGCACGACGGACCCGGGGGAAAGGGGGCGCCGGACTGGGTCCAGACGGTCGTCATGCCCTGCGGCTACCGCGGTCCCCACAAAGGCACCGGGCCGACATCCGGCGTCGCCTATGCCCGCTATGTGAAGACCGCCGTCGACTGCATCCAAGCCGCTGGCCGGCGGCCGGCGGCTTTCATCTGCGAGAGCATGCTGGGCTGCGGCGGCCAGGTGCTGCTGCCCGACGGCTATCTCCGGGCCGCTTTCGCGCACGTGCGGGCCGCCGGCGGGGTGTGCATCGCCGACGAGGTCCAGGTGGGCTTCGGCCGGGCCGGCACCCACTTCTGGGCCTTCGAGACCCAGGGGGTGGTGCCGGACATCGTCACCCTGGGCAAACCCATGGGCAACGGTCACCCCGTTGCCGCGGTGGTGACCACCCCGGCGATTGCCGAAACCTTTAACAACGGCATGGAATACTTCAATACCTACGGCGGCAACCCCGTTTCCTGTGCCGTGGGCATGGCCGTACTGGATGTGATCCAGACCGAAGGCCTGCAGGAAAATGCCAGGCAGGTGGGCGCTTACCTGCTCGAGCGGCTGTCAATCCTGAAGGAGGCGTTTCCATTGATCGGGGATGTGCGGGGCCTGGGGCTCTACCTGGGAGTGGAACTGGTGACGGATCACGACACCCTGGCACCGGCCGCGGACCACGCCGCCTACATCTGCAATCGCATGAAGGATTACGGATTTCTGATCAGCACCGACGGCCCCCTGCACAACGTGCTCAAGCTCAAACCGCCGATCGTCTTCTCCATGCAGGATGCCGACGCCCTGGTCGATGCGCTGGAAAAAGTGTTTGCGGAAGATTGCCTGCGGCGCTGATTGCGGTTATCCGGGATGCCTTTTCAAGGCGTTTCCGACGGCTTTGGCCAGTTCGAATAGCGTGTAGGGCTTTTTAAGGTAGCCGGCGGCCCCCAGATCCAAGGCAGCCGATACCCGTTGCGTCTCTGAATAGCCGCTGGCGACAATGGCCTTCTGCCCTGGATGGTCTTCAAGAACCCGCCGGTACGTTTCCAGACCGTCGATGCCCGGATCCATGATCATGTCCAGCATCAGCAGGTCGCTGCGTTGGCTGCGCATCCAGGCCAGCGCGGTTTCACCGCTGTCGACCGCATCGGCCCGGTAGCCCAGTTTCTTCAGCATGCCGGTGGCGATGATGCGCTGTTCTTCCACGTCATCCACCACCAGTACGTGCTCTCCGTGGCCCTGGCGGTCCTCCAGGGATGCCGCGTTTTTTTCCAATGCCACCTGATCGGTGCGCGGAAAGTAGAGGTCGAACCGGGTACCCCGACCCGGAACGCTGCTTACATCCACATACCCGCCATTGTCTTTCACCGTTCCCCATACCACGGCCAGTCCCAGACCGGTACCGCTTCTGCCCATGACTTTCTTGGTGTAGAAGGGCTCGAAAATTCGATCCAGACTCTCTGCCGGAATTCCCTGGCCGTCGTCTGACACGGACAGCACGGCATACTCGCCGGGCGCGACCATTTCATACCCGGAATAGGCGGTGGTGATCCGGCGGTTCTTCGTCGCGATAGTCACCATCCCGTCTCCGGAAATCGCCTCGGACGCATTGGAGACCAGGTTCATCACCGTTTTGGCCAGGTGAACGGGAGAGCCGGAGATCTTGAACAGGTCGAGGGTCAGGCGGGTATCGAAGCGGACGGCGGGGTGGTAGTCAACCAGCTTGGCCTGCTCGGGACTGGCCAGATACTCCCGGACAATGGCGTTCATGTCGGTCACTTTCTGGGCCGGTACTCCCCGCCTGGCCAGGGTGAGCAGGTCCTGTACAATGGCCGCCGCTTTTTCTCCGGAACGCCTGATGGTCTCCAGGGGCTTTCTCATGGGGTTTTCCGGGGCCATGTCAAGGAGCAACAGCTCCGGATAGCTGAGGATGCCTGACAGGATGTTGTTGAGGTCGTGGGCCACCCCGCCGGCCAGGGTGCCAACCATCTCCATCTTCTCGGCCCGCTGGAACCTGGCTCGAAGCGCCGCTTTTTCCCGCTCGGCGGCCTTCTGCTCGGTCATGTCCATGACGACGACGATGGATCCCCTGCTGATGTCTCCGGGTGCGATGGGGCGGATCTTGATGTGGCAGGGAAAGGTCGTTTTGTCCCTTCTGACAAGACAGGTATCGGGAACGTCGATGGACGGCTGGCCGACTTTATGGGCCAGGTGTTCAAACTGCTCCAGGTCGCCGACATTGGGGTAGAAGTGGCGGGCATCCCGGTCCATGGGCTCGTTTTTCCCGTAGCCCATCATCTGTGACAGGGTTTCATTGGCCCAGAAGATTTCGCGGTTTTTAACCAGGGCGATGCCCACCGGTGAGGCGGCCAGGGTGGTTTTCAGGGTTTTTTCACTCTCCTCCAGGGCGGTCTGGGTTTTTTCGGCGGCCAGCGTGTAGTAGTAGGCCAGGTAACCCAGGACAATGAAATTCACCACGATATTGATCACTTCGGCGGCGTTTTTCAGGGGTGGGGTCAGCACGATGTCCGGTGGCATCATGCGGCCGTGGGTGTTCAGCCAGATATAGATGCCCATGATGATGCACAGCAGAAGGATATTGACCAGCTTTCGCCACGGCGCGATGAATACGAAGACGGTAAGGCTCAGGATGTAGTAGTGAAACCCCGACTCCCACCCATAAGCCAGGGAACTGATGGATGCATGATAGGTGACCACGGCCACCCAGATGCCGAAGGCCGCCGTATAGCGCCGCCGATGATTCAAATAGAGGCACAGGGCGTCCATGGGTACGCACAGCAGGTTGACGGTGAACAGGAGCGGGGCGCCGAGAATCCAGTGGATGGGGATAAAGGCGCTGTGACCCGCCAGGGCGAAGACGAACATGAAGTTGCTGGCGATGACGTACCGGCGGTGCCGGGTGGGAACGTTTTCAGGGATGCCGAACAGTTTTTCCCGCAACTGGTTTCGGTAGACGGAGATTGCTTTATACAACGGACCATACTCCCGGGATAAGGTGCAAATTTTTCCTGCGGGAGTGATATCGGTCTTTTTTCCGAGAAATCAAGGCTGGAATTGGGTGCCCGGGAAAGGTTGCCGGGCTCGCAGGGTTCGACTCCCTTTTTCTGGCAGTGGACATTAAACCGGAATTAACGGGAGAACGTCGACAGGTAGGTGACCGCTCCGAGTTCGCGTGTCCGGCCAGGGTGAAAACCGAAGGGCAGAAGCACCGCGTTCAGTTCCCCGGGCGACAGCCGCACCTTTTCCGGCGGTCCCGGGGGGCCGGGTATTTTCTTGAACTCAACTACAACTAACTGCCCGGCCGGCTTGAGCACCCGGACGATCTCCTTCAATGTCCCGTCGTGGGTGCCGTCTTCGATCAGGTCGTGGAGTACCGTGGCCATGAGGCAGATGTCCACGGTGTGATCGCCAAGGGGGATTTTTTTGCTGACGTCACAAACCGTAGCTTCGATATTCTCCAGGCCCAGGGAACTGGCCTTCAGTCTGAGTTTGGTGATCCCTTCCTCCCACAGGTCAAAGGCGTGCACCGTTCCCTTGTCCCGGATTTGTCGGGCGATCTCGATGGCATAGTTGCCGATGCCGCAGGCCACGTCCATAAAGACGATCTCACCGTTTAAATCCACGGCGGACAAAAAGGTGGCGAAATCGATGAGGTCGAAGCTGCTCTTGCCGGCGGCGATGGGTTTGTGTGGCATGGTTACTCCTTTGACGGATTCGTAAAAAAGCCGATATCTGCGTTACGCTTCATCCCTCGTCACTGCGGAGTACCTTAAGTACGCCTCATTCCTCGGGATTCGCAAGCCTTGATCTCGGCTTTTTTACGAATCCGTCGGAAAAGCGACATTACGAGGGCATCATCCTTTAGCTATTTCCACTACTACATCCCTGGGCAGCGCCAGATTGGCAGCCACCTGCATCGCCTTGCAAATGGCCACAGGCACTACGCATGCCTCGCAGCATCCCTTTTTCTGCAGGACCGGGCGACAGACGGCCAGCACTGCGCTTTCGGATATCGGGGTGAGTTCCTGGAACGCATTGATCGGGTTCCGGGCCTTAATCAGCTTGGCCAGTTCCCTGATGGTTTCGCAATCGCTGCCCATGCGCAGCTCGACGTTCATCCCGTCCCGGGTCTCGGCCGTAACCTTGGTTCTGAACCCGCAGACGCCGGCATTTATTTTAGCGGTTGCTTTCATAGCAATATTCCCTGGTGTTTGATTGTGAGTGGGCGGCAAGGTCAATCCCGGCCTGGATGCACCTCATCGAGCCGGCTGTCAAAGACTTATAAAAATAGGGGGGCCAACCGGCATAGTCAACCCACTTTACCATCTATTGGTCTCTTGCGAATGGACTGATTCCCTAAAAACTGATTCATCATTAATGCCGATAACGGTACGTCCGCCATCAACAATGGAAAACGGATACCGCGATTCAACCGAAAGCCTGTTCGTTAAGGTTGGAAATCGTCGTCCCTTGAAAAAGTAACGAAACATTGCCCAAAACAATTTGACTCGATGACTGCCTCCGCCTAATGATGAGGTGCTTAAGGGTATGCCGTTGACCGAAACTTTTCGACTTGTCAGGAGGAGGACAAACGATGAACCCGACTAATTCAAAACGTGTGTTTTTATCAATTCTCATCGTCATTTTTTTAGTCATTTCAGTCCATGCCGCACCGGTTGGTGCCATGGAAAAGGTCATCATCTTTCATGCCGGCAGCCTGACGGTTCCGCTGGCCCGGATCGAAAAGGATTTCGAAGCGGCCAATCCCGGCATCGACATTCTGCGGGAAGCCGGCGGCAGCACCAAAATGGCCCGCATGATTTCCGAACTGGGCAAGCCCGCCGACATCATGGCTTCGGCCGACTACAAGGTGATCGACAAGACCCTGATTCCAGGCAAGGCCGCCTGGAACATCCGTTTTGCCACCAATCAACTGGTGCTGTGCTACACGGCCACCAGCCGCTATGCCGACCGGATCAGCGCCAACAACTGGTATGAGATCCTGCAGAAAAAAGAGGTGGTATGGGGCCACTCGGACCCCAACCTGGATCCGTGCGGATACCGCAGCCTGATGGTCCTTCAGCTGGCTGAAAAATTCTACAATCAGCCCGGGCTTTACGACCGGCTGATCGCCAACCGGCCGGAGAAGAATGTGCGCCCCAAATCCGTCGAACTGGTGTCCCTGCTCAAGACCGGGAACATGGATTATGCCTGGGAGTATCTGTCCGTGGCCATTCAGCACGAACTCAAATACCTGACCCTGGACGACCATATCAATCTGGGCAACTATCAGTTCGATGACTTCTACAAACAGGCCCAGGTGAAGGTCACCGGGAAAAAGCCCGGGGAGTGGATCACCCAAACCGGGCAGTCCGTCACCTACGGCATTACCCTGGTCAAGGACGCTCCCAATCCCGCCGGCGCAACACGCTTTCTGGAGTATCTGCTGTCGGCCGACGGCGGCTTGAAAGTGCTCAAGGATATGGGGCAGCCGCCCTTCATCCCCTGCCGGGTGCCTACCCAGGCCATGAAGGATGCCCTGCCCGGCAACCTGCCGACGCTGGTGGAGGTCCGTGAGTAGCACTGCCGGCAACAGCGCCGTGATCGCAGCGGGGCAGCGGCGGTATCAACACCGGGATCCCCTTTTCTGGCTGGCGGCGGCCTGCAGCGCCGTCATCGTGGCCTTCATCCTGGTGCCGCTCGTTGAGATGATGACGCAACCCACGGTGGCCGCATTGAAGGAGACCCTGATGGATCGGGATGTGATCCGCTCCATCAGACTCAGCATGGTCACCGCCGGCGCCGCCGCGGTCATCTCACTGGTGTTCGGGACGCCCCTGGCATACCTGCTGGCCCGGCATCGCTTCCCGGGTAAAAAAATACTGGAAAGCATCATCGATCTGCCCATCATGATTCCCCATCCGGTGGTGGGCATCGCCCTGCTCAGCATTGCCGGCAGAAATCATCCGATCGGGCGGCTGATGCAGGCGGTGGGCATCGAGATCATGGGGACGGTGACCGGCCTGATCGCCGTGCTGACCTTCGTGGGCCTGCCCTTCTACATTAATACAGTCAAAGCCGGTTTCGCGGAGATTTCGCCGCGACTGGAGCATGTCTCCCGGAGCCTGGGCGCGTCGGCCGGCGCCACCTTTTTCCGGGTAACCCTGCCGCTGGCCTGGCGGCACATGGTCGTCGGGGGAATCATGTGCATGGCCCGGGCAGTGAGCGAGTTCGGCGCCGTGGTTATCGTGGCCTACCACCCCATGGTGGCTCCGGTGATGATTTACGAGCGTTTCACCGCATACGGCCTGCAGTATTCCCAGCCGGTAGCCGTGTGGCTCATCCTGGTCTGCCTGGTGCTTTTTCTGCTGTTGAGGGTCTTCTCGCTGGACCGCAAGGCGGCGGCATGATCCGCATCGACCAGCTCAGCGTGCGCCTGCCCGGGTTCTCCCTTAAATCGGTGGATCTTTGCGTCGAACAGGGCGAGTTCTTCTGTCTGCTGGGCCCCACCGGCGCGGGCAAGACCCTCATCCTGGAGTCGGTTGCCGGCGTCGTCACGATTGCCGGCGGGCGGATTGTTGTTTCCGGCCGCGACGTCACCGGGCTTCCTCCTGAACGCCGCGGTGTGGGCATCGTCTACCAGGACTGCGCCCTGTTTCCTCACCTGAGTGTGGCCAAAAACATCGATTTCGGCCTTCGCTACTACCGCCGATCGACCCCGGCCGGGCGGGCCAGGTGCCGTGACCTCATCGATCGATTGGGCCTGGCATCGCTGCTGGACCGGTCGGTGACGACCCTGAGCGGCGGCGAAAAGCAGCGCGTGGCCCTGGCCCGGGCCCTGGCCACGGTACCGACGGTACTCCTGCTGGACGAACCCCTTTCCTCCCTCGACCCCTGCTTCCGGGAAGAGATCCGCGATCTTTTCCGCAGCCTGCATCGGGAAACCGGGCTGACCGTGCTCATGGTGACCCATGATTTTACCGATGCCCACAGCCTGGCCCAGCGCGCGGCGATTCTCAACGACGGCCATGTCGAGCAGGTCGGAACCGTGGATGAGGTTTTCAGAAGGCCGCTCACGGCCTTCGTGGCCGATTTCGTGGGCATGAAAAATGTGCTGCCGGTACGGGTGGAAAATGGAATCCTTTTCATCGGCGACCTGGCGCTGGCGATGCCGGGAAAAAACGGCCATTTCCGCCATGCAGCCATACGCCCGGAGCACATTCACCTGCAGCCTGCCGGCTCCGATGCAATGCCGAACGGAAGCTTTCCGGGGCGGATCACCACCATCTCCAACCAGGGCTTCTTTGCCGAACTGACCGTGGAGGCCGCCGGCGTCATCTTCAAAACCGTCATGCTCACCAGCAGCCTCCTGGCCATGGACCTGCGGCAGGGAAAGGCAGTCAACCTGCACATCGATCCGGCCGACATCCACCTGATCTGACCCCCACGTTTCAATCTCCGGAGCCTATCGAACACGGCATGATCATCGATTGCAAAGGCCGACCGTTTAATTAGGATTGTGGGCATATATAGGAGCGGCTTCCAGCCGCGATAGACAACCTCCGGTAGAAATGATCGCCCGCCTTGATTTTGACCGCACTGCAACGTTTTGAAACAGGATCATCGGGCTTTATTTTTCTGGACAAAGGTGTTGTCTAATTGTAATGTGTTGCCCAAATGGACAACAGTTAGGAAATAGGCAACACCATGCAGGAAAAAGAACTATTTGCAAAATTTGAAGCATATCTGCCCCACCTCTTGCCCTTGGATGAGATTGAACTCAGGTTTGGACAATATGACCTTTCCAACCACTTTGACCGAATCATTGAGGCTTCTTATCATGATCTGTGTTTCAATATGGTGATTGAATTTGTAGCGCAGATCAGTTTGTCCGAATTAAAAAACAGGATCAGCCGTCTCAAGGGGTCTGCTATCAATTGGAACGGGGCTGTGCCAGTCCTTGTAGCGCCCTACCTGAGCCCTCAACGGCAGGAACTCTGCCGAAAAGAAGAGATCGGTTTTATAGATCTGTCGGGCAATGTTTATCTAAAATTCAAAAGCCTTTTCATTGACCGGATGGGCTTCCCCAATAAATACCCGGTGAAACGACAAGGCCGAAGCCCTTTTTCAGACAAGGCTTCGCTCGTTTTGCGTGCGTTGTTGTCAGGGGGAAGGCGATTGTGGGGTATCAGGGAATTGGCCCTGGAAATCGCACTGAACCCCGGATATGTGTCGCGGATGGCCCAGGAAATCGAAAAGCGGGGCTACGTCAAACGGATTGATTCTAAATTGAGCCTCCGATCTCCAGACGGCATTCTGGAAGACTGGGTCAGATCTTACAACCTTAAAAAAAACCAGTTGTCGGGCTATTTTTGTATGGCGGAAAGCGCAGATGATATCCTTCACCGCCTCCGAAAGCTCAAACTTCCGAACGACGTCCAATATGCCCTGAGCGTTCAGGCGGGGGCCAACCTGGTGGCCCCATATTCAAAATTCAAGGAAGTGCACGTTTATGCCAAAGGGCCGAAGGAAGTCGGGTTGTTGGAAAAAGGAATGAATCTAAAACCGGTGGAGCAGGGCGGCAACCTGGTCATCATGCGGCCTTATTACCACAATTCGGTTTTTTACAGCAGCAGACTCGTCGACGGTCTGCGCATCGTCTCCGACATTCAGCTATATTTGGATCTTCACGGTTATCCGCTCCGAGGCTTGGAGCAGGCAGAGCACCTTCTGGAAAAGCGGATCAGACCCGTTTTGGAGGAAGTCGACGACGATGAATGACCGTTTGGCAGGAGGACTGTTCAAGGCGCTTGGGATTTTGCGGGAGTACCTGTCGGAAATAGTCGTGGGCGGAGGCTGGGCACCGTTCCTTTACCACCGGTATCTTTTCCGGGACTGCAAACGTGAGCCGATTTTTACCAGGGACATCGATCTGATGGTCAGGCCAAAGGTTCCCGTGGTCGGACGTAAAACCATCGACAAGGTACTTTTGGAAGCAGGCCT
>JAHLLR010000004.1 GCA_020444075.1 Deltaproteobacteria bacterium
AGTGAAGGGTGAAGAGTGAAGGGTGAAGAGTGAAGGGTGAAGAGTGAAGGGTGAATCATAGGCTCCCTTATCGAGAAACGGTCATGGATCTGAAGTCCTTTGAAAAACAGGTCGCGGTCTCCACAGCGGATATCTGCCGGGAAATTTTCGAGAGCCGATCCCACTCCATTAAAATTAAAAAGGAACCGGTGGCGGTCAGGAACCTGGTGAGAATTTTCAAGGCGACGCTCAAGCTGGCCAATCAGAAGGGATTTCACGCCATGAGCCTGCGGGACCTGTGTGCTGAAAGCGGCATGTCCATGGGCGGGCTGTACGCCTATTTTAAAAACAAGGAGGAACTGCTGACCCTGATTCAGGAGCAGGGCAGGGCCATTGTGGCCCGGGTGTTGGGGGATCAGCTTGCCGGCATCGACGATGCGGCTCAGGCCCTGGATATGGCCATCCGCAGTCATCTCTATCTGTCCGAAGTGCTGCAGCCCTGGTTTTTTTTCTCGTATATGGAGACTCGCTTTTTCCACGCCGAGGAAGGCAAACGGGCCATCGCGGGTGAACTGCAGACCGAAGCCATCTTCGCCGGCATTCTGCAAAAAGGGATTGCGAGCGCGGGCTTTGCCATACCGGACCCGTTGCTGGTTGCCGCCGCCATCAAGGCCCTGCTTCAGGACTGGTACCTGAAGCGCTGGAAATACCGGCGGCGCAACATTTCCGTCGAAGCCTATGGGGATTTTGTTATTTCCATGGTCCGGGCCTATGGCGCCGGCCAGACCGCGAAGGGAGAAAAATAGATGAACGCTCATGATCCGGCCAAGGCGGTTCGTCCGGGAGAATCCCTGGAGGCCGGGACGATAATCTCTTATTTGAAAGAGAAGCTGCCCGACCTGGAGGGCCCGGTGACCGTCCGCCAGTTTCACAGCGGTTTTTCAAACCTGACCTATCTGATCAGCGTGGGTGAAACCGAACTGGTGCTGCGCCGCCCGCCCTTTGGAAAGAAAGCCAAAACGGCTCATGACATGGGCCGGGAATACCGCATTCTCAGCGCCCTGAAGCCTGTATTCCCTTATGTCCCGGAACCATTGGCCTACTGCGACGACCCGGCGGTAATGGACGTTCCCTTTTATGTGATGGAACGCCTGCAAGGCGTCATCCTGAGAAAAGAGTTGCCCGAAGCGCTGGTCTTCGGTGCATCGGTTGCCGGTCGACTTTGCCGGCGATGGGTGGATGTGCTGGGCGATCTTCACGGCCTGGACTACCGGGCATGCGGTCTGGCGGATCTGGGCAACCCGGAGGGCTATGTGGCTCGGCAGGTCCGTGGCTGGTCAAAGCGATACCGCGATGCACGAACCGATGACGTGCCGGATTTTGAAAGGGTCATGGCCTGGCTGAGCGCCGGTATGCCGCCGGATCATCCGAAACCCGCCCTGATCCATAACGACTACAAGTTCGACAACGTGATCCTGGATCCCGCCGACCTGACCCGGATTATCGGTGTGCTGGACTGGGAGATGGCAACCATCGGCGATCCCCTCATGGACCTGGGTGCCTCCCTGGGGTACTGGGTGCAACCGGATGACAGTGAGGAGCTGAAGCTGATCCGCACCCTGCCGACCCATGCCCGCGGTATGATGACCCGCCGGCAGATCGTCGAACTGTATGAGAAGAAAACAGGAACAGCCATCAACAATTTCGCCTGGTATTACTGCTTCGGCCTGTTCCGCCTGGCGGTGATCGCCCAGCAGATCTACTACCGCTTTTTCCACGGCCAGACAACCGACAAGCGCTTCTCGATGCTGGGGGTTGCCGTAGGGATATTGGAGAAGGCGGCGGAAAAGGTCATGGAAACCGGCGAATATTGAAAGGAGAGATCATGGTGTCATTTGATTTGAAAGATCGGATTGCGATGGTCACCGGCGCCAGCCGGGGTATCGGCCGGGCCATTGCCGAGACGCTGGCCGAGCATGGCGCCGAGGTGATTGTGGTGAGCCGGAAGTTGGGAAGCCTTGAACCCGTTGCCGCGGATATCCGTGAAAGAGGCGGCAAAGCGGTGGCTTTCGCGTGCAACATGGGCAGTCTTGCGGACATTGATTTGCTGTACACAAAGATTTGCGATAAATACGGCCGGCTTGACATCCTGGTGAACAATGCCGCCACCAATCCCTATTTCGGTGAAATGGCCACCATCGATGAAGGGGCGTGGGAGAAAACCCTGAGCGTAAACCTAAAGGGTCCTTTTTTCATGATCCAGAAGGCTGTTCCCCTCATGCAGGTTGCCGGCAAGGGTGCGGTGGTGAACGTCTCTTCGGTCAACGGCATCCGGCCGGCGGCGTTTCAGGGCGTCTATTCGATCACCAAAGGGGCGCTGATCACCATGACCCAGGCGTTTGCCAAGGAACTTGCGCCCCATCATATCCGCGTCAATGCTCTTCTTCCGGGATTCACGGATACCAAATTCTCCTCGGTCCTCATGCAGAACAAGGAGATCTACGACATGGTGGTCGCCCAGATTCCGCTGAGGCGCCATGCGGATCCGGCGGAAATGGCCGGTGCCGTGCTGTACCTGGTTTCCGATGCGGCATCCTATACTACCGGTGCGTGCATTACTTGTGACGGAGGGCTGCTGGCATAGCCAATGGCTTTCAGCCGGATGGGATGACAAACGGAAGAATCCAAATGTCATTTTTTGGATGCGCTTTGCTCAAATGTGCTGAACCCTGACCTTGAGCATAATGTCGCCCCGGGTGCCGTCGGATTTTGTTTTGCCCACATTCTTTAGCCGCAGCACCTGGCCGTCGGCAATGCCCTGGGGGACAACAACATTGTACAGGTGATTCTGCAACCCTTTAGGGACGGTGATCAGTTTACGTGCGCCCACCATGGCTTCGTATTGGGTGATGGTGAGGGTGCCGTAAAGGTTGGCCTCTTCCTCGCCGCCGCCGGTTCTAACCACCTGGAATCGATGGGAGCGCTTCTTTTCGGTGGCGTGGCGCAGCCGGTCGGTAACCCCGGTGGCCGGAATGCGGTCGAACAGCTTGAGAAAGACGAGGCCGAAGACGAACCCGCCGATATGGGCCCACCAGGCGATTCCCCCGGCTTGCCCGGAACTTCCCGCTGCATTGAAAATTTGCAGGAGTAACCAGATTCCCAGAAAAAAGAAAGCCGGAATCTCAACGAACCAGGGAATGAAAATGATCGGAATCAGGGTGAGTATGCGTGAACGGGGGTAGAGGATGAAATAGGCTCCCATGACGCCGGCGATGGCACCGCTGGCACCGATGGTCGGAATGTTCGAGTGGGCATTGAACAGCAGTTGGGTCATGCCCGATGCCAGGCCGCACAATAGGTAGAAGACGATGTATCGCGCCGGTCCCAACCGATCTTCCACATTGTCGCCGAAAATGTAAAGGGACCACATATTCCCGATCAAATGCAGGAATCCGCCGTGGAGGAACATGAACGTGAACATTGAAAGGATCCGCTGGCCGAGGGAAAAATATGCCGATACCTGGGGGATGGTGAACTTGGCCGGTACCAGTCCGTAAAGGTAGACGAAATGGTCCTGGGCCGGCCCCTGGGCCAATTGCACCAGGAAAAACACAATATTGATGCCGATGATGGCATTGTTGACCACCGGAACGGTTCTGGTCGGGGTGGTGTCGCGAATAGGAATCATGGCATTATCGATTGAGGGATTGGGATATTAAGGGATTGGGGACTTGGGAACCAAACCATTCCTGAATCCCTCAATTCGGATTGATGCGCATGCTCAGGTCCACGGCAACGGCCGAGTGGGTCAGGGCGCCGATAGAGATAAGATCCACGCCGGTCTGGGCCAACTCCTTGAGCCTTTCCCGGGTGACGTTGCCGGAAACTTCCACCAGGGCCTTTTTGTCGATCATGCCGACGGCCTTGCGGATCTGATTCAGATCCATGTTGTCGAGCATGATGACGTCGGCACCGGCGGCCAGGGCCTCATTCACTTCTTCAAAGGTGGCGGCCTCCACCTCTACTTTTACCAGGTGGG
This sequence comes from Deltaproteobacteria bacterium, assembly GCA_020444075.1. Lineage (GTDB taxonomy): Bacteria > Desulfobacterota > Desulfobacteria > Desulfobacterales > Desulfosarcinaceae > Desulfosarcina. Next base: position 4,019 of record JAHLLR010000004.1, read on the forward strand.
AAATCTGCTGCCGTACTTTCTTTACCGCATTGGCGATGCCGCCGGATACGGCGATGTGATTGTCCTTGATCAGCACACCGTCGTAAAGGCCCATGCGGTGGTTGTGGGCGCCCCCCATGCGCACCGCGTATTTTTCCAGCACCCGCCAGCCCGGGGTGGTCTTGCGGGTATCCACCAGCTTCACCGATGTCCCGGCAACCTCGCCGACAAAGGCATGCGCCTGGGTGGCAATGCCGGACAGCCGCTGAAGAAAATTCAAGGCGGTGCGTTCGCCCCTTAACAGGGCGCCCAGTGTGCCGTCAATCCTGACCACGGTGCTGCCGGCGGGTATCCGGTCCCCATCTGCGTAAAGGGGCTCGAAACCGATTTCCGGTTCCAATGTCTTGAAAACCTTTTCGGCCACCTGGAGACCGGCGATCACCAGATCCTGCTTGGCGGTAATCGTGCCCTGTCCCCGGGTACCGGGGGCCACCAGGTTGTCCGTGGTGATGTCACCGGGGCCGATGTCTTCTTTAAGCGCCAGTTGTATCAGTTCTTCTATGGTATGCATGATCTCAACCCATCATGGCCTTTATGCGCTCCATGGTCGCTTCCAGGGCATGTTGCTTTTCCAGCATGGCGGCATGCTTTTCACGGACACCGTCCACGACCTCAGCGGGTGCTTTTTTAAGAAAATCCTCGTTGCCCAGTTTTTTGTTCATGCCCGACAATTCCTTCGACAGCTTGCCGATTTCCTTTTCCAGGCGAATCTGCTCCTGGGCAAAATCGATGATCCCTTCCAGAAGTACATATACCGTGGCTCCGTCTACCAGGACGGTGGCTGCCGCCTTGGGCCGTTTTATGGCAGCGTCTACGGTGATCCCGTTGAGGCGGGCCAGGTTTATGATCAGGTCGCGGTTATTCTCCACCACCGCGGCGGTGTCCGCATCCTCGGGATGGACTGCTACGGACAGGGCCGTGGACGGAGAGATGTTCATCTCACCGCGCACGTTGCGGATGCCGGTAATGATGGCCATCGCGGTTTCCATCTGCACCTCGGCCGCCGGGTCCTCGCCGGGTTGGATTCGATCCGGCCAGGTGGCCCTCATGATCGAACCGTCGGTCCCGGGCAGCGAGTGCCAGATCTCCTCGGTGACAAAGGGGGCAAAGGGGTGCAGCAGGATCAGGGCTTCCCTGAACACATGCCACAGCACCGAGAGGGTGGCGGTCTTTTCCTCATCGCCGGTTTTGTCGTACAGGGCGGGCTTGATGGCCTCCAGGTACCAGTCGCACAGTTCATGCCAGACAAACTGGTAGACGGCCCCGGCAGCCTCGTTGAACTTGTAGGCATCCAAAGCTTCCTCGGTCTGTCGTGCCACCCGGTTCAGCCGCGAGAGGATCCACCGGTCCTGGAGGGAGATGTTTTTCTCATCGACGGCCTCAAATCCCTTCTCCAGATGCATGAGGGAAAACCGGGCGGCGTTCCACAGTTTGTTGATGAAGTGGCGGTAGCCTTCGACCCGCTTTTCACTCATCTTCACATCCCGGCCCTGGGCGGCAAAGGCGGCCAGGGTGAAGCGGAATGCGTCGGTGCCGTACTGATCGATGACGTTGAGCGGATCGATGACATTGCCCTTGGATTTGCTCATCTTCTTGCCCTCTTCGTCACGTACCAGGGCATGCACGTAGACATCATGGAAGGGGATCTCTTTCATGAAGTGGATACCCATCATCATCATGCGGGCCACCCAGAAAAAGAGGATGTCGAATCCGGTGACCAGCACCGAGGTGGGGTAGTAGGTCTTGAGCAGTTGGGTCTGCTCCGGCCAGCCCATGGTGGAAAAGGGCCACAAGGCCGAGCTGAACCAGGTATCCAGTACGTCGGTTTCCTGGACCAGGTCGGTTGAACCGCAGTCCGGGCAGACATCGGGTGCGTCCATGGCCACGATCATCCTGCGGCAGGCCTGACAGGTCCAGGCCGGAATCTGGTGGCCCCACCAGATCTGGCGGGAAATGCACCAGTCGCGGATATTATACATCCATTCGTAGTAAGTCTTGGTCCATGATTCGGGGATGATACGGGTTTTTCCCGTCTCTACGGCTTCAATGGCCTTTTCGGCCAGGGGTTTGGTCTTGACGAACCACTGGCGCGATAGATTGGGTTCCACTACGGTCTTGCAGCGATAGCAATGGCCCACGCTGTGCCGGTGCGGCTCCACCCGTTCAAGAAGCCCTTCGGCCGTCAGGGCTTCCACCACGGCCTTGCGGCAGGCGAAGCGGTCCATGCCTTTAAACCGGCCGGCCGCATCGGTCATGCTGCCGTCGTCGGCGATGACCTTGATGCTGGGCAGGTCGTGGCGGACGCCAATTTCAAAGTCATTGGGGTCGTGGGCCGGAGTCACCTTCAGGGCGCCGGTGCCGGTGGACAGGTCCACATAGGTGTCACGGATAATGGGGATCTCCCGGTTCATCAGCGGCAGGATCACGGCGGTTGCCGACAGGTCGGCATAGCGCGCGTCGTCCGGGTGAAGGGCCACGGCCGTGTCCCCCAGCATGGTCTCCGGGCGGGTGGTGGCTACGGTGAGGGACCCGGACCCGTCGGCATAGGGATAACGGATGTGGTAAAAGTGGCCGTCCAGGTCTTCGTGCTCCACCTCCAGGTCGGACAGTGCCGTGTGGCAGCGGCAGCACCAGTTGATGATGTAGTCCCCCTGGTAAATCAGGCCTTCATCGTAGAGCTGGACGAATACTTTTCTCACCGCCCGGGAGAGACCTTCGTCCATGGTGAACCGTTCCCGGTCCCAGTCGCAGGAGGCACCCAGGCGCTTGAGCTGGTTAATGATGGCGTTGCCGTATTCCTTTCGCCAGCCCCATACGGCTTCGATGAACTTCTCTCTGCCCAGCTGGTGCCGGTCGGTGCCATCGACAGCCAGCTTCTTCTCCACCACGTTCTGGGTGGCGATGCCGGCATGGTCCGTTCCGGGCATCCACAGGACGCTGTCCCCTTTCAAGCGGCGATAACGGCACATGATGTCCTGCATGGTGTTGTTCAGGGCGTGGCCCATGTGAAGCACGCCGGTGACGTTGGGCGGCGGGATCACGATGGAATAGGGCTTTTTCGTCGTATGCTCATCCGCGGCGAACAGTTTTTCCTGCTCCCAGTAAGCGTACCAGCGTTTTTCAACTGCTTCGGGTGAATAACTTTTTTCCAGCAAATCGCGACTCATGGGCTAAACGCTCCTTGTTCAAAACGGCATGGTGATATAATTTTGGCTCAAAAAAATGGAAAAGGGGATTAAGGATAATCCCCGTTTAAGGTTGTTGATTGCTGATTGAGGGTGGTTGCCTGGTTATCCGACCGTATCGTCGTCATCCCCCAGGAGTGCATTTTTGATTCTCGCGATTTCTTTTGTCACGGTCTTTTCGATCGCCCGGATCATCAACTGCTCAATCTTTTCGCCGTAAATCTTTTCGATGGTCCGCTCCAGCGCCGCTTCCACCTGCGCTTCGGTCAGAGAGATCGGCTCGGACGTCGACACCGGGGAAAACAGCATGCCGTCAGCGACCGGTTCGGGCATTTTCGGTTCGTTCTCAACGATAGCGGAGGGGGCACTTTCGTCAGTGATTGCCGTACCGTCTTCGAAAACCATGAAGTCGCTGTCCGGTCCGGCTGTTTCGGCCGCCTCCTCGGGCGTTTCATAATCAAAGGCATCCGTAGCGTCGGTCAATATGGCTTGCGCCCTGGTTTCCAGGTCGGTAAGTTCGTCATCCGCATCAACAGCTGTTTCTGCTTCTTCCGATGGTGGCTCCACGGCATCCAACAAGTCAATGATCGGCTCATCCTCTTCCGTGATTCCGGTCGTCTCTTCAGATATGGTGGCATGGTCCGGCAACTCAGCATCGGCGGTATCGGCTTCCGGGGTTGTTGCCACATCCATCAGATCGATCACATCATCCTCATCCTCGGTTTCCGAAACCGATGCATCTGACATTGTGGCAGGGACGTCCGGTTCCGCTTCGGCCATATCGGTTTCAAGGGTGGTCGCCACATCCATCAGATCGATCACCTCTTCATCCCCTTCATCTTCATCGGGCATTGGGGCGGACTCCGCAATCGGTTTGACGGCAGGCGTTTCCGGGGCTGCGGCCACCGCCGTCAGTTCGATGATTTCATCATCCGTGTCTTCCGGCAAGTCGGTCGATGGGCCTGTGGAAATGGTATCTACCAGGGGGATAATGGCTTCTTCGGGTTCAACCCCATCGTCCAGTGCCTGTTCCGGTCCCTCCAGAATTTCGGTGAGATCGATGATGTCGCCGTTATCTCCCCCTTCGACAATCTGCGTCAAATCAATGGCCTGCTCATCGTTCAGTTCATTCTCGTTTTCAGGTTGCGGATCGGGCTCGTGACGACCGTCCATAGTGTTCCCCCGTTAACCGTGTTAAATAAAAAAGCCTGCCTTTCGGCCATACCTCGTACCAATTGGAATCTGCCTTGTATTCATCGCTGCTGGTTACGCGCGATGCGGGATTGCCGATCCCGGGCAAAATATTATCGGAGAAAAGCTACCATAAGGTGCCAACCCTGTCAAGTTATTTGGATTCTTGACAAAATCTACGATTTTCCGATTCAGGCACCCGGCACCAAACCCTGGAGAACCTCTCATCTTTTGGAGACCTGTTTGCGATGGATCCGAACGGTGTCCCAGGAATAGATGGCCAGTGCCGTCCAGATGAGTCCGAAGGTTACGGCCTGAATTCCGGTAAACGGCTCTCCGAACAGGGTGATTCCCAGTAAAAGCATGCCTGTCGGGGCCGTGTATTGGATAAATCCCAAGGTGGCCAGGGTGATGCGTCTGGCCCCGAGATTGAAAAGCAGCAAGGGGGTGGCCGTGAGGATCCCCGTGCCCAATAGCAGAAGATCGGTCTTAATTCCGGTGTGCAAAAAAGCTCCGGAGTGGATGTGATGCAGGTGAAACACCCATATGCCAGCCGGAACGGTCAGCAGCAGCGTTTCCACGGTCAGGCCTACCAGGGCCCCCACCGCCGCGACCTTGCGGACCAGTCCGTAAATGCCGAAACTGAATGCCAGCGCAAGGGAAACCCAGGGGAATACACCATAGCGAAAGGTGAGGTTGAGTACCCCCAGGGTCGCCAAAACTACGGCTGTGGCCTGAGCCTTGCGCAGCCGTTCGCGGAGGAACACCATGCCCAGGACGATGTTGACCAGCGGGTTGATGTAATAGCCCAGGCTGGCCTGGAGCACGCGGCCGTTGTTGACCGCCCAGATGTAGATGAGCCAGTTGGCGCCCACCAGAATGGAGGTGGCCAGGAGCGTGGAAAGCATTTTTGGGCTTTTAATCGTTTTTTTGAATTCGGCCCAGTGGCGGCCAACACCTACCAGCGGCATGAGAAACGCAAATGACCAGAGGATGCGGTGCAGAATGATCTCGAAGGCCCCCACTCCGTGAAGGGCTTTCCAGTAGATCGGGCTCAACCCCCAGATGAGGAAGGCCAAAAAGGCGAAAAGGGCACCGGCACCAGCCTGCCGGTCCGCCACCAGTTGGATAGGGTTCATCAGCGGAAAATCGGCTCATAGTTTGTACCCATCCATAAATGGCTATTTTGCCCGATCTCTGCGTTGCGCGGAAAATTTTATCCTCGGACTATCAACAAGATGTACCCCAAGGGCACTTCTTTCAGGGCGCCTCCGGTAAAATTTTTCGCACGCCTTGATCTCGACCAAAATCCCTCATTTCTGGACGGACACTAGTTGAATTGGCAGAAAAACTACTCTTTTACCAGAAACAGGGGGAGGGTCAATAGGGAATCAACCATTTGCTGGATGCCGGCGCGTGAACCGATGGTCATGGCCGTGAACTTTCTTTGCTCTCTTAAAATCAACCCCAAGCAGTTGCCTGCCATCCTGAATTCAGTTCGGGGTGCGCGCGACTTCATCAAAAATGGACTGATTCGCTTTACCCGATGGTAAGGGGCGGACGACCGAAAATCTGGATTGGTTGACACCACAGCAGTTTATAGTAGTATGGAAGATAATCGCAAACCGCTGCTTCAAGGCGACCTGAAGCTGCTCTTTACGCGTTCGTCGATGGTATTCGCACTTAAACACCGGAGAGAATATGCAAATTAACGGTCAGATTGAATTTACGATTACAGAAAAAACGTCCGACCACGTTACCGCTGAGATGCCGATACAAGCTGGCATATTAAACCCATTCGGCACGGTTCATGCCGGCGCCACCCTTTGGTTTGCCGATGTAACGGCAACGGTTCTCGTGCTTGAAAGCTTTGATGCCACCGAGGGAATGAAAGGATTTCCGCTGGCAATCAACCTGAATGCCCATTTGACGGGCAATAGCAAAAAAGGAATTTTTCATGCTCAAGCAAAATATGTAAAGCGGGGGAAGTCGGTAAGCATTGTCAGAACAACGGTTACAGATAATAATGGCCGCCTTGTTGCTGAAGTCACGACCAGTCATGTGCCATCCGCATAACAGGGAGTTACGGGATGGTGTGGGGCGGCGGGTGACCGCTATTTCCTCCACGACTGCGGAAAATGAACCTTATAAACGATTAGGGTGAAAAGATGGACAAAATATTCGATGGTAAAAAAACAGCTAAATTGGGCACTCCGACGAATCCTGCCATTATCAATGTTCAAACAGCGGAAAGAGAGAAGGAATTAGAATCCGTGTTTGAAGAAAACGGGTGGACGTATACCATTGCGTTGGAACCCGATAAACCGGAAAATATTAAAGACCTGGAGATATTGTTGCATCCCCTGAAAACAAGGATTGCCGGGAAGAGTGTGGGGCGCAACGAATCCTGCCCCTGTGGAAGCGGCAGAAAATATAAAAAATGCTGTGGTAAGTAAGGCTTTTTTTATATTGAAAAGAAACGTTTAATATCAGGGTCAGGCGGACCGACCTGGCCGGCCTGCTGTCACCGCCCGCTGACCGGGACTCCCGCTTTTTTGTTGAGGGCCTGCCAGTACCTGCGGTACGCCCAGCCGGGCGGACTTTCAACCGGCATCGCGTCGACGCGTTCGACCCAGGTTCGGGTCAGTTCTTCGGCTTGCTTGAAGGCCTTTCGGCAGAGAGTTGTATTTTCCTCACCGGCAGTTTTCGTTGATTCCTCGACAAAAGATCGCTCCAACCCGTCCCGTGCGTCGGCAAAGGCGGAAAGTCGGTTCCCGTAATCCATGAGGATGAGGCGATGAAGGCGCTCGTGCCGCCACCACAGGCTGCGTTCGTCGTAAGCCGCGCCGGGGGCCGTGCCCGTGTCGGGCATCCCATGCATTTCGAATCTCATCGGCTTGAAGATACCCGTGCAAGGCGCCGATGTGCCTGTGGCCCAGTATGTGGGTGCATGCGGTGTCAGGTGAGCCACCAGCGATCCGGTGGTCTGAAAACCTCTGGATACCGGGTTGGCGGCGTGCATGCAGATCCGGTCCATGAACAGATGGGCGGCGGGACGGTATCCGGTCGTGGCATGGTCCCGCAGGCTGCGCAGGGCGCCGGCAAAGTCCAATTTTCCGGATACTGCCGGCGGCAGGGCGGCGAGTTGCTGCCGGCATCGGTTCTGGCGGGCTGCCGAGAAGGAGAAGGTGGTGTTGAACCAGTCCGAATAGCACCTCTTGAAGCTGAAGGTGCGGCCCGGCTTCAGCCAGCCCTTGTGCCTTGCCGTGTCGATCAGCTGGGGATGGCTGCGGTCGAAGTCGTCGTCCAGGGTGAGGCGATTGGAGATGGCCCAGGAATCGGTGATCCGTTTGGCCGCCCACAGTTCTCCGGAGGTTTCCAGTATCCAGGCGTCGTAAGGGTCCGCACAGAGAAAACTGTTGTGGTAGGCCATACGCCGGTCCGTGTACCCGCAAATGCCGCCCTGGCCGTGGTCGGCCAGAAGTCCCACAATAACTTCCACCGCCTGCTCGGCGCTTCCGGCGCGTTCCAGGGCCAGGCGCAGGAGATCCATGCCGGTGAGGGCTTTGCCCCGGTTGACCGGCATGCGGGTGAAAACCGCTTCGTTGCCGATGACAAGGCCATTCTCATTGGCGCCCATCTCGGCGCCCCACATCCAGAAGGGGCGGCAGATCAGAATATCAAAGGTTAGTGGAGCCTGGGGAATGGCAACGGAGGTGCAATGCACCAGCTCATCGGGGCCGTGGGTTCCACCGGCAACAAATTCCAGGGCCATGGCCTCGTTGGGTTCCCGGTCGCTGTTCTTGCCGAAGATCACCGATCCGTCAGCAGTTGCGGATTTCAGGGCCACAAAGGTGTCACACATGCCTCACCCTAATTTTGCATTACAAAACCGGTTTCTCCGGGCCAGGATTCTTTACTCGGCTGCCTACTCATCCGGTGCGGAAAGATGCCCTCCCATGGCGTTGAGCAGCAGGGTGATGGGGCGGTTTTCCTCGCTGTTGCCGGCAAAGCGGATGGGGCCCGGGTGACGGTAGTGGTCTTCTCCCGGGGTGGCGGCCAGCCATTTGTCGCGGAATGTTTTCACGACTCTGTATGCCGGTGAGTTTACGTCCACGATGCTTTTTTCCAGCACCAGTTCCAGCTTGCCTTTGCGTTCCTCCAGGTGCATGAGCGGGGCGATGGGAATGCCGATGGGCCGCCAGTTGTGAAAATCCTGCTCCAGGTTCAAGATGGCGGCCATCTGGCCGGTAGAACCGTTGGCGATCAGGCTGAATACGGTCTGGCCCAGGTTGTAGGTGTAAATGCAGTCGAACCGGGTGGGGTCGCTGCCCCTTCCGTCGTAGCCGTAGAAGTGGGTCTGGGTTTTGAATTTGGGGACGGATTGTTCGTAGATTTTTTCGATGGGAGCCGGGATGGGTTCGTCGTCGCCTAAAAAACCGGCTTTGACCAGAGCCGTCTTGAGGGTTTTTTTGGAGATGATGGTTTTTTTGATCATCAGGTACTGGGCCTGCTTCCAGTTCTCGAAGAGAATGGGCCCGTAATGCTCCGGATCCAGTTCCCCCTTTTGCATTGTCTTGACGAACTGGGCATTCTGGATGCCGATTTTATATTGGCCTTTCTCCTTTAAAATGCCCAGGTAGTCTTTTACCAGGTCAAGGAGGACTTTTTCCGTCTTGACCTGGGAGAACTGGAAATTGCCGTGGCTGTCCCGCTCGGTGAGCAGCCCTTCCTGGAAGAACCCGGGAATGTCGTTGAACAACTCGTCGTCCCGGGCATTCCACACATTGTAGGAAACATCCTTGCGGATTCCCCGAACCAGCCGACGCAGATATTCCAGTTTTTCGTCCAGAGTGGGAAAGGCGGAATGAAAATCCCGATCATGCATTTTGTTGTAGTTGCCGATGATCGTGTTGAGTTTGATGATGAATACCTGGATCTCGTTGATGAACTCCAGTACCCCTTCGGGGATCACCAGGACGCCGTAGTTCTTTCCCACGGCGGCCCTTTGCATGATGGCGTCGCAGGTTACCCGGGAGAGGTGCCGCAGGGTCATGCCGTAGGCGGTGTAGTCCACTATCCCTTCTTTTTCGGCTTTCTCGAGCCGGGCGTAGTCCACGTAGTCCGCCAGGTCTTCACCGATCAGGGTCATGTTGGCATGGGTCTGCAGGGCCACCTCCAGAGCGAGGTGGCTGGCCACGCGGCCCATGACCTTGCACACATGCCAGTATTTTACGTCGGAACTGGCGTCGGTGCACAGGTTGGCGATGGCCTGGGAGAAGGCGCGGGCGGCGGTGTGAAAGCCGAAGGACATGGCGCACAGCACCTGGCCCCGGGCGTCGCGGACCTGGATGTCGCCGTCGATGGTCTTGGGAACGCCGATGACCTGAACGCCATCCTCGAACATTTCCTGGGCGAGAAAGGCGGCGTTGGTGTTGGAGTCGTCCCCCCCCACCACCACCAGGGCGTCCAGCTCAAGCTGTTTGCAGGTTTCCCGGGACAGGTCCATCTTCTTGCGGTTGTCGATCTTGGTGCGCCCGGTCCTGATCATGGTGAACCCGCCAATATTTCTGTACTGATCCACCCGCTCGCGGGTCAGTTCCATGTAGTCGCCGTCGATGATGCCGTCGGGGCCCATGAGGAATCCAAAGATCCGCGTCCGGGGGTTGACCTTCCTGGCGGCGTCGAACAGACCGGCGATAACATTGTGGCCGCCGGGTGATGGTCCGCCGGAGAAGACGATGCCGATGTTGCGCGCCTTTTTGTAATTCTCTTTGACTTCATCGGCGGCATCATCGCAGCCTTCGACCCGCTGGACCGTGTTGGCGATGATATGCGACAGCTGCCGGTGAGCTTCCTTGTCGATCTCGAAGTGGTACTGCGCATCGGTCGCCAGCATGGTGAAAGGGCTTTTGAATACAGCGCACACGGGGGGCTGGTAGGCCACTCTTTCCTTCAGCTCCAGGTTAACATCGGCAACGGCGTCCATAACCGCGGGATGATCGAGCAGCTTGTCGATTCGGATGGTGGATGGTTCCGGCATTCAGCCCTCCTGATTAGGTGGTTGATCGTGTTGGTGGAATTCGTCTCCCGTGGTGCGAAGCGATTCGTCGGATAGATCAATTCTATTATCCCCGGGCCGCGGTTCAAGTCAAGGTAATTGTATCTCCCTACGGGGCGTTCCCTCCGTCATAACCCATTGAGAGCAAAGCACAAGTGCGTATTGTGACCCTATGCGGACAGAGCCATGACGGGCAATTCCGGAAGGAGAATCTTGACAACACCGATGCGAGCCGCTATTGAAAATGGCTCCGTTTTTCATGAGGAATTCGTGAAACGGCCACCATCCGGGTTGAACCATATTGTCAGACCGGCTGCGGTCAATATGGTTGCCTTGTCCCTGGACGGGGTAAGCGTTCCTCAACCTTAATTTCAAAAGGATGAGCATCCTCTATGAAGCCCATCGTCATCGTCAAGACAGGGGGAACCTATCCGGACATGGCAGCCCGGTACGGTGACTTCGAAGACTGGTTTGTCGCGCGAATGGACCGGTCGGCGGGAACCTTTGAAACCGTCAGCCCGTTTTCAGGGGACCCTCTGCCGCCGCCGGCCTCGTTCGGCGGCATCATCATCACCGGGTCCCACGACATGGTGACCGAAAAACATCCCTGGAGCGAGAAGACCGCCGACTGGGTCAAACAGGCTGTTGAGGCAGATATTCCTCTGTTGGGGGTCTGCTACGGTCATCAGCTGCTGGCGCATGCGATGGGCGGTGTGGTCGGCGACAACCCCAGGGGGAAAGAGATGGGCACCGTATCGATCCGGCTCAATCCGGATGGGCGGCAGGACCGGCTGTTTGAGGGGACCCCGGAAACGTTCGTTGCCCATGCCTGCCATAGTCAGAGCGTGATGCAACTGCCGGCCGGTGCAACCCTGCTGGCGTCATCGGACATGGATCCCCATCACGCGTTCGTCATCGGGAGGCGGGCCTGGGGCGTTCAGTTTCATCCCGAATTCGACGGGCAGATCCTCCGGCTCTATGTCCACCGGTTCGCCGATGATCTCAAGGCGCAGGGCTGTGATGTGGAACGGCTGCTGGCCGAAATCAGGGAGACACCGGAAAGCGAAGCATTGCTGCGCCGGTTTCAGCGGGTATGCGACTGAATCGGACGGTGAATGCTTCATGGCTGCCAATCAGGGCTTTACTTTACTTGTATCTTATTATAAAAGTTAATTGTATTTTTGGTTCACCTTTTTTAATGAATGACATTTATCCCGATATCGAATGACCCTTCGGGGTTCTCCCGGAACGGGGTTTTCTTCAGTCAATCTGTGGATCCAGCCGTCGGTTTGCGGCTTTGCTATGTTCTAATCTACCAAGGAGGAGGAGCACGTATGAAAAGAGGTTTATTGACCACATTGGCGATTGTTGCCGCAGTGACCTTTTGCATGGGAACGGCCTTCGGCGCGGACATCGAGCTGGCCAAGAAATCCCACATCCAGAAAATCCTGGAGCGGGGCGAACTGCGCGTGGGTTTCGAATCCGGTTACATGCCCTTTGAGATGACCAACAAAAAAGGCGAGTTCATCGGCTTCGACATGGATTTCGGACGGCAGATGGCCAAGGCCATGGGCGTCAAGTTCGTTCCCGTCAACACGGCCTGGGATGGCATCATTCCCGCCCTGGTCACCGACAAGTTCGACATCATCATGGGCGGCATGACCATCACCCAGGAGAGAAACCTGAAAGTCGCTTTCGCCGATCCCTACATCGTCGTGGGCCAGGCCATTCTTCTCAACAAGAAAAATGAAGGCACCGTTAAATCCTACAAGGACCTCAACGACCCCAAATATATCCTCACTTCCCGCATGGGCACCACCGGTGAGCAATCCATCAAACGCATGATCCCCAAGGCGACCTACAAAGGGTTCGAGTCCGAAGCCGAAGCCGGCATGGAAGTGATCAACGGCAAGGCCGATGCCCTGATTTACGATCTTCCCTTCATCGGTATCCTTTACTCCAGCCAGGGCAAGGGCAAAACCGTGTTCCTGGATCAGCCGTTCACCTACGAACCCCTGGCCTGGGCCGTCAACCAGGGCGACCCCGACTTTATGAATTTTCTGAACAACTTCCTCCGGCAGTGCAAGGGTGACGGATTCTATGAAAAAACATACAACAAATGGATCCTGAGTTCGGACTGGAAGAAAGAGCTCGAGTAACCGATTAACTGAAACCGATTGGTGATCATGATCCTTACCCAGGCCGGCCGGACCTTTCTCGGCCGGCCTGTGCCATTTTGGAGCCGGATCCCCTGAACCCATTGCCTTCACGCTTTTACCCCAGCAGGAAGAAGATGCGATCATGAGCGAAGAAAACAGTCAACGGATAACCGGACGACGCGCCGACTATAGCAAGTGGGTCATTATTTTCTGCATCGGTGTACTGATATTTTTGGGCTTGTTCTACTATGCGACCCAGAAGATTCAATATAACTGGAGATGGAACCGGACGCCGATCTATTTTGCTTACCAGGATGACATCTATGTGACCTCCGCCATTGAAGGGGAAGTATCATCCATCCGCACCGAGGGTGGCAAATCGATCATCACGGTGAAAGGCATTGACGAGGAGGAGAGCTACACCGCGCCCGCCAAGAGCCTGCGGGTGGAGGAAGGGGAAAGCATCTATTCCGGGGATACCCTGGCCAGATATAAGAAATGGAAGCCCGGCCTGCTGGTTATCGGTTTGTGGATCACCCTCAAGATCAGCGTGATGTCCACGATATTCGGCGTGATTATCGGCATCATCAGCGGGTTGATGCGTATTTCCGACAACCCGGCACTGCGGTGGACGTCCGTCGTGTATGTAGAGCTGATCCGTGGCTCTCCGCTGATGGTTCAGATCCTGATCTGGTATTTCGTTCTGGGAACGCTGATCAACGACCTGCTCTACGCATACGGCTTCGGGCAGATCCCGGCCTTCTGGTACGGCGTTGCCTCACTGGCCTGTTTTGCCGGCGCCTACGTGTCGGAGATCGTCCGGGCCGGCATCCAGTCGATCCACCGGGGGCAGACCGAAGCGGCCCGCTCATTGGGCATGAGTTATGCCCAGTCCATGCGCTACATCATCCTTCCCCAGGCGCTTCGCCGGATCCTTCCGCCTCTTGCCGGGCAGTTCATCAGCCTGATCAAGGATTCCTCCCTGCTGGGGATCATCGCCATCCGCGAGTTGACCAAAGCAGCCCGGGAAGCGGTTACGGCAACCCTTCAGCCCTTCGAAGTATACATTCTTCTGGGGGTGTTGTACCTGGTGCTTACCTTTACCCTTTCCATGTACGTGCAACATCTTGAGAGGAGGATGGCGACATCGTGATACAGGCAAAGAATGTATATAAAACTTTTTATGCACCCCATGAGATCCCTGCCCTGGTGGATGTGACGGCCAGTATCAAAGCCGGCGAGGTGGTCGTGGTGATCGGCCCGTCGGGTTCCGGCAAAAGTACTTTCCTGAGATGTCTCAACCGTCTGGAGCATGCCACCCGCGGCCATATCTTTATCGACGGCATCGACATCCTGGCCCAGAAGACCGACATCAACAAGGTCCGGGCGGAAGTGGGGATGGTATTCCAGTCCTTCAACCTGTTTCCCCATAAGACGGTGCTGGAAAACGTGACGCTGGCCCAGAAAGTGGTGCGTAAACGGTCGGGGGACGACAGTGAAAAGAAAGCCATGGCCCTGCTCGAAAAGGTGGGCATCGTGGACAAGAAGGACGTCTATCCGGACCAGCTCTCCGGCGGGCAGCAGCAGCGGGTGGCCATCGCCCGTGCGCTGGCCATGGATCCCAAGGTGATGCTGTTCGACGAACCCACCTCTGCGCTGGACCCGGAGATGATCGGTGAGGTGCTCGACGTGATGAAGACCCTGGCCAAAGAAGGCATGACCATGGTGGTGGTGACCCACGAAATGGGTTTTGCCCGGGAAGTGGCCGACCGGGTGATTTTCATGGATGCCGGCGCCATCGTGGAGGAGGGGACACCGGAACATTTCTTCGTCAACCCCACCCACGACCGGACCAAGCTGTTTCTCAGTCAGATCCTTTAAGCGGTCGCTACCGGCGGCCTTTCCCCTTCAAAATATAAAAGGCCCGGATATATCATTGTATCCGGGCCTTTTATCGTTTATTTGAACGGATCACGCGGGTTCAAGCAGTGCCTTGGCCATTTTTACCGCCGCCGATGCATTTTCCGCAAAGGCATCGGCGCCGATGCGCTTGGCCCACCGCTGGGTTACCGGGGCGCCGCCCACCATGGTCTTGAACCGCTCCTTGAGGCCGGCTTTTTTTAATTCGACTTCCAGCCGGCGCTGACCCTCCATGGTGGTGGTCAACAGGGCGCTGGTGCCGATAATATCGGCGTTGAACTTATCCGCCTCTTCGATGAACCGGTCCGTGGACACATCCCGACCTAGATCCATCACTTCAAACCCGTTGGCTTTGAGCAGGGAAACCACGATGGTCTTGCCGATGTCATGGACATCCCCTTCCACCGTTCCGATAATGAACCGTCCCCGGGACTGCCCCTGACCATCGGGGATCGCCGCGTTGATGACGTCGGTGGCATTCTGCATGGCGTTGGCCGACAGGATCAGCTCCGGCAGAAACAGCCGGCCTGAGCCGAAAAGGTCGCCGACCGTGTTGATCCCCGGGATGAATCCTTCGTTGATCAGGATTACGGGGTCGATTCCCTCGCCCAGGCCTTTTTTGGCCGCCTCCACCGCTTTGTCGGAATCGCCTTTCAGGATGGCGTCGGCGGCGCTTGCAAATATATCGTTACTCATTAAACATCTCCTTTTCAGCTACCCGGGAAAACCCATCTGGGACTTGAACAGCGCCACGGAGCGGATATTGATGCCGAGCAGGTCGGCAATCCTGTATTTTGCCCGTATACCCTTGGGGCCGCCTGCGATTGATGTGACCGTGCCGATTCCCAGGTCCTTCCTGATGTCGCGCATGATCTCTTCATCGGTCAGGTCGATGATGCCCACACCTAATTTCTCCGCCACATATGCCTTGGCTTCATGAATTCTCATTTTTCGGGTCATCTGCATCCAGGCCACCAGATCTCCGGAAGTCCGAATGCCTCCCATGCATGAGGCCATGATATGGGCGATATGCATTCCCATGGGATCGCCGACGCCAATCTACAATCCGTCGGCTTTACCGAGCTGCACCAGGGCCTTGGAGACCCGTGTCACCGAATCGATGGGCGGCTGTTCCATCATGGGAATCCCGCATACCCCCATACCGACATTGGCGTGAACGGGGATATTCGAGGCTTCGGAGGCGGCCTTGACAAAGGTGACCGCCCGGGCCAGGTTGTATGGCAGCGATTCCGTTGTGGCGGTGTTGATGGCCACCCCGGCAATGTCGGCGCCGGCCGTTTCGATGATCCTGACCTGGTCCTGGGGATAAAGCCCGGCCAGACGTGTGCCCGCGTACTCAACCTCCCCGTGCATGCCGAGAATGAATTCTCCGGATGCGCCCATGAGGATGGGCAGATCCGGCACCCTGCGCTTCAGCTCGGCCACCGCCTGGAGGGCGGCCATAAAATCGGCGTCGCCGGCAGATCCGCTGGTGTCGAAGTTCAGGCCCTCGAGCCCCACGTCGGCCAACCGGCTGCCCACGAACACCAGATCCTTGGTCAGATGGCCGGCAGCTTCCTCCTGGGCCCGGCGGGCTTCGTCGATCTTGCCCATGGGCATCAGTTCGGCGGCATTGGGGCAGGGGCCGTCGGGCTGGAAGTAAAGCCCCAGGTTGGGCTGGGCCCCGTAGAAGAAGGGGGCCGTGGTCATCATGGAGGTGTTGTAGTAGTCGTTGGCTTCAAAGTTGATAATCGGCTTGACGGGCTTGTAGCTGTAATCGCTGTGGCCGAGTGAGGTGGTGTCCGCCCCGCAGGCCCGTTCGTAGGTCAGTACCGCCTGCATCCGGCTCAGCGGCGCCCCGACCCCGCCGCCGTCCTGGCCGGAGTAAAAACTCATCGTGCAGCCGTCATCGGTGACGATGACCTCCTCTCCGGGTTTGACGCTGACGATGCGGGAAGGATCGGCGATGATGTCGAAGAGTTGCTCCTGCTCCTGGGCCGTCAACTCGGGGATGCCGCCGCGCTGGGCCGCATCGGCGGTGCCGGCCTGGATGTCCTCGCGGATCTCCTCGGCCGACAGCGATACCCGTTCGCCGTCACCCATTCGGGTTACGATGTCGTTGCTCATGTTTCCTCTCCTGGTTGGATGCCCCGTTCCGCCTCGGCCTGTTCGACGATGCCCCTGATTTTGGCAAGGACCTCTTCCGGCAGCGGTTTGGGGTGATGGTTGTCAAGGATCCAGCGCGCCTTCTGCATGGCCCGTTCATAGGCGGTGGTGGCGCCTGCGGCCTCCCACACCCCTCTCATCCTGCGGTCGATGATTTCCGGCCTGGATTGATTCCGCATACCCTTGAAGGTCGTCGGGTGCATGAGAAAATCACGGCCCGGACCGATCTCCTTGATCGCGTCCACGGCGAGTGTTTCGTCATTTACCGGGATTCCCTGAACCGTAAATTTGATCATTCGGGCGATTTCGCAGTCTAACACCAGTTGGCCGTAATCGAAAGTGATGCCGCTTTCAAGCATTCCCAGACCGTAGATCATATTGGCACCTGCCAATGCGGGCAACAGTCCGGTGAGCGTCTTTTCGTGGCCTGTCTGGGTGTCGGATATTTTTGAATCGCCCTAACCACCGGCGACATAACTCGGCAGGGCATAGTAGCGGGCCAGGCGCGCCACGGCTCCGCTGATCAGGGCGCACTCCGGCGTTCCTACGGTCGCCGCGGCAATTTTCAGGTCCATGGCGGTGGTCGAACTGCCGTAGATCACCGGCGCCCCCTTGCGGGTCAGCTGGCTCAGGGTGATCCCGCTGAGGATTTCCGCATTATGGGTCACCAGGGTGCCGGCCAGGGTCACCGGTGCGGTGCCGCCGGACATGGCCATGGAGAGAATGTTGCACACCACGTTGTTGCGGGCCGATTCCATGATGATTTCGCAGCAGTCCGTGATCAGCTTCAGCGGACTGACCGGGCAGGTGGTGAACGACACGATGGGCCGTTCCTTCAATTTTCTGACGCCGCCGACGATGGCTGCAGCCATCTCCAGAATTTTGTTCAACAGCCGGCCGTTTCCCGGGCCGAAGGCGCAGTGCTTGGTCGTATGGGTCAGGTAGGCCTCGGCGTTGTGCAGGGGGACGACATCCTGGTTGACGTCGTGGGCGCCCAGGGCTTTTTCACAGAAATCAACCTCGTCGAGGTAGTCGATCACCCGGGCGGTGTCGGCAAGGTCCTGCTTCACCGGCGTCCGGTTCTCGCCGGTATGGGGGTCATTGATCTTCACCCCTTCGCTGAAGTTGGTAAAGTGAACCCGGTTGCTTTCCAGCACGATGTCGTGCCGGGGGTCCTGGCCGGCCAGGATGACCTTGGCCGGCGCCGACCGGATGGCGTCTTCGATCAGATAGGGCGGGATCCGCACGATCCGGCTTTCCCGATCCACCCGGGCACCGCCGTTTTCGAAGCGATCCAGGGCGGCCTCGTCTTCCACATAGATGCCTGTTGTCTCAAGCAGTTCGAGGGTCCCGAGATGAATCTCGTCGAGCTCATCCTCAGTGAGGATGTTGAGGCTCAACCCTCCGTTGCGCTGCTTGCCTGCGTGCAAGTTTCGTTTCATAGGCAGATTTCCTTGTTTGTGCCGATCAAGAAACGGCATCTTGCGGCCCGGGCCGGCGTTCTCGCGCTGTCGAAATCCTCGACGTAGCGCTGCTACGCCTCCGGTTTCAACCTCGCTGCGGCCTTGTCCCGAACCACAATCTACCATTTCTAAACAGCCACTTGTTAGGGTTGTTTTGTGAATACAAACGCGTGGGAATGGTTGCGGATGCTCCTTCACCTACTTTTTTAGATGGGCGTTAAGGTACTCATATGCCCGGGTCAGCCGTCCGTTGTAGACAATCACGGCCCTTTTTATCTCGGGGGGCAGGCCTGAGGATTCAAGGGTACTGTGATAATCGGCCTTTAACAGACCGGGGACGAACGGCTTCAGTTGGTTGCTGAAAAACGATGAGGAGTCGTTGGGCAGTTCGCAGGGCAGGTTGTCCACGGCCAGCAGCACGATCCCGTCTCCCAGGTGGCCGTCGTGGGTCGTCCCCGCGACCGGGTCCACCCGATAGGCCGGCATGTCGCTGTCGGTCGACTTGACATTGCACTCGATTGAACCAAAGGTGTCGCAGGTGATGTCGGCAATGCCGCTGAGCTTGATCGTCGGTCCGGTCTCGGCCAGACGCTTCAACCCCGCCCAGGTGACGAATCGGGGATAGCGCTTCTCCCAGTATACCGCGTTGACCAGCAGGGTGAAGCTGGGCAGGAAACCCTCGAACCGGCTCTCGTAGCGTTCCGGGTGATCGAAATAGTCCTGCAGGTCGAAGGCCGCCTCCGCAGCGATCGGTTTGACCAGGTCCTGCTCCTTAAAAACCGTTACATAGACGGTATGGCGGTCACCCCGACCTTCGCTCACAAAGGCATTGATCTCGTCGGCCGCAATACGCTCGGTCGGCAGGCAGTCGAAGATCTGCTGGGCGCCTCCGGAAACATTGCCGTAGCCCAGGATGCCGACGGTGAATGGGCTCAATTCCGGGGGAAAGCCTATCCGGCGAATTTCCCGGCCGATTTCGGTAAGGTGTTCCCTGGCCGCTTTCACCGAGTCGTACTGGTGTGCCCGCCTGACCCGGGCCAAAGGGGTCTCGATGCCCTTGTCGGTCCAGTGTTCGCCCATGAGCGAGAGAATGTCGATGGCCCCGGCATCCCCGGCATAGGGGCCGAAATAGATCAGGCGGCGGCCGTTTTCGTCGGTTATTTTTTCATAGTCGATAAGGGTGGACCCGCTGTCGATGATCTTTTGCAGCAGGGGCATGTTGCCTGCCTGCCCCTTGATGGTATGGGAGAAAAAGAGATAGGTCTTGCCCTCCAGGAGCTTTTCGATGGGAATCTCTTTCACGCCGAGAATAACATCCCCCTCGGTCATGTCCTCGCAGCTCACGGCTCCAGCTGCCTCGTATTGGTCTTCACTGAAAAAGCGTTTGCCCGATTTTTCCACAAAGGCCCGGGCGCCGGTGTCGCGCAGGATGGCTGCCAGGTCTGCCGGAACGACCGGTGAACGGCGCTCCCAGCGGTTTTTGTCTTCGGCACGAATTAACAGTCGCTTCATTTTTTCAATCCCCCCAATAGCTGCGTTCATCGGCATCCAGGTCGGATCGCCGTTCTTTGAAACAGATGCCCAGGCGGCGGCATTCCGCCAGGATGGGTTCATAGATCTGCGGATGAACCGGCCTCAGTACGCCGGTTTGGGTGATTTTCCCTTCAGCCACCAGGCCGGCGGCGATCCCTACCGGGTATCCCACGGTTCGGGACATGGAGCTGTCCCCCCCGGGAATGCCGCAGTCGATAAGGGTGGACTGGATGCGCTGGCGGGGCTGGTCGGGATAGATGGCTTCGAATTCGTGGTGCATGACCAGCAGATCCATTTCGCCTTCATCATACACCAGGCGGTTTTTGAGCGTATGGGCGAACATATCGAAGACCGATGCCGTGCCGATTTTCAGCTTGCGGTCGGAGAGCAGTCCCAGCCATTCCAGCTTCTTGAGGGTCAGGGAGTGTTCCGGAATCTTGAGGTATTTGGAAATACCCGCACGCAGATCCTTGCCACGGCAGTTGACGATGTTGGCCAACACCTCGCGGGGGGTGACTTCATCGAAATTGAACATCATCTTTCGGTTGAGCAGCCCCAACTGCTTGATGAAATCCCAGGTTTCGCAGTAGCCTACGTTGCGCAGGGTGCCGCGATACATGCCGGCGGCATCATCGATGCCGTAAATGCTCAGGTAGGGCAGGGCGTCGCGGTTGACGTAGGCTTCGAAGACGCCGGCGCCGGGAACGCTTTTCAGCCAGTAGTGCTTGAACAGCTGGTCCCCGGGCACTTCAATCACCTTGCCGTGCTCCTTGTACCGGCCATCGTTGGTAGCCGCCAGCATGGCCCCTTCGGGACTCCAGGAGAATTTGTACCCCAGGGGGTTGTTGTTGCTCTCCAGGGCCGGAAGGCCGCCGCAGTATGAGAAGAAGCTGTCGATGCGCCCTCCGTCGCGTCGAACCGCGTCGATAATCTGCATAGCCGACATGTGGTCCAAACCCGGGTCCACGCCCACCTCGTTGAGAAAGATCAGGCCCTTTTCCCTGGCCGGCGTATCCAGGGCCTGCATCTCGTCCTTGACATAGGAGGCGGTGATCATGTGTTTGCCGTGGGCCAGGCATAGGCGGGCAATGACCGGATGCAGGGTCCACGGCAGCAGGCTGACCACGATGTCGGATTGCGTGATCTGGCGCGCCAGCAGGGTTTCGTCTTTTGCGTCCATGCGGACGGCCCTGCCGTTGGCGTGCCCTGCGATGATGGCCTCGGCCTTGTCCACCATCTGGTCGGCCAGAACCACCTGAAGTCCGCCTTTTTCAAGCAGGTAGCGGACTGCCGGCCGAGCCACCAGACCGGCACCCAAGATCAATAGTTGCTTCATGACTCCTCCCCCAAAGGTATCTTCTATTTACCTAATCGTATCGATAAAACGGCGGCCCCGATCCATCAGTTCATCGTGGTCCCCCGGCGGTTCAAGGCCGTCGATCACCTGCAGGACGTGTTTTCTCAATGTCTCATCCGCGCAGGTCGAGCCCTTCGCCAGCCATTGGTCCAGGGTCATGGACGGCCAGATGGGGCTTTCGTAGGGCATCTGCCGGAATAGCCGGCAGGTGAGCCCGGACATGAGGAAATTGCCGCCGGGGCCGATGGAACGGATTTCATCGTGGGCCACGGCGGCGTCATCCAGTTCAAAACCGTCGGCAAACATCCGGGACAGCCGGATCACCTCGTCGGCATAGACCACGGCCGCCGGTGAAAAGACCATGGAATCGAAATTGCCGCCGACGAAAGGGGCCAGACCCACTTTGCCCAGAAGGCTTGAGAAATGATTCATCCAGAACCCGCCCGCTGCCAGCAGATCCGGGCCCCAACCGGGCCCGCTGCCCGAGGTCCCCGAATGGGGCAGGCTGTAATAAGCCATCATTTCCGCACATGCCAGGTTCAAGAGCATGGTGTGCGGGGTATACAGGCTCATCATGCTTTTCATGTCAAATCCCGCCGGCAGGCTTCCGAGGATGACGGGGGACCCCGGTTTGACCAGTTGGGCGAAGACCAGACCCGCCAGCAGCTCCGCATTGAGCAGGGCCAGCGTGCCCCCGGGGGTGATAGGTGTCGTGGCCCCGGACATGCCGTAATTGTTGAAGATAAATGGCAGCCCCCGGTCGATGGCCATCATCATTTTTTCAGTCGTTTCATTGTTGAGGACCAGCGGTGAAATGGGATTGACGTAAGGGATGGCAAAGGGCTGTTCAGTCAGGCGGCCGCTGATGTGTTCAAGCAGATCCAGCACAGGGCCGAAGCGGCTGTGTTCCGATACGAGGACCACCAGCGGTTTAGTGGTGTTGGCCGCCATCGCCAAGGTGGTATGCAGGTCGGCAGTCTGCTGGGAGATGTCCTGGGCAATGCCCGGGGTGGACAGCATATCGAACTGGTTTAACCGTTGCGCCAGCTGTGCGGCAGTAGCCGCATGGGCAATTGAAAAGGGCGCGATGCCATCGGTTGCCGGATCCTGGTAGTGAAGGTTGGTGACGCCGATGCCGAATCGGGTCTGGTTTTGGGGGTGCCGGCCGACGGTGAAGGCCGGATTGCCGTTGCGATCATAGATATCGACGCTGTCGGGGGCGCTTTGGATGGCCCATTGCACCCGTTCGGGGGGAATGAAGACCCGATTGTC
The DNA here is from genome assembly GCA_020444075.1 of Deltaproteobacteria bacterium. GTDB lineage: Bacteria > Desulfobacterota > Desulfobacteria > Desulfobacterales > Desulfosarcinaceae > Desulfosarcina. Next base: position 26,365 of record JAHLLR010000004.1, read on the forward strand.
CGGCAGCACCCGGCAGTCTCCTTGGGCAAACCGGGTTCTGGCCGCATTCGAATCCACGCGGACGCCGACGTCTGACAGGATTTTCAGCGAATAGCCGTGTACGCGGGCACACTGGTCCCGGGTCAGGCAGTTGATCAAGGGGCTGACGGTCCCCATTTCGGATCTCCCTTTTGGTCCTGTTTATTTCGATTCGGCAGACAGGAATAAAAAAGATTTGATTTTTCAATAGACAGATTTATAATGGTCGAAAATTTGTTGTCACGAATAGGACAACATTTATCAAGCGGTTGAAATGGTGTCAAGGGCATTTTAGCGATGAGATCGCTACATCCGGGTTGAAAAATGCATAGAGGTGTGAAACGGTAACCGTGTTTGCGGGGGGTGGATCGACAGCTGATCGCGTGGACTCTAAATCCACGTAGCTCGGTGCAACACCGGGACTCCCCGCCATTTCAATACTGTTAAACGACCGGTGCAACAGGGTGCATCGACCCGAAAAAGCAGTGACGAACCATGAGCCTTTACTGGACGGATATCCAACGCAAACGGTTGGTGGAACTGGATGCCGACGCCAATACCCTGGAGCGGGCATTCGACGATAAGGACCAGCGCAACCGGGAATTCCAGACCCTGGAAAAAGGGCTTGTCGCATCCCACCGCCGCCAGCTTGACGCCCTGCGCAGCGGCCCTCGACGTCCCCGGTTGTGCCGGCTGGAGGACGTATTGGTGGAATCGCTGGTGTCTCACGGCTTTGTTCAGGTCTCCACGCCGATGCTGATGTCCCGGGGGTTGCTGGCCAGGATGGCCATTACGGCCGATCACCCCCTGTTCCAGCAGGTCTACTGGGTGGACAGGGATAAATGCCTGCGTCCCATGCTGGCGCCCCACCTTTACTATGTGATCAAGGACCTGCTGCGGTTATGGGAAAAGCCGGTCCGGATATTTGAAGTGGGCACCTGCTTTCGCAAAGAGACGGAGGGTGCCAGACACGCCGCCGAGTTTACCATGCTGAATCTGTGCGAGTTCGGGTTGCCTGAAACCGATCGCCAGCAGCGGCTGGAATCGTTTGCCGCCCTGGTCATGGAGAGCGCCGGGATCGACGGCTATCGATTGGAAACGGAAACATCGGCGGTGTACGGTTCCACCCTGGACGTGGTTTCCGACGACGGGCTGGAGCTCGGCTCCGGCGCCATGGGTCCCCACCCCCTTGACCGGGCCTGGCGCATTACCGATACGTGGGTGGGCATTGGTTTCGGACTGGAGCGTCTGCTCATGGATGCCGAGGGAGGTTCCAACCTGTCGCGTTTTGGCCGGAGCATCTCCTACCTGGACGGCATCCGCCTGAACATCTGAAAAGAGAAGGTCAGACCATCGTGAACAAGGACTATTCGGCCATCGTCATTCCCGCGCACGGGCGGGGGAGAGACGATCTGGAGGCTATCGTTGAACAAGCGGCGGACAACACCGGAATTTCCCCGGCGGCGATGATCCGCCTGCTGGATTCTCCGGCGCCGGGCCTGCTGGACAAGCTGTTTGCCGCTGCCAGACGGCAGCGCGACCGCAATTTCGGCAATTTCGTGTTTCTTTATGGGTTTTTATACATCAGCACCCATTGCCGCAATCGATGCGGTTTCTGTTTTTACCGCAGGACCAACACCCGGGCGATCCGATACCGCAAGACCCGGGCCGAGATTTTAGAATCGTCCCGACTGCTGGCTCGGTCGGGTGTCCATCTCATCGACCTGACCGCCGGTGAAGATCCCCGTTTTTTCACGGATGACGAAAACGGCTTTGACCCGGTGATCGGCATCGTACAATCCATCAGGGCGGAAACCGGCCTGCCGGTGATGGCCTCCGTCGGCGTGGTTCCGGATATGATTCTCGACAGACTGGCCGCAGCCGGCGCCGATTGGTATGCCTGCTACCAGGAGACTCACAACCGGCAGCTGTTCGATCAGCTTCGGGTGGGCCAAAGCTTCGAGGCCCGCTGCCGGAGCAAGGTGGCAGCCAAAGCCAGAGGCATGCTCGTGGAAGAGGGTCTGCTTTGCGGCGTGGGTGAAACATCGCGTGACCTGGTCAACTCCTTCGATGCCATGTTCCGCCTGGGAGCCGATCAGGTTCGGGCGATGACTTTCGTTCCCCAGGCCGGAACCCCCATGCATGACCAGCCGCCTTCTTCCTCCCTGCGGGAAATGATCACGATTGCCCTGATGCGCATCGCCTTTCCCGATCGGCTCATTCCGGCCTCACTGGATGTGGACGGCCTGGCCGGCCTGAAACAGCGGCTGGATGCCGGTGCCAATGTGGTGACGTCGCTGGTTCCACCGGGCCGGGGGTTGGCCGGTGTGGCCCGGAGCGCCCTGGACATCGAAGACGGCCGGCGCACCGTGGAAGGCATTGCACCGGTCCTTCGTACCTGCGGGCTCCAACCGGCAACCGCCGATCAGTACCGGAACTGGATCGCTGACCGAAAACGAACCACCTGCCTTCCTGATCGCAGGATGGCAACCGCATGTTAGCGGCCATCGTCGGCGGCAGGCTCCAGGGGGTGGAACTGGCCTGCCTGGCCCGCCATGCCGGCTGGCGGACCCTGCTGGTCGACCGCAAAACCGATGTTCCCGCCCAGCGGCTTTGCGACCGGTTCCTCCAACTGGATGTCAGGCAGGCATCCGCTTTGGACGACGCACTGAAAACCGTGGACCTGGTGATCCCCGCCCTTGAAGATCAGGCGGCCCTGGATGGGTTGGTTGGCTGGTGCCGGGACCGGCGGATCCCGCTTGCCTTCGATTCCGAAGCCTACGCCCTTTCCAGTTCCAAAATCGACTCGGACCGGTTGTTTGCGTCCCTGGGGATTCCCGCTCCCGAACCGTGGCCCCGGTGCGGATTCCCGGTGGTGGCCAAACCCAGCTGCGCCAGCGGCAGCGACGGGGTGGTGATCCTGAACAACCCAAGCGATGCCGACGCACTGTTCCCGCAGGGGTTCCCGGAAAAGGGGTGGGTGTTCCAGCAGTATCTCGACGGACCGTCCTTTTCCCTGGAGCTGATCGGCAGCCCGGGCAACTATGCGCCGATTCAGGTGACCCAGCTGTTCATGGACGCCGTATATGACTGCAAGGCGGTGGCTGCACCCTGCCCGTTGACCGCCGGCCAGATCCGGGAAATCGAGACCCTGTCCGTTGAAATTGCCGAAGCCATCCGCCTCACGGGATTGATGGATGTGGAGGTGATCCTTCACGAGGGGCGCTTCAAGGTGCTGGAGATCGACGCCCGGTTTCCCAGCCAGACCCCCCTTTGCGTATACGCATCCACGGGATGCAACATGATCGAAATGCTGGCCGATCTGTTTCTGAAGGGGAAAACGATATCCCAGCGGCCGGACACGACCGTCCGAGGTTCAATTCTCGAACATATCCGCGTCACGCCGCAGGCGGTCATTGTCGACGGTGAACATATCATGGCCGGTGCGGGGCCCCTGGACCGGGTGCCCGGATTCTTCGGTGCCGATGAGGCCATCACCAGTTACCGGGACGGGGCATCCGCGTGGGTGGCCACACTGATCGTCACCGGTGAAACCCGACAGCACGCCGCGGAAAAACGCAACCGGGTGCTGGCTTCGATCCAGCGCCGCTTCAACCTTGGGGAAATCATAGACCGCGGTCCGGGAGACCCCGTATGACCCGGCTGACCACCGACGACATCGAAGGTATCCGCGCCCGGCTGGTCGAGTACGATCGGCAATTGGTCTCGGTCACCGGGCGGACTCTGCTGGGAATCGGTGTCTGGGCGTCGGGCCGTGAGGATGAGGGCCGTCTTCACCGCCTCGCCCCGGGGATAAAAATGGCCGTGGTGCCCATTCGCAGCGGCCTTGGCGTTATCTCGGGCTTTGCAGAGACGGTCTGCGGCATCCTCTTGCATTTAGGCTTCGATGCAACGACTGCCGGGTGTTCGGATGTGGCCGGTTTTGCCGATGCCCTGGACATGGGCGCCCAGGTGATCCTGGCGGCCGATGACGACCGCTTCGTTGCTTTCTGCCCCCGCCAGGGAAGAACCGTGGACAATTCCCGCGCCACGGCAGGGGGGTTCGTCGCGGGCCTCGATCTCATGGCCGGTGGACTGGACGGCAAGGGCGTGCTGGTGCTCGGATGCGGACCCGTGGGGCGTTGGGCGGTCGAGGCGTTGTTGATGCGCAAGGCAAGGGTCTGCGTGGTTGATCGCGTGGAGGAAAAGGCCGGGGACCTGGCCCGATGGGCCCGGAATGCCTTCCAAATGAACGTCCAGGTGGGCCCGGATCTGGAGCAGGCGCTGTCGACCCATGATCTCATTGTAGATGCCACCAACGCGGCGGATGTGATTCATGCGCGCCACGTCACTGCCGACACCCGTGTCACCGCTCCGGGGATGCCCTGCGGCGTTACCCTGCATGCCCGGGAAAAACTGGCCGGCCGAATTCTGCACGATCCGCTGCAAATCGGCGTGGCCGCCATGGCCTGCGAAGCGATGCGCATCATCCTTGGAAACCCCCTTCCCGTCCACCCGACGGACCATGATGGAAAATCCGCATGAACGATGGTGCATCCAGAACCAAGCCGGCAAAAAGGCGCTTCTACCGCAAACGGGTGGACCTGTTCCGGCTCATCGACAAAATCAAGATCTGGCCGTCGCGCAAAGGGCTGCTGCACGGCATCAAGACCATCGAAGCCATGGGCGACCAGGCCCGGATCACCACCCACTGCAACAAAACCTTCATGGTGAACAACTCCAGGAACAGCCGGGCCGCGCGATGGCTGCGCAACAAATGGTTCAAAGGGGTCTGCCCGGCCTGCGGCGTACCCGAGTGGAAGCTTGAAAAATACGCCTCCACGCATTTTCGGCGGCATCACGGCTCACTGCTGATGTCTGACGACTGAAGTCCGATTGAAGCGGACGGGACACGAAAGATGAGCATCCGGCAATCAGCCTCAAGCCGCCAGCGGGTAAGAAACGCCATCCGCCACCAGCCCGGAACCGGTATCCCCGCCGGGGAACTGACCATGGACCGTCGGTTCATGGTAGCGCTGCTGTCCTGGAAAGGCGTACGCAATATAGAGAAGATGGACGACATGCAGATGCTGATCGAATGCAGCCGCCTCCTTGGCCATGACCTGGTCTGTCTTCAATCCGATTCTGTGGAAAGCGATGGGCCGGATTCATCCACGCGTCTGAGGAACATCTCGCGGGCCGCCGGCGAAGGACTGTTTGTCTTCTGGGTCGTGGACGGTGCCTTCCAGCGGACCCTGCACCGCCATGACTTCATGGCACTCATGAAGGCTATCGCCCGGAGACCGGACGACGTCGCCGGGGAAATGGAGCGAGCGTCCGCAGCGGTGACCCTGCTTATCGAACAGGGACTCAACCATGGCGCCCACGGCATCATCATCGCCGACGATATTGCCTATCAGCAGAGCACCTACATTTCCCCGGCCTTTGGCCAGCGTTATCTTCTGCCGCTCTGGCGCAAACAGGTGATGACCGCCAAGGCCCATGACCTGCCGGTGTTTTTCCATTCAGACGGCAACCTCAACGGTTTTCTTTCTATCATCGTCGACGCGGGCTTCGATGGGCTGCAGTGCATCGAACCGGCAGCCGGTATGGATATCTTCACTATCAGTAGAACCTATGGCACCCGTCTGTGCCTGATGGGCAACATCGACCCGTCTCTGCTTTGCGACCCGGATAATAGTGTGGTCGGCGAAAAGGGATGCCAAAAGCTGGACCGGACCATAACCGACCTGATCACCGCGGTCGGCGGCAGCGGAGGACTGATAGTGGGATCCTGCAGCGGACTGCACGCAGCAATGTCGCCCGAGCGGGTTTACCATATGTATGCGCGGGTATCGCAAAGTAAACGGGCTTGAAATCGCTACATTGAGCGTATTTTCCCCGCCTGGCCAGCTTGACCCTCCTGTCCGTCGTGGGGAAGATACCCTCCCGGGATATTCCGGAAAACGACTACTTGAGAATATGGGCCAGAAATTGCCGGCTGCGGCTGTGCTTGGGATTGGTGAATATCTCCTCCGGCGGTCCCTCTTCGACCCAGTTTCCATCGTCCATGATGACCACCCGGTCGGCCACATCCCTGGCAAAATGCATTTCGTGGGTGACGGCAATGATGGTCATCCCTTCGTTGGCCAGGCGCTCCATCACATCGACGACTTCCCCCACCAACTCCGGATCCAACGCTGATGTCGGTTCGTCGAAGAGCATCACCTTGGGCTTCATGGCCAGGCTGCGGGCGATGGCCACGCGCTGCTGCTGCCCGCCGGAAAGGCGTGACGGATATTCATCCCGTTTATCGTTGAGGCCCACCCATTCGAGGAGTTCTTCGGCATAGGGAACGGCATCTTTCCTGCTCTGGCCGAGCACTGTCAAGGGTCCTTCGATGATGTTTTCGATGGCAGTCATATGTGGAAACAAGTTGAAAGACTGAAAGCACATGCCCGCCTTTTTGCGGATTTGCAGGATGTGCGCGTCCCGTGCCTTGCCCCGTTCACCTGCGGAGAGGGTTATTCCATCTACCTCGATGCTGCCGGCTGTGGGTTCTTCGAGGAAATTGACGCAGCGCAGCAGCGTGCTTTTGCCGGACCCTGACGGGCCGAGAATAACGACCACTTCCCCGGTTTTCACTTCCAGGTCAATGCCGCGCAGCACGTGAAGGTCCCGTCCGAAAACCTTGTGCAGATTTTTTACCCTGATCATCGGTCGCTTCTGGCTCATCAGCTTACCCTCCGGTCCCCGCGGGCCATGTGGCTTTCGATTCGTTCCTGAACGGACTGCAGGATGATGCACATGACCCAGTAGATCAGCGCCACCATGATGAGCATTTCAAGGGATTGGAAGTAGCGGCGGCCGATTTTGATGGCCCGGTAGCTCAGTTCCCACACCCCCATCAGGGATACCAGGGAGGAGTCTTTGATCATGGCGATGAATTCATTGGATACGGGAGGAATGATCACCCGGAGGGCCTGGGGGAAGATCACCCGCCGCAACGTCTGGCGACGGGTCATGCCCAGGGCTTTGGCCGCTTCGGTCTGCCCGATTTTGATCGACTGGATTCCTGCCCGGACGGTTTCGGTCATGTAGGCCCCGTAACATACGCCCAGGGCCAGCACACCGGCGGGGATGGCCGGCAGGGTGAATACGTACTGCATGCCCTGGAGTCCCAACTCCTCAAGGGCTTTGCCGACCTGCGGCAGCGCCAGATACCACATGTAAACCTGCACCAGCAGGGGGGTGCCGCGGATCAGCGACACATAGGCGGTGGCCATGCTGTTGGCGATGGGGTTGCCGGACAGTCGGCCCAGGGCCCCGATCACAGCCAGAATACAGGCCAGGGTGATGGCCAGGAAAGAAACCAGCAGGGTATAGCCGATCCCGGTCATGATGAAACCCAGCCAGTTGAACATGAATTTGAAGTCGAGGCGGATGATCATAAACCCGGATAGAAGGCCGGCCAGCAGAACGGCAAAGGCAATGGTCAGATTGACCTTGAACCGTTTGCGATCCTGGTCGATTCTGTCCAGTACACGTATGGCTTCCTGGGGGATGGTATCTGGTGCAGTGTCCGCTAAATCGCTCATTGGGGGCCCTCCGAGGCCTGGGTGGACGACGTTGCCGGGCTTTTGATCATCGGGAACGCCATCGAATACGGGCGACACATAAAAATCCGGTTTCCCGCCGGCAGTGGCTTGACGGGAAACCGGGTTGTCGATCGGATTGCTACAGTTTGGGGATCAGGTCGGTTTTGTAGAACTTCATGGAGAGGTTGACCAGGGTCCCGTCGGCATACATTCCTTTGAGGATCTCGTTGAGTTTGGCCACCAGGGTTTCGCTGTTGGCGCGGCTTTTGTCCAGGGCGAAACACAGCGGCTCGAAATAGGGCGGTTCCCCCAGCATCTTAATGGGGCAGCCGTTGCCACATCCGGACTCAATCGCCTCAGCCAGGGTCTGGCGGGAGGTGAAGACGGCATCCAGGCGGGCGCCATCGCCCAGGGAGAGATCTTCGATGTGGTTGGCGTCGGTGGGGTAGGTTTTTAATTCACCGGGCTCCCAGGTCTGGTAAACGATGTTGACGTCTTCGATTTTCAGATTGCGCTGCAAGTAGCGTTCGTTGGTCGTCTCGGAGGCGATGCCGATCCTTTTCCCGGCCAGGTCGCTCAGGGTTTTGATGGTGGTGTTGGCCTTATGGATGGCAAACTGGGCCGGTGAGCTGTAATAGGGCATGGTGAACAGCAGGGCCTGTTTGCGTTCCGCCGTCGGGGTCATCGAACCGATGGACAAATCCCAGCGTTTGCCCCATTTCCCGGCAGTGATCAGATCCCAGTCCGGGGTAATGAAATCGACTTTTACGCCCAGCCGCTTGGCCACCTCTTTGGCGACGCTGATGTCAAACCCTTCCAGTTCACCCTTGTCATTCAGATAGCTCTGGGGCGCGTAATTGGCATCTGTCGACACTTTGATCGTACCAGCGGCCAGAATCTCTTCCAGCACGGTTTGACCGGCAACACTCGTCCCCGCCATGCCCACCATCATTCCAACCAGCAATACAGCGACAAACCAATTTCTTTTCATCCTGCAGCTCCTGTTCAATGTGTTGTCAATATTCCCCGGGCTTTCGCCCCGGGGGGCAGTTAAGGGGCCGGCGCCCCGCTTCATATGTGAACTGACGATCGATCAGCCTGTTTACAGATATTGCATCCCCATTGTGTCGAAGGGCTGTATCGCACTTCAATGATTTCCCGCAGCACTGTCCGGTCGCGGGCGGTTTTAAGGCTACATATCATTCTGGATGATCTCATATACCTTTTTTTCATTTTCATCCAGCGCCTGACGCAGGTTGTGGGTCTTGTATAGGAAGTAGTGAAAAAAATCGTGGCGCAGGCTGTCCCGCCCGGCAGTGACGAACCACCGGTTGCGGCCCCAGTTGATACGGCACTCTTCTATATTTTCGGTGGTGAACATGCCGCCGATAAACTCCTCCTTGTCCACCACCAGGTCAAAGGATCGCCCTCCCAGATTACGTTCCACCACTTCATGCTGCGGGTGAATCACCTGGATGACGAAGGTTCTGGGAAAAGGTTCCATGAAAATGCATTTTACCTGCACCGCTCTTTTCTCAGCTTTTTTCAGGGCGCGGATGAGTGTTTCAGCTTCCTGCGGGAAAAGGCGGATGTAGATCTCCGTCTGGGCGGCATCGATCATTTCCCTGGCCTTGTCCATGACCCGCTGGTACCCGGTGACGGTCCATATAAAATCGTGGTCGGCAGGCCTCTGGGCCTCCCTGGCCAGATCTTCGAAGCGATCAAGGTCCTCCTCATAGTCCCGCCGCAATTGCTTGATCAGTTCATCGGGCGGCAATGGAACGAATATCCCCTTGCCGGCTTCCGCGACAAAGCCGCGCTTTTTCAACGTGCGAAGAAGATCGTAAATTCTTGCGCGAGGGATTCCCGATTGCTTGCTTAACTGAGATCCGTTGACGGGGTGGTGTTGAAGTAGTGACAGGTAGGCGTGTATCGCGTAGTCAGACAGACCGATGTTGACCAGGTTATAGGATTTTTGCATGCCAGACCCTTTTTGTTGTCACAAATCGTACAACTTTTTTTGATTAACAGTCCTGACGTTTCTTGTCAAGCTGGCAAAGGGGGCGCTTTTCAGTTGATTTTCAGAATGCTTCCAATTAGCATCAACCCATCTTGACCAGACAAAAATGAGGTAGACCATGAAAATCCTTTTTTGTCACATGCCTTCCCGGTGCAGGCGTTTGATTGCCCTGATCGCGATGGTACTCGCCGCTTATGGCTGCGCTTCCGGGCCAACCCTCGTTGGGAGCTGGAAAGCGGTGGAAGGGGCCGCCACTGTGAATTTTGCTGCCGATGGAGAATTCCAGGCCGTTGACAACCAGGGGATGCCCGTTTCCGGAAAATACCGGCTGGTGGGAGCAGACGTCATTCAATTCGAGATCGCGCACGATGGAGAGAATACCGAAACCATCGAGGCCAGAGTACTCCGGACGGGTGAGCGCCTGACCCTGGCTTTTCCCGGCGAGAATGCGGTTGAATCCTACGAGCGCATTCCTTAGACACTATAACCGGTACGACGGCCGTCGTTAGGGTGGCGTTGCCGGCTCCGTTTTTTGACTCCGTTGCCATCTGCTTGACACCCGACAGCGTCCGGGCATGCCGGCGACCCTGTTCTTATGGTGAAAAGACCGGCCTTTTTCTCCCTGTAGACCATCCATTTCTGTGGCACGAAACTTGTAGTTTCGATTTCCGATTCACCTTTTCGTTCAACCGATGACTCGACCCACGTGGGGCTGCGATGCTGTTTTTTAAGGGAAAGGAAGACATGGGACTGGAAGCGAGCCTAAAGTTGCTGGATTTGTCGCCGGATGCCACCATCGATGACGCCAACCAGGCATATGCCTATCTTCACCAAATGATCGACCTGTTTCATCAGGATGCCGACGCCGGTGACCGGGGAGGCCGGAACGAGGATATGGATCTGCTCACCTGCGCCTATGAAAAAGCGGTGGCGTATCTATCTGACCGGGATCCCCAAAGCGCACCATCCGTGCCGCCTCGATCTTCTTTTAGTGATGGGCACCGATCGACGGATCTTCACTTTACTATCAATGTGTCCGCCGATGCGGATCAGGATGGGTCCCTCGACGACATCGGAGCATTGCCCGCGCCGAATGCCCGAACCGTTGAAGACGCCATCTCAATCACTTCCCGGCGTCTGCACCAGGCGGAATCGGCGCTGCCGGCGGCCCGACAGGCGGTGGATTCGGCAATGGCGGCGGCAGAGGCCGCCAAGCGACGGCATGAACGGGCAAGACAGGCAAGACTGACTGCCGTGGTCGCCGCCAAATCAGCAAAAAACCGGGCGCTGCTGCTGGAGATCGAAGCCAAGCGAACCATGCAGGAGGCCATCGCCGTGGCGGAAAAGGCTCGGGACCGGGTTGTCGCAGCCAGACAGGCGGTCAGGGACGCCACGGCTTCATGTGAAAAAGCCCGGGAGCAGGCCAGCCGTGTCAAAAAATCAGAGGAGACAGCCGCCGCCGAAGCGGTTTGTGCCGAAGACTGTCTGGAAAAGGAAAAGGCCAGGCTGAAAGCATTGACCCACACCCTGGTGGAAACCCGCAGCCGGATGCGGATGTTCCGGGGCACAGGCGAAGGGATTGAGAACCAGGATCCTGACGAGAGTATCGATTCCCCGCCCGTGATCTCCCACATCGGGTCTTCCTCATCGCGGCCGGCTGGCGGGGAAATGACCTCCCGGCAGCAGATCATGTCCGATCTGCTGGAAATCGAGGCATCCCTCAATGCCAGAAAGGGGGATTCGACGCCGGGGGATGCCAGCGGTGCCCCTCTTCCTGACGCTGCCGGGCGAACCGGGGAGCGGCGGCGGCACCATCGCGTCATCTACCCGCCTGGCCAGTGTCCGCTGCTTACCGTTGACGGTCGAGGGATACCCATCATTGACCTGAGCACCGACGGCATGCGCCTGGAACCGGATGCGGCCATGGCCTGTTCGCGCCTCGTCCGGGGCGTGATCGCTTTTTCCGGTCGTCCTCCGGTGAAGGTTACCGGCAAAGTGGTCCGGCAGGATGACGCCGGTCTTGGATTGAAGCTGGTGACCCGCATCGGCAACCACATCCTGGACCAGGAGCGCCTTCGCCTGAGCGCTTAACCGTTGACGTTGCTGCCTGGATCCATTGTCCCGTATTTTATGGCCACATCTTGACACCGGAGGCGGAAAGGTTTATTCATTTTTTTTCCAAAAGCAACCACGACCATGATTTTGAAGGAACGGGACATGACACAGATCCAGGCGGCAACGTCAGCTGAAACCAAAACCATCGAGGAGATGCTGACCGCATCCGGCTATTCTCAAACGGCCATCGATTACTACATTAACAAGCCCTACATGGGCCAGATTCCCGATGCGGATATCACCTCGGAGATGACCGGCACCTGCGGTGACACCATGGGCATTTACATCAAGATGGACAACGGGGTGGTGGGCGATGCCAAATACCAGGTCATGGGATGTGCGGGAGCCATATCCGCCGCCATGGCGGTAGTTGACCTGATCAAGGGCAAGGATCTGGATTATGCCCGAACCATCGACGACGGCACCGTGTTCAAGGTCCTGCAGGAGATCCCCGTGAAAAAGCACCACTGCATCCAGCTGGCCGTAAAGACCCTGCACAAGGCTCTGGACGCGCACCGCCTTCAACAATCGGCTTAGCGCCTGGTCCTTCCCGCGCTTTTGAAAGGCCGCCGCCGGCATTGATCCGGCTGCGGCCTTTTTACGTTCGGGTGCCACTCTGCTTTTTCTGGTTTTTACCCGCTTGCCGTTCATTGCCTGGGAGACATGGCCCTGGGGTAATTGAAAAAATACGAAAAAAACAATATGATGGCACCCGTGGAGCTAATCCGAATACCCATATCTATTGTGGAGCAGGAAACAAAATGGCCTATACCGTCAAGGATATCTTAAAAATTCAGGTGGCACCGGCATTGGGCTGTACCGAACCGGTGGCCATCGCCCTGGGTGCGGCTGCGGCCGCGTCGCTGCTGCCGGATAAGCGGATCGACGAGATCGAAATCTGGGTTGATCCGAATATCTATAAAAATGGCCTGGCCGTGTCCATTCCCGGTACCGGCGGGCTCAGCGGGCTGGATATGGCATCGGCCTTGGGAGCTCTCGGCGGCGATGCGGCCCTGAAACTGGAAGTGCTGGATTCGGTGGATGGTGAGGCCATCTCGGCCGCCCAAAAGATCGTGAAAGCGGGGCGGGTGAAAGTCAACCTGCTCAGGGACCAGGTGGGCCTTTTCATCAAGACCGTCGTCAGTGGCAACGGGCACACGGCGGAAGCCGTCATTACCGGTCTGCACGACAACATTGTTTCCCTGACGGTGGACGGCAGGACCCTGACAGACCATGTGCTGCTGCCCAAGGCCGGATCCGGTGATGGCAACCGCCGACTGGCCGACCTGGAAGCCTGGCTCAAGGATCTTTCCCTGGACCAGCTTCTTGAACTGCTGGACGACCTGGATGACGAGGATCTGCAGTTTTTGGAATCCGGTGTCGACGTCAACATGTGCCTGGCGGACTACGGACTCAAGCACGGCCCCGGACTGGGGGTGGGGCGAACCATGGAGCGTCTGGTCCGCCAGGGGCTGATGAAGCGGGACATGATTACCGCGGCACGGATTCTGGCCTCATCGGCAGCCGATGCCCGCATGTCCGGCGTCAAGCTGCCGGCCATGAGCAGCGCCGGGTCGGGCAACCACGGCCTGACGGCCATCCTGCCCATTGTCGCGGTCGAAAAATTCATCGCGGTGGACCATCGCACCATGTTGGAGGCCATCGGCCTGAGCCATATCATCACCGCCTATGTGAAAGCCTACACCGGCCGCCTGTCCGCCATCTGCGGCTGCTCGGTTGCCGCCGGCGCCGGGGCCACGGCCGGCGTCACCTACCTGATGGGCGGAACGAAGCTGCATATTGCCGGCGCCATCAAAAACCTTACGGAAGATCTTGCCGGGGTGATCTGCGACGGGGCCAAGGGCGGATGCGCCCTGAAACTGGCTACCGCTGCCGGAACGGCCGTTCAGGCCGCCTTGTTCTCTCTTCAGGGGGTCAATGTCAGCTTCACTGACGGCATCATCGGCCGTTCTTCTGAAGACACCATGAAAAATATCGGCACCCTGACCACCCAGGGAATGATCGAAACCGATCGGACCATCCTCAATATTATGCTTGAGAAGCAGTTTTCCGATGTCTGATTCCCCAGACCCTATGCCTCCCCGGGAAGGCGGTCCTTCCCGCAATGATGAGGCCGCTGAAGGATCTGAACCACCGCCTGAAACCGCCGGAAGCCGTTTTCCAGACCGCTTGAACCAGCCGGTACGCAACCATTGGGGGAACCAATGGACGGCGCGTGCCTTTACGTGGCTGGATGACTCCCTTTCCCGAAAAACCGGCAGGGAGGATCCCTTCTACCTGAAAACCATCCTGCCGGTGATGGACCGGTTGGCCGGCATCGGGACCAGTCTGATTGCCATGATCATGGTGGATTACCACTACGGTCCTGCAGGCCTGGGTGTTTTTGCATGGTTTTTCTCCCTGCTGGCTATCGTCGGTTATCTCGGCCGATATGGCATCCCCATCTATGTCGAAAATGGCATCGCCCGATTCCCCGAATCCATCGCTGAACGTTCTGCGGATGCCCTGGCGGCCCTGGTGGCCCTGGGTGTTGCCGCCATCCTCCTGTGTGGACTGACCGCCTTCTGGTTCGTTGGGCCGGGGTGGGGAACAGGTGACAGCATCCTTTACCTGCTGCTTGGCCCCACCGTTTTTTTTCAGAATATCAACTCTTTGCGGCTGGCGATGCTCAACGGAACGGGGCGCCACCGCGCGGCCGCCGGACTGAGAATCCGCCAGCGTGTCATTTTCCTGGCGGCTACCCTGGGGCTTTGTATGGCCGGTGTACCCGTTCACCTGTTGGCCGCCGCATTTCTCATCAGTCACGTGGTGATGATGGGGATGGGCCGAAAGACCGTCGCCCTGCCTGCCATTTCCGGCATGCTTGCCGGCAGGAAGCATATTTCAACGGTTATAGACAATGGCAGGGCCTTCCTGTTCACCGACAACCTGCTGGATGTGATATTTTACCTGGACATGTTGATCCTGGGCTGGTTTGCCAGCCCGGTGGAACTGGGTATATACGCCAGGGCCTTGATTCTGGCCCGCCTGTTTCTGGTCATCCCGGGAGGATTCCGGCCCGTTTTCCGGAGGCTGGCCAACGAACGGGTCGCAGCGGGAATGGATGGCCGGCTGTTCGCATTCATGGCCCGCGCCACCCGAAGCCTGTTTTTTGCCCACGGGTTGCTGGCCATCCTTATCCTGGTGAATTTCCCCCGGGTGATGACCATGGTCTTCGAAATACAGCAATGGGCGGGCGAATCTTTTACCATCTTTGCCCTGGTGCTGCCGGGGCTGATCTTTTTTTCCGCCGTGACGGGCCTGGAGCCGATCTTCGAGGCCAGGCAACAAACCGACCGATTGAAGCAGATGACCCTGGTCGTTGCCATCGCCAATCTGATACTCAACCTCAACCTGATCCCTTTTGCCGGGCTCGCGGGTGCGGCCATGGCGACGGCAGGGGCCATGTTCATCCATTTTTTACTTTTTTGCCGGATGCTGCCGTCCGAGCTTCGCAGCATCGGCATCTTCTGGCCCGGCGCGGCATCGGCCCTTTACCTGGCCTATGTGCCGCTTGCCTTTTTTAAAGTCGGGATGGCCGCCACCATATTACTGGCCCCGGTGCTGTTTGGGGAGCTACTGTGGATGGTCGGATTTTTCAACCCGTTGTGCGGCAAAACGTCATTTAGTGGTGTATCCGGCAATAAACCGATAGAACCTCAGTCGGCCCGGCCGGCTCAGATATGACTACCCTAACCCATACGCAAAAGTAAGGAGGATACTGATGGCAGAGAAGACCTCGCAAGGGGCGGAACTGTTCAATATGGTAAAAAAGAAGCGGATTTCCATCCCCACGCTCAAGATTCCCGGCGGTGGCAAATTCAAGTATCTGGTGATCGCCGCCGCCATCGTAGTGTTTGCCTACAACCTGCTGTTCGTCTATGTCGAGCCCAACGAGTTCGGCATCAAGGTGGTGCGTCTGGGGATGAACCGCGGGGTTCAGAAAGAGGTGCATACGGCCGGTCTCAACCTGGTGATCCCCGGTATGCAGCAGATGTATCGTCTGCCGCGGGATGTGCAGGTGCTGGAACTTACCGACTATCCGCGAACGGCCGCCGACCTGGCCCGCAAGGACCGGGTGGCCCACATCCAGACGTCTGACGGCTTTTTCGTGGACGTGGATGTGTCCATTTTATACCGCATCGAGGATCCCTACCTGGTTTTCACCAAAATCGGACCCGGCAGCCTGTTCGAGGACAACGGCATCATCCCCAAAGCGGAGCCGGCCTTAAAGGAGACCCTGGGCAAACTGACCACCGAGGACTTCTACAACAGTTTCATGCGCGTGAAGAAGGCCCAGGAAGCCCGGGATCTGCTCAATGCTGAGCTGAACAACAAAGGCATCCGGGTGGAGCACGTGCTGGTGCGCTATTTCCGCTACAGTCCGGAGATCCAGAAAAACATCGAAGAGAAGAAGCTTCAGGACCAGCTGGTCTTCACCAATCGTGCGGCGGCCCGGGCCGCCACCGAGGAAGCCCAGCTGAAGAAGATCGTTCAGGAGGGTCGCGTCGTCGTGGACGTGGAAATGGAGCAGGGGCGGGCCTACGTGACCCGCAAGATCGCCGAGAAGGACCTGTATGTGAGGTCCAAAAATGCCGAGGCGGACCTGCTGGTCAAGCTGGCCGAGGCGGAGAAGGTCCGCCTGAAAAACGACGCCCTCAAGGGGGTGGGTTCCGAACGGATGGTGGGGCTGAAGATGGCTGATGTCTACAAGGGATTGGATCTTATCGTGCTGCCCAGCGATGGGGTTGCCGGCGTCAACCCGCTGGATCTGGACAATGCGCTCAAGCTTTTCGACGTGCGTAAAGGAGGTGCCCGATGAAGCGGATCATCTGGATTGTCATGGCTGTCTGCTGGATGCTCACCACTACCGGATGCGTCTTCTACACCACCGGTGAAACCGAAGTGGGCGTGCGCACCCGCAAATTCTCCTTTTCCGGAAAAGGCGTGGAAGACAAGGCCTATGCGCCGGGTTCCACCTATATTTTCATGCCCTTTATCAACGACTGGCACACCTTCGATACCAAGCTTCAGAACCTGGAGATGGTTTTCGAGCAGACCCGCGGTGACCGTCGGACCCGCGACGACCTGCTCTTTAAAACCATCGACGGCAACGACATCAGCCTGGATGTGATCATCGCCTACCGCATCGATGCAGAAAAAGCCCCCTTTATTCTGCAGACCGTGGCCGACAACGACCGCACCCTGCGGGACAAGATCGTGCGCACCATCGCCCGCAGCAAACCCCGGGACATCTTCGGGGAGCTGACCACCGAAGAGTTCTACGTCGCCGACAGCCGGGAAAAACAGGCCCAGAGGGCCAAGGATGTGCTCCAGGAAATACTCGGCCCCATGGGTATCGTGGTGGAAAAAGTTCTCACCAAGGACTACCGCTTCAACAAGGAGTATCAGAAGGCCATCGAGGACAAGAAGGTGGCCGACCAGCAGGTGCAGAAGAACAAATCCGCCCAGCATGCGGCCCTCGAGGAGTACAAACGCAAGCTGGAGGAAGCCAAGGGCGAGGTGAACAAGCTCATCGCCGATGCCGACGGCGTTTTCCGCAAGGCCAAGATCGAAGCCGACGTATACTACGAGAAGCAGATGCTGCTGGCTGAAGCCATCAAAGCCGAGGGAATTGCCGAGGCCAAGGGCATCCAGGAGATGAACAACGCCCTGGCCGGTTCCGGCGGCGAGGCGCTGGTGAAGCTGCGTATCGCCGAGGCCCTGCAGAATAAAAAGATCATGCTTCTGCCCGTCTCCGAAGGCGGGATGAACCTGAAGACCACCGACATCAATCAGTTGATCAACACCATGGGGGTCAAGTCGCTGGCGGGGGAGAAATAAGATGACAAGCCTGTTAGTCGGTTTGATTTGTTGTTTGGTTTGATTGGATAGATACGTCCAGAACAGGTCGATGCGTAACCGGATATAATTGATGGCCTCGTAAAAAGTCCCCGATGTGTCATTCCCGCGGGGCACGTAGTGAAGCTTTAGCGCTATCTATAACTATTTGAAACTTATGGATCCCCGCCTACACGGGGATGACAATAAATCTGAGATTTCGACTTTTTACGATTCCATCAGAATTAATTATGAACCAATTCAACCAATCAAACCAATTCAACAAGCGGGACCAATCGTCCGGACGATCTTAACAGCCATTTGTCCAGTTCTCACCATCACCTGTGATCTACTGGTTGCACCGGCCGATGGAGCCGGCCGTGCAGCGTTTGCCGTTGACCCAGACGGCGCCCGCCAGGTAGGCGTCGGTGAAGGTTGCCCCGTCTATGGCGGCACCCACCAGGTTGGCGTTTTCCAGGTTCGCGCCGGTCAGGATCGCCCGGCTCAGATCCGCCGTTTTGAGGCTGGCGCCGGAAAGGTCGGCTCCCGCCAGGCGGGCGGCGGTCAGACGGGCCCCGTGGAAGACGGCTTGCCGCAGGTCCGCCTTTTCCAGAACTGCATCCGTCAAGACGGCATTCACCATGAGGGAATTTCTCAGGTATGCCTCTGAAAAATCGCTGCCGGTGAGGTCTGCGTCGGTGAAATCGACTTCCAGCAGGAGACTTTTCTGAAACCCGGCATGCCGGGCCACCGCCAGGCTCAGGTTGGCCCGTGTCAGGTCCGAACCGGCGAGGCTCGCGTGGGAGAGTACCGCCCGCGACAGGTTCGCCCCTTTCAGAAGCGCACCATCCAGGTCCAGCGCCGCCAGGGTGGCTGATTTAAGGTTGCAACCGGGGCAATGGCGCGAGGCCGACAGGGCGGCGGTATCCGGCGTCAGACATTGTCCGATCGAACCCGGTCCGCAGGTCTGACCGTTGACCCAGGTGGCGCCGTCCAGCACGGCATCCTGAATGCGGGCATACCTGATATCGGCATGGGTCAGATCGGCATGGGTCAGCAGTGCACCGGTCAGATCCGTTTCCTTAAAAATGGCGCCGGTGAGATCGGCACCGCTCAGGTCGGCTCCCTTCAAATCCGTCCCGCTCAGGTCGCAGAGCCGGCAGGCTCGGCTGGCTTCCAGCCGCTCGCGCATGCTTTTTGGGGCGAGCAGACGGCTGAACATGCCAAAGAGCACGATCATCGCCGCCAGCGCACCGATGGCCATCATGATTTTTTTAAGCGTTCGGGGCACCGTCACTGCCTACTCCGGCCGGTCGTCTGTGCTTCCGGACCGGCATATGCTGCGGCTGCGCGAGAAGGTAAAGAAAAGTAAAATGGCGTGGTCCCCGGCCTGGGCCTTGAGAACCATTTCCTCCCCCGGTTTTTCTTTGATGAGGTCATGGACCATGGTTAACTCTGCGTTTCAATGGCAGTTTGACGGTGAACGTGGTTCCCTTTTCGGGTGCGGCGGCCACGGAAAGTATGCCGTCGTGGTTTTCGGTCACGATGAAGTAGGCGATGGACAAGCCCAGCCCGGTGCCCGAACCGGTGGGCTTAGTGGTGTAAAAGGGCTCGAAGATGCGTTTTCGGGTCTCCTCGTTCATGCCGGGGCCGTTGTCCGTGATGGAGATGCATCCATGTTCCCGGTCTGCATATACTTTGAGGATGAATTGGGGTGCCCGGTGGCGTTCCGCCGTTTCCCACATGGCCTGGGCCCCGTTTTTAAAGATGTTGAGCAATACCTGCTGGATCTGGGTCGCGTCGCAGGCAATCGGGGGCATATGCGGTGCATAGTCGCGCACCATTTTTATCTGACGGAAATCGTGTCGTCGTTTGAAATGGAAATCATTGCCGGCCAGCACAACGGTCTGGTCAACCAGTTCCGCAAGATCCTGATTGGAAAAGACGGCGTCGCTTTTGCGTGAAAAAGCAAGCATGTTGCGGACAATGGTGGCCGCCCGTTGACAGGACTGGTCAATGGCCTCGATCATTTCCATGATGCCCCGCTTGCCCAGGTACGCCCACATCTGTTTGAAATCCAGTCCGCATTCCTCCGCGGCACTGAGATTGGCCGGCAAATCGCTGAGCAGGCGCATGCGCATGACCTGGATGCTGGAGAGGATCCCGGCCAATGGATTGTTGATCTCGTGGGCCATCCCTGCTGCCAGGCCGCCCAGGGAAATCATTTTTTCAGTCTGGATCAGGTACTCCTGGGTTTTCTTGCGTTCAGTGATATCGCGGACAATGCCCACCGCGTGCCACTGACCGTTCAGTTTCAGGGGGGAGAGAGACAGTTCCGCGGGAAAGATGTCGCCGCTTTTGCGAACACACTGGATTTCGATGGTTTTCCCCAGTACCTGGCCGTTTCCGGTCCGCTGAAAGCCTGAAAAGGCGTTCCGGAATTGCGTCTGATATTCCTTAGGGGCAAGATGGCCGTGCAGGTCTTTTCCTAAAATTTCATCCTGATGGTAGCCGAATATCTGCTCAGCCGCCTTATTCCAGAAGGAGACGCGCCCCGAGGGATCGATCATGATGATGCCGTCCAGGGCATTGGCGCTGATGCTGCGGAATTTTTCCTCGCTTTCCCGAAGGGCAATTTCATTGCGCCGCTGTTCGGTGATGTCCTGAAGTGTGATCAGCCGGCCGCAGGGCGTCTGGCCGCTCCCGTAGAGCTTGGAAATCCTTATACGCCACAACACCATAGTGCCATGGATGGCTACGGACATCTCTGCGTCATCCGTTCCGGACATCAGGCTTTGATTCATGAGTTCATAAAGGTCAGGGAACAGGGCCGACAAGGTTTTTCCCACGATTGCTGCCGTTTTTGCGGAAATCATCTGTTTGGCGACAGTGTTCAGATCGATGACCCGATTTTGGAGGTCCAGCACGAAAACGGCGTCTTTCATGCTTTCGATCACCGCATCGCGGGCAATGGGGATCAGTTCCAGAATTTGATGCCTGATGACACCCCAAAAAAAGGTGACCCCGCTGATCGCGAAGGCAAAGGGGGTAAGGTCCAGATGACGGATGGGGGCAATCTCTATCAGGTAAAGGATGTTGCTCACCCATGGGGCCGCCAGGCCGACCATCAGCACAAAAAAGTTTCTGCGTTCAAGCTTTCCGGTTCCGAGAAAGGTGTGAAACAGAACCAAGGTGGCCGCCAGGAGAAGGCTGTAGGAGAATCCCACAAATACCCAGAATCCGATGCCGCGAAGGTAGGCCATGGTCGGCACCGGGCCGCTGCTCTCGATCCAGGCGGAGACCCAGATCAGGTGGTGGCGGTCGTTGGTATAGACCCCGACAAGCGTCAGCAGGGGGACAATGAGCAGGCTCCAGCTTTTGGGGCCGGCCAGCCAGGATTTCCTTCCGGAAATAGCCATGGAAAACCGGAAAAACAACAATCCCGTCCAGGCGGCGCCCAGATATTCGGCGCGAACCCATCCGAGTTTGGTCTCCAGCGCGGGGCTTTTGAATTCCATCCCGTAGCAGAAGGACCAGATTGCCACGGATCCCATCAGCAGCAGCAGCGATCGTGTGCTGGGGGTGTGCCACTGTGGTATCAGGTAGACGATCAGCGCCGCGGATATGGCTGAGGCGGCAAAGGCCTGGATGATATAAAAGAGTTGCAGATCGATTCCGAGCAATTCTGTTTTCCTGTTCTATCCGAACCGTTTTAGTGAAAAGGGCCGGGGATCGAAGGGCGGCTGCCTGCCAAGAATCATATCCGTGATCAGCCGGCCGGTTCCCGTCGCGGTGGAGAGCCCCAGCATGCCGTGGCCGGTGGCGATATAGAGATTGTTCAAACGGGGTGTGCGGTCGATGACGGGCAGGTCGTCCACACTCATGGGGCGCAGCCCCGTCCATCGTTCGGTCACTCGCCGGCCCAGCGGTGTTTTCAGGTAAAGCGCCGCCGATGTTTCCAGGTTGTTCAGCCGCCGTTCGTTCAATCGGTCATCGAAACCGGAAAACTCCATGGTGCCGCCGAGGCGGTAGCCGCTCCGCCATGGGGTGACGACGACGTTTCTTTCAACGAGATAGCAGGGTGTTCGGGGGCAGACAGCCGGCCGGTCCATGGTGATGCTGTACCCTTTGCCCGGCTGGACGGGGATGCGGACTCCCAGTTGGCGACCCATGGCCGGTGTCCAGGCGCCGGTGGCCAGAATGAACTGGTCGGCCGTAAAACGGCCGGTGCTTGTCAGCGCGCCGGTGACCTTTCCCTTGCGGATGTCGAAACGTTCCAGCCGGCAGCCCTCATCGATGCGCACACCCTTTTCCCGGGCCGCCCGGGTCCAGGCGGCCATGAGCAATTCCGGCCGCAGGTGGCTGTCCGCCGGGTGGTGCCATCCGCCGCAGACCCGTTGGTTCAGGGCTGGCTCGGTCTGCCGGACGGCCTTGCGATCGAGGAAGGTCGCGGCCCGGCCGAAGGGCTCCAGCAGACGGTTGGTTTTTTCATAGTCCTGCATGGTCGCCGGGTCGGTAAAGGCCATGAGCACCCCGCGGTGTTCGAAATCGCAGGCCAGATCCTCCTCGGCAAACAGCTCGCTGAAGAGTTCTCCTGAAACCCGCAGTATGCCGTCACGAGCCTTGATGGCGTGATTCAGGTGGCGCCGGTTGCAGTTGGCGGCAAACCGGACCAGCCAGAAGGCCAGGGATAGATCCGGCCGCGGTTTGATATACAGGGGCGAGGTTCCTCGGAGCGTGCGGATCAGTTCATGGCCGATGGCGCCCGGGGCGCACAGGGGCGGCAGGTCGCTGACGAAAATCAGGCCGCAATTGCCGTGGGAGGCGCCGGCGCCCATGCTTTCCTGCTCGATGATGCGGACCGATTGTCCGGCCCGGGCCAGGTAATAGGCGCAGGCCAGACCGATGACGCCGCCGCCGGCTACCAGGATGTCGCTGTGACGGGATATGTTCTGGCTCATGATGAGCAGCTCCTTTTAAGATTTATTGGGTTTCGCGACGCCCTTATAACCAAACTGGCGATGAATTGAAATATCGATTAGAAATTTATCGGATGGCTGCCACCACCCCTCGGTTGCTGTTCCCTGGGAGCCGGTCAGGTGTCCCGGCTTGCCTGCCGCTGTAATTCTGAGACCATTGCGACCGGCTTTTATATGTTCATCATGGATAGGGCCGCGCCTGGAATGAATCGCGATCCGGGGTAATTGGGGGGGGTGGGTTACTCCGATTGGGTTTAAGAAGGGCCGGCAGACGGTCGATCCGGCGATAATCCCCAGCTGCCTGCGCGCATGACGGTGCTCTTCATCCGGCTGTCAGGGTTAAGGTCAGGACGAGCGCTGCAGCGCGTCTTCTATTTTCTTGATTTCCTTTTCCAGGGCCTCGGTATCCAGCGGTTTGTTGAAAAAGGCGCAGGCGTCCAAATCAAAGGCCTGGCGGGCCAGGTCACGATCGCCGTGGCCGGTGATGACGATGACTCGTGTTTCCGGCGCCAGCGATTTGATCTGGCGCAGCACGGCAAAGCCGTCTTTCCCGGGCATTTTGATGTCGGTGAGCACAATTGGCGGACGATGGGTGGTAAAAACCGCTATCCCTTTGGATTCATTTTCCGCCGTCAGGACCTCGTGACCGCAAACTTCAAGATAGAGTTTGAGCATCTGCAAGGTCGGTTTTTCGTCATCGATGATGAGGATTTGCGTCATGGTCGCGCTCTCCATGAATTTTTAATTATCCGGTGTTCCCATTCTCAGTTCATGCGTGTTTGAACCGCATTTCAAAGCGAGTCCCTTTGCCCACCTTGCTTTTTACGGTGATGTTGCCGCCATAGTCCCGGACGATGCCGTAGGTGATGGCCAGCCCCAGCCCCATGCCTTTGCCCACTTCCTTGGTGGTGAAAAAAGGCTCGAAAATTTTATCGCGGTTCTCGTCGGGAATGCCGCTGCCCGTATCCGCCACCGCGCACACCACGTCATCATGCTCCCCATAGGTTTCGATGACGATGCTGCGCGCATCGATGCCGCCGGCATCGTCCGGCAGCTGTCCGATGGCATCCCGGGCATTGGTCACCAGATTGAACAGGACCTGCTCCAGCCGGTTTGGGTTCGCCAGGATCGTCGGCAGATTGTCCGCCAGGTGGTAGGATACATTGATGTTGTTCAGCGACAACTGCTGACCGATGATTTTCAGCACGTCCGTGATGATGGTGTTGATGTTAACCGGCTCTTTCCTGAAATCGGGTTTGCGTCCGAATTCACGGAGCCTGTTGATGATTTCCGAAGCCCGCTGTACCTGATCGGTGACCGCCGTGGCCACCCGGTTCAGTTCCTGGCGGGTAACCGGATGTCCTTTTTCGATTTTCCGCTTCAGATAATCGTTGCCGATCTTGATGGCGTTGAGGGGCTGGGTCAATTCGTGGGCGATACCGGCGGACATCTCCCCCAACGTCGTCATCTTGCTGGATTGGAACAGCTGGGCGTCCTTTTCGATGGCTTCGGTGATGTCGGTAGCCGCCAGGATCAGCGCCTCCCGGTCCTGGTACTTGATGGGGCAGGCCTTGACGCGGAGGTAAATGGGGGTGCCGTCTTTTTTCAGGTGGCGGGCCTTCTGGTTGATGATACACGAGTCCAACCCGTTCGACGCGGAATCGAGGCCCAGTCCCGTTTCGGTGATCTCGAAATCTCCCAGTTCACCGAAGGAGCGTCCCAGCAACTCCTCCTTGGTGTAGCCGTAGGCATCCAGAACCGCCGGATTGACATCCAGGATGCGAAGGTCGGCGGGCTCGAGGACGAAAATAGGGTTGGGACCGCTGTCGAACAGGGAGCGGTATTTCTCCTCGGAGTCGTGCAGGGCCGCTTCGGCCATTTTCCGCTCGGTGATGTCCAGAAAGGCGCCGCTGATGAAATCGATCTGCCCGTTTTCATCGCACACGATCTGGCTGCTGGCCTGCAGCCAGACGATTTCGCCGCTTTTCTTGCGGATACGGTATTCGCGGATGTACTGGCGATTCGTCCTGAGCGCATCGATGAATATCTTCCTAGCCAGCGTCTGATCGTCCGGAATAATCAGATCGGTCCATTTCAATGCTTTGGTCAGGAACATCTCTTTCGGGTATCCGGTAAAGGCCTCGACCTTGTCGTCGAAAAAGTCGATGGATCCGTCCGGATATCCCTTGAAAACGATATTGGGGATGTTGTTGATCAGCAGCCGGTAATTGCGTTCGCTTTCCCGCAGGGCGATTTCGGAGCGCTTCTTTTCGGTGATGTCCGTGGCAATGCACAGAAAGCCGTTGAACATGCCGTCCGTGTCACGCAGGGGGTTGATGGAAAGGGTGACCGGAAACGCGCTGCCGTTCTTGTTCAGGTAGGTCCATTCCCGCTGCTCCTGGTCCGCGTGCATGGCGAAGTGATAAAACAGGTTGATGCCCTCAATTGGCTGCATGGCTTCGGCACGGGCCAGGATCGACTTTTCCTGGAGGTCCAGGGGGTCGTGGAAAACCAGGGGGGTCAGACGTCCGATAACCTCGTCGGCACGGTAACCGAGCAGGTTTTCAGCGCCCTTGTTGAAGACGGTGATGATGCCCCGCTTGTCGGTGGCCACAATGGCCATGTGGGAGGCCGAGTCCAGCACGGCCTTGCGCTGGGCGTTGGCCACCTGGAACCGCTGGAGAATCCGTTCGGTCTCCTCGAACTGCTTGACCACCAAACTGGCGGTGATCTCCGCCGATTCACGGGAGACCCGGATTTCCTCCTTCAGGATTTCGTTTTCCACCACGAGATCCTGAACCGGGCAGTTTTCCCGGTCCTGGCAGTGTTCGCATCGTTTGGGCCACCGGTAGGAGGTGTGAAACGGGATCCGGGATTGAATGGATGCTTGCGCCGCGGGTGTCATGTTGTCGACCTCTTCGCCGTCGTCAATTGGAAATCACCGGCGATCATCGGGAAAGATTGATCGCGTGAACCGTGCAGACCAGGCAGGGATCAAAGGACCGGACGACCTGTTCCACTTCAACCGGGTCGTCCGGATTGCGCACCGCTGTCCCCGTGATGGCCTGCTCCCAGGGTCCCGGGATTTCGTTTTTATCCCTGGGGGAGCCGTTCCAGGCAGTCGGCGTAATGACTTGATAATTGGCGATTCTTCCGTCTTTGATCACCACCCAGTGTCCTAAAATACCCCTGGGCGCAGTAACGGTGCCGAAGCTTCTGGCCGACAGCGGTTTCAACGTGTCCGTGTAATATTGGGCGTTGGCATGGGCCATTCCGGCTATACACTGTTCCACCGCCGGCAGGAGCATGGCCGGTCGGACCAGGCGGGCCAATTCCCTGATGAACACGCTGGCGCCATTTGAACGGACCCAGGCGACGAACAATGGTGTGCCGGCCATCAGCTGGTCGGCCAACGGTCCGGTTTCCGCCGGTTGGCCGTCGTATCGGGGCGCTTTGGCCCATGAGTATTTCCGTTCATCCTCGGTATAGGGGTCGGCAATGGTTCGGCTGTCAAAGGGGTGGCCAGGGGTTTCCTTGAAAAAGGAGTGGGTCACGTCCTCGGATATTTTTTCAGGATCCAGGGGAGCCGTTCCTTCCGGGGAGAAGATTCCGGCCGGAAAAAGAGGGCGGCTCCCACCGTCTGGCCGGGGTAGATCCGGCCCGCCGGCGCTGATGAAGCGGTCGTGCCCCCGCCCCAGGCTGTCGAGGCCGCTGGAAAGCGCCATGCGGATGAAAAAACCCAACTCGCTGTCCCGATGGGACGGCTTTTCCGCCAGCCAATGCTGCAGGTCGTCCCAGGTGCTCACCATCTGCCACCGGTGGAGCGTGCAGCCTAACACCCGGGATTCATACCACTTGCGGAAGCTGGACAGAATATGGCTGCATTGGGCGATATCGCTCCCGCCCGGTACGGACACCACCCCGCCGGGAACCATGAAGGAAGAGTGGGGCCACTGGCCTCCCAGGATGGCAATGATTTCGATGAGTTTTTTAGTCTCCTGAAGGGTCTGGACGGTGGATTGACCCTTGAGGGGCCGGTAGCGGGTGACCGCCTCTTCGTAAAGGGGATGGTCGGCATAGCGGGGCCGGGTGAAATCGGGCATGAACAGCAGGAAGAGGTGACGAAGGTCGTTTTGCAGCTGTTCCACCATCAGGGTCGTGCTCCTCAGCCGATGGGCATCGGCGGGGATGGAGACGTTATAGGCCATGTCCAGTGCCTTGGCAGCGGCGTTCAGGTGGGCCGTGGTGCAGATGCCGCAGATTCGAGGCGTGATGACCAGGCTGTCCAGCGGGCCCCGGCCGGTCATCAGGTTCTCGATGCCCCGGTACATGGTGCCCACGCTTTTAGCTGCGGTCACCACGTTGTCCCGGTCCAGTTCCAGGTGGATCTCCAGGTCCCCCTCCACGCGATTCAAAGGGATGATTTTCCTGATTGTTGTCATTCGTACCCGTTTTCACCGTTAAGGGTTGGTCTGGGAAATCAGTCGGCAAACCGTCTGAAACGTTTCGTCGCAGGCCGTTAAATGCTGGTTTTGCGTTCCATCAGACGCTTCGGGGCCGCCGCCGCGGCCATGCCTTTGTAGGCCATGTAATGGGCACGGCTCACGCCGTCGGGAAGTTCGATGGGGATGCCCTCGATGTTGCGTGTCTCGAAAAAAGGGTACTGCTGGGGGAAATCGGGCCGGGTACAGCCGAAACAGGGCACTCCTACGCGGGTCTTGGACGATCGCCGGTTCCACAGCGCCTTGTTGCAGGGGCCGGTGACCAGCGGCCCGTGGCAGCCCATGTAGAAGAAGAGACATCCCCGTTCACCGAAGCGCTTTTCTTCCACCCGGTACTCGTGGTACTCGTTGCGGGTGCATCCCTGGTGGACCATCACCCCGTACCAGTCATTGGGGGTGTTGTAATGTCCCAGGTTGACGACGACATCCGCGGCCAGCGCCGACAGGGTCCCCACCACCACATCGCAGTGGCAGGGGCATCCGGGCAGGTTGATCACGGGGTATCCTCCGCCGGACAGGAAGGTCTGCCCCAGGAGCCCCCCCATCTCCCACTTGTTGAATTGAAGCCCCCCGGCCATGGTTTCACTGTCTGCACCGATGCCTCCGAAGCTGGCGCAGGTGCCCACCGCCAGAACGACCTGAGCCCGCTGGGCCAGGTCATACAGGAAGTCTTTGCGGGGACGATCGGGCAGCATGTCGAAGCGGCCGGTGCCGTCCGGTCCGTTGATTACCGAGCCTTCCACACAGAGAATGTCCAGGGGCTGATCGCCAGAAAGGATACGCCGATTGAGCGCCACCAGATCCTTCGCGGAAGTGGTGCTGAGCGCATGGTGCCAGAGTACTTCAATGTCGAATGCCTCGAAGAGCTCCACGGGATCCGGCGTATCGGCATTCATCAGGGACCAGGTGTCGCCGCCGCAACTGCCGCCCTGGATCCAGTATAAGGTCTTCGGCATGCTTGCCTCCCGTGAACCGTGAAAGTAATCGTATCCCCCCTGGCCTGACGCGGGGAGGTGTCAATGGCAGACGACCGGGTCTGCCGTCAGCTATTCTAAATCAGACCGCCGCCATTAGGCAAGGATTGGTTCAGACTGCCTGTTTCAGGGCCGGAAAGGTCAGGGTCACCGTCGTTCCTTTTCCCGGCCGGCTGGCCACGCTGATGCGCCCGCTGCTGTCGCGGACGATCTCCTGGCTGATGGACAGCCCCAGCCCCTTGCCCTTGCCAGCGCTCTTGGTGGTAAAGAAGGGTTCGAAAATCCGGTCAAGGATGTGATCGGGGATGCCCACACCGGTATCCGTGATGCTGACCATGACCGAGCCGCTGATTTCAGCTGCGTCAACGGTAATCGTGTGGTCCCGTTCCTCCTCCTCCGCTTCCCTCCGGCGCGCGATGGCTTCGCGGGCGTTGTCAATTATATTGTAGATTACCTGAACCAGCCGGCCGTGATGGCCCATGATCAACGGCAGGTTCGGTTCGATGTGCACGGACAGCGAAATCGACTCGAGCGTGAGCTGGTTTTCCATAAAAGCCAGGGTGTCTGCGAGGGGCTGTTGAATCTGAAGGGGCGCCTTTTCGAACGCCGGTGCCTGACTCATTTCGCTGAGGCGCTGAATCATCTGTGACGCCCGCGCCACCTGGCTGCCGATCTCTCCGGCGACGGCAGCCAGATGGGAGGCCTTCAGCGGGCCCTTCTGCCGCGCCATCATTTTGAGAAAATCGCTGCCCACCTTGATGGCGTTGAGCGGCTGGTTCAACTCGTGGACCGTGGCCGGAGAGATGCCGCCCACGGTGGGCATCATCTTGAGCAGGTCCCAGGCCGTCACCAGTTCCACGTGCATCATCATGGCCGGCAGCAGGATGATGTCGCCGATCAAGGCTGAAATCATGGTCACGACCATCAGGAAACCGAAGATGGCGGTGGGTTGAAAATGAGAGAAAATCAACACGGAAAATCCCAGACTGATGGTCAGGGAGGTGAAGATGATGGGCCTTCCCACGTTCATCAAGGTGTCGCGCATGGCCCGATCCTTGTCCAGGTCCCGTTTGAACTCCGTGTTGTAGCGCACCAGATAGTGGATGGTGTCGTCCACGGCCAATCCGATGGCCACGCTGGCGATCAGGCTGGTGGCCACCGAGAGCGGGATTCCCAGCAGCCCCATGAATCCGAAATTCACCACGATGGGAAACAGGTTCGGCACTACCGCGATGAGGCCGACCTTGCTGGAAACGAACAGCACCACCATGACGGCGAAGATCAGCACCAGGGAAATGATCAGGCTCTTGACCTGTCCCAGGGTGAGCAGATGGCTGGAGGCGGCGATGACCAAGCCCAGTCCGGTCACCTCGAGGGTGGCCTCATTGTCGAAGGCGATTCCGGCGTGGTTCAAGATCCGTTCACGCGTATGGAGAAAGTCACGTGAGTTGGCAATATGGGTAAGCATGAGGATGTTGACCCGGCTGTAGTCGGCACTCAGGAAGCGCTGCAGCAGATCGTTGCCCAGGATGATTTTGAAGTTGTTCATCAGCATCCTGAGTTCATAGCTGTCCTCGGGCAGCACATAAAACTTCGACTCGAACCGGTTGGTAACGTAGTTGATCAGCTTGAGGTAATCGGCCAGCGAGATGGTTTTGTCAACTCCGGGCAGCCGGTCCAGAAAGGACTGCAGCCGGGCGATGCTGGCCACATTGGCGGGGGTTTCGAAGTAGTCCGCTTCTTTGCCGGACATGATCACGTTGATGGGAAAGCTTCCCGACATGTCCCGGTAAATATCATGGAAATGCATGCTTACATCGGTGCTGCGCTTGAAAAAGGCAACCGGGTTGGTTTCTACGCGGACCCGCAACATGCCCACGATGCAGACGACCGACACGAGGCCGATGGCGATCAGGCAGGGTTTCCGGTGCTTCAGGTTCAAGGTGATAATGCCTGCCAGCATCTTGTC
Organism: Deltaproteobacteria bacterium; assembly: GCA_020444075.1. Classification (GTDB taxonomy): domain Bacteria; phylum Desulfobacterota; class Desulfobacteria; order Desulfobacterales; family Desulfosarcinaceae; genus Desulfosarcina. The sequence continues at coordinate 56,441 of JAHLLR010000004.1, forward strand.
GAAAAATCGATCGATGGCCGATGCTCCGGCGTCGGTGACGCGGGGCAACGGCAGCCAGGCGAGCATGGCCGGGAAAAAGGTGAGCACAATGACCAGCAGACTGAGCATGCCGAAGCAGGCAAACAGGGCAAACTCCTGGATGGCCGCAATGCGGTTGGCCCCGAGCGATCCGAGGCCGATGAGCGTGGTGGCCACCGCCAGGGTGACGGGGAAGGCCAGACGGCTGAATGTGGACAGGCTGGCAGCGCTGTTCGACGGCGAGGTTTTGATCTGCTGAAGGTATTCGGTGCAGATGTGCAGACAGTAGGCCGTGCCGACGGCAATGAGAAATACCGGGATGATGATCGTGAGCATGGACACGGAAATGCCGCTCAGGGCCATCAGCCCGAACGTCCAGCAAACGGCGAGGGTGACACACGAAAGGGGCAGGACCAGGCAGTGCAGATTGCGGAACAGGCCCGCCAGCAGCACGGCGATAACGATCAGGGTGACGGGCGTCAGGTGGAAAAAATCCTGCCGGGTATATTCCGCCAGCGCTTCGGAGACCAGGGGCATGCCGGTCTGGTAAAGGCGCAGGTCCTTGCCCGTCGTCTCGAAGAGCCGTCTCACCGCAACGATGGCCGCATCCTTGTCTGCCCGGGCGTCGAGAACCAGCGTGATGATGGTGGTTTTCCGGTCGGTCGAGATCAGGTTGCGCTGAAACAGTTCCACCGGCGCCAGCATGGCGGCGAAGGTGGCCATGTCCCATTGATTGCCCCGATCGACGCTCTTTCTGACTTCCGGCAGGCTGATGATTCTTACGACTCCCTCGATTTGCGCTGCCGCCTCGGACAACTGGGTGATTTTGGCAAAAGTGACCGGGTCGAGAATGTCGTCGGCCTTGACCACCAGCCGAATGATCTCATCGGAGCCGAATTGCGCCAGAAACTGATTGTAGCGGACGGATTCGTCCAGGTCTTCGATAACCAGGTCGTAAACCGTGGTCTTAAAGGAGAGTTTCGGAAGGTGCCAGGCAAAAAAAAGGGTGATGGCGGCGCAGCCCAGGATCACCCATCCAGGCATTTTGACCACCATGTTGAGGTAGGCGTTGAAGGAGAACCGTTTCATTCCATCATCAACTCTGCTTGTCTGAATAGCTGAGGTTCCGCTCAAGACGTCGGCGACGTTTTTACTGTTAACACCAAACCTGCGAGGGTGCAAGCCGCGCAGTGGTGGCCGGGTGCTATGACATCCTTTTCCAGCTTGTAGAGAGCCGGCAATATTCTATCGGCTCCGGCTCACCCACCAGCTGGTGAATGAATTGGGGCCGGCCGCCAGGGTCCTGATGCTGCTGGATCAGGGATTGGATGGTGTCGCCATACCCTGCCGATTTGAAGAACGAGATGTCGATGCGATCAGGCATATGATTTCCCATGATCGGTCCGGGAAGGCTTTCCAGGGCGAAAGTGATGTAGCGGGTATTGTTTACGTGGCGGTTCAGATCGAGGTCATCCCGGCGGACATGAATCCGGGTGGATCGGTCCGGGAGATCGACGGCCGGCAGCGCCTGGAAATCGTCCTCGAAGACCCTCTCGTCCGCAATGGGATACCGGGGGATGTGATCGATTGGAGAGACCGGCCGGCTGGTGGAGCGATCCAGCAGGATGAAGATGCCCCGGGCCCGGGCGATGGTCCGGTTGTCGGCATCCAGGATCACGAATTCCCGGGGTGCGGTGTGATCCTGCTGCGGCGAGCGCCAGGTGGTCACCCGGATGCGTTCCTGCCAACGGGGATAGCGGCAGACGTTGACCCGGTAGCGCGATACCACCCAGGTGAGGCCGCGATCCATCAACTCGCGGATGGAAAACCCCAGGCAGGCGCTCTGTTCGCTGGCCGCATCCTGGAAACAATCGAAGAGCAGGCTCGGCCGGGCCAGGCCGTTGGAGCCGATGTGGTGCAGGTGAACACTGAATTCGGTGGTGTGTCTGGGGTTCATGGTGCGGCTTCTCGATTGGATGAAAGCGATTTAAATGAATGTTGTCGGGATTCAAGCGGCGGATGATCCACCGGAAGCCGGTCGGCATGGACAGACGGCGAACGGGGGTTGCCAGGCAATGGCGGGTCCAGGCGCGTCTCTCCGGGCTGAATGGGATGTTTCACGCCGGTTGGATGCCGAAAAGATGCTCCTGTCCGGTTCGGCCCCGAATTTCCTGGTCCCCCAGGTCCATGAGCGGCAGTTTCTGTATCACCCGGGATGCGGTTTCCCGGCACAGGACAATGGGCGCGGGCAGTGTCTTGTTGGCCATGGAGGAGAGACGGAACGCCAGGTTGATGCAATCTCCCACCAGAGCCAAGCCGGCGGACCGGGATCCGTAATGGGAAAGGGTGGCCTGGCCGGTGGTCAGTCCCCACCCCAGCACCGGCGGGGGGATTAGAAAACCCCGGTCCGTCAGTTGCCGGTGGATTTCCGGAACGCTGTGCAGCTGGCTGATGGCGGCCTGGCAGGCTGCCAGCGGTTGGTCGGCGGAAAAACCCTCGGGGTGCTCCCAGAAGGCGAAGACGGCGTCACCCGCATAATCTTTGACCGTGCCCTGGTGTTCGTTCACAATGGTGCTGAATCGGGAGAAAATCTCCTTGATGAGGGTGTAGACCAGCGCCGAATCGGTCTTCTGGGAAAATGCGGAGAATCCCCGAACATCGGCCACGAGGCTGGTGATGCAGACTGCCGAGGGTCGGATGGCGGTCTGCTCCATCCAGTTCTCCTCTTCCTCCCGGGCTGCCAGATCCGGGCAGGAAATGTGGATGGATGTACCCCCCAGGGTGATGCGATCCCCATCTTCAAGCCGTCGGGAGGCGCCCGGGGCCATGCGGACGTCGTTGATCCAGGTTCCGTTTTTGCTCATGTCGGTGATTTCGACGCCTTGCCGGGTCAGCCGAACCACGGCATGGTCACGGGAAACCATTGGATTGCGGACGAGGATGCATTTGTCCCTCTCAATGCCGCGGCAAACCCGGCCGAGGAATATCTTGTCGGTCAGGGCGAGCTGGTGGGGGACACCGTTTTCGTCCTGCCATTGCAGGCTGGGTTCGGAGGTCAGACCTTCGGATGGCATCTTGGTTTTCTTTGCCTCATGAACGGTTTCCTGGATGTCACTCCCGAATGGACCACCTGTTCGGACCGGATCAGTGCCATTCTGACGGGAGGCGGCAGTGGCGATATCCCGATCCCGGAAAACGCTGTCGGCTGAATCGGAGTGTTGGGGTCGAGATCGTCGCACTGGGAAAGTACACTATTCTTAACACATGGAAAGGTCCGCAGCAACGGCAACATGCCTGGATAAGGGTTGGTTACTATAAAGAAGCATTCTTCTATGTCTGAAAAGTTCCATTCGCGAACCGTTTTTCCGGAAAGGAACCGGAGGTTCGCGACGGGGTCTGCCGGTTGAGCGTGTCAGGGCAGTGTGGCCGCCATGGCGAAATTGGACAGAGCCTGCTCCATCTTCTGGACGGCTTCTCCCATTTCGCTGATGCCGTGTCGGTGGACCAGGTAATCCGGGGCGTTGTAGGTGAACCAGACCTGTCCCGCACGGTCTTCCCAGATCAAGGCCTTTAAGGGGAGGTCGATGCCAATGGAGCGGCTGCGCTGGATCAGTGGCGTTCCCATGGCCGGGCTGCCGAAGATGATCAGCAGGGTGGGCTTCAGTGTCTGGCCCACCTGCTGGGCGCCGGCCGCATGGTCGATCCGCGCAAACACGGTGACGCCCTTTTCTTTCAAGGCGCTTTCCAGCCGGTTGGCGGTGGTAACCACATCATGGCTGCTTTTTACACTGACCAGTCCACCCTGGGCGGCGGCCGAACCGGCCATGAAAACCGTCAATACAAGCATGAGAATGATCTTTTTCATGAGTATTTCTCCTTTTTGTCCAAAAACGTTCAGCTTTCAGTCAAAGCAGCTAAACCACCCGGCACACCAGCCCCTTGAGATAGCTGCCTTCGGGAAAATTCAGCGCCGTGGGGTGATCCGGCGACTGGCTCAGCCACTGCAGAATCACCCCACGGCGGCCTGCATCCAGGGCGGCGTCGGCCACGATCTTTTGAAACAGGTCGCGTCCCATCAGGCCGGAGCAGGAAAAGGTGAAGAGCGTGCCGCCGGGACGCAACAGTTCAAAGGCCAGCCGGCTGATGTCCTTATACCCCCGGCTGGCCCTCATCAGGTCGCCTTTGGAGCTAACGAATTTCGGCGGATCGAGCACAATCCCATCGAAGGTCCGCCCATCCGTGCGGTACCGGCGCAGCAGGCTGAACACATCGCCGGCCACGTGATCCACCCGGGTGCCGTCGAGTTCATTCAGTTCCATATTGATGCGGGCCAGCTCCAGGGCGGCTGCGGAGGAATCGATGTTGACCACATGGGCGGCACCGGCCTTGAGGGCGGCAACGGCAAACCCGCCGGTGTAGGCGAAGCAGTTGAGCATGTCGGCCCCCCGCGCATAGGCGGCCACGCAGGCCCGGTTTTCCCGCTGATCGAGGTAAAAGCCGGTTTTATGTCCGCCTTTGAGGTCCACCCGGTAGCGGCAGCCATTCTCGCTGATGTCGACATGGTCGGGCGGTTCTTTTCCGGACAGGCTGCCGGCAACCATGGCCAGCCCCTCTTTGTTGCGCACATCCACGTCCGATCGCTCGTAGATGCCTGACAGGTCGGGCATGAGATCGGTGAGGCAGCGGACGATGGCGGCTTTCCAATACTCGCTCCCAGCGCTGAGAAACTGGCAGACCGCCCAGCGGTCGTAGCGGTCGACAATCAATCCGGGCAACCCGTCCGATTCCGCACATACGAGCCGGTAGGCATTGGTAGCGGAGCTTGCCAGGATCTGCCGGCGAAGATCCAGCGCCTGCTGCAGGCGTGTTTCGAAAAACCGCGTGTCTATCTCTTCCGCCGGATCGAATGACCAGATGCGGACGCGGATCTGGGATCGGGGTGAATAGGCTCCCCGGGCCAGCCAGCGGCCGTCGCCGGTGAGAACATCAACCGTATCTCCCGGCCGAGGGTCCCCGTCAACCCGGGCGATGGCGCCGGAAAACACCCAGGGGTGGCGGTTGAGCAGCGATTTTTCCCGTTTGGGTTTGAGGATGATGGCTTCAGGCCGACTGCTTTGCATTGCGTTTACCCTATCACTGATTGCTCACCCTGACGGTGTAATAAAAAAGGATCCAAGGGGTCAAGGATTCCAGGGTTCAAGTGGCTGCCCCGAACCCATCCATAAATTTTGAATGGGAATCGTTGTCTTTGAGTGCAGTGTTTATTGAAACGACCAGCACCCGTTTGCTATTTCGATTTCTCCCTTGATTCCTCGACTCCTCGAACCCTTTTTCCATTTGTGCATTGATCCACCAGGACCATGATGGATCGGTAGGGGATGCCGCTGTGATGGGACAGGCCGATTTCGCAGGTGCGGCTGTTAGCGTAGCCGGCCGTGCAGCCGGCGACGGCCGTTCTCAAGCCGGCCAGGGCCGATGCATTGAGTTCCGGTACGTTGAAACCCCGGTCTCCGGCAAATCCGCAGCATTCGATGCCATACGGAACCACCACGGTTTCGGCACAGGCCTTGGCTACGGTCATGAAGGCGTTGTCCAGACCCATTTTCCGCGCACTGCAGGTGATGTGCAGGGCCACCGGATCTTCGGTTTTGGTGATGGCCAGGCGGTCCAGCAGATGGGCGGCGGTGAATTCCACCGGCTCAAAAAGGGTCAGCTGCGGCCCGAAGGTGCGGCGCATGCGCTCCAGGCAGGGGCTGGTATCGCACAACACGGGCAGCCGTCCGTTGCCGGAGGCGGCCAGCAGCGCTTTTTCCAGATCGTCGGATTTGCGGTTCGCCTGGTCGAAGAATCCCTTGCTCTCGAAGGGCAGCCCGCAGCACAGGCCGTCCATTTTCTCGGGATAGATCACCCGGTAGCCGGCCCGGCGCAAGACCCTTTCCGTAACCACATGCAGCGGGTCGGTCAGCGGGTCGCCCGCCGCGGGTCCCATGGTCCGGCTGACGCAGGCCGGAAAATAGACCACCGCCCGTTCTCCCTGAGCGGTGGATCGGGCCCGGGGAGGTGCAGCCGCCGTCGGCAGTGAAGGCAGCCATACCGGCAGACGGTCGCCGGACAGGCGCCTCAGGGATCCGGCCAGGTGCTTCATGGCTCCGGTGCCGATGAGGCGGTGCAGAGCGTCGGCCGCTTTGAGCCCGGCCCGGATGCCGGCGGTCAGGGGGCCGAAATGATCGGCTGCCTGATCGGCCATCCACTGGTAGGGTCGGCCGTTGACCGCCCGCCCGCGGAAGGCCTTGGTGAACTTGCCCGTGTCCACATCCACCGGGCAGGCCACTCCGCACAGGCCGTCGGCGGCACAGGTGGCTTCACCCTGCCAGTTGTACCCTTTTTTCAGTTCAGCCAACCGGGCCGCATTCTCACCCGATGAGGTGAGGCGGGCGATCTCCCGCTGGATCACGATGCGCTGGCGGGGGGTCAGGCTCAGGTTGCGTGAGGGGCAGTGACATTCGCAGAAACCGCACTCCATGCATGCGTCGATCAGCGGATCGGCCGGCGGCAGGGGCTTGAGGTTCTCCAGGTGAACCGTCGGATTGGAATTGAGAATCACGCCGGGGTTCAGAAGACTCCCGGGATCGAAGATCTCCTTGATCTCCCGCATAAGGCCGTAGGCATTGCTGCCCCACTCTTTTTCAACAAAGGGGGCCATATTGCGGCCGGTGCCGTGCTCGGCCTTGAGCGACCCGTCATAGACATCTACCACCATGTGGGCGATATCGTCCATGAAGCGGGCGTAGCGGTCCAGTTCGGCCGAATGCCCCAAATTGGGCGAAAAGACGAAATGCAGGTTGCCGGCCAGGGCATGACCGAAAATGATGGCCTCCCGGTAGCCGTGCTTTGAAAAAAGGCTCTGCAGATCCAGGGTGGCCGGGGCCAGACTGTGGATGGGAAAAGCCACATCCTCGATGAGCACCGTGGTGCCCAGGTTCCGAACGGCACCCACGGAGGGCAGCAGTCCCTTGCGGACCTTCCACAGGCCGTCGCTGCGGCCGGCGTCATCCGTGAAGGTCGCCGAAAAGGCCTGGTTTGTTCCCGCCAATTGCCATACGTGAGTTCCACCATCGTCGGTTGTGCGCATCGTCACCCGCTTTTCCAATGCGTCGGCAATGGTCTGGATATTGGTCGACAGGGTGGCAAAGTCAGCCGCATGGGTTTCCACCAGCAAGGCGGTGGTGGTGGGGGAGACACCACGAATCATGGATGGCATACCCGCCTTTTCCTCCACGCTGCTCAGGGAGGCCCGGTCCATCAATTCAGCCGCGGCCACGGGCAGGGCCTGCATCCGATGGGCCGTCTGGCAGGCACCCTCGATCTGTGGAAACATCATCAAGGCCGAAGCTTTGAAGGGCGGGGATGCCACCGTCCGGTAAACGATCTGGGAGATAAATGCCAGGGTCCCCTCGGAGCCGATCATCAGGTGGGTGATGATGTCGAAGGGGTCGCTGAAATCCACCAGAGCATTGAGGCTGTAGCCGGTGGTGTTCTTGATCTTGAATTTGTTGCGAATGCGCTCGGCCAGGGGTGCATCCGCCTTGACCCGCCGGGCCAGTTCATCCAGTCGGTCCAGCATGGGGCCGTGCGTTGCCTTGAAGGCATCCCGGCTCCGGGCGTTGCCGGTATCCAGAATGGTGCCGTCGGCCAGGATGATGCGGATGCTGTCCACGGTCTGGTAGCTGTTCTGGGCGGTTCCGCAGCACATGCCCGAGGCATTGTTGGCGGCAATTCCACCGATCATGGCGGCGTTGATCGATGCCGGGTCCGGGCCGATCTTGCGTCCGTAAGGGGCCAGGATGCCATTGGCCCGGGCGCCGATGATGCCTGGCTGCAGCCGTATTTTCCGGCCGTTGTCTAAAACCTCCCACTGCTGCCACGATTCCCCGGCAACCAGCAATACCGAATCGCTGATGGCCTGTCCGGAGAGGCTGGTGCCGGCGGCCCGGAAGGTGACCGGAAGGTTCCCATCGGCGGTTTGTTTGAGAATTTTGGACACTTCGGCTTCGGTGTCCGCCCGGACCACAATTTTGGGAATCAACCGGTAGAAGCTGGCATCGGTGCCCCAGGCCAGGGTTCGCAAGGGGTCCGTGGCCATGCGGGATTCAGGAATGAAGGACTTCAGATCGTTGTAAAACAGGCGGTAAGCGGCGTCGAGCATGCGAGTTCTCTCCTGGCGAGCAGCGCTAAACGGACCATGACAGGCATGGCGAACATAACCGGTGGCCGGACCATGCGTCAGTGACGGTTACTACGCAAATTAATTCACGGGAGGTGGTTTGGCAATGATAGAATCCTGTCCGCCTCAAAGCAGATAGACGGGTGATGGGGGTCATGACGTTTTTCAACACCCTGGTCGCTGCGCCAGGGATGCCGCCGGACGGAACGGGGGAATCGTTACCCCGTCAGCAACGAGGGTCAGGGCAGTCCGAGCGCCCGATTGATGGCGGATTTATTGAAACCGGGGATGCGCTGATCACCGATGAGGATCAGGGGAACCCCCCTTCCGTTAAGCGCTTCGAAGGCCTTGCGGGCTTGTGTTGACGCGGTAACATCGTATTCCGTGAACCGGATGCCGTGCTGGTTGAAATAGGCCTTGGCTTGGTGGCAATAGCCGCAGGTCGGTGTCGTGTAGATGACCACCGCCGGATCGTCCTTTTTTTGTTCCCGATCGGTCCCATCCTGCACGGTGTCGGTTTGAAATTCGTCTATTGTTCTTTGCAGTCGATCGACATCCTTATTGTCGCCACCGACATATTCTTTCATTTGCCGCATGGTTTCGGTATTGTTTTCCGGTGGGGTATTGGAAAAATGCTTCACGCCGTTTGCATCGGTCCACTGGTACAAATCGGCGGAGACAAAAGCAGGCCACAACAACAATAGGATAACCACGAATCTGAACACGCGGAGCCCCCTATTTTTAGGATGTTTAAAATTATTGTTCAGCCTGCATGTACAACACATTCGCCGACTTTCCAAGTCAATCCATTTTCTTTCCGAATCGTCGCCACGGTTATCCCCGTTCCTGCGTTCGCAAGGCTGATAAACGGCTTCGTTCGACGGTCAGCGGATGAGTGGGGTTTTGGTGCGGATTTTTTTGTACTGACTGGTCAGTTTTGCCTTGACACCGTCGGTTCACCCGGCTATTTTTTGTACTGACCAGTCAGAACATCCTAAAACGCATACCGTCAACATACCCGGGAGCGAGCCATGACCCAGCCCATGTATGCCATTTCCCACTGGCCTGACACCCCCATGATCATGAAACGGCTCAAGGCGTTGGTCGGCCAACCCATGCGGCCGCTTCGCCGGGACCGGATGAAGGCGGTCCTCGACCATTTCGACACCCGCTGCGCCGGATCCAAGGCCATGACCGAGGCCGCAAAGGCATATATTCCTGGCGGCGTTCAGCATAACCTGGCCTTCAACTACCCGTTTCCCCTGGCCATGGCCAAAGCCGACGGCCCCTACCTGTGGGATGTGGACGGCAACCGATACATCGATTTTCTCCAGGCCGGCGGTCCCACCGTGCTGGGCAGCAACTACCGCCCCGTTCAGGAGCGGGTGATCGACCTGATCCGGGAATGCGGCCCGGTGACCGGCCTGTTTCATGAATACGAAATGAAACTGGCCCGACTGATCAACCGGCATATGCCGTCGGTGGAGCTGTTCCGTATGCTGGGCAGCGGCACCGAAGGGGTGATGGCCGCCATCCGGGCCGCCCGCTGCTTCACCGGCAGGGAGAAGATCATCAAGGTGGGAGGCGCCTATCACGGCTGGAGCGATCAAATGGTCTACGGGCTGCACATTCCCGGTACCGGTTCCTTCGAGGCCCACGGTATTCCCAAGGGTTGCCTGGCAATGACCCGGGAGGTCTACCCCAACGATATCGACGCGCTGGAAAAACTGCTGGCGGAAAATCATAAGGACGGCGGCACGGCGGCGGTGATCGTCGAGCCGCTGGGACCGGAGAGCGCCACCCGTCCGGTGGCGGCCGATTACAACCGTCAGGTGCGGGACTTGTGCGACCGATTCGAAACTCTGCTGATATTCGATGAGGTGGTGACCGGGTTCCGAATAGGATTAGGCGGGGCTCAGGGCTATTTCAACGTCGCTCCGGATCTGACCGTATTCGGTAAATGTGTGGCCGGCGGATACCCGGCGGCCGGCGGTCTGGGAGGGCGGCGGGAGGTGATGGCCACCCTGGCGGCAGGCCTCGAATCGGGCAAACCCCGGGCCTACGTGGGCGGCACCCTGGCGGCCAATCCCCTGAGCTGCGCCGCGGGCTACCATGCCATCAAGGCCATCGAGGAGACCGGTGCCCACATCAGGGCCGGACAGGCCGGCGACCGGCTCTGCCGGGGCTTGGAGAACCTGATCGAAAAGTACAATCTGCCGTTTGTGGCCTTCAACTTCGGTTCCATCTGTCACCTGCAGACCTCCGGCGTCATGCTGCTGGAGGTGACCGATCCCAACATTTTTACCGAGATCGGCCCGCGCAAACACATGATGGAGGAGATGGGCGCCGCTTTTGCCGCCGAGGGCATCATCAGCCTGGCCGGCAGCCGGCTATATACCTCCATGGCCGATACCGATCAGGTGATCGATGATGCCCTGGCCGGCTTCGAGCGGGTGTTCCAAAATATCGAAGGCGTCGGTTCCGTTGGCTGACCGTGGAGCAAACGCGATGAACCCGTCCTCCTTCATACTGGCCCACGATGTGGGCACCACCGGCAGCAAAACCTGCCTCTATCGGATCGGCGACGCGATCGAGCAGGTGGCATCCTGTCTGGCGGAATATCCACTGACCATGATCGAGGGCGGCGGTGCCGAACAGATGGCGGACCACTGGTGGAATGCCGTGTGCCGGTCTACGCGCCGGATCATGAAAGAAAACCGCATTGCACCGGAAGCCGTGGGGGGGATCGCTTTCTGCTGCCAGATGCAGGGATCGGTGCTGGTGAACCGGGAAGGAATGGCGCTGCGCAATCCCATGATCTATATGGACGGGCGGGCCGTGGCCCAGCACCGCAGGCACCTGTGCCACGGACTCTTTCGTATCAGCGGCTGGAACGGGATCAAGGTGCTGCGCTCCCTGATGGTCACCGGCGGTCTGGCCGCCACCCCCAAGGACCCGCTGTGGAAATACCACTGGGTCCGTGACAACGAGCCGGACATTTTCAGGCAGGTCTACAAGTGGCTGGACGTGAAGGACTACCTGATCCACCGCTGCACCGGCCGCTTCGCCATGACCGCGGACTCGGCCCATCTCACCTTCCTTTACGATACCCGCATGGGCCGGCTGGGGTGGCATAAGGGGCTGTGCCGCCTGTTTGAGGTCGACATGGACCATTTGCCTGCGGTGGTAAACGCAACTGAAGTGGTTGGCGGCCTTACCGATATGGCTGCCCGCCGGATGGGACTGGCTGCGGGCACACCGGTGGTTGGCGGGGGAGGGGATGTGACGCTGACCGCCATCGGCGCCGGCTGCACCGGCGTCAACGACACCCACATTTACGTGGGTACGTCGGGGTGGGTGGCGGCCAACGTGGAAAAGCGCATGGTGGACATCGGCAACTTCATCGCCGCTATCTGCGGGGCCATGCCCGGCCGGTACAACTACATTGCCGAACAGGAGACCTCCGGGGCCTGCCTGCAGTGGGTGCGCGACCACCTGGCCCTGGACGAAATAGGCGTTTACCTGAAGGACAAAACCGATGGATCGGACAGGGAAGAGGAGACCCGCCACCTCTATGACCTGCTCAATCAGGTGGTTGCCCGGACGCCGCCCGGGGCTGGTGGTGTCATCTTCACCCCGTGGCTCCACGGCAACCGGGCGCCGCGGGAAGATGCCCATGCCCGGGGCATGTTCTTCAACATCGGCCTGGGCACCGGCAAGCGCATGCTGGTGCGCGCCGTGCTGGAGGGTGTGGCCTTTCACAAACGCTGGATGCTGGAAGCCGTCGAGAAGCGGATTCCTTTCCGGGAATCCGTCCGATTCGTGGGCGGCGGGGCCAAATCGGATGTCTGGTGCCAGATCATGGCCGACGTTACCGGCAGACGCATCGAGACGATCGATAATCCCCAGGATGCCGGTGCCGCCGGGGCGGCACTGGTCTGCGCCGTTGGGTTGGGGCTTCTTCCGTCCTTCGCGCATGTGAAGCAGATGATCCCGGCCAGGCGGGTCTTCGCGCCGAGAGCGAAATACCGGGCGATGTTCGATCGGCAATATGGCGTGTTCACCACCTTGTACAAAAACAACCGCAAGAGTTTTGCGGCCCTGAACCGGAATTGACCATCGGGTAGAAAACAAAGGAGGCTATATGGACCCGTACCTGCAACCCCGCAAGGACGTCATCGACTGCTGCCAGTGGCTCTGCCGGCACGGTTATTTCGGATCCCTGCTCAGCGCCGGCGGCAATGTGTCCGTGCGCATCCCCGACCAACCGGTGCTGGTGATCACCCCATCGGGCAAGCCATACATGGAACTGGTTCCAGAAGAGATCTGCGTGGTGGATTTCGACCTGAATCCCATCGCCGGCGATCTGGCGCCTTCCATCGAAACGGGCATGCACGTGGGCATCTATCAGAGCCGGGCGGACGTGGGGGCCGTGGTCCACACCCATCAGGCCTATGCCAGCATTTTCGCCCTGATCAACCAGGCCATTCCCGCCCTGTTCGACGAGGTGGCCCTGTCCATCGGCGAAACCGTGGACGTGGTACCCTACGCCCTTTCCGGGACACCCGAGCTGGTGGAGAACGTCAAGCGGACCGTGGTCAACCGCTGCAACTGCTTTATCATGCAGAACCACGGGGCGCTCAACCTCGGCAGGAATCTGGAGAAAGCCTGGAAGCACGCCGAACTGCTGGAAAAGACTGCCCAGGCATACTACTATGCCCTGACCACCGGGAAGCCGGTGACGACCCTGCCGGAAGAGACCGTCCAACTGGTCCGTGAGCTGCGCGGGCAGTAGCGGCAGCCGACACCGGGAAAAGTGAGCAACGATGAACCTGAAAAAGAAGAAGATCCTCGCGGCCGCGATTGCGGTTTTTTCCAAAAAGGGCTTTCACCAGGCCACCATGGAGGAGATCGCCCAGGCGGCCGGTGTCGCCAAGGGGACGCTCTACTACAATTATACCTCCAAGTCGGCCCTGTTCCGTGCGGCGGTCACCGACGGCATCGAGGCGATCATCGAACAGATCCGGGAGGCCCTCTCCTCGGACCTTCCGTTCCACCAGCACCTGAGAAAACTGGTGGAACACAACATCGCCCTGTACCTCAAATACAGCGACCTGACCCGGATCGTTTTCAATGAACTCACCAGCGGCATGGACGAACAGGTCCTGAAAGAGATCGAACGGGTGCGGGAACGCTACGTGGATTTCATTTCCGATCAGCTCAGGGTCGGCCAGGAGCAGGGGTACCTGCGCCCGGTGGACCTGAAGCTGGCTGCGGTGGGCCTGGTGGGGCTGGTGGAAAACCTGTGTGCCTATCATCTGAAAAATCCCAGGCAGGCCACCAGGAAGAAGGTCGTGGAGCACCTGTATACGCTTCTGTCCCGTGGGTTATGCGAGGAAAAGGCATGACCGGCCGCGCGGGCAGGGCTTCCGGCTATCGCTGGGTGGTACTTCTGGTGTACACCATCATCACCGCCGCCATCCAGATTCAATGGCTCACCTTTGCTCCCATTGCCCGGGAGGCAAGGCTGTTTTTCGATGCCACGGCCCTTCAGATCGACCTGTTTGCCATGGTTTTCATGATCGTTTTCCTGGTGGTCTGCATACCGGCGTCCTATGTCATCGACACCTACGGCATCCGCATCGGTGTGGGAATCGGGGCGTTGCTTACCGGGGTCTTCGCCATGGCAAAAGGCATCTTCGCCAGAGATTATGCAGTGGTCCTGGCATGCCAAACGGGGTTGGCCGTCGCCCAGCCGTTCATCATCAACGCCGCCACCAAGGTCGCCATGCGGTGGTTCCCCGTCAACGAGCGGGCCACCGCCGTGGGCATCGCCACCCTGTCCCAGTTTGTCGGCATCATCATCGTGATGACCGCCACGCCTTTTTTGATCGATCGAACTGCCCAAGGATCGGCGGATCTGACGGCCATGTTGAGGATTTATGGCTTTGCTGCTGCCGCGGCGGCGATGCTTCTGCTGGTTTTTTTGCGTGAACGGCCCGACGGTGCCCAGCGCCAAACGCCTGCGGAGGTGCCTTGCCGATTCCTGGCAGGGCTAAAACACATCCTTTCCCGCAAGGAGATGCAGATCATTCTCGTTGTATTCTTTGCGGGACTCGGGGCTTTCAACGCGATCAGTACCTGCATCGATCAGATCTGCCAGCTCAAAGGCTTTTCCATTGAGCAGACCAGCCTCGTCGGCGGCATCATGCTGGCGGCCGGTATTGTCGGCGGCTTGACCCTGCCGCCGCTTTCCGATCGGTTCAGGAGGCGCAAGGCCTTTCTCGTTCTGGCGATGGCGGGCGTTATCCCGGCCTTGATCGCTATGGCCGTATCCGCCAGTTACCCGGTCGTCCTGATTTCCGGCTTTGTCTTCGGTTTTTTCCTGCTGGGCGCCGGCGGGCCCATCGGTTTCCAATACAGTGCGGAAATCTGTGCCCCCGCCCCGGAATCCACTTCCCAGGGCCTGATCCTGCTGGTGGGGCAGGTCTCGGGAATCCTTTTCGTGGTGGGAATGAATACCATCGGCGTGGTCCCTTTTATGTGGCTTTTCGTTCTCCTGGCGGTGGCAAGCCTTGGATTGTGTACGCGACTGACCGATCCGGAGATGTTGCAAATCCGGTGATCCGCCCGGATGGATCGGCGGCACGCCGCTTCACACGGCCGTGTAGTAGACCGCTTGGCTTTTCCGGTCGGCGTGAATCTGCTTTTTCTCCAAAAGCACACCTAAATACTTGGACACTTCGTTGATGTGCATGCCAAATGCCGCTTCGATATGCTTGATCGTGCAGGGCCGGCGTTTGAGCATGGCGAGAATCGTCTCTTCATTGGCCTCGATCGTTTTCGAGCGCTGGCTGCTGAACCCGGCGGCGACCTGGGCCGGCGGATCGAACAGGCCGGCCAGTTCCTCCAGCCGTGCCCTGGGCACGGCGGCGGCAAAATCCTCGGCAGGCGGCCGGGCAATGGTGTTGAGATGAATGCGGTCGGGTTTGAGTTCCCGTGACAGGGCAGCGATTTTCTCGACATCCCCGGCCATGGCGTTGATACCTGAAAGCAGGAACACCTCGAGCCACAACTGGCCGCCAAAAGCGCTGCGGAACTGTTTCAGTCCCTCAAAAAATGACCCGAAATCGAGCTGCGGGTGGGGTCGGTTGACCCATTCGAATGATTTCTGGTCCCAGACGCTCAAGGATACTTTGACCACCTGGGCCAGGGCGGCGGCATCGCGCACTTCCGGCAGGCTCAGGAGGGTGCCGTTGGTCAACAGCACCGACGGAATGGGCTGACCGCGAAGATGCGCCAGCACCCGGCCGAACTCGGCATGCAGGCTGGGTTCGCCGGACCCGGAAAGGGTCAGGTAATCGGCATCGCCATCGGTTTGCAGCCAATCGTCGATTTCATCGATAACGGCGGCCGTGGGGACGTATACTTTCCTTTCCAGCGTTTTCCGGGTGGTTCTGCCCAGCTGGCAGAAGACGCAGTCCAGGCTGCAGGTTTTGTGCGGTGTCAGGTCTATTCCCAAGGAGCGTCCGAAACGCCGGGACGGCACCGGGCCGAAGAGATAACGGTATGGGTTCGGCTTCACTTCTTTTTTTTCCGAGAAAGCATGTATTGATTCAGTGCCTCCTGAAGGGTGTCGGCCGCCAGAAACGCGCAGTGACGGTCTTCTTCCGGAAACCTGCCGAGCTTTTCAAGAATCGCCTCGCCGGTGATGGTTAACAGTTCATCGGGATCTTTGCCGATCGCCATTTCCGCGGCAAAGGAGCCGCATACCGTGCTCGATCCGCAACCATCGGTGCGATACGCGGCGTCGGACACCCGAAGATCGTCGAATTTCAGGAATATCTCCATGGTGTCGCCGCAGTTTCCCGTTACGCGTGCGTGGGCATCCGGCGCTTCCAGCGGCCCGCGATAAAGCGGATGGCGCCAGCGCTGGAAGCCGGCTTCCCCGAAGGCTTCCCGGGTTTCATCAAATATCCGTTCCTGCAGGTTTTCTACAAACGCATCAAAGTTGTCAGCCATATCCAATTGCCCCACTGCTCAGCATGATGATTTCAGATCAAGACAGGCTCTTCATTCGGGCGTGAATGGCGTCCATCTGTTTTTTCAATTCATTGGCCTGTTGCTGCAATTGCGCCAGCTCCTGTTCGACGGACACGTTTCCGGTCGAGTTCAGAAAATCAGGCGAGCCGGTGACGTATGGGCTCCTGCATCGACCACCCATGCCCCGGCCGCCACCACCGCCCATGCCCCGGCCGCCTCCTCCGCCCATGCCCCGACCGCCGCCACCGATGTTCATACCCGGCTGTCCGGTGGCCGGCGCCGATGCGGTCTGGGCGACCCCTGATTTTCCTGGAACATTCCCATGGGTCGATGGGCTGAGGTCGCCATTTTTAAACTTCTCGACGACGGCTTTGATCGCTCCGTGTTGACCGACAATCACCTTGATTGTCGTCGCGGCGAAAACCTGCATGGCTTTGGGGCCGCAGTTGCCGGTGATGACCGCCTCTACGCCTTTTGATGCGACCAGACTGGCCGATTGGACGCCGGCGCTGGTCGACAGGTCGGCATTGGTGTTTTCGATCACTTCGTAACTCATATCATCCGTTTCAACGATGATGAAATATCGGCATCGGCCGAAGCGTTCATCAATGGATGCTTCAAGATTCTGGCCGGCAGCACTGACTGCGACTTTCATGTTGTGACCTCCTTGTTTCTGATCCGGCGTCTTTATTGACGGAAGACGACCATCACCTTTGGGTGGCAACGGATATCTGTGATGCGATTTCCCCAAAGACCCGGGTAGCCGGGGCCTCGGCAAACTGCCGCTGGAAGGAGATGCCGGCATCTCCGCATTTGACCATATTGGGATCGAAGGGAATCCGGCCCAGCAGTTTCAGCCCGGCCAGGGCTGCCGTCCGTTCACCTCCTCCGGAGCCGAAGATGTCGACTGATTTTCCGCAATGGGGACAGGTGTAGCCGCTCATATTCTCCACCAGACCGAGGATTTCCAACTTGACGGTTTTGCAGAAATTGATCGATTTTCTCACATCCGCCAGGGCGATTTCCTGGGGCGTCGTGACAATCACCGCCCGGGCGTCCGGGATCAGCTGGGCCACGGTCAGGGGTTCGTCACCGGTTCCCGGGGGTGCGTCGATGATCAGGTAGTCGAGATCTCCCCATTCCACCTCGCCGATGAACTGGCGGATGGCACCGTGTTTGACCGGCCCGCGCCAGATGACGGCATCATCCTTGTTCGACATGAGCGATTCGATGGACACCGCCGTCAGGTTGTCGGAATACCGCATGGGGTCCAGTCGCTTGTTTGCATTGGCTGTCAACATGCCCTTTAGCCCGAGCATCCTGGGGATGTCGGGACCGTGAACGTCCACGTCCATCAGTCCAACCTTAAATCCTTTTTCCGCCAATGCGATGGCCAGGTTGACCGAGACGCTGGATTTACCCACGCCGCCTTTTCCACTCATGATCATGATTTTGTTTTTGATTCGGGTCAGGGACTGTCTGGCCCGTTCGTCCGGGCTGGGTTCCGGCGGTTTGTCCAAAATGCCGATGCCGTTGGGTGCGTTTTTCATGGATTCTCCTCAATGTTTATTTTTTTGCGACGATAGACCCAGGATTTGATTCAGGTGGGCCATCAGCCGCTGTCCATCGGCCCGGGCGGGTTTGGGGGGAAGCTGCATTAAAATACCGAGCCCTTCGCTGGCCTCATGATACGCTTCTTTGGAAAGCGAGCTGACGGCCGCGCTATTGATCATGGGGTTGACGGCGACGAGCCGTCCGACAAGCTCCAACCCCGTCATGTCACCAAGCCGTTCGTCCGCAACGACCAGGTCAACGGTTTGTTTTCCGATTGTCTTAAGGGCCTGGTCGCCGGATGCGGCCCACTGGATGGTGCCCCCCTGTTTTTTGATTTCTGAGGACAAATCCGCAAAAGTGGTTCGATCCGGTGTGACAAACAATAGTCGGGTCAATGGTTGCTCCTAAACATATGCCGAAGTGGGTGGTCAGTGTGGCGGGTTGCCCCCTTTGGTGATGCCGCCGTGACAGCCGGGCATCACAAACGTGGGTGCTAGGGGATTCCCCTTTGCGTAAACGTCAAGCACACGATCCACTTCTCCGGCAATGAAGGGGATCAGCGTGATTCCGCCGGCAACGATGATCGTAGCCGGAGCCTGAGATACCGCACCGCAGATGAGAACCGGCACATCGAGTTCTTCAAGGGTCCTCGCCAGGTTTGACGGCCGCTCAGGATCGAAAATCACATAGGACCGGTCAGTGATTTGGGCGTTTTCAATCTCCGCGATCAACAAACGCCTCGACGCATCAAACACCGGTGAAATGCGGTCTTCCCAGACCGTGACGGCAACTTTCATCGTTTTCACCTTCGATACCTACCGGGATGCAGCCGGTTGCTTCGGATAACGGTCCAAACGGTGAGCAACCTGCGTTTCAATGAGACCGGTGGCACACAGGTTGCTCATGAATCGAGAGAGCCGCCTAAGCAGACGCTAAATCCCTGCGATCGGCCATATCCACCAATGTTCTTTCCCTGGCTTTGTCGATTCCGAGCGCTTTCCGTTTCCTGTCGATGTGGGCAATCATTTTACGGGCATGCCTCACGGGATCGACTTCCAGATCCCACATGCCGCCGTATAATTTTTCAAACTCTTCGAAAAGATACTTTTGAAATACCGGTGCGCCGGTGACCGGCAATCCGACCCCGAAAACGGTGTAGACGCCAGAGGCCACAAAGTAGTGGCCGATGCTGATTGCTTTTTCGCTCATCCACTCGGGGGCGCTTCCGGCCGCAGGCAGATCACTGATGTCGTTTCCCAAACCTCCGGCTTTGACGACTTCGGTGGCCGCCAAAAGAATTCGGCTGTTGTCCACGCAGGAACCCAGGTGAAGCACGGGGGGGATTCCCACGGTTTCGCAGACCTCGGCCAGGCCCGGACCGCAGAACACGCCGGCCGATTCAGGAGCCAGCAGTCCTTCCATGGCGCAGGCGATCCCGTTGCAGCCGGTCGTCAGAACGATCACATCGTTTTTGATCAATTCCTTCACCACCTCTATGTGGCCTTCATTGTGGCGGGTCCTGGCATTGTTGCAGCCGACCACGCCGGCGATGCCGCGGATGCGACCGTTGATGATGTTGTCGTTCAGGGTGTAGTAGCTTCCACGAAACGTGCCGCCCAAATGGTACTGGATGGCCTCGACACCGAATCCGGCGATCTGGATTCCTTTCTGTTTGGGGATCATGACGTCGGCGCCCCGGTTGGCGAAGTTGTCGATCGCCATTTTGACGATGCGCTCGGCATCTTCCATGGCGTGGTGCTCGTCGAAATCGATGTGAATCACGTTTTCCTGTTCCATGCGCGCAATGGGGTGGGTCGTAATCAGTTTGGTGTGGAAGCAGTTGGCCACATTGGCGACATTCTGGAAAATGCATTGGATGTCGACGACCATGGCATCACAGGCGCCGGTAATGATGGCCAGTTCCTGCTGGAGAAAAGTTCCGCATTGAGGCACCCCGTGGCGTTGGAGCACTTCATTGGCCGTGCAGCAGATACCCGACAACTGTATCCCCTTGGCACCTTTTGATTTGGCATACGCGTCCATTTCAGGCTTTTGGGCGACCGCGACAATCATTTCAGACAAAATGGGCTCGTGACCATGAATGACCAGATTGACGTGATCCGCCTTCATCACGCCCAGATTGGCTTCCGACTGGATCGGATAGGGTGTTCCGAAAAGGACATCCTGCAGGTCGGTTGCCAGCATGGAGCCGCCCCAGCCATCGGCAATGGCCGCCCGGGTCCCTTGTTTCATCAGATTTTTGTAATCCTGATCCACGCCGATATGGGTGCGATGCATGATCTCGACGATTTCCCGATCGATGTTCCTGGGCAGAACGCCGTTTTTCTTCCATTTTTCGTAGAGCATCGCTGGGGCCCGTTTCAGGTATCGCAGTTCGCCTTCACTTTTGCCCCATTCGGCAAGCGCCTTTTGGGCCACTTCCAGGGCGATTTCACCCCGGTCGCGATCGACGGTCTCGCCATCCACCGATACCGTTGTCGGGACATCGAAATAAGGCGCGATGGCCACCAGTTTTGTGTAATCCTTGATCCGGTAATCCTGGGATTCCTTGCGGGCAACACTCAGGAAAACTTCGGCCACTCCACGGCCATGGTCCGAATGGGCCGCCGCACCGCCGGCGATCATGCGGATAAAGTTGCGTGCGGCAATGGTGTTGGCGGACGCTCCGCACAAGCCCTTTCGCTCGTCATCGCCCTCGATGCCGCTTTTGGGCAAGGGCAAGCGGCAAGGGCCCATACCGCAATTTTTACAGCAGGTGCCCTGGGTGCCGATATTGCATTGCTTCATGTTCTCAGCCCGATCGAACACCGTATCGATTCCCAGTTCCTGGGCCCGTCTGATCATCATCTGGGTTGCTTCATCGATGGAGGCGCTGACCGGATCCGCCACTTTCAATTTTTTGGCGGGGGATGGTGTCGTTCCGCTCTCGGTTCCTGTTCGGATGCTTTTCCCTTTCTCGGTAGTTTTCATTGTCGGCTCCTTTGCTGGGGTATCTTCCAATTTTAAAGATGCTTCCGCAAAGCGTGTGCCATTCCGGGAAGAGGATAAGGAAATTATTAATAACTAATTATTATAAATAGTTGTATTTTATTTTGAGGATTGGCGGGCAGGTTGTATGACAATATAGTCGCAAAAATGCACCGATAGGCGATGCTTTCGCTGCGAACCTGCGTTAGTATTGATTGGGTTTCTTGGAGCGGCCGTCGATTTCAGGAAGGTTGATGCCCAGGCGTTTGATTTTACGGAAAAGCGTGCTTTTATGCATGCCCAGTTCCTTGGCCGCTGCCAACCGATTGTAGCGGCTGCGTTTGAGCGCATTCGTAATGGCTATTGCTTCGGTGGAGTTGAGCGTGTGGGTCAAGGAATCCTGTTCACCGGATAGCATGCATTGCGTGGCAAAGTCACCTGGCAGGTGACGGGCCTGGATGGGGCCGGCACTGCAAAGGACGAAGGCGTGCTCGATGATATTTTCCAATTCGCGGATATTTCCAGGATAGTCGTGGCACATGAGGACTTGAAGGGCTTCGGCATCCACCCCGGAGATCGCTTTGCCGCGCACCATGTTCATTTTTTCGATGAAATGTTCGATCAGCAAAGGAATGTCTTCTTTGCGTTCCCGTAGGGGAGGCAGGAGCATGCGGACCACATTGATCCGGTAGAACAGATCCTGGCGGAATTCACCCCTGGCGATAAGATCGGAAAGGTTTTTATTCGTGGCGGCGATCACGCGAACATCCGATTTGACCTTTTTTACGCCGCCAAGGGGCGTAAAGGCCTGTTCTTCCAAAACGCGCAGCAGTTTCACCTGAAATGCGGCGCTGGTATCCCCGATTTCATCCAGAAAAATGGTGCCTCCATCGGTGACGGCAAAGTAGCCTGGCTTGTCCTTCACGGCGTTGGTAAAGGCCCCGGATTTGTACCCAAACAATTCTGACTCGAGCAATGTGTCCGGCAGGGCGCTGCAATTGATGGCGACAAAAGGTTTGCCCTTTCGCGGGCTGGCGTCGTGAATGGCCCGCGCCACCAACTCCTTGCCCGTGCCAGTTTCCCCTTCCAGCAGGACGGTGCTGCCGCTCTCCGCCACCATGGGCAAAATGGCCAGCATTTCATGCATGGCATCGCTGCGACTGACAATATCGCCAATCTGAAAACGGCCGTCCAGTCGCTTGCGCAAGGCTTCGATCAGGCTGTGGTCCCTAAATGTCTCCACGCCTCCCAATACCTCGCCCGTTCTGCTTTTCAGGGGAGCGGTGGAGACGGTAATGGGGATCCGTTTCTTATCGCTGTTGACGATATAGGTAGAGGTATTGGTAAGAGAGGCGCCCTCTTTCATCGTCCGTTTCAAGGCACAGTCATCTTCGCACATGTTGGAGCGGAAAACTTCCCAGCAGTGGCGGCCGATAGCCTCGTCCCTGGAAATTCCCGTAATTTCTTCGGCGGCACGGTTAAAGGACATGATGCGCCATTCATGATCGACGGTGAACACGCCGTCGGAAATGCTTTCCAATATGATGTCGGTGACATTATCCGGAATCGGGTCCTGTTTTCGCTTTTTCATGGCTGTGGTCACGGGCGTTCCTGATCAACGGTTTATAACGGCAACCGGCTTCGGTTACGGATTTTTTTGATTATACGCCATTTATCGGTCGAGTTCCAGCCTGCGAATAAAGAAAGCCGGCGCTCAGGCATCCGAGGCCGGAGGGAGGGGGGGGAAGGTCGGACCCACGAGCGGCAGACCGGATACCGGAGCTATCCAATTATCCGCAGGTGGTTTTTTTCCCTGCGCCATTCATCGAAGGCCTTGAGGTGGGACAAGAGGTCCTTGCACTCCATCCTGAGCATCTTCACGTGCCAGATGCTGGACGGCGAGATGCGCGTGTAAAAGATTTCGAAAATGCTTCCGTGGCCGCCAGGGTCAAGGGTCTCCAAGCGGGTGGTCAATCTTTCCACGGCAGGGAAATAGTCGTTGATGTCGATGGGGTTTTCGACGATTTGAGCGGCCTGGGCTTTCAGTTCCCGGTAGGTCCGGGGGTGCTGTGCCGCCGCCTTCCGGGTTGCTGCCAGCGCTTTTTCCCACCGGGCTTCCAGTTCCTTTACGGTCAAGCAACTGTTCATGATACTGTCCCGTTAAGACAGCCCGCCGCCGGACGGCCCGTAGGAGTGCACCATCCGGCGACAGGCCGGTTTAAGCATTGCAACGCCTTGATTAAAAACGCTACATGGCGGTCTCCGGGTGAAAGACGTTGACTTCCTTCAAATCATCACCCAGGTATTCCCGTTCATTGGGGCCCAATATGCCCAGGGAGAGGCAGATCAGGGTCCACAGGTGAACCACCGGGTAGTGGCCGCCGTAGTGTTCGCTGAGTTCGTGGATCTGCGCATGGCAGTTGTGGCATCCGGCGATGCAGTAATCGGCCCCGGTCGCCTTGATCTGCTTATCTTTAAGCTCGCCATACTTGAGGCGCTGCTCCTTGAAGCCGGATTGGAGAAATCCGCCGCCGCCGCCGCAGCAGAAATTGTTGGATCGGTTGGGCTGCATGTCGATGAAATTCTCCTCGCCGACCACGGATTTGACGACGTAGCGCAGATCCTCGGCAATCGGATCGCCGTAGCTTTTCCGGACGATCTGGCAGGGGTCCTGGACCGTAAATTTGATCTTCAGGTCCTTGTTCCAGTCGGAACTGACCTTCAGTTTGCCTTCACGGATCCACTTGGCGTAGTATTCGTAGATATTCTTGACTTCAAAGTGGTGTTCGAGGTTGAATTTTTTCAGTCCGGCCCGGACTGAGAAGGTCACGTGCCCTCACTCGGTGTTGAGGAACGTTTTAACCCTCAATTTGTTGGCCTGGTTGACGGTGGTTTTGGTAACGTGCTCCCAGGAATCGTTGTCCGCCAGGAACATGCAGTAGTTCTCGCCGGCCCAGCCTTCGCTGCCGTAGGTCCAGTCCGCACCAGCAAGGTGCAGGATCTTCCATAGCGGAACCAGCTCATCCGGTTCGGTGACCGGCTCACGCGAATTCTGGTTGAGGAAGAATTCAGCGCCTTGCTTATCGATGGGAGCCTGCATGTCGGCAAATTCGGGCTGCGCTTCCCGGTACTCTTCCAGCACGTCCTCCACGACGAAGACAAAGTCGTCCGGTGCAGTGCCCATGGCGCTGGTACTGGCGTTGCGCAGGGCCATGTCGCAGGAACCCAGGATGCCCTTTGGCCGTTCCTCCCTGGGCCGCAGGGCCCTGGCGTTGTATACCAGTTGGGGAATATCGATCTGCATCGGACAGACATAGATGCATCGCTGGCACATGGTGCACATCCACGGCCAGTCCGATTTGGCGATTTCCTCATCCAGCCCCAGTGCGGCCATACGAAGGAACTTGCGCGGGTCCATGCCATCGAGACCGGTCGCCGGGCATCCGGAAGAACACGCCCCGCAGGTGAGGCACAGGTTCAGGTTGCCGCCTTCCGGAAGGATCTCTTTGACCTTGTCCATAAAGGTGCGTTGTTTTTTACCGCCCAACTGAATGACCTCATCATTCATCGATTCCGCCTCCTGTTCTGAATTAGGGTTGTCATCTGCAATTTTATTCAAGTTATGGCGTTCTCTGACCGATATAGGGGTAAACCATTTGCCGAGTCCGGCAGGGCATTGCGCCTTATGCATATTCCAGCCAGTCAGAGCATGAAGCGTGCCCGATCCATAGGACGTTGAATGGTTTAAAAAAATCATGTGTTTTCAAGTTGATGAAGCCAGTAGCCAAATAAAACCGGATTTGAGGGTCGCAAAATTGCGTCTGTGAGTGCGGCGGTTGGTTCTGATCCTGCGACACTGGTTGGTGGCCCTGGCGATAAAAAAATACGTTTGTATCGGCATATCGTCATTTAACGCTTGCCAAGTCTGTTCGTCTGTTATAAACACGGTTAAACGCAATACGCCTGCCGTTGGCAGGTGGTGCGTTTACCCCTACGTAAAGCGGTGTTTGCCTCCCTTTATAAAAAATATGCAGACGTAAATCCCTGAACGGCAGGTGGATTGCTGACAATCGGGCATGTTGCCTACAACCTCATGCAACTGTTACCGGATGGTCCGGCTGCGATTATTTGCAGCGGGATGAAACCATAACTGATCGATCACGAAGAAAGAATAAGAAGAAATTTGATGGACGAGAACAAACGAAAAAAAATTGAAGCCAAGCTTTTTCAGCTTTTTTCCCAACCCGACCCAAACCCGAACAGCGGGTCCCACACGAAAACGACACCCACCGTAGTCAAGGTCATTCGTCGCCGTAAAGGCAAACCTGATTTTCAGGTAGCCTGAAACAACCCTGACCGGATGCTGAAACCCGGGGCCGGAGACGATCACCGGCCCGACTTTCAAAACCGCACGTATTTTTTGGTGGCACCGTTTTTTCAGGAAACGGTGCATTCGGAATCCATGCCTGATGCCTGCTTTCCAACATCCTGCCCATCGCCATGGGTGTGCCGCAGAGGACCCCATGGCGGGCATGAAACCATTGCATGGTTTTGGAAATAGTGGTATTTAAACGGTATTTGACCTTATCCGCCGTATTTTGTTGCCCTGCCTGCACGGGCAACGGGTAGCAACACCCGGTAAATACCGTGGCGGAACCTGTTGCCGTGCATGGCGGTGAGGATGTGCCCCTATTCGAGGCACGCCGGTTTTTCGGGAAAACGACGATGATGACCTGAAGGTGCCTCGTAGCTATGGCGCAAACCCTGATTGCCTGCCACGAATGTGACCTGCTGCACCGTGTGCAACCGTTGCCGGAAAAAAGCAACGCCCGCTGCAGGCGCTGCGGGGCGTTGCTGTATGTTCACTTTCCGAAAACCATCGACCGGTCGCTGGCGTTGGCCATCACCGGCCTGGTCCTGCTGGTCATCGCCAACATTTACCCGTTTTTGTCGCTGGAATCCCAGGGTACCATTCTGGAAACCACCCTGATCACCGGTACGATCATCCTCTCCCAGGAGGGTATGGTGGGCGTCGCCATATTGGTTCTGCTCACCAGCATGCTCATTCCCTGCCTGCTGCTGGGCGCCCTCGTCTATGTGCTGTGGCCGATGAAGATGCACCGTCACCTGCCGGCCAACCGGCGGATTTTCAGGCTGGCCCTCACCCTCCGTCCCTGGAGCATGACCGAAGTGTTCTTGCTGGGCATCCTGGTATCCGTGGTCAAGCTGGCGAAAATGGCTACCATCATTCCCGGCACGGCGCTGTTCTCCTTTCTTGGGCTGGTATTTGTGCTGGCGGCAGTCAACACCTTTCTGGTTCCCCGCACCGTATGGGAGAAAATGGACGAATGGCGATGAACCGCGTGCATGCCGCCCATACCGCCGCCCGATCCGGCCTGTTAAACTGCCATGGCTGCAGCCTGCTGGTTCGCCGGCCGTCGGTGGCCGACAGGGGGCATGCCAGATGTCCCCGATGCGGTGCGCGGCTTCACCTTAGAAAGCCGAACAGCATCGTCCGCACCTGGGCCCTTTTGATTGCCGCCTTCATTTTTTATATTCCGGCGAACCTGTTGCCCGTTACCATCACCACCTACCTGGGCAGCACCCAGTCCGATACCATCATGAGCGGGGTCATATTTTTTATGAAGACCGGCTCCTGGGGCATTGCGCTGATTATTTTTGTGGCCAGCATCGTGGTCCCCATTGCCAAGCTGATCGTCCTGAGCGGGCTCCTGCTTTCGGTTCAGCGGCGATCCCGCTGGCGGCCTGAAGAGCGGACCCGCCTCTATCGTATTACGGAACTGGTGGGGCGCTGGTCCATGCTGGATGTCTTCGTGGTGACCGTGATGGTAGCCCTGGTTCGGCTCGGATTCCTGACCACCATCGAAGCGGGATCCGGCGTCGTTTATTTTGCTGCGGTGGTGGTCATTACCATGATTTCCGCCATGACTTTCGATCCGAGATTGATTTGGGACGCGCTGGAGAAAAATGATGAATCAACCGCCCATTGAACCCGCCGTCGACGAACCGATACCCGAGCCTGAGATCCAGCGCGCCAAGCGCTTTTCCATTGTCTGGCTGATTCCTCTCCTCGCCGTGTTGATCGGCGGCTGGCTGGCCGTCAAGGCCATCCGGGAGACCGGGCCGACCATCACCATTGTATTCAAATCAGCCGAAGGGCTGGTGCCCGGTAAAACGGAAATCAAATACAAAGATGTCACAGTCGGCAAGGTTCAGCGCATTCAGCTCAGCGAGGATCTTGCTCAGGTGCTGGTCACTGCGGCCATGAGCCGGGAAGTGGCCGTTCATCTTACCCAGGATACGCTCTTCTGGATCGTCAGGGCCCGGGTGGCTGTGGGTGAGGTGTCCGGCATCAGCACCCTGCTCTCCGGTGCCTACATCGGCATGATGCCCGGCCGCAGCGGCAAGGTCTTGCACCGGTTCGAAGGGAACGAGAAGCCGCCGGCCATTTTCCGGGATACGCCGGGCCAGCAATTCAACCTGCGGGCCGAGCAGTTGGGCTCCCTGGATATCGGATCGCCGGTGTACTACCGGCAGGTCAAGGTGGGGAGAGTCACCAACGCGGACATGGCCGAAGACGGAACCGGCGTGCTCCTTGAGATATTCGTGGAAGCGCCTTACCACCACCAGGTGAAACAAAGCTCGCGGTTTTACAATGCCAGCGGCCTGGACATGAAAATCGGGACCGACGGTGTCCGCATCGATACGCCTTCTCTGGCCAGCCTGCTGGTGGGGGGGATTTCCTTCTTCACGGCTGGGGACATCAAAACGTCATCCCCGCCTGCGGCCAACCAAATCTTCACCCTGTATGACAACCGTGATGCCGCCAATGCGGCCACCTTCAGCTATCGTGAGTATTACCTGCTCTACTTTGAAGAGACGGTCCGCGGGCTGGCGGCAGGTGCCCCGGTGGACTTCTATGGCATTAAGATCGGAGAGGTGGTCAGTATCCGGTTGCTGTTCGATCAGGATACGCTGACCTTCCGGATTCCGGTGCTCATCGCCATCGAGCCGGACCGGATCGAACTTGCCGGTGAACTGGCCATACCAGAGTATCAGGTGATGGAAAAGCTGGTGGGAAAAGGGCTGCGTGCGCAACAGCGGACGGGGAACCTGCTGACCGGACAAAGCTACGTGAGCATGCGGATTCAACCGGAAGCCGAACCCCAGGTGATTCGCACGGATGACGTCTACCCGGTCCTGCCCACGATTCCCAACACGGTGGAAGAAATCACGGCAACGGTCAAGCGGCTGCTGGATCGCTTCAACAATCTTCCCATGGAAGAGACGCTGGCAGACATCCGGGAAGCCGCGCGGCAGGTTAAGGATATGACCGGATCCAAAACCCTGAAAAGCGCCATCGACAATATTGACCAGAGTTTCGCCGAATTCAGGAAGGTGACATCCGATCTCAACGGCGGTACCCTGCCGAAAATAAACGGCATGCTGGACCAGGCCAGAGAATCCCTGGCACGGGGCGAGGAGGCCCTGGCCACTGCCAACACCGTACTGGGCGAAGGCGCGCCCATTGCCTACAACCTGAACCGTATGCTCCTGGAACTTCAGGACGCGGCCCGGGCCGTCGAAGCCCTGGCCGACTATCTGGAGCGCCATCCCGACGCCATCGTTTTTGGAAAAGGAAACCAGGAATGAACCGATTATCGCTGTGGACCGTCGCTTTCAGTTGTGCGCTGATCATTGGGCTTTCCGGCTGCCGGTCTTTTACCCCATCGGTGACCTATTACCTCCTGAACCCCGTGGACATCGGGAAGATCTCCCCAGCGGAGGCACAGGGCAAGCGGATCCTTACCGTCGGCATCAGACCGATTGAACTTCCCGGGTATATCAACCGGGTACAAATGGTGAGACGTACCGGGCAGAACCAACTGGAAGTCTCTTCCTCCCATCGGTGGGCCGACTATCCGGACCGCATGATTCAGCGGGTGCTCGGCGAAAACCTCCAGATTCTCATGGCCGACGCCCGGGTCACCAGCGCACCCTGGCCGGCCGGCTTTAAGCCGGATGCAACCGTTGATTTTACCTTTCTCGAGTTGATTGGAACGACCGAAAAAACGGTGCTGCTCAGCGCGCTGTGGACGATCACCGGCCAAGGAGATCCGTTGCCGTCTCACCGGACGACACTTTCAGAGGCGATGACCGGGACCGGTTTCGATGATCTTGCCGCGGCCCACAGCCGGGCGCTTGAGGCACTTTGCCGGGAGGTTGCCGCCGCGCTGAACGGTTTTCCGGTCCAGTGATATCCCCGCCTCCGGTGTTCCACCCCTGTGAATAGAACATATCAACCGCAAACAATTTATTGCATTGATGCCTGTTTTATATTGCCATTGCGGATCTGCCGTGAATTGCATCAAGCGCCGCTTGCAGGCCTTCAACAGTTGGCGATCCTGCAGCCGGCGATCTCAGCTCTTGCGCTTATGTTTTGTCGGTCCATCCAGGATTAAAGATAGCCTGAACAGAAGGCCTTTGCCCGCCGATCAACAATCCGTCAAGGGTTCAACGAAAAACATGAATATCCTGGGGCGCAAAAGGGAGACCCCAACACGAGGTACCGTTTATTCTCGTGTTGGGGCGTAGGAGGTGAGAGTATGGCTGAATGAATGGAGGTATTAAAAACATACTCTGCCTGACATCTATACAAACAACGTGCCAAATCTAAAGCATGGGAAAAGCAGCATCCGTAGCGGTTTTCCCCCCAACGGCTTCGGCTTGAACCGGGGTCGCACGCCCGGTCCCCGCCGCTTGTGGCGGGGTTGGGGAGCGAACCGGGAATCGATTTTCATCCTGACGGGGAGTTCAGTCGATGCTTGCGGGTTTGCCTTTGATGAGAAGCGACAGCACCAGGCAGATCGCCGTGCCCGCCAGGCAGAGGCTGAATGCGCTTTTAAATCCGGACAGCGAATACAGCTCGCCGACGCGACCGGCGTGGTCGATGATTTTGCCGGTCAGCACCTGGAAGGCGGCGACACCCAGAAAAGGCGCCGGATTGAGAATGCCGGAGGTCAGTCCCAGGCGCACGGCGGGTGTGGTTTCCCGGATGATTCCCCAGATGGTGCTGATGAACCCGCCGATGACAACGCCCATCATGAAAAAGATCGCTGCGAAGCCCACGGTACCCAATCGGTCGAAAACTAGGAGAATGGCCAGCCAGCAAAGGGTATAGACAGCTATGATGGTGGTCAGTGTTTTGCTTTTGTTCAGGGAAAAGCGATTCGGCAGCCAGCCGAAAAATGGCGCTCCGATGATTACACCGATGGGGATCAGCATATTCAGTTTGCTGGCCAGGATGCGTTCGACCTCCAACACGGCCATTAAAAAGGGTGTTGCCCACAAACCCTGGAGGGTTACTGCCGTGCCGTAGAATCCGAAGAAGATCGTGGCCACGAGCCAGAACTGCAAGGAAGAAATGATCGTGACCGTGTTGCGTGCCAGTCCCGGTGATGGCGGGCCGGGGGCATGGGGATCCCCTTCCTCCGCTCTCTTCGATTCGGGAGAATCGCGGGTGACGGCCAGCATCAGGATGGCCATTCCCAAGGTGACGCCGCCGATCAGGAAAAAGGTGGGACGCCATCCCCAGGTGCCGGCCGCCCATGCCAGGGGCGTGGTGGCCACCACCGCCCCGAAGTTGCCCACGG
Organism: Deltaproteobacteria bacterium; assembly: GCA_020444075.1. Classification (GTDB taxonomy): domain Bacteria; phylum Desulfobacterota; class Desulfobacteria; order Desulfobacterales; family Desulfosarcinaceae; genus Desulfosarcina. The sequence goes on from JAHLLR010000004.1 coordinate 86,942, forward strand.
ACATGAGCAGTCCCACCATGGTGGCGAATTCCTTTTCCCGGAACCATTGAGACAGGGCTTTGACCGTCGGCACGTAGACTCCGCCCACCCCGAAGCCGATCAGCGCACGGCCCAGCGATGCCCACCCGATGGACGGCGCCATGCCGAAGATGAAACATCCGGCGGCGGCCGTCATGCTCCAGTAGGCAATCACCCGCCGGGGGCCGATGCGGTCCGCCAGATATCCCACGATGGGCTGATTCAGGGCGTAGATGTAGAAATACATGGACGACATGAATCCCAGGGCCGTGGCATTGGTGTTGAACGCCGCCAGCAGGTCCGACACGATCACCGACGTCGAGACCCGGTGGAAATAGACGAAGAAATAGATCAGGCAGATCACGGAAAAGACCACCCAGCGGTGGGGGTCACGATCGGCAGCCGGTGAGGATGGGGGCATGGGGACCAACTCTCTTCAAGGGGATGATGACGGTTGTTGCGCTGTTTTTTTGTGGCAGCGATACCCGATGTCAGGCCGGCCAGCCATAACACAGGCGCGGTTTGATGTACATTGTGAAAATGATCCGACGGGTGTTCGCACTGGTATTGACGAATATTTAAATATTATGATATTTGAATATTTCGTTTTCCATAGGCTTCCGGGTCAGGGGGATGCATCGACCGGGTGGCGTGAAGGTCGTTTTTATACCTGAAAGGTGTGTTCGCATGTTTGAAACCGCTCGTCAGAGCAAGACCACGGAAATCATCATCGGCCAGATCCGTACCGCCATTCTCGAGGGGCGGCTGACGCCCGGCGACCGGCTGCCGCCCGAAAAACAGCTGGGCGAACAGTTTCAGGTGAGCAAGCAGACCCTGCGCGAATCCATGCGCGCCCTGGAACATATGGGGCTCATTGATGTACGCAAGGGCGTCGGCGGCGGGGCCTTCATCGTGGAAGTGGACGAACAGGTGGCGGCCCAGAACCTGGCCAATTATCTCTACTTCAAGAATTTGACGATTGAAAACCTTTCCGAGTTCCGTCGCCTCATGGAGCCCTATGCCGCCGCACGTGCCGCCGAACGGATATCCCCAGCGGACCTGGAAACGCTGCAACAGGTGAACGACTCGACCCGGGAAAACCTCAAGAAAAAAAAATGGGATCTCGTGAGCCGGGACGAGATCGCTTTTCATCGTCTTATCGCCAGACAGACCGACAACCCCATCCTGATCCTGATGCTGGACTTTGTCGAAACCCTGCTGGAGGATTTCAAACAAATTCTCAAACCCGATGCGGCCTTCATGGAATCGGTTCTGCTGGCCCACGAGGCCATCCATGCGGCCATCGCCAATGGGAACGCGAAGCTGGCATCCCAGCAGATGCTGGGCCACGTCATCGATGTGGAGACCTATCTTTCCCGTTTGAAAAAGAGCGGGGCCGGCAAAAAATTGTGGAAAAACTGCCTGCAGATGACAGAAGAATGAATTGTGAATTGAGGGATTAAGGCATTAAGGGATCTATAAATGATGAACGTTCATTTCCAAAGCCCTTGACCCCTTGGACCCTCGAATCCTTGAAACCTTATCCGAAAAAAGGAGCTGACCATGTCTTTGCCTTTGATGAAAAACTACATTGACGGGGAATGGGTAACATCCGATTCGACAACGATCGGGGATGTTTATAACCCGGCCAGAGGAGAGAAAATCGCCACCGTGGCTTACGGGACGGCGGCCGATGTGGACCGGGCCGTCAGCGCCGCCCGGAAAGCGTTTCCCGCCTGGCGGGAAACCCCCCCGTTGAGCCGCGCCAGGTATCTCTTCCGGCTCAAAGACGCGTTTGAGGAGAATTTCGAGGAGATCGCCGAAGTGCTGACCACCGAGCACGGCAAGGCCATCGACGAAGCCCGGGGGGAAGTGCGTCGCATGATCGAAAACGTGGAACACGCCACCGGCGTGACCACGCTCATGAGCGGTTACACCTTAGAGGACATTGCCAAGAACATCGACTGCTACGGCCATCGGCAGCCCATGGGCGTGTTCGGATGCATCGCCCCCTACAATTTCCCGGCCATGGTGCCGTGGTGGTTTCTGCCTTATGCCGTGGTCACCGGCAACACCTTTGTCTTCAAACCGTCGGAGCAGGTGCCCATGACCCAGACCAAGATCATGGAGATCGTCGACGACGCGGGCTTTCCCGAAGGCGTGATCAACATGATTCACGGATCGCGGGACGTGGTCAACGCCATGCTGGACCATCCGGATATCGAAGGCATCAGTTTCGTCGGCTCCACCCCCACGGCCCGGCACATCTATCGCAAATGCGGGGAGACGGGCAAGCGGGTCCAGTCCCTGGGCGGGGCCAAAAATATCGTAGCCGTCATGCCCGACGCGGACCTGGCCCAGGGAATGCCGTCGCTGCTTACCTCCTTTTTCGGCTGCACGGGCCAGCGTTGTCTTTCCGGCTCGGTCCTGGTGCCGGTGGGAGACATCGCCGACCGTCTGGTGGATCAGTTCACCACGGCTGCTGGAACCGTCAGCGTGGGCGACGGCCTGGACGAGCAGACGTTCATGGGGCCGCTGATCAGTGCTGCTCACCGCGACCGGGTGCTGGGATACATTGAAAAGGGCATTGCCGAAGGCGCCGACCTGGTGCTGGACGGAAGAGGCGTTACGGTAGACGGCTATCCCGGTGGTTTTTTCGTGGGGCCCACCGTCTTCGATAACGTCACCCCCGATATGACCATCGCCAAAGAGGAGATCTTCGGACCGGTGGTGAGCATCGTCCGTGCCGCGGACATGGATGCGGTGGTCGATCTGATCAACACCCGCGGTTTTGCCAACGCCGCCTGTATCTACACCGGCAGCGGCGCTGCGGCCAGGGAATTCAAATACCGGGTCAAGCCGGCCATGATCGGCGTCAACATCGGGATTGCGGCGCCCATGAGCTTCTTTCCCTTCGGCGGTGCCGGCAACTCCATGTTCGGCGACATCAAGGGCCACGGCCAGGAGAGTTTCCTCTTTTATACGGATATGAAGGTGGTCATCGAGCGGTGGTACTAACGCCTGCCCACAAAAGGCATCTTTTGGCCCAGGCCATCGTTCAAACGAATTTAGCGACAAAGGGAGAAAAATTATGCCCTTGACCAATTTTGGCGCGATACTGAACTTCGCCGAAAAGGTGGAGCAGGACGATATGGACTTTTACCGCAAGGCGTCGTCCGCAGCAGCGGCGGAGCCTCACCGGTTATTGTTCGAGAGGCTGGCCGGGGAGGGCAGGAAAAATCTCGCTCTGGTTCAGCGCACCCGGCGGGAGAATGTGACGGAGATGATCCTGGAGCCGATCCGGGATTTCGTTCGGGACAGCTATCAGCAATCGGCGGCGGATGCGCAAGGCATGGACCTCCCAGCCATTCTCGCGGCAGCCGTTGCATTGGAAAGCCGGGCGATCCGCTACTATACCGACGCGGCGGAGAAGATCCGCGCGTTGCCTGAGGTTTCACGGGCGCTGAAGACCCTGGCCAAGAAACGAACCCAGCGACTCGGCCAGATCGAGAACCTGTCTGATCAGTGAACGGTCGACCCGTCCTGGGATGTTATAAATAACTGAAATTATATAAATATGTTGCTTTTCCATCTGTCTTGACAAACAGGTGGTCATTTGAGATATTCAATCATCCGAGATATGAATGGTGAGGATTGAATGCATCATTTCATTCCTGCGATTTCATGTTCATCCGGTTACAGCCAGGATCATTGAACAATCTGCTGGTAATCAATTACCCTATCACCATAATCGTACACAGGAGGAGAAAATGAGACCGGGAGAAAAACCAAGTAAATCATCGAAAAAGCTGGCAGACATGATCCATAAAGCAATCGCTGACTGCGAAATCACAGGATCTGAATACGATGCCATCATGAAAGTTGCCAATGAGGACCAACACATCGATCGTCAGGAGCAAAATCTTCTCAATCAGCTACAATCGCTAATGGCAAACGGCACCATAAAACGCGTTAAGGGCTAAGAACGACCGGGCGGCAACGATAAATAAGAAACGCTGACAGGTTGTTCGGCCGAAGACAGAATTTTACGAGTTTGCCCGTGGATCAATGAGCGTCTCCTCTCAAAAGCAGCCTGGAAAATGGGTCCAGACATTTTCCAGGTTTTTTTTGTCAGGTGGGCTTGGGCCGAAAGACGCTGTTTGCGGATGGACACCAGATTGAAAAAACCCTCCAAAACCCTCATATCCCGTGAGTGCGCGGATAGGCTGACGGCGCGGGGGGCGCCCATCCTGCCAGTGCCTTCGGATCGGGGCGATAGACCTCGATCTTCAGCGGGTAACAGGCCGCCGTATCGCTGGAATGCTCCGTGCTGCAATCGCCGCCGGGGCAGGCCGACAGCGCGCCCAACAGGCCGATCTCGGCGAAAAATTCGATGTAATCCCCCGGGCGTACGGGGCTGGCCTTCATAAAATACTGATGTGTGTCAGGGGTGAACCCCGTGCACATGAAGACGTTGAGCACATCATGCACATATGCCTCGGCCTGATTCGCCGGCAGCCCGGTTTCGGCGGCCAGGGCGCGGGTCAGGTTCGAATGGCAGCAATGGTGATAGTCCCGGCCGCTGAGCAGCCGGCCGGTATAGGGGTCGCAGCGGGTGCCGATCACGTCATGCACGCTGCCGCCGTCCGCGTCGAAGCCATACCAGTCGAGGGTGTCGCGGGTGATCGTCGCCATCGGCCGCAAATAAGGGAAACCGCTCCACATCCGGTCACCCGTACTCAGGTGGGTGCCATGCAGCGCGCGGGTCTTGCCGCTGTAAAACCGTTCCGACAGGTTATCCTCCGCCCAGAGATTCAGATCGCCGACCTGGGGGCCGTCCATGCTGATGATCCTGAAAAAATTCCCTGCGGGAACGCGAAAGGTTCTGGCATCGCGCGGGGGAACGATCACCTCCTCCGTCAATCTCATCTGTCGGCGTGCGGCGGCCAAGGCGGCCATATCCGGCACAGGGAGGGTGTCGACCGGGTAGCAGATCACGGGTTTGATCGCCCGGCGGGCATCGGCATCAGCTGGGGCCTGGCTTTGGGGGGTGCGTTTCATCGTTGACCTTCCGAGAACAGGTGGTTCAATCATGGGTGGTTAAGGACGATATCGGGAAAGCATCTGATCGATCCGGCCGTCCTGCTTCATTGCCTTTAGATCGGTATTGAAATCATTGATAAATGGTGCCCAGTCATGCCTGCGGGTGAACATGATGCGGTAGCCGGCCCGATCCACGATCTGCTCTGAAAAGGTAAAATCGGCACCCTGCATCTGCCGGTCACTTTTGATGACCCACAGGGCCACCAGTTTGTTGATTACGGCGGCATCCGTCCGGCCTAAAAAGAGCATTTTCAGCATGGCGGGCTCACCGTGGGTGTCTGCCCGGACAATGTTTCCATTTTCAAAATGACGTTCCAGCCGGGGATAGTAATAACCCAGGTGGGTGCCAATGGTCTTTCCGAATAAATCTTCTATCCGGTTGAACACCACGGGAGTATTTTTCCGGTATATCAACCGGTCCTCCGACTCGACTATCGGATCCGTCCAGAGAAATCGTTCCGGAGTCGCGGACCATTCTTTTGCGTCGGGCCATGCATCGATTTTCCCCTGCTCCACCATCTTGTGGGCACGTTTTTCAGGGTAGTGATGGATGTTTATCACAAAGCCTCTACGGGTCCCGATATCCCGGACGATATCGACGGCAATGCCGGAAATCCGGTCCTGATGGACGATGATATACGGCGGCCATCCATGTGGCGGGACCCCCAGTCGGATTGTCTTTTCGGCCGCGTCCGCCCCATTTATCCGTGGAAGCATGGCAAGCAGCAATGCAGCAATTGCGGCCATCCATCCAAAAAGGATCCGGGCGACCGGCTTGCGTGTTGAGCGCGTCCTGTCAATGCGCTGCATGAGGATTCCCTTTCTGGACCGACAAAACTGACGCGATGCTTTTTTTTTGGGTACGAGACCCACCCCGAATGATTATCGGCCAGGTGTCATAAGAGCGGCGCCTCGCGAAGTTATCCGGGATTCTGTATCAGATAATGTTTTTTTGCACGAGCCATTTTTCAGATGGCTTATAGCAATCATCGTCCATCCCTTCCGTCCGTCGTCTCCCGTGGCCTCTGAGGCAGCCCGCTGACATTCGGGAGGCAGAAGGAAAACTCGCTCTGGAAACCACACGCGGCGCACAGATAATTTACGACAACGGACCGGCACTTCAGTGAATCGCGGATATCGGACTCGCGCTCCAGTCGGCCGCCGCACGAACACGAACCGGGTACCACAAGAATGCAGACGATCCCTGCGATATCCTCCTCGATGATGGTGAATTCGCCCAGTCCGAGTTCTTTCCATTCTTCCAGCAGTCCGGCGTAAAACGCATGCGTCATGATCTTTCGCTTCCGGGCGAGGGAGCGGCCGGTTGGCGTCTTCAGGGTATCCGGCGCGTGATGGGCATAGGTCAGCTCGATACTGGTCCGAATCATCACGTCATCATCCAGAAATTGCCGCCGAAGCGCTTTTTTGGTGAAAAACTGGACAACCCCGATGTTGCCCAGCTTGTCGAGACAATCCGCATCGTACACCGCCCGGCCGATGTCGCTGGTCGCTTTGCCCTCCAAATAAGTGGAAAGGATGGCTTCGCCGATGATCGGGAGCCATTTTTCGTAGACGGTGCCGGAAAGGATCCGCTGCGCAAACTGAACGGCATTTTCCTCTTCCGGGGTGTCGTCTTCGTGATAGCTTCCGTGGGCGAACTTGCCAAGGTCATGCAACAGTCCCGCGAGCAGGGCCGGTTCTTCCTGCCAGCCCTCTGTTTTGGCGATGTGATGGGCGATGCGGGCGACCCTGGAACTGTGGGACCAAATGCTGGAAAACGTCTCGGGAGTGGATTGATCCTGAAACGCAGTCTCCTGCTCGATCAACGTCTGACGAATCTCCTGCAGCACCCCGGGGACTATGGACGTGAGTGCCTTCGAGCCGGGTGCCTCGTTTGGCGTCCTGCTTCCCTGTTCGATCCAGCGGCGATAGTCGCGCATTGTGTTGATGTTCGTGAAGGCGCGGTCAACCCGTTCCGCCAGACCGTTTTTTACGAACCAATCTTTGCCGAGGCAAAGGGTCGTGCAGCGCGGAACCAGCATTTCGATCTTGAAGATATCCGCATCGAGGTTGTCCCGGATTGCCGGCAGGCACTGCCGGCGATAGAAGGTGTGCAGGAATTCCGGCCTTTTCCTCGGACAGGGAAACACGATGTCGAATGCTCCGAGTTCGCGGAATTGGGACCGGATGATTTTCTCGTCCAGAAAGGGCATGTCCGCTGCGCACACAAAGGCGACCTCGTGTTTTATCCTGCGAAGCCCGCTATAGATTCCCATCAGGGGGCCACACCCCTGACGTTCGTCGCGTACCACCGGCAGACGCAGGGATTCATACTTTGCCGGCGTATTGGTGACGAGAAGAACTTCTTCGAAAAGGGGGAGGGCCACATGGACCGTCCGTTCGATGATCGTGCGGTTATTGATTTTAAGCAGCGGCTTGTCCGGCGTCAGCCGTCTGCCTTTTCCCCCGGCCAGGATCAGGCAGGCGGCCGGGATCTTCTTCGCATTGGAACCCATCAACACAATCCTCATGTAAGGGTAAAGCAAAAATTCCAACCTTAGACAAACCCGTCAACCTTCGGGTTAACTCCAAAGCGCTACCTTATAAGCACAAAGCCGATTTCCTGACAATCCATTCAAAAAAAGGCCTGAAAGAGGGGCGGGGGATGCAACCTGCCATGATAACGAGTTGACTCCCCAACGCTTTCCATCGTGGGCCCATGAAAACAGACCGATGTTTGCCCAAATGCCGGCTTCATGGTAAGCACGGTAATGCGATAGTACAGCGTCGCTGTTGATCGAGGAGTCCGCATGCCGGTTAAAAGCCCCCGCCCCGTCATCCTGGTTGCCTGCGCCTGTGCCATTTTCTGGCCGGGCTCGTTTATTTTCGGCCTTCCCGGCGTTCTCCGCCAACATTGGCAGCAGGTATTCGATGCCGACGGCGGGACGATAGGCGGGGCGGTCTTTTTCATTCTCACCGGTGCCACCTGCTTCATGTACCTGTGCGGGCGCTTGCAGGAGAAATACGGTCCGGGAAGGTTGGTTGCTTTGGGGTCCGTGATGTGCGGCGGCAGTTCGATCTGGCTGAGTCAGGCCGGCAATATGACCGAAGTCAACGTCTGGGCGTTCGCCGTCGGGGCCTCGTCGGCCTTCGTATACCTCCCCGGCCTGACGGTGGTCCAGCGCTGGTATCCCGAAAGACGAGGCCTGGTTGCGGGTTTTTTCAATCTGGCCTTCGGCTTGTCGGCGGCGGTCATGTCACCGGTTTTTTCCATCCTCCTGTCGAAATGGGGTTACGAAGCGTTGACCCTGACCGCCGGCTGTGCAGCACTGACCGTCGGCCTGACCGCTTCCGCCCTGATCCGGTTTCCGGAGAACGATCGGTCGACAACGGCATCCGCTGCCGCTTTTTTGCCCGATGGCCGTTCGGTGAAGGATGCCCTGAAAAGCCGGGAGTTCTGGTGCCTCTGGCTCACCTGGGTGTTTGCCGGGGCCGCCGGGGCCAGTATGATCGTCCTGGCCACCGGGTTCGGCCTGGCCCGCGGCCTGAGTCTCGCGCATGCCGTCGTCCTGCTCACGGCGTTCAACCTGACCAATGGCTGCGGCAGGTTGATCAGCGGTTATTTCTCGGACAGGATCGGTCGATCCCGCATCATGGCCATGAGCTTTGCCGGCGCAGGTTTCGCCTATCTGATCATGCCCCACCTGGCTGGCCTGTGGCTGTGGGCCGTACTGGCGGCGGTCATCGGTTTCGCCTTCGGAACCCTGTTTGCGGTCTCCGGCCCGCTGGCCGGCGACTGTTTCGGCATGGCGCACTTCGGGGCCATCTTCGGCCTGGTTTTTACCGCCTACGGTTTTGTGTCCGGGCCGCTTGGCCCATGGCTGAGCGGGCACATCCTGGATGTCACCCGGGGCAACTATACGTTGGTCTTTTCCTACCTGGGTCTGATGTATCTGGCGGCGGCGGGGCTGATCCTGCTGGTTCAACCGTGGCGGGAATGTCGCCTGTGACGCCTTACTCCCGGACGAACGGAGGAGCCTCCAACGTGTCTTCATCGCTGTGGGGGAGGGGATTCGTTATTCCGTTTCAGGGATCTTTTGGGCGTGGCACTACCTTTCGGACTTGATGAGCGACAGGAACTCGGCAAAGTTTTTAGCCTGCAGCGCGTTCTTCCGGTTTTCAGGCTTGCGAAAGATTCGGGCAGCATCGGCAATCAGTTCCAACTGGGCGGTTTCATCGTCATCAGGGCTCACCATCATCAGAATAATCTGGGCCGGTCTGCCGTCGGGTGCGTCAAAATCGATTCCATCAATTGAAATCCCCAACCCCACGAAGGGCCTGGTCAGGCCCTCCATACGGGCGTGGGGCACGGCTATGCCTTTTCCGAGCCCGGTGGCCATGATCCGCTCTCTGGCCTGTACCGCCTGTTCGATGGCTGAAGCCTTCAGACCCGAGGCCTGGCTGATGACCTGAGAGAGTTCGGCAATCGCCTCTTCACGGGTATTGGCCTGCAGGCGGTGCACAAAATTCCTGGCACTAAGTACATCAGCGAGGCAGGCGGTCTTCCTGCGCTTGAGGATTCGATGCATTAACGGGCCGCTCATCATCGTGGTGACCAGGCAGACGACGACCAATGCCACGAACAGGCGATTGTCGATGACTCCCAGACGCAGGGCCAGCAATCCCAGAATGATTCCCATGGTGCCCTGAGTAACCATGCCGGCGCTGACCGCCAGGGACTCCCGCCAGGACATGCCGCTCAATCGGGTTCCCAGCGAGCAACCGGCCAGTTTTCCTGCACAGCTCGCTGTCAGCAGGGTCAGGATCAGCATCAAATCGAAATGCCGGCTGAAATTCGCCTGCAATCCGATGCTTGCAAAAAAAAGAGGCGCGAAAAAAAAGGCGACAAACTGCTCGATCACCATACGGGTCTGCGCCCTCATTTGCGGCGAATCACCGATGGCCACGCCGACCAGAAAGGCTCCGAAAATGGCATGAACGCCGATCCACTCGGTCAGGGCCGCCCCTAACAGTCCCAGGGTCAGGACAAAGGCCAAGACCCCTCCCGGCCACATCGTGTGGGCTTGGACACGGATCAACAAGTGATGGATCAGCCATCGCCCGAGTGTGATCATCCCGCCGGCAAAAGCCAGGGTCAGCACGATGGTGGCAACGACGCCCATGGTGTGTGTCGCCGTGGCACCTGTCATGCCCAGAATGACGGCAAAGAGAATCCACCCGGTGAGGTCGCCGAAAACCGCTCCGGCAATGATGATCATGCCCATGTCGGTGCGGAACAGATTCATATCCATGAGGATTTTGGCTATTACCGGCAACGCGCTGATGGAGAGCGCGGTGGCGATGAAAAGGGCATGGATCAAAGGGGTGGTTACCGACGCATAACCTGTCCATTGGGGAAACAGCCAGGCCAGACCGAAGCCGAACCCGAATGGGACGAGCACTCCGGCGATGCCCACGGTTACCGCCGACCGTCCCTGCTTCCAGATGCTGGAAAGATCCACCTCCACGCCGGCGACGAGCAGAAAAAGTGCGATCGCCACAGTCGTGAAACCATGCAAAACAATGGCATTGGGGCCTTCAGGGGGAAAGAGAAACATGAGCCAGTCGGGCGCGAAATAACCGAGAACGGTGGGACCCAGCAGGATACCGGCCAGAATTTCACCCACCACCGAGGGCTGATTCAACCGCCTGGCGACCTCACCCAACGCTCGTGCAGAAGCGATTAACACCCCCAGCGCAAGAAACATCACGAATACTTCATGGGGGTTCAATCTGCTCATCACGAAGTTCCTCCCCGTGGTCAGAGATATTTCTCTTCGAATGAAATGTCAGTTCCCCTTAACCGGGCATAATCCATCCGCGGTCATTCATCAATGGGCGAGGTTGACCTCGTCGTCAAGCCTCCCCTTCAAGTTGCATGCGGCCTCTTCATGAGCCATGCCCAGACCTCTTTTCCGGTTGGAAGAGACCCCCATTGAGCCGTGCGGAATCATGCCGGTTGGCAACGCTCTGTTTTATACAGCAAACCACAGGCCAATCCATAAGCCAATCAAATAACCTGACGATAGATTCTTCAGGATTGGATTCCGTTCAAATGATCGTCAGAATTATTTACACGATGTAAAGGGATGTCCTGGATCGTTTTTTCCAGACTCGCCTTGCATGCGTCGATCCCCAACCCGTTCCCATTACTTGTGGAATCTAAAAAAGAGTGAAAACCGGTCTGAAGGGCTTCATCTTCATCATTTCTTCATCTTGACCAGCTATTTAATTATATTCATGCGGAAAACCGCAAATGCCGCGGGCTAATAGTATGATGCCACCCTTTAAGATTTTTTTTTAATGGTTAGACTCCAATTTTCAGAGGATGGGTTTGAAATATAAAATGTCAAAAACGCTTTTTACATAGTCTTTTCAATCGTTTTGTCTATTGCTTCAGTGGACCGCAAATAGCGGAATCTCCTGAAGACGGTCCATAAAAAATTAAAAGATATCCTATGATGAAATATTTAAGAACTCGCTTTGCACTAATAATCCTGATGATTCTATTGTTCCTCGGTATTTCTCTTATTACCAGAATTATATTGATGTTGTCTGATTTGGGTTCAATTGATTTCGGCTTATTGGCCATTACAAAAGTTTTTTCAGTCGGTTTTGCCTATGACTTTATATCATCTTTGTATTTTTTAGCTCCCCTGGTTTTATATATAACTTTAATTCCGGATAAGCTTTTTAATAATAGATTTCAAAAATACCTATTTTTGTTTTTAATATTTTTTCAAATCAATCTACTTGTATTCAATAGTTTCGCTGAATGGTTTTTCTGGGATGAATTTGGAAAAAGATTTAATTTTATCGCTGTCGATTATCTTGTTTACACTCATGAAGTTATTAATAATATCGTTGAATCATATCCAATACCGTTACTATTAGGATCGGTTTTCATAATCAGCGCATGCATTTTTTATCTTATCTGCAAAAAGACATCCATACTTGTTTTTGCATTCGCTTCTTCTCAAAGGTTTACTCAAAGATTACGTACGGCTATGTGCTTATTTCTAATACCATTTTTATCTTTCTTTTTGCTGAATGAACAGTCTTTGGCTAACATATCGGCTAACCAATTCAATGTCGAACTATCAAAAAATGGGCTCTATTCATTATTTTCTGCTTTCAGAAACAATACGTTAGACTATGAAACAAATTATCGGAATGAGAATACCGAGAGAATGATGTCCCACCTGAAAACTTTATATAAATTTGATAATAATTTTTTCCGTAATATAAAGAAAACTGGGGTAGAAAATAAATATAATGTCATCCTGATTATGGTTGAAAGCCTTAGCGCTGAATATATAGGGGCTTTTGGCGACGGTCGAGGATGGACTCCAAACCTTGATAATTTAGCTAAAAATTCCTTGTTTTTTGATAATTTTTACGCAACAGGAACAAGGACAACCAGGGGGATGGAAGCCGTGACATTATCAATTCCACCAACTCCCGGTAGAAGTATTATTAAAAGACCAGATTGCCATAATATGTTTTCATCAGGTTTTATATTCAAAGAAAAAGGATATGAAAACAAATTCATTTATGCAGGACATGGTTATTTTGACAACATGAATGATTTTTTTTCACATAATGGATTTTTAAAAATTGATCAGTCAGATATGGATAGTAACGAAATAACATTTTCAAATGTTTGGGGAGTGTGTGACGAGGATTTGTTTAATAAGGTACTAAAAGAATCGGATAAATCTTATCAAAAAAATAAACCATTTTTTAACTATGTGATGACTACTTCGAACCATAGACCCTATACATATCCGGATGGAAAGATTGACATACCCTCACACACGGGAAGGTCCGGCGGTGTAAAATACACGGATTATGCAATCCATAAATTTTTAGCAGCCGCTGCCGCCAAACCCTGGTTCAAGAATACCATCTTCGTTATTGTGGCGGATCATAACGGAGGAAGCGCCGGAGAGACGTCGCTGCCAGTCAACCGATATAAAGTACCCCTGCTTATTTACGGTCCAGGTTTGATAAAATCAAAAATTATCAGTAAATTATCATCGCAAATTGACCTTATGCCCACTCTTTTTTCTATTTTGAACTGGAGTTATGAAAGTAAATTCTATGGGGACGATATATTGGACGATAATTTCAGTGAAAGGGCCTTTATCGGGACTTATCAAAAACTGGGTTTTTTAAGAAAAGACAGGCTGGTCATTCTGGAACCGGATAAGACGGTTAACGAGTATAGAATCGTTCATCAGGATCTTCATGAAGCTGAATATGAAAAAATCGATTCTGTTGAAAAAGACGTAACTGATACAATAACTTACTATCAAAGTGCGAGCTATTTTTACAAGTCGGGAATTAACCGATGGGAACATTGAGAAGGGTTGACCGGTCTATGACTCCCTGAAATAGGCGCGGCAGCCATGGAGGCTGGACAGCTTGGGATAGTCCAGCTCCGAAATCCTGCTGTTTGTTTCCTTCTCCAGCCTGAGAATGAAATTTAAGAAATCGACGGAGTCGAATTCGAATTGATCCCGGAAAGACAGATGGGATTCAAGGCTATCCAAAGGGGCCTCAGGGGCAATCTGCCGGAGCATTTCCAGCACGATCCGGTCTATATCTTCATCTCGCATGGTCGTTCCTTTTTCTGGCGGCATACCAACTGGTTAATCCATAAGTCGAAAACCCGACGGTGCCGGCATCAGAGCTGCAGTGAGACAACAGCGCTCCCCGGATCGTCGGGATCGTTGCGGCGCTTGAAGCCCAGAGCCTTGCACAAGGCCAGCATGGAGCGGTTTTCATTCAGCACCTCGCCAAAGAGCTGGCTGATGCCCCGGCCGCGCGCATAGTCGATAATGCGCCGCATCAGCATGGGACCTAATCCGAGGCCGGTTTTGCCGCTGCGCAGCATGATCGCGAACTCGGCCTTTTCGTTGTCCGGATCGGCGCTGATACGCACGACGCCATGCAGATCGGCGCCCTGCCGGCCGTCGCTGCTGGTCAGGACCAGGGCCATTTCACGGTCGTAGTCGATCTGGGTCAGGCGGGCGGCCATGGTTCTGGGCAACAGTTTCATGGGATGCAGAAACCGAAGGCGGACATCCTCGGGAGACAGGCTGGTGAAAAAACGCTGAAAGGCCGGTTCGTCTTCGGGACGAATGGGTCTCAGCAGCAGGGTCTGCCCGTCGGGCAGACCGATGGTCTGCTCCAGTTCCGTCGGGTAGGGGCAGATCGCCAGACGCCGGCCGGCCGGTCCGTCGGCAGGCTGAACCCGCAGCCGCGCGTCCAGGGCCAGTACACCCTGTGGATCGCAGAGCAGCGGATTGATGTCCAGTTCCGCGATTTCGGAAAAGTCGCAGACCAGTTGGGAAACCTTCACCAGGGTAGCGGCGATGTCCGCCAGGTTGGCTCCCGGAACGCCCCGGTAGCCGGCCAGCAGACGACAGATTCGTGTTCCGGCTATCATCTCCCGCGCCAGATTCATGTTGAGCGGCGGAAGGGCCAGGGATCGGTCCATAATGACCTCGGTAGCGGTGCCGCCATGACCGAAGAGCAGTACCGGCCCGAACTGGGGATCGAAATTCATGCCCACGATCAGTTCCTGAGCGTGGGGTCTCTGAATCATGGGCTGGACGCTGAATTTCAGGGAACCGGCGTCAACCGGCTCCTCTTGAAAATGTTCACGCATCCAGGCCGCCCGTTCCCGCACGGCACCGGCCGTTTCCAGGTTGAGGGCCACGCCGCCGGCATCCGATTTATGCAGGATGGCGGTGGAAAGAATCTTCAGCACCACCGGCCCGGCCATTTCCGAGGCCGCCTGGGCGGCTGCTTCAGGGGTGTCGGCGGCAACCGTCGGTACCACCGGAATTTGATAAGCCGCCAGGACCGATTTGGCTTCGGTTTCCAGCAGCCAACTGCGCTGCTGCGCCAGTACCGTTTCGATAATTCGCCGCACAGCCTGGCGGTCCGGCGAAAGCGCTTCGGGAATGTCCGGAGGCACTTCCATGAGCATGGCCTGGCTGTGCCGGTATCGGACCATCTGCATGAAACCCCGCACGGCCTTGGTCGGGGTTTCGTAGCTGGGAATGCCCCGCTCGCGAAACATCTGCCGGGCCGCTTCGGACGGTCCATCGCCGATCCAGCAGCTCAGCAATCCACATTGCCGGGATTGCTGGGGCCGCTGTTTGATCATTTCCAGAACCGCCTGGGCGGCCTCCGTACCTGAAGCGATCGCAGTCGGGCAGTTCATCGCCAGCACGGCGTCCACCCCCGGGTCATCCATGATCGCATTCAGTGCATCGGTATAGCGCTGCGGCGAGGCATCGCCGATGATATCCACCGGATTGCCATGGGACCAGGTCGGCGGCAAAACCGCATCCAGGCGATTCATGGTGGACTCCGAAAGCCTGGCCAGGTTTCCTTTCTTGTAGATCAGGGTGTCTGTGGCCATGACACCGATCCCGCCCCCGTTGGTCAAAATTGCCAGCCGATCGCCGGTTACCGGCTGCAGCATGCCCAGGGTGGAGACCGCATCGAAGAGGGCTTCCAGGTCGTTGACGCGCAGAATACCCGCCCGGCTGAAGGCCGCCTCGTAGACGGCATCGCTGCCGGCCATGGCACCGGTATGGGAGGCCGCCGCCGTGGCACTTTCACCGTAGCGCCCGGCCTTGACCACGATGACCGGCTTGATGCGGGCCGCTGCGCGGGCCGCCGACATGAACTTGCGCGCATGGGTGATGGACTCGACATAGAGCAAAATGGCACGCGTGTACCCGTCGGTGGCGAGGTAGTCCAGCATGTCCCCGAAGTCAACGTCGGCCATGTCGCCCAGCGATACCAGGTGGGAAAATCCGATCCGCCGGTGGGTCGCCCAGTCCACCACGGTGGCCAGCAGGGCGCCGGATTGGGCCACGAACGCCAGCCGGCCCGGCAAGGGGGGGATATGAATGAAACTGGCATTGAGATCTATCCGCGGCAGCATCAGGCCGAAACAGTTCGGACCGACGATCCGCAACAGGTGGGGGCGCGCCGCTTCCAGCATGGCGTTGCACAAATCATGGCCCCGGGTGCTGCCCCCCTCGCCGAAACCGGCGGTAATCACGACCGCTGCTTTTGTCCCGCGGGCACCCAGTTGGGCGATCAATTCCGGGACCGACTCCGGCGCGGTGGCGATTACTGCCAGATCAGGCGCTTTGGGCAGGCTGGCGACGTCCGCAAAGCAGGGATGGCCGTCGATGGTGGTATGCCTGGGATTGACCAGGTAGATGTCACCCTGAAAACCGGCTGCGTAGATATTGCGCACGGCGACCGCGCCGACGGAGAACGGTTTGGTGCTGGCACCGATAAGGGCCACCGAGGAAGGGTTGAAAAGCGGTTTGAGATTGCGCACGCTCATGGGGATTTCCTCATTTTTAACGGGTTGGAAAAAGAAGCCGATAGCTTCGTTACACTTGATCCTACGTCACTGCGACCTGCGCCAGGTATGTTGCCTGCCTCATTTCCGGACGGACTCACCCTAACTATTTTGAGTAATTATCGCAATAGCCGTGCCATGCCTTCTGAATTCAAATCTACTGACAATTGAATAAGTTAGACCGGTAAGCAGTCGGATTAATTTTGACGGTGTGTAAAAATATCCGGCACATTGTAAAACGGATTGCGGCCATCGGTTGAGGCAGTCCTTGCGTGAGTGAAGAAGCGAGAGGTCTCCGTTTGCGGTACAGCTGTCTGTTGATGCTTCTTAAGCCAATTTCGACGCTTATTTACCCAATTGGTCGGTTTTGCAACCGATGCCACCATCGATAGAGTTCATATCGAAATGAAAAATATCAATATGGGTAATGAATAGTTGCGCTTAACAATTTTTAATGCCTGAAAAATGGAATTGAAAATGTAAAAACCAAAAATAAATATCTAAAAATTTTTAAATAATAAAAAACTTGACAATATAATTTTAAAAAATTAAACCATGGAAAGCCTGAGTTAGTTGATGAAACTAATTTCAAAAGGAATGCCCACAATGAAAAAACAGCTTGACCGACTGGACCGAAGACTCATTTCCCTCCTTGGCCAAGATGGTCGCATGTCCCCGCGAGTTTTGGCTGACCATTTAGAAATCTCTCAACCGACAGTCAACTCAAGAATTAAAAGCCTCATCAAAGAAGGAATCCTCAAAATCTCGGGTCTGATTGATACCTTCAAGGCAGATAATTTCATTACTGTAATCGTAGCGATCCAGATGGAGGACGATAAACAGCTCGATGAAAAGCTTGAGCAGATCTCCCAATTGGAAGAAGTCCATTGTGCCTATGCCGTCACGGGTCGTTACGACATTTTTGTCGAAGTCGTACTGACGGAAGGAATGGATGAACTATATCAATTCATGACGTCAAGGCTTCCATCACTTGGCGGAATTCGCTCAAGTGAATCATTTGTTGTTATGCGCACCAAGAAAAAATGGACCTTGATGCCCAAAAAGGCTTCGGGTTGGGATGAAAAGTGACACTGACACTGACAGTGTTCAGAATACTTGTTAGAAATATTTTATATTTAATGATTTCAAGGAGATATGGATGAAAAAGGTTAGGGTCGCCCTCTGGGGCTTCGGAGCTATGGGCAGCGGCGTTGCCCAGTTGCTACTGAAGAAACAGGGCGTAGAGATCGTGGCTGTGTGCGGACGTTCAAGCAACGTCGGCAAGGACATATATGAGTTGCTTGGTTTGGAGCGGGGAAATCGACAACCATTGATCATCGGCAACCAACCGGAGACTGTATTTCCTCCGGGTTGTGCGGATGTCATGATTCTGACAAGTGATTCTTTTATCGAAAAGGCTTTCGAGAAAGTCAAATTCTCCGTTGAGCGTGGGTTGAATGTAATCTCCATCGCGGAAGAAATGGCCTACCCCAAAGCACAATACCCCGATCTGGCAGATGAAATGAATCAATTGGCCAAATCCTTTGGCGTGTCTATTCTGGCTACCGGAATTAACCCTGGCTTTGTTATGGACTTACTCATTCTTGCACTTACCGGAACCTGCGAACGAGTCGATCGGATCAGCGCCAGACGGGTAAACGATTTGTCACCATTCGGCCGAGCGGTAATGGCCGAACAGGGTGTCGGCCTGACGGTGGAAGCGTTTCGGTCAAGTGTGGAGCAGCGGACAATCGCCGGACATGTCGGGTTTCCAGAATCTATCCATATGATCGCCGATGGCATCGGTTGGACTACAGAGCGGGTTGAACAATCCCGCGAGGAGATACCGACCTCTGTGGATCGAGAAACGGATTGCATACGCGTCCCGGCAGGCCGCGTGGCCGGTTGCAGGCAAAAAGGCGTCGGGTACGTGAACGGAAGGCCCTGTATTGAGCTGGAACATCCTCAGCAGATTCGTCCGGAACTCGAAGGCGTCAAAACCGGGGATTACATTTGCATAGAAGGTGTACCCAACATCAATCTGCAGATCCAGCCGGAAATACCCGGTGGTATCGGCACGATTGCAATGGCTGTCAACATGATTCCCCATGTGATCAATGCCGCCCCGGGATTGAAAACCATGCTCGATTTGCCGGTGCCGCGGGCGATCATGGGGGATATGCGACAATTCATTTATCAGGAAGAGAACAATGGGAAAAGCTAAGAAAGGCGACTGGGTCAAGATTCATACCGTTATTTTGAAGCCGGGCCAGAGGGCACCCAAACTGCCGGAGGAAACGCTGCACGTACCTCTTGAAATGTGGGTCAAAGGCGCTCTTGTAGAAGAGAAGGCCTCTCTCGGGGATGATGTGACCGTCCGGACGATAACCGGTCGACTGGTTGAGGGTCGGTTGGATGACATCCTTCCGGCCTACAGGCATTCCTTTGGATCATTTATGCCTGTCCTTCAGGATATCGGCATCGAGCTTCGGGCCTTGATGGAAAAAGGAGAGCGGCATGACGTTGAACAAAAGCTATGAAGCTGTGATGGCCCGCAGGAGCGATGTGATGCGCAAGGCGGTTGGAATTGATTACGACCGATTTGAATCCGGCTCTATCGCGTTCGACTATGATCGGATGATGCAGGAAACCGGCTACACACTTGATGAAATGCGGTCCATCCAGCTTTCCTGCGGAGTGGGACGCACCCCATTGCTCGAACTGAAGAACTTGACACGGTTGGCACGCCATTTTTCTGACAACGGAATGGGAGCGCGAATTCTGGTGAAGGACGAGGCCGCTAATCCCTCGGGTAGTTTTAAGGCCCGGCGAGCGGCAAATGCGGTCTTTCATGCCCGCAAACTTGGATTCAAGGGGGTGATTGCAGCAACGAGCGGAAACTATGGTGCCGCGGTAGCGAGTCAGGCGGCGATGCAGGGCCTAAATTGCATCATCGTTCAGGAGTGCTATGACAGTCGCGGCATTGGCCAGCCGGAGATCATAGAAAAAGCTCGCAAGTGCGAGGCATTCGGTGCAGAGGTGGTTCAACTTACCGTCGGGCCTGAATTATTTTATATCTTTCTTTTACTGCTCGAAGAAACCGGTTACTTCAATGCTTCCTTATACACCCCGTTTGGCATTGGAGGGGTCGAAACCCTTGGCTTCGAACTTGTGGAGCAGGTTCGGGAAAAATTTGGCCAGGATCCGAATGTGGTGGTCTGCACCCATGCCGGTGGAGGTAATCTAACCGGAACTGCACGGGGGATGCTTAAGGCGGCGTGTAATAATACGCAAGTTGTGGGTGCCAGTGTGAATCTGCAGGGCCTACATATGGCAAGCGACCAGCATTTCAACCGCAAGTCTTTCACCACAGGGCATACCGGATTCGGAATTCCCTTCGCGGTGTGGCCGGATCGCTCGGATGTCCCGCGCTCGGCCGCTCGCCCCCTGCGATACATGGATCGGTATGTCACCATTCGCCAGGGAGAAGTTTTTTATATGACGGAAGCCTTGGCACGGTTGGAAGGAATGGAGCGCGGTCCGGCCGGGAACACCTCTCTGGCCGCCGCATTCAGTCTGGCACAGGCCATGCCGAAAGACCAGATCATCGTGGTTCAGGAGACGGAATATACCGGGGCCGGCAAGCATGTCCAGGCACAACTCTCATTTGCCCAGGACAACGGCATTGAAATCCTTCGCGGAGATCCGGTTATGGAAATTCCCGGGACGAATATCGTGCTGCCGGAGCACCCAAGCCAGATTAAAGCGTGCGATGTCGACATGGACCGTCTCAGGCGTTCATACATCCGTAATGCCTTTGAAGCCAATGATCTTTTCCATCCCATTGAATCTGATGTCCGGTTCCTCGCCGACGATACCAAGACCGACGTCTCGTATGTAAATAAAATTATCACCGAACTCGCCTCGGCGTCCGTATCCTGATCCTGGCGAATCGGCCTTTTGAAAGGGAGCATCTTTTCCAGAGAGTTGGGAACCTTAAGGATGATTTTAGAAAGCAGAGATAGTGTTAATCATGTTTTATCCACCACCAATCCAAGGAGGAGAATGATGAGAAGGAGTCTATTTACGACCGTAGCAGTTATTGCGTTATCGATCATTATCGGCGGGGTGGCAACGGCAGCGCCTTTGATTATCAAGATAGCCCACGAAGAACCCGCGATTGTCGAGGAATCCAGCGCTCAAGCCAGTGCGGTGGTATTCAAGAACGTGATCGAAACTGAATCCAATGGCGACATGGAAGTGAAAATTTACGCCGCCAGTTCGCTGGGTAATCAGCGGGACCGGATGGAACAGGTGAAAAGCGGCATTTTGCAGGTGAACATCGCTTCAATCGGAGGGATCGCTCCGTTTTATCCACCCATCAACGCCGTTGATTTGCCTTTTGCTTTTCCGAACCACGCCGTGGCCACCCGAGTTTTTGATGGCGACTTCGGAAACAAAATCCGGGAAGACCTGCTCCAGAAGACGGGTATGCGGCTGCTGATGGTTACTTCGGGTGGTTTCTATGTTCTGACCAACAACAAAAGGCCGGTGCATAGCGTAGCCGACATGAAAGGGCTTAAAATCCGGACCATGTCCGTACCGAGCCACATTGCCATGATGGAATCTCTTGGGGCTGCAGCCACTCCCATTCCATGGGACGAACTCTACAGCTCCCTCCAGACGGGCGTCGTTCAAGGTCAACACAATCCTATTCCGATCGTTGCCATTGGCAATCTGCAGGAAGTTCAAAAGTATGCCACATTGACCAACCACCTGTATGGCGCCGACTGGTGGATTACCAATGAGCAGTTCTACAAGGGGCTGACCCCGAACCAGCGCCGCATTTTCATCGATGCGATCAACGCAGCCAAAATCGCCGGGGAAGGAAGCAAGTTGATCCTGAGTTCAACCGGTAGCGGTGTAAAATTCCTGAAAGACGCCGGAATTGAAGTTTACTCACCCTCCCCGGAAGAAATGAAAGAGTTTAGAGATAAGAGCATCCCGGCCGTCATGAAGGCAATTGATAAAGACCTTGGCGCCGAAGGGGTAGCCTTGGCAAATTCTCTTCTTGAAGCCGTGAAGACCGCCGAGAAGGAACTCTATCAGTAAGCAGAGGGTATTAATTTCTCCCGTCGCCCGGCTGCAATTTGCGGCCGTGTGACGGGAAACATGAACCGGTCAAGATGCCAGCTTTTCCAGAAGCGAATGCATCTTGCTCTCCGCTTCCAGTGACCGTGACTGCCCCGTGACGATCTCATCGCTCGTCCAGGTCATATTTGAGGAGCAACGAATGCGAAAACTCAACGCATTAGCAGTTTCAGCAAGCAATGTGCTCGAAAAAGTCACGGCTATACCGTTGATTATCATTGGCGGCCTCATGTTCGGTGTCGTTCTGGTCGGAACCTTCTGGCGCTACGTTTTGAACGACCCCATTCTGTGGACCGAAGAGGCTGCACGCTATCTCATGATCTGGATGGCACTTATAGCGGCAAGTATTTCAATGAAACGTCGTGAACACGTGAGCATGAACCTTCTGATAAATCCACTTCCTGCCGTTATCAAAAGAATAATCGGGACATTGACATCCCTGGCCGTGGCTTTTTTTCTCCTGGTACTGACCCGTGAAGGCTTCACGATGGTGCTTTCGGCACGAAGTCAGATCTCGCCGGCCCTGGGTATATCGATGTTCTGGCCTCTGCTTTCCGTCCCGCTGTCTGGAATTCTGATGCTCGCGCAGCTCTTTCTGGTGCTTGTTATCGATTGGACTGGGGGGCCCGGATCCGAAGGCATGGAGGCGCAGCTATGATCACCTTTATGCTGGCGGTATTTTTTCTTCTCCTGTTGACCGGCACCCCGATTGCCTTTTCATTGGGTATCACCGCTGTCCTGGTTTTCCTGAAAATGGATGCTCCGATACTGTTGAAAATGGTTCCGTTGAAGTTTTATTCAGGGATCGACATGTTTGCCCTGATGGCGATGCCGCTGTTCATGATGGCCGGGGAAATTATGAACAGGATTCGGGTCACCCATCGTCTGGTTGAACTGGCTAACGTTTTGATCGGCAACATTCGCGGCGCTTTGGCTCACGTGAACATTATGGTGAGTATTCTTTTTGCGGGATTGACCGGCGCTGCCGTGGCCGATACGGCAGCCTTGGGTACGATGCTTATACCGGCCATGGAAAAAGCAGGATATCCCAGAAGCTTTTCCGCCGCAGTTACTGCAGCTTCCTCCATTATTGGTCCCATCATTCCGCCAAGTATTATTATGGTTATTTATGGCTCGATGATGAATGTATCCATTGCAGGGCTTTTCGCTGCTGGAATTATCCCGGGTTTTTTGGTCGGTGTCGCCTTGATGCTCCTGTCTGCCCGCATCTCAAGCAAGCGCGGCTACCCGAAGGGTGAGCGACGGGCCACAATGATGGAAATGGGAATTGCCTTTCGCAGGGCAATCATTCCGCTGCTTACGCCTATCATCATTCTGGGAGGGATTCTGACTGGAATCTTCACTCCCACGGAGGCTGCGGCGGTAGCTGTTCTATACGCCATGTTGATCGGATTTTTTGTTTACCGCAATTTTCGGTTGCGAGACCTGCCCAGCGTACTTCTGGAAATGGTTCGAAACAGCGGAAGTGTCTTCATCATTCTTTCCGCCGCCTCAATTTTGGGCTGGCTGCTGGCAAGCGAACAGATACCGGAGTTGGTTGGCCAGCAGATCATGAACCTGAGCAGCAACAAATATACAGCGCTTCTGATCATCAATGTAATTTTGCTTATTATCGGGATGTTTATGGACATGACTGCCGTGGTGATCATTCTGGGTCCGATTTTACATCCCTTGGCCGTCAGTCTGGGAATACACCCGCTTCACTTCGGCATCATTATGATCGTCAACGTGAACATCGCTTTGATGACGCCTCCTCTAGGAGCCTGCCTCTTTGTGGCTTGCAGCATCTCACGGATCAGTCTGGAGGCTATTTCGAAGGAGATCCTTCCATTCATCGGCGCTGAGGTCGTGGTGCTAATACTTGTCACCTATATTCCTGCAATTTCCATGACCATACCCAGGCTGTTAGGATTTGCCTGAAGTGTTTCATTGCGATCAAAGGATTCACCGGCATGACTTCACAACTATTTGATACAGTGATCCGGCAGGCCCGTGTGGTGGATGGAAGCGGGCGTCCATCCTACATCGCCGATATCGGAATGGCCGACGGTGTAATCTCCGCTCTCGAACCCCAATTGTCAGTGAAGCATGCCGGACAAATAATAGATGCCGACGGCTTGGTGGCTGCCCCCGGTTTTATCGACAGCCACAGTCATGACGACGTTTATCTATTAGCTGATCCCAATGGCTCAGCTAAGATCAGGCAGGGGATAACGACAGTTATCATTGGGAACTGCGGCTTTTCCATTGCCCCCGTTTTACCTGAGACCCAATCCCAGGCAATGGCATCCTTGGGGATTATTGGAGCGGATCATCTTCCGAGAAAACTTGATCGAGGTTGGCGATTTTCCGAATTTCTGGACATTCTGGAGCAGGTCCAGCCGGCAGTCAATGTCGTTCCGCTGGTCGGGCATGGAACGCTTCGCATTGCAGCTATGGGAATTGAGAATCGACCAGCCGTATCTGAAGACAGGCACCGGATGCGCGATCTTCTTGAAGAAGCGATGCGGGCGGGTGCCTTTGGTTTGTCGAGCGGCCTTGTTTACGTGCCTGCCGCTTTTGCCAATACCGATGAGCTGATCGATCTGGCTCGAGTGACCGCGGCTAACGGGGGGATTTACACTACCCATCTGCGAAGCGAAGCAGACCAGGTGATGGATGCAATCGATGAAGCCCTGGAAATCGGAAGGCAGGCGCAGCTGCCGGTTCACATTTCCCATCACAAGGTCATGGGACGGAAAAATTGGGGTCGAAGCCGGGAAACCCTGGAATACCTTCAAAGGGTCAGGGACGAAGGGATGCGGGTAACTTGCGATGTCTACCCATACACCGCCGGCAGCACATCCCTTGCTTCGGCATTGCCACCAAGTTTGCAAGCAGAAGGTCCAGAGGCTTTCGCCGAAAAGCTGAAGAACCAGACAGTTCGTTCTGAAGTCCGAAAAATCATCGAAAACGAGACAAGCGGTGATTGGGAAAATTTAATTTATGTCGACACGTTCGAAGGGATGGTTCTTGTCAGGGCGCCCCGCAATCCGCAATACTGCGGACGATCGATCGCGGCTATCGCCGAAAAAGAAAGGCGGGATCCCTACGACGTATTTTTTGACCTGGTGGTGGAAGAAAAAATGGATGCCGTCATTGTTGAATTCATGATGCAGGAGGATGATGTCATCAGGATTCTGAAAAGCCCTTTTTCAATGGTCGCAACAGACGGCCTTCCCGGTTTCGGTTCGGATATGTTTCATCCTCGTTTCACAGGTGCTTTCCCACGGGTGTTGGGACGCTATGTCCGGGAGAAGCAATGCCTGACGGTGGAACAGGCCGTTTGGAAGATGACCGGGCTGCCGGCGGATACCTTCGGCTTGAAGCGAAAAGGCCATTTGGCGCCAAACCATGACGCAGATATCGTCCTTTTCGATCCGTCAACAATTGCCGACCGGGGTACCTACGAATCTCCGGATTTGAAGCCGACAGGTATTCGACACGTTTGGGTCAACGGCCGACTCTCATTATCGGATAACGTGTCATCATCTAAACGCTGGGGCCGTGTATTAAGGCGCCGGAACAGAGAACCTTGATGTGGCAATTGGTTAGGGTGCCCCGAACCGTCCCTCCACATCTATCCCCAAAATTTGAGGATCTTTTCGAGTACTGCAATTTTCAATTAGCCAGTCGAAGTTATCTCACCGCTAAGCTGTACTATTATTCTTAATTTATATATTAATGTCCCTAATGGTGTACTCTGGTGTTCCCCAGCATAACGGCCTACCTGGCTGTCCGACGATTGGTAATGGATGGAACGAACGTGGGAAACCGGATGGGGGTGGAGCCATCTGCAATCAGTCGCGCCAGTCGCGCGTGGAGAAAAACTTATTACCGAACTGGAAATCGCCTTCCCTTCGTGCCCCTGTTCGAAAATACGGTGACGCACCGAGATTGTCGAGGCGCCCGGATCGCAAGGCGGGAGAATCGCCAATAGCAGCGCTATTGGCGCGCCGGGCAACGCGGCGAGTCGGGATGCATCGGCGATCGAATGCCATCATATTTATGAACAGGGGTACTTAGGAAGCAAAACGCATAATTTCATGCCCCCCTACCTGAACAAGCCCAAAACACCAAGCCGGCCTCAACCTATGACCTTATCGGTTGACTTTCCCCGGAAGTATACTACTTCAAAACTTCAGGCCCGTTCCAACGTTTCAGGGTTTGGAGAGGCGCCCTTGACTTTTATGTATGAACATTGAAAACTGGCTGATCCGGATCCTTACGGTTTATAGCCCTCCACCAGGGAGAACATGGCTTTGCTCTGAATCTGCCGGATTCCCACAAAACCGGCTGCCGCCAGACCGGCTTGGATTTCTTCGAATGTATAGGTGCTGCCGCCTTTGGTACCGGCCAGCATGTTCACCGCGAACAGGGCGCCTTCGGTCGGCTGGGTGTGATCCGGCGACATGACATGATCGCGGATCACGATGCGGCCGCCGGCATCCAGCGCGCGGTGGATCTTGCGGTACAAAGCCTCGTTCTCCGCGGGGCTGTTCTGGTGAATGATGGCTGATAAAAGCGCCAGATCGTGTCCTGTCGGAAGTTCATCCGTATAGAAATCGCCGGGTACCAAGGTGACGCGATCCGCCATGGCGGCGGCTTCTATCCGGTCCCTGGCCATCTCGATTACCGGCGGTTTGTCGAACAGGGTCGCCCGCAGGGCCGGTGCTGCATCGAGAAAGGCCAGCGTATAGGACCCGGAACCACCGCCGACATCCAGCAGCCGTCTGGCCCCGGCCGGACCGATGGCCGCCACGACACCCGGTGCGTTTCTGGACGCGACCACGTGCATGGCCCCGATAAAGGCCTCGAAATTCTCTTTGTCCAGGATGCCTTTTTTTAAATCCGGCACGGCTTTTCCCAGCACGATGTCGCTGAGTTCAGACCAGTTGCGCCAGACCGATCCCATGTGAAGCACCATGGGCCGGACAGACGTTGGCGAATCGGCCGACAGCAAAGGCGCGGCTGACGACTCGGTCCGGTAGGTGCCTTTGGTTTTCGCCAGGAATCCCAGGGCGCACAGGGCATCCAGCAGGATCGTGATTCCGCGACGGTCGGCACCGATCGCAGCGGCAACCTCGTCGGCCGTGCGCGTTTGTTTGGCAAGCAGGGTAAATAGATCCAACTCGGCCGCGCTGATGACCACGCGGCTGGCCATGAAACCACGAACCATTTTTAAGATCGAGTCATCTGTGTGTTTGTCGCTCATGTTCTGCCTCGCTGTGAGTGAGAAGGAATTGGTGAAAATTGAACGGTGAACCGTGAACGGCCGGTGATGGGGCGTGTGGCGTAACTCACCGTCCATAATCATTAAATTATATATCGGATTATTGAGCACTCAACCATAATCGATAAAACCGGCATTGGTTTGAAGGGTGTCGAGCGTAGCCCGGGTGATACGGATGTTGTCGATCAGGTGCTTGGCCGATCCGATGAAACGCTTGCACACCATGCCGACCCGTTTCCCTGGGAACGGACTTTGCATAGGTTGTTGGCCGCGTCGCGCAGCATCTCAGACAGGGGCAGACAGACGGTTTAACCCTGTGAACAAACACCGCAGGACTATCCGGCCCGTCGGCTGTTCAGCCAATTCGCCGACAGCGATTCAGGCGTGGCCGCCGTTGAGATTGCCAGGCGTCGTGGCCTGAACGTATCGGTGGTCAGCCGCGCAGCACGCCAGGGGGATAGGCATGGTTCGACAGAATGAATACGCGCTGCTGAACAAAAATATTACGGAATAGAGGTCACTGCTAGTGCGCATATTTTGTAATTATCGACGAAGCTTGATATATAATATCAGACAATCCCGTTCCACTGAATTGTGGAATCAACCTTTTTTAATGCGTGTTCATCCAGAAAACAGGCCAATTGGTCATTGATGGATGGGCACGCATTAACCATTGTGGCGATATGATCCGCAAGCGAATACTTGAACGGCTCCCCTTATTCAACAGGTTTCATCTTACCCTGGTGTTGATGGCCATCCTTTTTGCGACGGGCTGTGCCGATATGCGCGGATATCTGGCCAAATCGCTCCCCCTGCCTGGATACCCGGAGGATGCGATTCAACGGAATGATTTCGTGGTCGGCAAAGACGAGGACGTCATTGGCCGCCTGGCGACGATCAGGCTGGAAAGGGGCGATACGCTGCCGGATATTGCGCGACACTTCAGCCTGGGCATCAACAACATCAGTGCCGCCAATCCGGGCGTCGATGTATGGGTGCCCGGGGCCTGGGAGCGGATCCTGCTGCCCCTGAACTTTATCCTGCCCGACACCCGGCGCGACGGTATCGTGATCAACCTGGCCACCATGCGGCTTTTTTATTATCAAAAAAACGACGACCGGCTGGACGTGTCGACCTACCCGATCGGCGTCGGCACCGAGGAGCGGCCCACCCCAATGGGTGAAATGGTCATAACGCGCAAAAAACACCGGCCGACCTGGTATGTACCCGCCTCGATTGCCGCAGACCATCGCAAAAAGGGCGATCCCCTGCCGCCCGAGGTGCCCCCGGGACCTTTGAATCCATTGGGTGAATATGCGCTCTATTTAAGTGAGCCCAGTTATCTGATTCATGGTACGAATAAACCGGCCAGTATCGGCCTCAGGGCAACCAATGGCTGCATCAGGCTCTATCCGGAAGATATCGAGCGCCTTTTCGAAAAAGCCCCGGTAAAAACACCGGTCCTTATTATAAACCAGCCTTATCTGGTCGGCCGGCGGGACGGCATCGTCTACCTGGAAGCGCATACGCCCTTTCAGGAATCAGCCACGGCCAACTGGAAGAGGGCCTATGCAAAATTGAAACATATCGAGAATCAGTCGGGAAGCCTGCTGGACTGGAAAAAGGTCAAAGAGGTCGTGATCGAGGCCCGCGGGATCCCGGTGCCCGTATCCGCGGATGGTGATGGCGTTGGAATGGCTGCCGCGCAGCCCATCCGACTCAGGCACCCGGGCCGGTTGTTCGGCCAACCGGAAATACCGGCATTCAATACGGACGCGTGGTATGTTCTGGCGGCCAGCCTGCGTGACAGGACCGACGCCCAGAGGCTGGCGGCCATTATCAACCACCAGGGGCCGCCTATTCCTGCCAGAGTGCTGTCCGAGGGCGATCAGCACCGTGTTCTGGCCGGCCCTTTCGATAATGAGCGTGCGGCCAGGGACGCCGCCAGACGCCTGAAAATCGATCTGGAACTGGACGCGGTTCTGTTTGAAACATAAAACGGGTCATGCTTTTTAAAGCGCGGTGTATCATCGCGCCGAATGTTGCCTGCGCGATGATGGGCGGCATACAGGTAAACGCAAATAAAAGGAGGGAGTTCATTATGAAGAAGATGATTTTAGGGCTTTGCATGATGGTTGTACTCGCGATGGGTCTAGGGGGTTGTGCGACACAAAAAGACCTCGAGGTCGTACAGGCCCGGGAAAAGGCGATTGCCGCGAAAGCGGATCAGGCGGCCCAGGATGCGGAAAACGCCAGGATGGCCGCTGACGAGGCCATCGCCAAGGCGAACACAGCCATCGAGCGCGCCGAAGGGGCTGAACAGCGAGCCATCGAAAGAGAGCGAATCGCAGCGGAAAAGGAAAGAATGGCTGAAGAAAAGGCCAAAAAAGCCGATGAAATGTTCAAAAAATCAATGAAGAAGTAAATCGCGGGGAGGTGGCCGGGCAGCGAAACCCGGCCACTTCCTATTATCCATCCTCAAATGGTGGATTTCGGCCCCCGGCGGCGTTCTCGCTCGTCTGCCATCCTCGACATAGCGCTGCTATGCCTGCGGTGTCAGCCGTGCTCGGGCCTTGCCGGGAACCAAAATCCACCATTTGAGGATGGATACTCCCTTATCTGTGTGTATCGGATCTGCCCGGAAGAGAACTGACGTTGCGATCATCACGACCATCATCAACACGCGCCCGAACGGTTACGCATGCGAGGCCGAAAGGCGCAGGCGGGTTTCTGCGCCGCTTTGTCGTCGGCATCATGCTCATCCCGATGCTTGCCGGCGGATGCAGTCACCTGGATGAGAACACCCTCTCGCAGGAGGCCAATCGCTTGTTCAACCAGGGGGATTACACGTCAGCCCTGGATAAATACGCGCAAATTATCGAGAACTACCCTGAGGTAACGGACCGCGTGCTCTTCGAAATGGGGGTTCTTTATGCCTATCCCCATAACGCGAATAAAGACTACCGCCAATCGCTCGAATGCCTTCAGCAAGTCGTCCGCGATTACCCGGACAGCGACTACCGGCACGACAGTCAGATGATGATCCTGCAAATTCATAACGTCATCATCAAGGATGAAAAAATCGCCGCCCAGCAGGCGGTGCTGGAACGTTTCCGGCAGGCGTTGGAAAGCAAAACGGATGAGGTTACCAAACTGCAGGAAACGGTTGCCGCGCTTGAGGCGAAGGTTTTCGCCGTCAGGATGGAACCGGCCGATAAAGTTCTGATCGAAAAGCAGTCACGGCGATTGACCTTGATCTCAAAGGGCGAGGTGATCAAAACATACACCATTGCCCTGGGAGGCAACCCGGTTGGGCCAAAAGAGAGGGAAGGGGACAACAAGACCCCGGAAGGGATCTACTTTATCGATTCGCGAAACGGCAACAGCGGTTTTCATCTGTCGCTGCATATTTCCTACCCCAACGAGCTGGACAAAATGCGGGCCAGGGAACGGGGTGTCTGTACGGGCGGCGATATCATGATCCATGGCATTAAAAATGGTTTCTCGCCGGTCGGTGCTTCGCATGCCGAAAGTGATTGGACCCAAGGGTGTATCGCGGTGACCAACCAGGAAATGGAGGAGATCTATAAGCTCGTGCCAAACGGCACGCTGGTCGAGATTACACCGTAGACACCACTGTTTTTTCCATCACCGATGGGATAGGCTAAATAAGCCATGAAAGCCTAGAATGTCCCCGTACCCCCATAGAAGGTGAACCGGCTATACCAAGCGAAGTGAGACCGCAGTGTAACCGGCTGTCGGCCATGTGCGGAAATGCTTTAGCCCTTCTAATTTCCAACGTCTATGATATAATTATGAATCACTTGACACGAATTTCGACGTCGAGCAGTGGCGGATACTGTTGACAGCCGAAAATGTCGCCTTCACCATAGGAGCCACTCGGACGCAGCCGGTTGATCGTGAACTTGATAGCAAGGCCAGGATCGAATTCCACAAAGTCCACGATTCTGCTCTCAGGAATGCCGTACAAGGTTGCCACCGACTGCTTGGTCAGCGCGCCGCTCTTGCGCACCAGATCGTAATTTCCCTTTTCACGAAATATAATGTCGAATGTGATACGATCGGTACCGGCATTCTTGCTGCGGATGGTTTTGGCAAGATCGATCAGTTTAACCGTCTTCATTCTTTTTTCCTCCTATTCCCCAACCGTGACCATATTGATTTTGAACAGCTCCATTGGGTCGTCAACCGAGACCACATGGTTTAACGTCCATTCATAAGCTGGAGACACTTTGATTACTTCATCCAGAATAAAAGCCGCTGTTCCTGCAGTTCCCTTGACTTCCGGAAGCCTCGCATAGAATATCTGACGCGTGCCGATCAATGTGACTTCCTCAGCCACGGCATCGGTAGGAGCAACGCCTTCCACCACAACCAGAAGTTCATGGGACTTGGTCTCCTTGATGGGCTCAAGATCGCCCATGACACCGTTTTTGCCGAATACCCGATAGCTCAGATGGTATTCCTTGCCTGCAAAGCGTTCTTCCACTTGATCCTTGGCCCACTGGATGACCTTATCGATATTCTTGATCGTGTAAGGATCGCGAATACCGGCCATGCCCAGGTACCGCTCGCCAACCTTGCCCGATCCTTCCAGTTTCACTTTGACTTTCCCTTCGATGGGTACATACTCCGCTTTGGTGATCCGGCAGGTTTTTTCGTCGTATTGCTCATAGACGCAGTTGGTCATGTCCAGCATGCCACCGGCGAAATATTCAAAATATGGATTGGTGCGTTCGTACATCGCATGGCCTGCAACAGATGCGATGGTGCAACGCTGGAACGGTGCCATTGCGGTGACCTTGACATCATCTTTCGTGATGGTTCCGATGATTGTTTCTTTCGCGCCATATGGCTCGGCCGCAAAAGAGGCACACTCCAGAATTTTGCCCCCATAGTATGAGTTATTTTCGGGCATTCCTTCGAAAATCGCCGCTGAGGCAAACACGGCTGCGTCACTTGAACGCCCGCCGATGATGACATCCGCGCCCATTTCCAGACATTTGATGAACGGATGCACACCAGCGACTGCCACGATGCGCGTTGTTTTGTTCAGTTCATCGATCATCAGGTTTGTCCGGCCGTCCAATCCTTCGATGGTTTCCCCGGCCATCATTTTCTTACGAATATATTCCTTGTCCACTTCCGAGTAAAAATACCCCAGTTTGAATTTCTCCATTTTGTGCTTCTTTGCAATCTCACGAATAAACTCGATATACATGTCGACACGACTGTCTGACCCAGTGTCACCGGCTGATCCGATGATCATCGGAACTTTCTGTTCTCTGGCAGCTATCAGCATCAGCTCCAGATCATGCTTCTGCCATTCAGGATGGCTTGCGCACTTGTCAGCACCCAACGGCACCGGCCCGATATCATCACTTCCAGAATCACAGGCATAGTAATCTGGTTTTGTCTTTGCGCCGATCCAGAAACTCTCCTCTTTCGTCGGGGCAAATCCTAAATGCCCGTTTGAGCAGTGAATACGAATCTGATCCTTTTTCATAACATTTTCCTCCCATATCTTATAGACTTCTATTTTGGTAGGATGCTATCACACGACGTGATGGTTGCAACATCTTGTTACGTCCTATACATGATATCTTTACTCGATAAGGCCAGGGATTGTCCGACATTATCATCGGCAATAAATCCGATGACAAATTATTCTGCTAAGCGAGTTTTGCAGGCGGCAAAAATTCTGACTTAGCGATACCCATTTCAACAAGCATGGCTAATGCCAGTGGTGGTATCATTCCTTGTATAACGGCAGTGACCAGAAATGGATCAATGCCGTTTATTAAACAGGCGATTGATACAATATAGTCAGCATGGCCTCATGCTCAGCAAGAATGCCCGACGCCGAGTTTGAAAAGACAGACTCCTGGCGAGCATGACAGATCGGAAATGAAGGCATTTTCGGCAGCGAGGTCCGACCGGCTAAGCTCGGTCTTTCTCACCGGTACCAATCCCTTACCACCCGTTTCATGAGCTTGCTGGATCCGGTCTTTGGCAAAGCGTCCACAAAATCGACGCTCTTGGGTGCCTTGTAGCGGGCCAGACGCTTTTTGACGAAGCTGATTAGTTCATCTTCGTCTACCGCTTGTCCCGGCTTTTTCACCACCACCGCCTTGACGGCTTCGCCCCACTTTTCGTCCGGAACGCCGACCACGGCGCATTCGAGCACAGCCGGGTGCTCGTAAATGGCATACTCCACTTCGGTGGAATAGACGTTCTCGCCGCCGGTGATGATGATATCCTTCCTGGTCGAGGACCGCCAGATCTCCGGTTTTGAACCAGCTTTCGTGGA
>JAHLLR010000005.1 GCA_020444075.1 Deltaproteobacteria bacterium
TCGCCGGTGTCAGTGTATCCATGAATGAGATGTCCACCAGCAGCAGCCAGGTCAACCTGAGTTCCCAGGAGCTTTCCAAGCTTTCGGAGCATTTGAAACAGATGGTAGACCAGTTTAAGATCTAAACGACATTACCAGCAGCGGGAACATTTCAAGACCGGTTCCCGCTGCTTTTTGATTGTCGCTCCGGAACATGAACATGGAAACACGCCACGACAGTTCGAACCCAAGCTTCGGGTTACCAATGAGGGACACCGTCGTCTGATTCAGTGGTCCAATGCAATAGCGCAGGACCGGATGGAAAGGTTGAATTTATTGTTTGCGCGGGGCTCGACATCACCGATCAAAAGCCACAGAGAATGCCTTGCGACAAAGTGAATCCCAGTTTGAAGCCGTCTTCAATCAAACTTACCAGTTCACCGGCATCCTTTCACCAGAAGGAACCATCCGAAATGTCAACCAGTCCGCCCTTGATTTTGCCGGTGTCAGAGAGGTGAAACTGGTTGGCCTGAAATTCTGGGAAACACCTTATTGGCAGCATTCCGAAGCGATCCAAGCCAAAGTGAAGCATGCCGTTGAACAGGCTGCACTCGGAAAATTTGAACGGATGGAAGTCGATCATATCCGTTTTGACGGAGAAATACGTTGCGTGGACTTCTCCATCAAACCGGTTCGGGACGACGCTGGACAGATCTTTATGCTGATAGCGGAAGGTCGTGATATTACCGATCGCAAAAACGCGGAAGAAGTTCTGCGGCTTTCGGAAAAAAATCGAATTCTGGTGGAGAATGCTCACGATGCTATTTTTATTATCCAAGACGACGTTCTCCAATATGCCAATCAGAGCACGGAGACGTTATTGGGGTATGCAGCTGCGGAGCTTTGTAATACGCTATTTACCGATTATATCCATCCTGATGACCGGGAAATGGTAATCCGATACCATCAGGAGCAGTTCGAGAGCCGAAAAGCCCCCGGTTATCAGAGTTTCCGTATTCTTGGACGCTCAATGGCAATATTGTGGGTCGAACTGAACGCCATCCGGATCGATTGGAAGGGGCGGCCGGCAACGATGGGTTTTGCCCGGGACATTACCTCCCAGAAGAAGATGGAATCGCAACTGCTTCATTCCCAGAAAATGGAGGTCATCGGCACTCTGGCCGGAGGTATCGCTCACGACTTCAGCAACACGTTACAGGCCATCTCGGCTTTGCGAAGCCCAAGACGGTGAAAAGGCGGTTTCTCTATTCCAACAGCTGAACTCGACGGTTGATTTGATCATCCTTGATCTGAATATGCCCGGCATGGGTGGTTTGCGTTGCCTTCAGGAAATTAAATCGTTAAACCATCAATTCCGGTTCTGATTGCCAGCGGTCACTCTCCGGAAGGTCAACCAAAAGCGGTTATTGACAAACTGGCACAGGGATTCGTGAGTAAACCCTATTAGCTTAAGGACATGCTGGAAATAGTAAGGGAAACGATTGATCAGAAGGGCTAACCTGTTTTTCCTGCCGGCGATTGAAAAAGTGGCAGTCATTGAGGATGAATTCTGAGTATCGAGTTAAATCGATGCAAGATAGATGATTTGGGTCAAGCATCCCGACCCTGTACTTGAATTTGCAGAATCACCAAATCAAATGAAATGGTCACAGCTCAAACTAAAACCGCCTAAGGGTGCGCCAAGACAAAAAGGGCCGTTCACAAGATATTGTGAACGGCCCTTTTTGAATAAAAACTTAGAGTCGGTCAATGAAATTCGAAAGAATCAGACTGAATGGAAATCTAAATGGCTTTAGGCAGCAGCCGGCGAGCAAGAACCTCCTGCGCGACTATTTCGGCTGCTGTCCAGATTCCGAGACCCTGGCCGACAGCATAACAGCCAACCGAACCCGCGACGCTGGGGATGGGCCGGTTTAGAAGAATTCACCCGGTGCCATGACATAGAAACCGGCACCAACAAAATAATTGGTGTCCGGCACCCGATAAATGAAGGTGTGCTTGGGCTTGGTCACATCCTTGCCGGGAACCGTCCAATCGTATTTGACCCAGCCTTTGCCCTTTTTAGCGGCATTGATGAAGTCTACGAACATCGGTTTTCCGTTCACATCTTTTGTTTCAATCAATCCATTCGATTTCGTCATTTCAGGATGGATTGGATGGGCCAGCATCCGGCAGTCCATATTCATGAGAAAAACGTAACTGACACCATCGTTCCAGACGAAACGGTTGTTCTGGCTTGAAATTTCCTTAATGGCTGTATCGATTCCTTTTGATTTCACTAATTCTGCCGCCTCTTTGCATTTCAGAATACAATCATCCCGGGTACCGGCTAAAACGGTGGATACCAGACCGAAAATCAAAAAAAGAACTCCCGCTGCCGCAATTGCATTACGTTTCATGTTTGCTCCATTGTTTTTTTTGGTGGGTTATTTTGAACGCCCCTTAATCTCGTTTTCATTTGGTTAAGACTAAGAGACTTTTTATCGGCACTTGTGGAAAGAACTTTAGAAAGAAATGGTTTTTTTTATCGACGACTTCAAAATCCACTGTATCAATAAGAAATAATTAATTGTCGGCTGTCACAACTTGGGTGCCGGGCTTGAAAAAACTCATGGCCGGGAGAACCGATACATTTATAGAGGCAGAGGAGATTGGGTTACACTACTTATCCAGCGATAAACATTTTAAAGGCGCTAATATCCGTATCGCTGGTGTGCTTTTGGAGTCCCCGGTCCATGCTTATCTGCAACCGGAACACGCCAAACTTGCTTTGCAGTTGTCGACCGTGTTGAAAAAAATGAAGGATTCATTGAGGCCTGCCAACAGAAAGCCATCGAAGCCTCAGGCGGTGTGAGGTAGGGCTGCATAAAGTGGGTTCAATAACCCCTATAACCACGGAGCCGAACGGCGATTCTGCCTCTATAATCAACCACACCGTGCCCGTTGCCACGGCTGCATCGCCGGGCACCCCGGGCGGTAAACAGTCTCCAAAACGTGCCGGTTGGAAGTCTTTGTGGAAAATACGAATTCTGGGTTAAAATTATTAACTGTGGCCTGGTGTTCCGTCAACTGCCAGACTTGGTCTTTATTGACAAGGGAATTGCTAAATACCTCATCTTTTCGAGGTTCTCACCGTCGCCTTGATAGATTCGACGCTCATACCCATTTCGGCGGTTGACCGATTGAAGAAGCATGGAAGATACGAAACAAAATTCATAAGCCCACTTTCGGGTTTCGGTCCGTTTGCGCCGGCAGGAGACATCCTGCAGGCGGTCCGCCGTAAGTGAGCATGCCGCGTGAGAGCCGTTTCCAGGCGGCAACGGATCAACGGCCCGATCAAAGGAGGACGGCAGCATGAACGAACCCAGCGTGAATTACGATGTCTTGAGCCCGGTTAAATTCCTTGATCGCAGCGCGGCGGTCTATCCGGAAAAAACGGCGGTCGTCTACGGCAGGACCCGCCGGACCTATCGGGAATTTCAGGAACGGGTCCACCGGTTGGCCAATGCGTTGAAACAAAACGGCATCGGCAAAGGGGACAAGGTCGCCTTTATCTGCCCGAACACGCCGCCTCTGCTCGAAGCCCACTATGCCGTGCCCATGATCGGCGCAGCCATGGTCAGCATCACCTTCCGCTTGTCCGCCAATGAGGTGGGCTACATCATCGAACACTCGGACGCCAAG
Source organism: Deltaproteobacteria bacterium (assembly GCA_020444075.1). Taxonomy (GTDB): domain Bacteria; phylum Desulfobacterota; class Desulfobacteria; order Desulfobacterales; family Desulfosarcinaceae; genus Desulfosarcina. Next base: position 3,685 of record JAHLLR010000005.1, read on the forward strand.
GCCGTGTTTGCGGACAACGAGTTTGCGCCAACCGTTCAGCCGGTCATCGGCACACTGAATCAGGTGCAATTCTTCGTCAATATCTGCGACACGAGCGCGGAAGCACCGCTTCCCGGCACCGATTATGAATCGTTCCTGGCGAGCGGCACCGCCGACCCGGTGGAAATTGCCGTCACGGACGAGCGGGAGGTCGCCGCCATCAATTACACCAGCGGCACCACCGGCCGTCCCAAGGGGGTCATGTATCATCACCGGGGCGCCTATCTCAACGCTATCGGCGAAATCGTCATGCGCGGCAACAATGTCATGCTTGGTTACTACAAGGATCCGGAAGCCACCCGGACCGCCTTTGACGGCGGCTGGTTCCGCAGCGGCGACCTGGCGGTCATGCACCCCGATGGCTATGCGCAGATCATGGATCGCAAGAAGGACATCATCATCAGCGGCGGCGAAAACATTTCCACGGTCGAGATCGAAAATGTCATCTTCCAGCACCCGGACGTTCTGAAAGTGGCCGTTATCCCGGTGCCGGACCCCAAGTAGGGAGAAGTGCCCAAAGCCTTCGTCGTCCCCAAACCCGGCACCACCCCGACGGCGGAGAGCATCATCCAGTTCTGCAAGGAGCACCTGGCCCGCTTCAAGGCGCCCAAACTAATCGAATTCACCCAACTGCCCAAAACCGCCACCGGGAAAATCCAGAAGTTCAAGCTCCGTGAAAAAGAGTGGGAAGGCCGCAAGCGCCGGGTCAATTAAGGGGGTGATGAGGATGTCCATTCTAATTTTGATGGCCTCGTAAAAAGTCCCCCAGGTGTCATTCCCGCGGAGGCGGGTGCACGCAGTGAAGCTTTAGCGCTATCTATAACTATTTGAATCTTATGGATCCCCGTCTTCACGGGGATGACAAAAAACCTGAGATCTCGACTTTTTATGATTCCATCGAAAGTGTTCTACAAAACTAATAAAATAAGAAATTTTATCATGCTGGTTGAGCCGTTAATTTAATGCCAGCCATCCACCATACCCATCCTTCGACGATAAGGGATATTAGGTGAAGCCCAAGTAACTTTGAAACTCTCGGAAGAAAATAACACCTCTTCAAGCGTTTTACCTCAAAACACAATCCGAATTTAACCAGAGTGCAATATTCGAAACATCCTTCACTGGATGATTGTTGTTTTTTGCACACCCCCATGAACCTTCCTCGATTCAATGCGGCATCTTCTGTGGTCGATAAATTTAAATAACATATAATATTAATGTCTTAAAATATTTCTTTGTACGCTATTCGGTTTTTGGCATCACAGTTGCTCTGACAATAAGCTCGATAAAGGCAAACCAGTCGAAAGGCTGGGACGCAAAGCCGCTGGCCTAAACCCATTACATCCGGGAATGGCCGAAGGGTTGCCGAGCGAAGACAGCATCTCTCAAGTCCAAAGCTGATCGCAAGGCGAATATAAACTTGGGAGATGAACCTTGAAACTTTTTTCTCGATCTTTTCTAAACGCTTTCCTCGCGTCAATTGTATTCATTGCAGTCAGTGTTTCCTTTGCTTACAGTGCGAACGTTACGCTACAGTGGGATGCCAACGATCCGGCACCGGAAGGGTACCGGGTTTTCGCCCGTGAGGGCAGCCAGAGCTACAACTACGATTACCCCATCTGGGAAAACAACCTCACTACCTGCACGCTGACCGGTCTCACCGAAGGGGTCACCTATCATTTCGTCGTTCGTGCATTTGATGGCGGCCTGGAAAGTGCGGACTCTGAAGAAGTTTCCTACACTCCCGCCGATGTTGTATCCAACCAGGCCCCCATGGCGGTTGCCGGACAGAATCAATCCGTCGATGAAGGCACATCGGTAACTCTGGATGGATCCGGTTCCGGGGACACGGATGGTACGATTGTCGGTTATCAATGGGTGCAGACCGGTGGACCGGGAATCTCCATCAACAACGCTACCAGCGTCCAGGCATCGTTCACCGCACCGGTTGTCGGAATTGATGGCGGCACGTTGACTTTCAGCCTGACGGTTACCGATGATGACGGAAGCAGCTCAGTTTCAGCCACGACGGTGAGCGTGCTCAAGTCGTCCAGTACCGATGTCGACGGAGATAATGTACCTGATATTCTGGACCTGTTTCCCAATGATCCTAACGAGTGGGCAGACAACGATAGCGACGGGACGGGTGATAATCAAGATCCGGACGATGATAACGACGGGATGACCGATGTCTGGGAACTTGCCTATGGCCTGGATCCGCTCATCAATGATTCCGCACTGGATGCAGATGGTGATGGCTTGACCAATCTGGCTGAGTTCCAGGCGGATACCAATCCAACGACAGCCCCGGCCAACACGGCTCCCGATGCACCGGTTATCGATGGTGTTACCCAGATTGAGCGTGTTGACCTTACGCCCGTGCTTGTCTCCGGTGCTTACTTCGACATCGACAATGATGATCACTATCAATCGCAGTGGCAGATCAGTACTGAACCAGATTTTTCGACACTCATTTTGGATGAAACCAGCGAGATCCGGCTTACGGCCTACACGGTCGGCGAAATGGTCCTCGATGTCGATACTGTATACTACTGGCGGGTAAGGTTTATCGATGCCCGTAATGGCACATCGGACTGGTCCCAACCCTCAACGTTTACGACAATCGCTGCCGACGTTGCGGGTGATGCGAATATCGATGGTATCCCGGACGCTCAGGAGGTCGATGGATCGGTGGATGTAAACGAAAACGGGATTCCCGATTCCCTTGAAGACAACATCATGAGTGTCAATACGGTTGAGGGTCAGACTATTGTCGGTGTCGAAACCGTTTCCGACGATGTCACGCTGGTTTCGATAAAATCGCTTTCCACGGATGCGATCCCTGACAAATCGGTGAAGATGGGATTCGGCCTGATTGGTTTCAAGCTGTATCTGCAAAATGGGGTTAAAACCGCAACGGTGAAAATTAATTTTTCAACCAGGGTTCCCAAAGACGCCCAGTTGTACAAATACATAACCGACAACGGATGGCAAGTCTACGAAAGTGCAGTTTTCGCCAAAAACGGAAAAAGTGTAACCATATTGCTTGAAGATGGTGGGATGGGTGACGAGGATGGGATTGAAAATGGGGTAATTGTCGATCCGTCTGGAATTGCATCCACTGAATTGCTGGCAACCGATAGCGCCACTTTAACAACAGGGGGAACTTCCACTGGCGGTGGTGGCGGTGGCGGATGTTTCATCGGAACAGGGATGGACGATAATATATTGAAAGGGATCGGTTCGAATCCGGCGCTGTGGATCGCCATGATCCTTGTGCTGACCGGCGCCGTTTTTGCCATTGCATCGCATAGCAGCGATAACCGGTAGAACCGGATCGTAAATGCAGTCGTCCAAATTTTAAAGTGAATAACCCGAACTTCAACGATCCCCCCTTGGCCGGCAGGCAGGGGGGATCGATTATTTGGAAATGCCTATTCGTCTTTCCCGTATGATTGGCTCCGAATGACGGCATAATGCATCGCCGAACAATGCTCCCCCGTTACCTCCCCAACTGAATGATGCCAATCTTGTCCTGAACACTGATCCTCATTGTCAAGATGCATGCTGATCAAGGGCGACGAAACCATGTGCGGCCATCATCCTGCTTAACTACCCTGTTTGCTGCTTCCGGCAACCGACCAACCCGGTCTTAATCGATACGTAAACCTGACTATCGGGGTATCTTCGCTGAAAAAAAACGGGACGCACCAGAGTGCGTCCCGTTTTTGAGCTTGCTGTCAGCAGAGATCGGCAGATTAGTTGCCGGTGGCTGCCTTGTGGGTCTTGATCTCCACCTTCTCGGTGAGGCCTTCGTAGTACTGGCGCAGGATGGCGACGACTTCGTCGCGGCCAAAGTGATCGGGCAGTTCGCCGCCTTCGGAGAGCATCTTGCGCAGCATGGTGCCGGAGAGTAGAACCCGGTCTTCCTTGCCGTGGGGGCAGGTTCTCAGGGAAGCCATGCCGTCGCACTTGAAGCAGTAGAAGGTCCAGTCGATTTTCAGGGGCTGGCAGAGCAGGCCCTTGCCGCCGGCCGGGGTCGGGATCTTGTCAAAGATGGTCTGGGCTTCGAACATGCCGTAGAAGTCGCCCACACCGGCATGGTCACGGCCGATAATCATCTTGGAGCAGCCGTAGTTCTGGCGGAAAGCAGCGTGCAGCAGGCCTTCGCGGGGACCGGCATAGCGCATATCCAGCGGATAGCCGCCCTGGACCACGTTCTTTTCCACGAAGTAGTTCTTCACCAGGGCATCGATGCATTTGACGCGCACGGATGCGGGGATATCGCCGGGTTTCAGGTTGCCCACCAGCGAATGGATGTAAACGCCGTCACACACTTCCACGGCGATCTTGCACAGGTATTCGTGGGAGCGGTGCATGGGATTGCGCAGCTGCAGGGCAGCCACGTCACTCCAGCCGCGATCGTCGAAGATCTTGCGGGATTCTGCCGGGCGGTGGTAAACGCCTTTGTAGCGGGTGGGATACTCGCCTTCGCTGAGCACCTTGACCGGGCCGGCCAGGTTGAAGGCTTTCTGGTTCATGACCATCTGGACGCCGGGGTGATCTTCTTTGGCGATCTTCCAGAAATCTGCGGGGGTCGGGGTGCCTTCGCCCATGAAGACCTTCTCGCATTCCCATTTCTTGTCGGCCTCGGTAAGCTCGTACTTCTCGGTGACCTTCATGGTGGCCATGATCTCTTTGCCCTCGGGATCGTACAGGGCAACTTCTTCGCCGACGGCAATGGCATCGGCGTCTTGCTTGGTTACATCCAAGCACACCGGGACCGGCCAGAAGGTACCGTCGGAAATCAGGTATTTTTCGCAAACGCCTTTCCAGTCTGCCTTGGTCATGAAGCCGGTCAGGGGGCTGAAGCCGCCGATGCCGATCATGATCAGGTCGCCCTTGACGCGCGGCGAAATCTCGACCTGCTTGAGGCCGGCGGCTTTTTTCAATTCGGCTTCTTTTTCAGCGCCTTCGAGCAGACAGACAGTGAGGCCTTTGCCGCCATGGGGGGGAATTAGTTTGGACATGTGTTCGTTCTCCTTTCGATAATGTGATTTTCGCAATCTGTATACACAGATGAATAGCCGGGAGGGAATTAAAATACCAAGTTGAGGTAATTATGCGGGAACGGTATTTTTGTCAAGACTATTTCGGAGTCAGGCGACCGATCCATGCAGATATATGGCCCGGCGTCGCAGTATTACGCATAGGGTGGCGGAAATCACAGGATTCCGATGAGCATACGGGTGCCTACCACCAGCAGCAGGACGGCAAAGACGCGTTTCAGCCGGTCCACGGGAAGGCTGTGGGCCAGGCGAACCCCCAGGGGGGCTGTCAGGACGCTGGTGACCACGATTCCGAAAAGTGCCGGCAGATAGATATATCCGATTGAAAAATGGGGCAAATTTTGAACCCCCAGACCATTGACGAGGTAACCCAGGGTGCCGGCAATGGCAATGGGAAAGCCGATGGCTGCGGAGGTGCCGATGGCGTGGTGAACGGACATGTTGCACCAGATCATGAAAGGCACGGAAAGGGTCCCGCCGCCGATGCCCACCAGGCTGGAAACCATGCCGATCACGTTGCCGACGCCGAACATGGCCGCATGACCGGGAACCTGACGGGAGGGCTTGGGTTTCTTGCTGGTCAGCATCTGAAGCGCCACGTAGTACAGAAATACGACGAAGAAGCCTTTGAGAAACCGGGTGGAGAGCTGGGCGGCGATGGTGCTGCCAAGGAAGGTGCCGGTGAAGATACCGATGACAATTTTTCGTACCACATCCCAATGGACCGCTCCACGTTTGTGGTGGGCCCGAAAACTGGCCACGGCGGTAAACATGATGCTGGCTAAGGATGTGCCCAGCGCCAGGTGCATGATTATGGTATCGGGGATTCCCTGCCGGACAAAACAGAACACCAGCATGGGCACGATGACCAGCCCGCCGCCGATGCCCAGCAAGCCGGCCAGGACACCGGCCACGGCTCCTACCAGAATGTACATCATTAAAATTGCCGTCATCTTGGCGCCTCTCGAAGGGATAAAAGCCATGTCCGTTAAATCAGTTGAAGAATCGACAGGGTCCGTTATCATGTTTGACCGCGACCCACAAGGAGGATCCCCCTTCATGGCTTCGCACGGGCGGTATAAAGGAGAGTCGTATGAAAATTCACTGGATGCAGCAGGTTTCTTTTGAAGGCTTGGGGAGCATTGCCGCCGGCGCGACTATTTTTTTCAATCCACAGGAAACGAATTGCGGCCGGATGAAATGATAAGTACAGCTTCCATCCCATGGCCCCATGGTCATTATTGCTTTGACACCAACACATTACCCTTTTATATGGGTATCCCAAACGGCCGATCGGTATCGGTCCCATTTCCTATCACGGTCAATGCGATAACAGGAGAAGATGGATTATGACAGAACATCAACCCTCCCCCAAGGACTTCAACGCCTCGAGAAAGCGGCGAATTGGCGAACAGCTGATGGAGGACGGCCTCATCAGTGCAGAACAGCTTCAACAGGTGCTTAAACGGCAGGCCCAGGCCGGGGGACAACTGGGTTCGATTCTCATCGAAATGGGGTTTGTGGCCCTGGACGACCTGCTGGACCTGTTGAGCCGGAAATTCGGCGTTCCGGGGATGAATCTTTACCGGCGAAACATCAAGGAAGAGGTGCTCCAGTTGCTGCCGGTGGAAAAGATGACCGCCATGCAGGTGCTGCCCGTAGCCATGGAAGCCCAGACGCTGGTGCTGGCCATGGTGAACCCCCAGGATTTCGCCACCATCAGTGAACTCGAGTTTTCCCTGGGAAAAAAGGTCCGGCCGGTGGTGATGCCTGCCTTCATGATAGAAAGCGCCATCAGGAGCATTGCTGCCAATCCCGGGATGGGCCTGCGCGGAGAGGTGCTGTCCGAACTTGTCGAGATGGAAAAAGGGGAAAAGTCTCCCCAGCTCATGCCGTTGCTGCGCTACCTGAAAAAGACCGGCGCCAACGACATGGTCTTTATGGCCGGGTCACCTCCGTCCATCAAAATTGCCAATACGCTTAAACGGCTGGCCATACCCGCCCTTACCCCGGACGACTGTATGAACTACGCCCGGGAAATGCTGTCCGATGAAGGCTGGCAGGCGTTTTCAAACCAGACGGATTATGAATTCTCCGCCACTTATCCGGGAATCGGACGGTTTCGGGTGGCTTTATACCGCCAACGCAGCTCCATTGCCATTGCCTTGCGGCCCATCATGGACGATGTACCGGAACTGACCAGCCTGAATCTGCCGGATTGGATCGTTAACTTTGCGCTGCGTCCCCAGGGACTGATCCTGGTTTCCAGCCCGGCGGGCCATGGAAAGACCACTACCATGGCGGCTCTGGTGGATATCATCAACACGCGCCGGGGGTGCAATATCGTTACCATGGAAGATCCGGTGGAGTATTTGTACCAGAACAAAAGGAGCAACATCTGCCAGCGTGAAGTGGGGCGGGATGTGGGATCTTTTGCCCAGGGCATGCGCCACGTGTTGCGCCACACCCCGGATGTCATCGTGGTGGGTGAAATGCGCGACAAGGAAACCTTTCGCATCGCCCTTCAGGCGGCCAACTCGGGGCATCTGGTTCTCTCTACCGTCCATTCGGACAATTCCACCTCCATCATCGAGCGTGTCGTCAACATGTTCGAGCCTTATGAACAGAACCTCATCCGCATGACCCTGGCCGAGTCGCTGCTGCTTTCCCTCGCCCAGCGGCTGGTTACCCGGAAGGATGGCAAGGGCCGGATTCTGGCTCTCGAGTACTTTATCAACAGCCACCGCATGAAAGGCTTCATCAGGGACGGGAAAACTCACCAGATCCGCACTCAGATGCAAACGGGCAGCGATGATTTTTCCAGCATCGACATTTCCCTGGCCAGGCTGGCCAAAAAGGGGCTGATCCATGTGGAGGACGGGTTGAACCAATCGGAAGACGAAATGTTCTACCGCAGTTTGATTCAGGCGCCGGACAAAAAATAGACGCTCAGGACGGCTGGTTTGTGAAGACAAGCTCGGCAGGCAGGGGAAGCGGGGTTCCGGTGGGGTATCCCCGCTCCCGTGCCAGATCTTCAAGGTGGCCGATGCGGCGGCGATTTTCCGGGTGCGATGCGAAATAGTGGCCGAAGCGGCCCGGATCGCCGTCTTTTGGGATTTTGCTGAAAAAGGAGGTGGCGTCCGCCACATGCCCGTAGTGGCAGAACAGCGTTTCCAGAGCAAACTCGTCGGCCTGGGTCTCCTGTTTACGTGAAAAGCTCAGTTCGGTGAGTACCATGCCCTGCCCGATCATGTTGTTGATGCTGTTGTCGGCCCCCAGCAACACGGTGGATGCCGTCATCAGCACCAGTGCCCGCCCCAAGCCCCGAAGGTGGTCCCGGTGGGCGTAATGCCCCAGTTCGTGTGCAAGGACAAAGGCCAGTTCATTTTCCGACGCCATTTCCGCCAGCAAACCGGTAAACACCACCATGTGGCCTCCGGGCAATGCCGCCGCATTGACGGCATCGGACGCCTTGACATGGACGGTAATGGTATAGGGCAGCGGGGCGCATCGGTCCTGGAGGCGATCCACCAGGGCCTGGAGGTAGCGGGTGGTGCCGGCGACCGGCTCTGTTTCAACAATCTTCCCGATGAACGCGCCGGCCAGCTTCTTTTCCAATTCCATGGAGAGCCGGGGGACCATCAGGTCGACCGCCAGGCCGAGGGCCAGGTAAACACCCACCACAATGGTCAGCAGGCCGCCGGCCAGAATGGCCAACTCTTTGAGTGGATGGGTTGGCGTGACGTTGACGTTGATGCCGGGCTGCCGGGGCGTGAACTTCACTTACTCCTCCACGGTCAACGCCGTCCCGTAGGCCATGGCTTCCAGACAGCCGACGTTCTTCCGTCCGGACTGCTTGCCGATGGCCGCCGTTTCGATGCGCACGTTGACAATGACCGTGGCATCTCCGGCCATCTCTTTCATGCGCAGCAGGGCTTCCCGCCGCGCCCGGTCGAGGAGGCTCTCGTAGGATTTCACATTTCCGCCGAAAATATTGCGCAGGCTGGCCAGGATTCTCTTGAAATAATCCACAGAAATTACGGCGCTGCCATGGACCAATTGGGCCGACCGGATTTTGTGCTCGGGAATATCAACGGATTTCAGGGTGACGGCCGGCAGGTTTATCGTTGTCTTTTCCCGCTCGGCAATAGAGTGATAGTGCCTTTTTTCGGCCCAGGTTCCCACACCGTATCCCAGCGCCAGCAATGACAAAAAGACGATCAGGTCGATCATCGGCAGTCTCCTATTCCACCCTGACAGCGGTTCCGTAGGCGTAAAGTTCCGCCGCCCCCTGAGCTACGGAAGAGGTGGAAAAACGGACGTTGACAATGGCATTGGCGCCCATCAGGCGAGCCTCTTCGATCATTCTGTCCATGGCCTGCTGTCGGGATTCCTGGAGCAGCTGCGTGTAGCCTTTGAGTTCCCCGCCAACGAGATTTTTAAGGCTGGCCATGAGGTCCCGTCCGATGTGCTTGGCTCTGATCGTGCTGCCGGAAACCAGTCCGAAATGCTCCAGCATGGTTTTCCCGGGAACCGTTTCGATGTTCGTTATTATCATTTTCCCTCCATCCGATGTCGTGATATAGTGAACCTTGATAGGCGAAGCGGGTGGCTGAGCCGGCGGAGCAGGCGATTGCGATTCGTTGGAAGCGTCGGCAACCGATGCCGAATCGCCGGAAGGTGACTCCGGTGCCTGGGTTTCGGCTGCACCGTCCTTGCGGATATCGCAGAAGGCGCCAGCGGAGGCAAACACCTGTTTGTACTTTTCGGCTGTGGCCAGGTCCGTGTTCCTGCGGACGGCTACGGGCGTTCCGATGAACAATTTAGCGATCCCCTGGTCATCGGTCTTGAGGGCGGACTTCAATCGATCCTTGACCATTCCCGCGCTTTTCCCTGGCATGATTCTGCCTTCGAAGATTACGGTGTATCGGTCACTCATGGTGCGCTTTCTCCTTGTCAGGGTGTTGATGGTTAAGAGCCGGTCACATCAGCGAATGGATCTTCATTGACATGCATCGAATGGCTTATACGTCATCGATGATTATCGGACAACCCCCGATGAAACATGAGAGAAAAAAACCGATAAAGACCGCTTCGGCCCTCCGGTTGCTTCTGTGCGCATTGATTCTATGGCTGACAGGGGGGTGCGCGGCAACCTCTTCGCCAACCTTTTCCAGCCCGCCCCAGCCGGTGACCCATGCACCCGCGCCGGAGGGCTACGGGTGGTGGTTCGTTCGGTTCAGAATGGAGCGCCCGGCTGGGGAAACCCGCTGGGAGAGAGATCTTCTGCTCGCCCACCGGGTCGTCGCTCCGCTGCTCAGAGCCAATGAAGGGGTTATCGACCTGTGGCGCTTTCACCGCCGTGCAGCGGAAGATAAAACCGGCCACCAGTTCAGCTTCCTCTTTTATACCTCCGCGGCTGCGGCTGACCGGATCAATCAGATGGTTTTGAATGATCGCCTGGTAAAGCAAATGCTTTCCGACGGAGTCGTCCGGGAGGTGGTCACCGATGCCGTTGATCATAACGATCACCCGAATGTGGGGGACACCAGCGACCCCAAATGGTCACCGGTCATGCAGAATACCTGGCCCCATTATATCATGGGGGTGAGCCGCATGTGGCTGGGAATGGTCGACCAGGTTTCTCAGGAAATCGGTATCGCGGATGACCCCACGTTGGGTCAGCTGCTGGAGCATTACGAACAGGTCAACAACGAGGTCACCCACATATGGCAACAGGAGGGCTACCATGCCTTACTCCACCACCTGAATGCAATCTTCGGGTATGAGGCCATGGTATACTGGGAAAAACGATGGAAATCCTTCTAAATTGGCTCACCCCTTCGCCGGTTGTTTAGACAGCCTCCCCATGGATGCAACCTAAATGAACCATAAGTTACTGGAGTTACCGTTAATGCTGAACCGAATCGTCGCCGGCCTTTTTCTTATTTTTTTGGGACTGACCTCAGCCATTTTTTTCATGGTTGCCCTGGTGATATGGGCGTTGACCGTGCTGGTGGACCGCCGGCTGATCATCCTGCACCTGTTCACCTCATGCTGGGCGTCCCTCTATCTCTGGGTTATGCCCGCCTGGTCCGTTCATGTTGATGGCCAGCGGCAGGACGCCTGGAAACGTAACTATGTGATTGTTTCCAACCACCAGTCACAACTGGATATTCTGGTGGCCTTCCGTCTGTTCATCCCCTTCAAGTGGGTATCCAAGGCCGAGGTGTTCAAGCTCCCGTTCATCGGCTGGAACATGTCGCTGAACCGGTACATCAAGCTCAAACGGGGAGACAAGGATGGCACGGCGCGAATGTTCGCCGACTGTGAGAAATTGCTGTCTTTGGGCAATTCCATTTTTATTTTCCCCGAAGGCACCCGGTCGAAAACCGGTGAACTGAAGCCCTTTAAGCCCGGTGCCTTTATCCTTGCCAAGAAGATGGACCTTCCCATCCTGCCGATGGTGATCAGCGGCACCAATGCCGCTCTTCCTAAACACAGCCTCAATTTTCACGGCAGGCAGCATATGCATATTCGCATGCTGGAGCCGATCCCGGCGGAACAGGTTGGGAGTTTGTCGGTTGAGGATCTGACAGAAAAGGTCCGGGCCCTGGTGGCCAGTCAACTGGAGGAAATGAGGCCGGCCTGACCGGCCGGTTGTCCCTACCGGCGCCGGGCAGTGGCCAGAAGCATGGCACGAACCGGGGCGGGGTAGCCCTCCACGGTCTTTTGGGGATCTCCGGGGTCCAGAAAATCCGCCAGGCTTTCCGTATCGATCCAGTCCGTCTTGCGCTGTTCCTGCGAGGTGGTCCTGGAGATGTCCAGGCACTGGATGTCCTCGAAGCCGGACCGCGTCAGCCAGTGGGTCAGGCAGGCGACTGTCGGGATGAAAAAGATATTGTTCATCTTGGCATAGCGCTTTTCCGGAAACAGCGCCATCTCATTATCCCCTTCCATGACCAGTGTTTCCAGCACCAACTGCCCGCCGGGCACCATCCGTCCATGAATCTGAAGCAGGGTATCCAGGGGCGAACGCCGGTGGTACAAGATGCCCATGCACATCACCATATCGAAACAGCGCTGCATGGCCGGCATCTCTTCCAGTTTCAAGGGCAGACAGTGAACCTGGGGAAAGGCCAGGTAGCGGGCGAGGGCCAGAAACTGGAAGTAAAAATTCGGGTAAGGCTCGATCCCTAAAATGAGCGCCGGCTGTTTCACGGCCAGCCGGAACATGTAGTAGCCGCAGCTGGAACCGATATCCAGGATCCGCTTTCCCGCCAGTGAACCCAGGTGCCCGGCCAGCCGGTTCCATTTGATGGAACTGTTCCATTCGCTGTCTATTCGAATACCGAAAATTTCGAAGGGACCTTTGCGCCAGGGTTTAAGCGCGCACAGGACCTCATGGAGTGATGTGGTCTGGTTTCCGTCTATGTCGCCGGGTGCGCCGATGCGGATACAGTCCCGGTCCGCGTCGATCGAGGAGGGTTGGACATCCGGCAGCCTTTCCAGGGCGCGGGCCAGGACCATGCCCTTTTGGTTGCGAAAGAAGATGGATTGGCTGCGTGCTTCGACGCGCTCGGTCAGTTCATGCAGGTACGATCCGATTACCGGATCCCGGGCCAGGGCGTCCAGGGGGTTCATTTGATGCAAATCCAGGAGCAGAAGTTGAACCATTTCAACCAGACGTCAATGCCCGAATACCCGCAGCGCCGCAGCCGGTTATGGTGCGTTTCCCCCGTTTCCGGAACCAGGACGTTCTCCAGGGCTTCTCGTTTCTGGCTGATTTCCAGTTCGGAATAGCCATTTTCCTTTTTGAACCGGTAGTAAAAGTCGACTTGCAGGTCCGATAATCCCTGATCTGCGTGGAGGGTCTTTTCCGAGAAAAGAAGCATCCCTCCGGGCGCCAGGGCATCGTAGATTTTCTGTAACAGATCATCCCTGTCCGCCGGTGGAAGGAACTGCAGGGTAAAGTTTACGACCACCACGGCTGCCCGGTCGAGGTTAACCTGGCGAATATCCTTGGCCATCAGTGTGATGTCCTCCAATCGGCCGGCGGCTTTCAGACGCTTTTGGAAAATGTCCAGCATGGGTTGAGAGCTGTCTACGGCTACCATCTCGAACGAACCGGCCGACATCAGCCGGCACAGGGCCATAGCCAGGTTGCCGGTGGAGCATCCCAGGTCGTACACCCGGGTTCCGGGGCGGCAGCATCGCTGCACCAGCTGAGCCTGCCGGCGGATGATTTCGCCGTACATGGGTACCGATCGATGGATCATGTCGTCAAACACGCTCGCCACCGCCGCGTTGAATTCAAAGGGGGGCACCGAGGTTATCGGTTTGCTGTAGATGGTATCTCTGTCCATGGCGTGTTCCAACTCCCGCAAGTATCAAGGTGGAAGCCCACCAGCCGACAAGATCCCGCCTGACGATGAAAACGCCCCTACCGGGTCAATCCGGAAGGGGCGTGGGGTGAACTTCCATTAAAGAAATTGCGGATCAGCTTTGTTTCTTGCCCGGCAGTACCAGGTTGAGTACGACCCCCAAAATTCCGGAAAGGCCGATGCCGCCTAAGGTGAATTTGCCGAACGGAAGCACCATGCCGCCGATGCCGCAGACCAGGATCAGGGCCACGATCGACAGATTGCGGGGTTCCGTGAGGTCTTCTCCGGCCTTCACCAGGGTGTTGAGGCCGATAACGGTGATGGCGCCGAAAAGCAGCAGCATGATTCCGCCCATCACCGGTACCGGGATGGTCTGGAGCAGGGCGCCCATCTTGCCGATAAAGGCCAGGGCAATGGCGAAAATGGCCGCCCAGGTCATGATGCCGGGGTTATACATCCGGGTCAGGGTCACCGCACCGGTGACTTCGCTGTAAGTGGTGTTGGGCGGCCCTCCTAACAGGGACGCAAACGAGGTGGCGATGCCGTCGCCCATCATGGTGCGGTGGATGCCCGGTTCCTTGACGAAATCCTTTCCGGTGACGCTGCCGATGGCCAGGATGTCGCCGAAATGCTCGATGGCCGGAGCAATGGCCACCGGCACGATGAAAATAATGGCCTGAAGGTTCCACTCCGGCAGCACAAAAGCGGGCACGGCAAACCAGGGTGCCTCCGTCAGCGGATTGAAGCTGACCAGGGCGGGGTCGGTAAAGTTTTTCAAGGCGCCGGGATCGAAGCCGGCCTGGATGGAGCCGGAAACACCGATAAGATCAAGACCCAGGGATGCCACGTAGCCGGCCGCGACACCAATGAGAATCGGGACCAGGCGAAACCAGCCCTTTCCCAGCAGTGAGGTGATGATGGTGACCAAAAGGGCGATGCCGGCCACAATCATGGCCGTGCTCTGGGGGACCAGCCATGCCGAACCGTCGCCGGTGCGGCCCATGGCCATGTGAACGGCCACCGGTGCCAGTACCAGCCCGATGACCATGATCACCGGCCCCACCACCACCGGCGGGAGGAGTCTGTGCAGAAAACCGGCACCGAACGCTTTGACGCACAGGCTCAGCACCACGTAAAGCAGTCCGGCCGCCACCAGGCCGCACATGGTGCCGGGAATGCCCCAGGTATTCACCCCGTAAATGATCGGCGCGATAAACGCAAAAGACGATGCCAGAAAAATAGGGACCATTCGCTTGGTGATGAACTGGAAAATCAGGGTGCCCATACCGGCGGTGAACAGGGCGACGTTGGGATCCAGCCCGGTAAGCAGGGGAACCAGGACCAGGGCGCCGAAGGCGACAAACAGCATCTGGGCGCCCACCAGGCTGTCTTTGGGGCTGAACACGTAATCGGTGGCAGACTTCTGCGCGGACATAACACCTCCTTTGGGAAATTGGGATACCGTGGGGTAGACGAGAAAGTTGAACCGGTCTATATGCGGAAACCAAAGATGTGTCAAGCACCGCCACTGACGCCACAATAACTTTTTTTTCTTGCCATAAAGAAAAAAAAACTTTACAAATCCATAAGTTGTGCCGATACCACCGTAAACGGAACGAGAGCGAATGAAGTCGTGTTCCCTTTGACGGCAAAAAACCTATGCACCCATTGATTCGACCCAATTTGATCCGGAAGCACAGCCTATGGATCGCCGGCTGTCTGATTCTGCTGCTGGCGATGCCTGCTGCGGCCGATATCTATATGTATATCGACAGCCAAGGGGTGATGCATTTCACCAATGTCCCCACCTCCAGCGACTACCAGGTTTATATCAAAGAGCGCCCCAGACGCCAGGGGACCAAGATCGACGTCAACCGGTTCGATCGGTTCATCGACGAGGCCGCCAGTCTTCACGGCGTGGACTTTCCCCTGCTCAAAGCCGTGATCCGCGCCGAATCGGCCTTTGACCCCAAGGCCGTGTCCAAAAAGGGGGCACTGGGGCTCATGCAGATCATGCCGGAAAATCTGGATGCCTTCCGGGTTTACGATCCGTTCGATCCCTGGCAGAACATCATGGGCGGCGCCCGTTACCTAAAGGCGCTGATCCAGCGATTTAACGGGCAGGTACCGTTGGCCCTGGCCGCATACAATGCCGGCCCCCAGGCGGTGGACACCCACCGTGGCATTCCGCCCATCCCGGAAACCGAGGCGTACGTTAAAAAAGTGATGAAATTTTTTTATCTGTACAAGCGAGGATGAACAGGATGCATTCCGGAGTAGACGGCAGCCGCGTCGCCCAACCTGCCTATCGCCGCCCCAGATAGACCAGCGCCAACCCCGCCACCATCATCACCAGCCCGAACCGACGAAGGGATGCCGGTTCCATTTGCATGATTTTTTCCATCCACCCCTTCATCCGATTCGGTGCGGCAAAATAGGGAACCCCTTCGATGATCATCACCATGCCGATAACGCAGAGAAAATAATCCATTTTAATCCAATTTTCCGATTGGTGGCGGGATATCCGGAAGCCGATCCGATGGTAACGGCGGTATTGCCCGGAGGGTCACGGTGATGACGCGCCGGTGGAATTCTTGCCGGTTTTCGCCCAGTGAACGGCGTAGCGCACCAGTTCGTTGGCATGCTTCAGGTTGAATTTCTCTTTAATCCGTTCCCGGTAGGTGCCGATGGTTTTGATGCTCAGGTGCAGTTTGGAGGCAATTTCGCGGGTGGAGAATCCTTTTCCAATCATTCGGAACACCTCCAGCTCCCGATCCGTGAGCCGGTCCATGGGAAACCGGCCGCCCCCGGCAGGGCGATCGGTCAGGTTGAATAGGATCCGATCCTTGACCGTTTCGTTCAGATAAATTTTGCCTGCCAGAACCTGGCGGATGGCGGTGACCACCGATTCCATGGCCTCCTGCTTCATGATATACCCCCTCGCGCCGGCGTGCAGGGCCCGTTCGGCGTAGAGGAACTGGTCGTGCATGGAGAGGATCAGGACCGGGATGTTTTTGTTGCGGCGGTTGACTTCTTTGGTCAGGTCGATGCCGTCGCTGTTCTCCAGGGTAATGTCGGCGATGATCAGGTCCGGGTTCAACCGTTCGATGGCCTTCCACGCGCCGGAAACATCGGTGGCGTCGCCACACACGATCATGTCCGGCTCCTGATTGATCAGTTCGCTCAATCCCCATCTGAAAATAGGGTGGTCCTCGACGATAAGAATCTTTTTCTTGGTCTCTGTCATGGGTCAACGGGGGCCGCTGGATTGCCGCCGAGGGAAACCTGCACCACGGTTCCGCCATCTTCGGGGCTGTGGATGTCCAGTGCGGCGTGGATCATATTGGCACGAAAACCCATGATGCGCAAGCCCATGCCATAGGTTTCCACGTCTGCCGGAATGCCGCGGCCGTCGTCCTTTACTGACAATTGGAGGCGGTCTTTTCTGCCGTCCAGCGTGATGGTGATCATCGTGGCCTGCCCGTGGCGGACCGCGTTGTGAACGGCCTCTTGAACGATATGAAACAGATGGGTGGCCACTATCGGGTCGCGGATGAGCACGGGTGCCTGGCAGAGGAAACGACAGGCCACGCCGAACACCGATTCGGTATTGGCGGCCAATTCCCGCAGGGAAGACTCCAGACCGCGGTCGACCAGGAATACCGGGCACAAACCTCGGGCCATCCGCCGGGTTTTGGTAATGGCATCCTTGACCAATCCGGTGATTTTTTCCGCAAGCACCGCCTCTTCCGGTGCTTTTTCAGAAAGTCTGCGCACCAGGACCTTGCCCAGGCCTTCGACGCCGATCAGGTGAGGACACAGGTCGTCGTGGAGGTCCTGGCCGATTTTCTGCCGCTCACGATCGCCGATATCCATCACCTGTTTTTCCAGCCGTTTGAGATCGGACACATCGCGGTGGATGATGACGCTGCCCACCTGGCGTCCCGTCGGATCCCGGTAGACGGCCCCGCGTATGCTTACGTCCAGAATCTGCCCGCTTTTGGTCAGGCGCCGGGTTTCCACGCTGGACAATGGCTTTCCCGATGTAATGGTGTTCAGCCCTTTGCGGGTCTCTTCCCAGTTTTCCCCCGGGACGAAATGGTCCAGCTTTCTGCCCATGCACGCGTCGGCGGTCCAGCCAAACACGTCCGTAAAGGCCGGGTTCAGGTAGGTGACCCGTCCCTCCATATCGTAAACCACCATGGGGTCGGGCATGGCTTCAATCACCGAGCGATAGCGGTTTTCACTGAACCGCAGGGCCACTTCCGCCTCCTTGCGCTCCTGAACTTCCGCCTCCAGGTTCCTGCTGTAATCCTCCAACCGATCCATAAAGCAGTTGAAATACCCGGCCAGGCGCCCTACCTCATTTTCAGAATGCCGATCCAGTCTTACGGACAGGTCCCCTCTGGTCCCCTGCTCCAGGCGGTTGACCAGTTCGGCCAGCGGAGTGGTAATGGAGGCGCTGATCAGCGCGGTGATGGGCAGCACCAGCAGAATGCATCCCAACACGGAAAGGATGAATATATTGCGTACATGGTCCAGCGGGGCGTAAAATTCGTCCAGATAACTGGAGGAGGCCACGATCCACTCGTATTCGGGCAGGGTGTTGAAAAGGACGAGCTTTTCGCGCATGCGCGGTTCCCCCGGATTCTTCCAGGAGTAGACGATCTTTCCGCTTTTTTCTTTCAGCATGGTGTCCAGGGGGTGATTGGGGAACTCCCTGGCCGCAATTACATTGACGCCCTGCAGGCTCGGGTGAATGATCACGTTGCCTTTGCTGTCGGTAACAAAGGCATATCCGCTCCGGCTGAAATGCAGGGAGAGAATGCTGTCCCTGAAATCGTCGATGTTCACCAGGGTGCGAAACTCCTTGCGGTAGGAGGAAACGGCAATGATCCAGTCCCAGGGTTCAAAATAGGCCATGTACATGGCTTTGGGGCGGGCATCGGTCTCGCCGGGATTCTTCCAGTCGTATTCGATATAGCCTTGCCGCTTCTCGCGCATCTGCCGGACAAAGTCGTAGCGGTTGATGTCCTGGCCGAGCCATTCAGCTTCAGGATGGACCACCATGACCCCGCCGCTGGATACGCAGGCAATGTAGCCGGTAGTCCCGATGCGCTGACTCAACAGGAGGGATTCAGCCAGCCGTCTGGCCTGTATTTCGGTGAGTTCATGTGTCTGGACCAGCGAATACAGGTGAGTTACCATCTCGAGGTTTTTTTCCGCCACGGCCCGCAGGTGGTTTTTAATGGATACCGAGACTGACGTCCGTACCAGGTTCAACATGGCATCGGTGGAATTTTTCAGCTCGCTTTCAATGTTGCTTTCTATGGTGTTGCGCACGATGGCGTAAATCACCATGGAACCGATGGCGATAATTACGCAAAAGGTGACCAGGTAGCTGAAGAGCAACTGGTAGCGGATCTGAATGTTTTCGAGAAAGCGGACGGACATCATGATCCCTGCCTTTCATCGGAATCGTCGGTTCATCGGAGGCCTGCCCGCCGAAATAGGAGACTCCCGGCCCGGAACGCAGGGCATCGATGTTAATCATACTGCCTTCTCAACGAGATGCCCGGCGGATATCGGCGTCGCTTCTGCCGGGAGAGAGGCAAGGCTCCGGTCATAGTACATCCTCCAGCAAAATATCAACCGCCTCCGGGCACAATTCCGTGAAAAACGTCTTCCGTTATGGTAAGAAGGATGTTCAGTCAACCTGCAATGCCATTTGGCCATCACCGATCAGTATTCCCTAACCCGTTAACCATCGGCGACCGTATTGGACTACCCGTTCACCGGCCATAATTTCCCAAGCCGATGGCCATAAGGAGGCAACGATGAAAAGACATGTCTGGTGCGCGGTCATATTGCTGACGATTCTGATGGCCACCATCGTGCGGGCAGCTGATCCGGCCATGGTGCTGGCACCGCCGCAAGGTCCGGTTCAGGGTGGGGATACGGTGGTTGTTGACCTTTATCTGCACAACAACACTGACGCGGCCATCACCCGAGAACTGCCGCGATCATTGCCCTGTCGAATCGCTACCGGCCAGTCAACGGTCAGCGTCAATGCCGATCTGGCAGGTCCGGAAGCCGATTCCCGGTTGAGTATCCCCGGCCGGGGTTTTGCCAAACGGCAGTATTCCGTCACCCTTCCCGTCTATGCCACGGGGGCGGTGCGCATCATTCTCGAGACGATAGACACGAACCCGATCATCATCCAGGTTGAAAAAGCGCCCTCCGAGGCGTGGGAGGGCCAACAGGTGCCTCTGGATGAAGGACCCACCATGCTTCAATCCTTTCTTGAGGACCTGTCCGTTCATGAGCCCATGTATTTTCTGCTGGGCGTGGATCCGGGGCTGGACCAGAGTAAATTCCAGTTCAGCTTCAAGTACCGTCTCTTCAATCCCGAAGGGTACCTGGCGGAAAAAGCCCCCTGGGTGACCGGTTTTCACCTGGGGTATACCCAGCGATCGGTCTGGGACCTGAAAGGCGACTCCAAACCCTTTGAAGACACCAGCTACATGCCGGAAGCCTTCTATCTGCTGCCCAAGATCGACCTGAACCTTGCGCGCATCTCCGCTTTCGGCATCCAGGGCGGCTTCCAGCACGAATCCAACGGCAAGGGCGGCACCGACTCCCGCAGCACCAACTACCTTTATGTGAAGCCCATCATGGGGGTTCACCTGGCCGGCCCGTTCCATATGAAAATCGCCCCCAAAATTTATACCTATGTGGAAAACGAAGATGAAAACAACGGGGATCTGGCGGACTATCGGGGGTATGTCGACCTGGGAGTCGGCATCATGGACCCGGAAGGGATCGCCTTGAACTCTCACCTGTGGTGGGCCAGAAAAGGGGCATCGGTGCAACTGGACCTGACCTATCCCATGACCCGGCTGCTGGGCAAAAGCCTAAATTTCTACCTGCAGGCCCAATACTTCAGCGGTTACGCTGAAACCCTGATCCACTATAACGAACGCCATGATGCCTTCCGACTGGGGTTTTCCATTGTCCGTTGAAGCTGTTTCCGGGTAAAATCAGCATCCGGTCGACAATCAATGAATTCAGGAAACGATGATTAAAAATTTCCTCAATTCGTAATTCCCATTGGATTATTGGATGAATATCAGCTGCCCCAACTGCCGATCCACCTTCTCCTTCAACCCCGATGGAGCCGGCCCTGAACGTGCCGAGGTTCGATGCCCGGCCTGCGGTCATGCCTACCTGTTGGCCATTTCAGCTCTGGCGGAAGAAGGGCCGCCTGAATGGGACCCCGGGGAAGAGGAGGTGCCTGAACCGTGGGTTGAGGACGGGGACAACAGGCCGCCGGACCGGTTAATACCGCAAAGGGAATCCAGTCCCGAATCCATCCTCAACCGGGTGTTCGGCTACCCCTCCTTTCGGGAGAATCAGAAAGCGATCATCGACACCCTGCTTGCCGGCCGCGACGTTTTCGCCCTCATGCCCACGGGCAGCGGCAAGTCCCTTTGTTTCCAGATTCCCGCCATCATCCGGTCCGGAATCGGCGTGGTGGTCTCTCCGTTGATCGCCCTGATGCAGGACCAGGTGACGGATCTGCGCCAATATGGGGTCCGGGCGCATTTTCTCAATTCCAGCCTTTCCGCCGAAGAGGCCGCCCGGGTGGAAGCCATCGCCACCGGCGGCGATTGCGACCTGCTCTATGTGGCCCCTGAACGTCTGCTCTCCGATCGGTTCCGGCGACTGCTGACCACCATGAACCTGGCATTGTTCGCCATCGACGAGGCGCATTGTGTTTCCCAGTGGGGGCACGATTTCAGGCCCGAATACCTGCAGATCGCCGATGTCACCCGACGGTTCCCGGGAGTGCCGAGAATTGCCCTGACCGCCACTGCCGATCCGACCACCCGACGGGAGATCGTGGACAAGCTTTGCCTGGCCGATGCGGTCCGGTTTGTGGCCAGTTTCGACCGACCCAACATCTTCTACCGCGTCCAGATCAAGCAGAACGACAAACAACAGCTGCTCGCGGTCCTGCGGGAGCAGCACGACGGGCACGCGGGGATCGTATATGTACGAACCCGCAAGCGGGCCGACACCATCGCCCGGTGGCTCGTGGAAAAAGGTGTTTCGGCTTTGCCCTACCATGCCGGACTGGATGCGGAGGAACGCCGTCGGAATCAGCAGCGGTTTTTAATGGAGGACGGGCTGGTGATGGTGGCCACCGTCGCCTTTGGCATGGGGATCGACAAGCCGGATATACGCGTCGTGGCTCACCTGGACCTGCCGTCGAGCATGGAGGCCTACTACCAGGAGACGGGACGGGCCGGCCGTGACGGCCAGCCGGCCGAAGCGTGGCTGTTCTATTCACTGGCCGATGTGGTGGCCATGCGCAGCCTTCAGAGTCTCTCCAATGGAAACGAGGCTTTCAAATCAGTCCAGCAGCGTAAGCTCGGCGCTTTTCTGGGTTTTTGCGAAAGCCCGGAATGCCGGCGGAAAGGGCTTCTGGCCTATTTCGGCGAGCCATACGCTCCCCCGTGCCACTGCTGCGACAACTGCACCGAGCCGGTAGATACCTGGGACGGCACCATCGCCGCCCAGAAGGCCATGTCCTGCGTGTACCGCACCGGCCAGCGCTTCGGTGCGGTCTACCTCATCGATGTGCTGACGGGTCGCACCACCGAGCGGATGGAACGGTTCGGCCACCATCGCATTAAAACCTTCGGCGCGGGGCGGGAACTGGAACCGAATCAGTGGTACTCGGTGTATCGTCAATTGCTGGCCGCGGGCTATCTGGATACGGATCTGGCCGCCAGAAGCGGGCTTCGCCTGAACGAAAACAGCTGGAGAATTCTCCGGGACGGCCAGACGGTCTTATTCCGAAAAGACCCTGTTCCGGTAAGGCCGGCGTCCCGTAAACAAAAGTCGGCGAAGATCTCCATCCAATTTGAAGATGCGGATTCCATTGCGTTGTGGGAAGCGCTGCGGCAGTTGCGGCTAGACCTTTCAAAGGCGCTGAACGTTCCGCCCTATGTCATCTTTCACGACAAAACCTTGAAAGCGATGGTTGCCCGCCGCCCCGTCACCCGGGACGGCCTGCTCGGGATTTCAGGTATCGGCCAAAGCAAAATGGAACGGTTCGGCGATGATTTTTTACAGGTCATCGCCCAGTCGGTGGCAGGTGCAGTCTTACCGGCAGACGATTGACGGGGGCCCGCCAGTCAGAGCTCGATCAGGATCTCCGGTTCGAGCCGCCCCATCAGCAGCGGCAGGTGCCCGGTGGACGAGAAATCTTTGGGCATGTAGGCGTTGACCGCGCGGTCAGGGGGCAGCAGTCCCATCTTCAGGTAGCTGTCGGCCACCAGTTCGCTGCAGAAAAACGTGTCCAGCCGGGACGGTATATTGAACAGCCGGCCTTCGACCACCTCGACAATCATGTTCCACTCGCTGGGGTTGGGAAGGCCGTGATCCTGGGTGAACATTTTCGTCAATCGACGGATCATGGCGTCGGTGCGCGTCAAATCAAGCTTGCGGTAGGCGAATCGGGCGGGCACATAGGGTTTCAGATCACGCCCGTACTGTTTCATCCGCTGGTACAGATCGACCACTTTCGGCCCTTGCAGGTGATCGTGAAAGATTTCATCGGCCAGGTTCGTCAGCGTGGTGGATTCCCAGAAAAGCGGTTGTTCCTCCCCCGGCAGTTTCACCACCATACCCAGATGAGACCAGGGGCTGCGTTCGAGTTTTTCGATGAGTTCGCTCTCTTCATAGCGGCCGCTGAAAAGGACCAGATCGCCGGTTCTCATTTCCGGTGCCAGTTCGGAAAACGGCTTCGTCTCCATTGGGCTTTTGCTCCCTAAGCTTCAATTCGGTTTCGACCCGATGCCTTGGCGCGATAGAGCAACCGGTCCGCCATTTCCACCAGGGCGTTGGCGCCTTCGCCGTCTCTCTGCACAATCCCGCAACTGATGGTCACCGATGGCACCTGATCATCGAGGCCGTTAAGGTTTTTCTGCAGGCGCTCAATAATCCGACGGGCGTTTTTTACGCTGCAATCGGGAAAGATTATCAAAAACTCATCGCCGCCATAGCGGCCGGTGATATCCATTTCCCGCACAGACCGCCGGATGGTGTCGGCAACGCCTTTCACGATGATGTCGCCGGTCTGGTGGCCATAGGTGTCATTGACGCATTTGAAGTGGTCGATATCAATCAGCGCGATGGACAGATCCTGCCGGTTGCCGTCTGCAAAAGAGAGGGCGTTGTCCAGGTGTCCGTGAATAGCCTGGTGATTGAAAAGTCCGGTCAGTCCGTCTCGCTGGGCCTTGTCGAAAAGTTCTTTGTTTTTCTGCCCGATGATGATCTTGTCCTTGTAGATTTCCAGCCGGTACTGGTAAATCATCCTGGAGATCAGCCAGGCGATCACATTCAATATTGCGCCATTGATGACATGCCAGGTCACAATCCGGGGATTGTCCTGGACCATCGGGACGACAGCAATGAAAATCAGATAAAACAGGCAATAGATCACCATGGCATGACGCGGGGGCATCTGGACCACCGCAGCGATGCCGAACAGGACGAGGACATAAACGGTGATATCTCCCGTGATCATTTGGGCCACCGCGGTGTTGGCTACGGCCCAGGACAGGGCGAGCACAATAATGGCATAAATGATTTTCAGGTTCCGGGAATATTTCGAAGGGTCATTGCCGATTCGGATGTGATTGAACTGACAGATGGAAAAGATGCTGAGAAACACCGCCACGAGCTTTAGCGCCATGGCGGCAATCATGACCGAAGTCCGTTCATATAAGAGGAATTCGAAGATGAAAATGATTGCTTCCACCACCATGACCGTGGTGAAAATCGGTCTCATCCGCTGGCAGTTTTCGATCAGGATGGCATGGAGAAATTCTGGATTGTGCTGAAAATTGTTTGTTCTGCGGTCAAATGGGGGCATGGGCCGATCTCGCGTCTCAGAGCTATTCCAGGGCAAAAGGAGTTCAGCGTCTTTCGATATGGGGGTGTTGATCGAAGGCCGCTGAACCGGGCCGGCCCCATAAAAAAGCCGAACCGGCGGGGTGGTCGGGCTTCCGCCGGGCCGGCTTGAACGGCATATCCGTCCTTTCAGAGATCAGTGGCTAAGCCTTTTTATCCTCTTCCAACTTCTCCGGTGTCTCATTTTCGGCTTCCTTGGAGGCATTTTTGAAATTGCGGATGGCCTTGCCCATGCCGCCTCCGATTTCCGGCAGTTTGCCTACACCGAAAATGATAAGAATGATAACCAGGATAATGATTAATTCCGGCATTCCGATTCCAAACATATGTTCCTCCTGTGGTAAACCGCGTTCAAACGTAATTATCCCGGTCCGGCCTGCCGCTGCGCTGGGGACTGTGCCCACTCAGGTCTGGTTCGGTTTCAATTCGTCGAGGAGCCGCTCAAACTCTTTTGACTTCAAATAGCTGTCAACGGCGCCCTGATGTTCGATCCATGAGGACCATAACTTCATCCAGGCGTCGTTGTGCCAGTAAAAGTCTTCGTTTGGCTTGCCTTTGAGCGTTTCGATGTACTCGACGTACTCTTCTGAACAGCTGTCGCAAAAATTATAGGGGACCCTGAACTCCGGTACTTGCGGATTGTTTTCCGAGGTGATCTGGACCCCGCACTTCTCGCATTTGGAAACACAGTGCGTGCACCGGAAAATTTTCCTGACGGCCAAAAGCTTTCTTTTTCGGATGATGGCGTCTTGTTTTTCCCGGGTGCATTTAAGTTTTTCGTCAAGGGAGATGAGGTTTCCCATGGCCTGCCCGCCGTGACCGCATGAAGTGTCCAAGGTAAGGACTGACAATATCATTGTGTCCCATGGGTGTCAATCCGCGCCTCATGAAAAGGTGATGATGAAAATGGATCTAATGCCTGGGAAACCCTTGATACCCTATTGCTCCCGTATTTGGCGAATTTGCCTTCAAACGCCAGGATGGCCGGAAGTGGTGGGAAAATACGGATATGGATGCTCGACGGGACTTTCAGACCCTCCTTGTTAAACCGAGGCCGCCATGGTAAAAAGCGGAGTATCTCAAAGCCAGTGAAAGGATCACCGATGCCTCAACCGTTGAAACCCGACTGCCTGCCTCTGCTTATCGGCAGTCTTCCCCTGGACGACCATCTGGCGGCCTCCCGCCTGATCATGGACTACACGCCAGCCATTCCGCTTTGGGTCCAGCTGCCGGTTTTCCGGGAAGAGGGCATGGTGCCGCAATTTCTGCCGGGAATGCCGGGCGTGGTCAGCAAGGGCGGCAAAACCTTTATCGATACCGCCGCCGAATCCTTCGACGACGAGCTGCTCTCATTTTTCGAGGATTACATGGCGACCACTGAGGATCCGGACCGGCTGCCCGCTTCCCGTTTCGCCTTGAGCGAGACGACCGGCAAGGGCGTGGCGGCCCTGTTGGACACATTGGGGCGGATAGAGACTCCTCCCGTGGCGGTCAAGGGACAGGTGACCGGTCCCGTTACCTTCTGCACAGGCGTCAAGGACCAGGATGGCCGGGCGATTTTCTACAATGAAACCCTGCGCGATGCGGCGGTCAAGCGTTTGGCCCTCAACGCCCGCTGGCAGATCCGCACCCTGTCCGGACCGGGATGCCCGGTGATCATCTTTATCGATGAGCCGGCCCTGGCCGGATTTGGTTCCTCGGAATTGATCAGCATTTCGAAGGAAGAGATCCTCGGCTGTCTCCAGGAGGTGGTGGATGCCATCCACGCCGATGGCGGGCTGGCCGGCATCCATGTGTGCGCCAATACAGACTGGTCACTGGTGCTGGAATCCGGTGCGGATATCGTCAATTTCGACGCCTACGCCTATTTCGATCGATTCATCCTATACGGTTCCCAGATCAGGGACTATCTGGCCTCCGGCCGGTTTCTCGCCTGGGGCATCGTTCCCACATTGAAAACCGAAGAGATCGAACGGGAGACCGTCGACACGCTGCATGCCGGCTGGCAGGAGCGACTCCGCCAGGTCGAAGCCCTGGGCATCGCCCCGGCCGCCATCCGATCCCAGTCCTTTATCACCCCCAGTTGCGGCGTCGGATCCCTGAGTCCGGACCTGGCCATGCGCGTACTGGCGCTGACCCGGGATCTTTCGGCCGCCATTCGCGCTTCGATTTAATTGATTTTCCATACTCATTGAAAGAGGTGTTCATGACCACTCAACCGTCAGATGCGTCCTTTGCCGGGGCGACCCGATACGTGCTGGATGAAGAACTGGCCCAGATTGTCAATATCTCCATGGCCCTGGAAATGCCCCTGCTGCTCAAGGGCGAGCCCGGAACGGGAAAGACCATGCTGGCCCACGCCATTGCCGAGAGCCTCAACATGCCGTTGATCGTTCTCAACGTCAAATCCAGCATGAAACTGGTGGAGGCGTTGTACCAGTACGACACCCTGACGCGATTGAACGACAGCCGTTTCGGCGACAGCCGGCGGGATGTCAGCAACATCGAAGAGTATATCAAGATGGGCAAGATCGGTCAGGCCTTCGTGGCCGACAAGCGGACGGTGCTGCTCATCGACGAAATCGATAAGGCGGACACCGATTTCCAGGACGACATGCTGGACGTTCTGGACCAGATGGAGTTCGATATCATCGAGATCGACAAAACCATGTCGGCCCGTCACCGGCCGGTGATCATCATCACCTCCAACGCCAAAAAAGACCTTTCCGATCCCTTTCTGGGCCGCTGCAACTTCCACCACATCGCCTTCCCGGACCCCAAGATGATGCGTAAAATCATCGGCGTGCATTTTCCGGACATCCACGATGATCTGGTGGACAACGCCATTGCCGCTTTTTACCACATGCGGGAGTTGGAAGCCGTGGAGAAACGACCGGCCACCCGGGAGCTGATCAACTGGATCCGCGCCCTGAACGCCGATCCCGATTTCAAGCCAAAACGGCTGGCCAAGGGCGACGTGCCCTTTCTGGGCGTATTGTTCAAAAAAAGCGGCGATTATGAACGGGCCAGCGCCTTCGTCAACCGCCGGAAGATGTTCTGATTATGTTCCTGGCCTTCTTTTACAAGCTGAAGGAGATGGGGGTGCCGGTCAGTCCCACGGCCTTTTTGACCCTGCACCGGGCGCTGGCCGGCCGCCTCATTTCCAGCCTCGACGAATTCTATACCGCCTCGCGGACCATCCTGGTGAAGAGCGAACGGTATTTCGATCTTTTCGATCAGGTGTTTGCCCACCATTTTGAAGGGACCGAACTGCCCGACGTGGAGGGGCTGGAGATCGACCAAATGGCCCGGGCCCTGCTGGAGCAGTGGCTAAAGGACCCCAAAGCCATGGCCGACGCCCTGGGCATGGATGAAGACCAGGTCAACCGGATGACGCCGGAAGAACTGATCGACTATTTCAAAAAGCGTCTCCAGGATCAGGACGGACGCCACGACGGCGGCAGCAAGTGGATCGGCACCGGCGGTACGTCCCCGGTGGGGCATTCCGGCACCCACCCTGGAGGAATGCGCGTGGGGGGCGTGTCGCGCAACAAGTCCGCCGTCAAGGTGGCCCTGGAGCGCCGCTACAAGGACTATTCCCTTTCCGGCCCCCTGACGCAGGCCATGGTCGGAGAAGCGCTCAAGCGTCTGCGAAACATGGTGCCCACCGGCCCCAGGGACCAAGTGAATATCGACGAGAGCATCTACCGCACCATGAAAAACGGCGGGGAGATTGAAATCGCCTTCGACCGGCGCATGAAGGACCGGCTGAAGGTGGTCCTGGCCATCGACAACGGCGGGTGGTCCATGGACCCATACGTATCCGTGGTCCAGACCCTGTTCGACTACGCCCGGGCTCAGTTCAAAGAGGTCAAGACCTTCTTCTTTCACAACACCATCTACGACACCATCTGGCAGGATGCGGCCCGCTACCGCAAACCCATTCGGATGGCCGAACTGGTCCGCATGGACCCGGAAACCCGGCTCATCGTGGTAGGAGACGCCAGCATGGCACCCTATGAACTGATGTCACGGGACGGCTCCATTTATGTACAGGACCGCAGCGGCCAACCCAGCATCGAGTGCCTGCGCATGCTGGTGCACACCTTTCCCCACAGCGTCTGGCTCAACCCGGTGTCCGCCGCCATGTGGGATTTCACCCGCACCATCATCATGATCCGGCAGATCTTTCCCATGTTCGAATTGTCCATCGACGGTTTGGAAAAGGCCGTGCAGCACCTTATGGCGAAATAGTCAGCACCCTTGCGGAGATGGAATCCGGCCGCCGGGTTCCGAGCCGCCACCTGCCATTGCTGAAGGGGTGCCCAGATGGACACGGAAAAGCGTCAGATTGTTGAAGGATCGATGCGAAACAGGGAACAGGTGTTGAACCAGACCTGTTCCGCCAGGGCCTCCGGATCTTCCTCGCGAACCTCGGCTACTTTCAGCAGGACCTCACGAACGAACGCCGGCTCGTTGCGCCGAAACTGGTTTCGCTGGGGGGTGGGCGTCAGATAGGGCGCATCGGTTTCGATCAGCAGCCGATTGGCCGGAATGGATGGAACCATTTGTCTCAGGAGCGCTCCCCGTTGGCTGACCGTGACGATCCCCGTGACCCCGATATAAAACCCCATTTCCAGGTACCGGGCCAGCTCCGCCTCCGTTCCGCTGAAACAGTGGATTACGGCGGGTCGGCAGGTGCGGGCCTTGAGGATTTCCAGCAGGCGCCCCTGGCTGTCCCGCTCATGGAAGATCAACGGCAGGTCCAGCGTTTCGGCGACTTCCAACTGGCGGATCAGCCACCGTTCCTGGTCCTTTCGGGAAGAGTGCATCCGGTTGAAGTCCAGTCCCGTTTCTCCCCAGGCGACCACCTTCGGGTCGGAAGCCAGGGTCATCAGATGGGCCAGGGTCTCTTCCGTGCAGGACCGGGCATCGTGGGGATGAACCCCCACCGATGCAAAAAGATTGGAATGCCCCTTGGCCAGCGCCACCGCCCGGTCCGAGGTGTTCCGGTCAGTGCCGACAACCAGCATTCGATAAACCTCGGCTGCGGCGGCACGATGCAGCACGTCCTTAAAATCCGATTCAAATGATGGATCGTCCAAGTGGCAGTGACTGTCAAAAATGTTCATCGCATTTTCCCAAATTCGTCAACAATCAAAATATATATAGATGGTTATATAAATACCGGACAAATATTCGGTGCCCCCGTGTTTTGAGCTTGATTTCATAACGCGGGCGTGTATATTAGCCAAGTTCAAGCCATTAATAAAGGATATGTTTTGCGGCAAGATGGCTGCAACGAAAACAGAGACGTGGAGGACGAACATGTTCAAGATTGTAAAACGGGAGGAGATGGCCGAAGGGACCGTGATTTTAAATGAGATCGAAGCTCCTTTGATTGCGCGGAAAGCGAAACCGGGACAATTTGTGATTTTGAAGGCCAATGAAGACGGGGAGCGCATTCCGTTGACCATGGCCGATACGGATCCGGACAAAGGCACCATCACCATCATCTATATGGTCGTGGGTAAATCGACAGCTCTGTTCAAGACCCTCCAGGTGGGAGATGCCTTTCAGGACGTCATCGGACCGCTGGGCAAGCCCACCCATCTGGAAAAACTGGGCAAGGTGGTATGCGTGGGCGGCGGTACCGGCGTGGCCGTTCTACACCCCATCACCCGCGCCCTGAAAAAGATCGGCAACGATGTCACCTGCATTATCGGTGCGCGGACCAAAGATCTGCTGATTCTCGAATCGCAGATGAAGTCGGCGTCCCACGACCTGCGGGTCTGCACCGACGACGGGACATACGGGCACCACGGTTTTGTGACCGACGTCCTCAAGGAACAACTGGAGGGCGGAGACGTCAAACTGGTGGTAGGCATTGGGCCGGTTCCCATGATGCGGGCCGTGGCCAACCTCACTCGACCTTTTGATGTCAAAACCATGGTGAGCCTGAATCCCATCATGATCGACGGTACCGGCATGTGTGGGGGCTGCCGCGTATCCGTGGGCGGTGAAACCAAATTTGCCTGCGTGGATGGTCCGGAATTCGATGGCCACCTGGTCAATTTCGATGAGTTGATGCTGCGCCTGCAGGCTTATTGCGAGGAAGAGAAGGCCTGCTACGAGGATTTCTGCACCCTTCGGGATGCTACCTGAGCTGCGATCCGAATAAAATGGGATATTAATCCATATTGAGAAAGTTAACCTTGGGGTGAAAGACCGGTGAGCCGAGCAGCGCCCGGCAATTGTTGAGACGGAGGAAAAAAATGAAGGAAACAGCGGGTAAGAAAGAGAAGGCATCCCGTGTGGCGATGCCCGAGCAAAAACCAGAAATCAGAAGGCGGAATTTCGAAGAGGTTCCTTTAGGATATACCGTGGCCATGGCCCAGGAAGAGGCGGCCCGATGCCTCCAGTGCAAAAAGCCGGGTTGTGTGGAAGGATGTCCGGTGAGTGTAGACATCCCCGGATTTATCAACCTGATCACCCAGGGCGATTTCACCGGTGCCATCCGGCACGTCTGGACCAAAAATGCGCTTCCCGCCGTATGCGGCCGGGTGTGTCCCCAGGAGATCCAGTGTGAGGGAAAGTGCATCGTGGGTAAAAAGGGCGAACCCGTAGCCATCGGTAACCTGGAGCGGTTCGTGGCCGACTGGGAGCGGGAAAACGGCACCGGCGCCCTGCCTCCCCAAGCGCCCTCCACCGGTAAAAAAGTGGCCGTGGTGGGGTCCGGTCCCTCCGGCCTGACCGTGGCCGGCGACCTGATTCAAAAAGGATACGACGTTACCGTTTTAGAGGCCTTTCACAAACCGGGGGGCGTGCTGGTCTACGGTATTCCCGAATTCCGTCTGCCCAAAGCCATTGTCGCCCAGGAGATCAATTTTCTGGAACGTCAGGGCGCCAAGGTGGAAGTGAATGCCGTGGTGGGGCGTACCGTCAGCCTGGACGAACTGTTTGAAGATGGCTTCGAAGCCGTTTATTTGGGCGTGGGTGCGGGTCTTCCCCGATTCATGAACCTTCCCGGCGAGAATCTGATCGGCATCCTGTCGGCCAATGAATACCTCACCCGGGCCAATCTCATGAAAGCCTACCGTTATCCGGACGTGGACACCCCGATTCCAAAAGGCAAAAATGTGGTGGTCCTGGGTGCCGGCAATGTCGCTATGGACTCGGCCCGAACCGCCATGCGTCTGGGAGCGGACAGCGTAAAGATCGTCTATCGCCGATCCAGGGATGAAATGCCCGCCAGAGCCGCCGAGATCCACCATGCCGAGGAAGAAGGCATTGAATTCTTTCTGCTCACCAACCCAACCCAGTTCAAGGGCGACCAAAAAGGTCGGCTCACCGGCATGGAATGTCTTAAAATGGAGCTTGGTGAACCCGACGATTCCGGCCGCCGTCGCCCCATTGCCATCCAGGGTTCGGAATTTCACATGGACACCGACCTGGTCATCGTGGCAGTGGGATCCGGAGCCAACCCCCTACTGACCCAGTCCACACCAGACATGCAATTGAACAAGTGGGGCTACATTATTGCCGATCCGGAAACGGGAAAAACCACCAAGAAGGGTGTTTGGGCGGGCGGCGACATCGTTACCGGCGCAGCTACGGTTATTCTGGCCATGGGAGCCGGCCGTAAAGCCGCCGACTCCATCCACCAGTACCTGACCTGGGGGTGGTAACCCCTTGGTCCTTGATTGACCTTAAAGCCGGGCGGGGATTTGAATCCCGTCCGGCTTTCTTCTATGACGGCATAAAACAGGTCAGACAAAATGGCGGCCCTTTTTTCAGACACCGCGTTGATCCTGTGGCTGCAGCAGTTCAGCCCGACGCTCGACCTGCCGTTTAAATTCATCACCTTCCTTGGCAACGAGTCATTTTTTCTCCTGTTCCTTCCCCTTATCTACTGGTGCATCCATCGGCGTATCGGTGCCGGGCTGGCCATTCTTTTTCTTATTTCCGCATCGGTAAACGCCATTGCCAAAGCCGCCTTCGGCATGCCACGACCTTTTATGGTTGACTCATCAGTATTGCAGCTGGCAGCGGCCGGCGGCAACGGATTTCCCAGTGGCCATACCCAAGGGGCCATGGTGGTCTGGAGCTACCTGGCCATCCGATTCCAGAAAACCTGGCTGTGGTGGCTGGCCGGTGCATTGATCCTTCTAATCCCGCTTTCACGGCTCTATCTCGGCGTCCATTTCCCCGTTGACCTGGCCGGAGGCTACCTTATCGGCAGTCTGCTGGTATTTACCTTTTTCAAGGCAGAGGGTCCTGTCGCCGAGATGATCGGAAAGCATTCACCGGCGGCATCGATCTTTGTTTTTTATGCAGCTGCGATTGTGGCCGCTCTTTGGGTGATGGACCAAGGCCCATACGTGGTCAGTACGGTTGCCGCATTGATAGGAACCATCCTGGGGCTTTTTCTGGAGAGCCGATGGATCAGGTTTCAAATCAGTTCCAATCCCGTAAAACTTGCAGCACGATACCTCACGGGCGTCGGCGGCCTGTTGGTAATCTATATCGGTTTGAAGACAGGATTTGCCGGGATGGAGCCCTCGTGGCTGTTTCGATTCGTCCGCTATGGCATGGTGGGATTGTGGATTGCTGCCGGTGCGCCGCTGGTGTTTAATCGGATCATTAAATGAAAAAAGGCCGATCCAATGACTTGAATCGGCTTTTGCTTCTTTGAGGTTGCTGAGTTTGCGTTGCTGCTATCAGGTGAACAGGTCAACCGCCTTTTGCATTGCCTGATTGGAAATGGAGGCGTTGGTTTGCGACAACTGCTCGGCAGCGTGCTGGGACAACTGATCGGCTTCTTTCTCGGAAAGTGCGTTTGTTTCCGGTCCCGGGCTGCTTGCCTGGGTGCCGGTCAATTCGGAAACGGCTTTTTTAGACGCGTCGGACAGGCTGATCCGATAATCCGGGCTTTCTTCGGTCAAGGACGCCTGCCGGCCCGGTGCTTCTTCCTTCTCCCGCTTGAGTTCACTTACTTTTTGCGCGGTTTCCAATCCCTGGACCTGATTGTTGGTATTGATTTCCATGATGCTTCTCCTTTTTGCTCATGCCCGATGGTATAGCATGCGTTTATTTTCCGGGCGGTTCCCTTGGGTCGACGAGCGCCCGCCGGCACGGCCGGAAGGTTCGCAAAAGACCCGTTACGGTTATCGGCATCTGGAAAAGATAACTTTAGCTTTTTTTTCTGAATTATTTTTTCCGGAGCAGGCGTCCAATGGTTTCCGGCTGGACCGGAAGGGGCACGCCTTTCCCTCCGGACGTGGCGGCTGCCAGCGCAGCGTCCAGTGCTTCCCGGCATAAAAAGGCATCTATCAGCGCATAACCGTCGGAGGGATGCATCGTAACATCCGCTTTTTCAAACCGACTGACCCACTCCTGCAGCTGATGATCCATCCCGGTAATCATAGGCCTCAGTTGGTTCACGCAGGCGTGCCGGTCCAGCACCGCCAACGCATAAAAGGTCTCGGCTGGTGTCTTCTCTGTGAAAACATCAGCAACCCGTCCATGGGAAATCGCCACCTTGAGGGCTCGGTCAGCACATTTCACAGAAAGCTTGTGCGTTTCCCGACTCAGTGATTCGGGAAACGCCCCCAAGGCTTCGATCTGCATCTTGGTGCGACCGGAAATGTTCAAAGCAAAGGGCTTTTCAAGTTCAGTCAGCGATCGCCGCTCTGCTTTTTTCCGATCCGGCGCCATCCCCAGGCCGGTGAGAAACTGATCCGGCGGGTAGGCTGTCATGGCATTTTCCACCCATCCCAGGCGATCGCCGGTTTTCACGGTGACCGGTATCCGCTTTTTCATGCCGGTGCCCTTTGATGGCACCGGTGATAGCACCGGCGGTATGGCTTCAGGCGACGTCGGCGTGGGCGGTTTCCGGTCGGGAGCGACGACTGCCTGCCGGATGCATCCGTGGCCCCCGACCATCAAAAAGATAATGATTATTACGATTGTAACGAAATTGTGTACCACACGTTTTCCAATGCTGTTTTAAAAAATATCGGAAGCTTTGCCGGCATTGTTTTTTAATATCTATAGCCTCAGTCGGCGCGATGTGCAATTTAAAAACCGAACCGCTAGGTAGTGGTCAGCAAGGCACCACAGATGACATTCGTTCCGGTTGACAATACCCAACCACGCCTTAATTTAGTCGCTGATGCGTGGTGCCCGGCATTAAATGAACCCTCGGGTTGAATCGTCTAACCAACACTATGGAGGCCTGTAGATGGCTTTTGAAACCAAAGAAGAAGTTTTTGAAAAAATTTTGGGTATGGAAAAGCCTGCCTGCCCTCACTGCAATGCGAAGATGAGCATCTGGGAGGTGCCGTCCATCAACGTCGGCGACGGTTTGGGCTGGGGAACCCCCTACCTGTTCATGTGCTTTAACGACGAGTGCCCCCTTTACACCCAGGGATGGGACAACATGATGGACAATTATGCCCACCACGCCTCCTACCGCTGCATGAATTATCCCGGTACCGAGCAGTTCGAACTGATGCCCGTTTTCAGCCCGGTCGGGGCAACCGGTCAGGTGATCGATGATCAGGTGCTCGCCGAGGAAGAGATCCTGAAACAAAACATCAAAAAAGGATTTTCGATTCTGGCGGACTGTTACGTGAACCAGGACGGTGTAAGTATCCTGAGGCTGCTCATGGATTCGGCTGAACCGGTGCGGGTTCGTCTGAAGGCGGCGGAAATGATCGGCGATATCGGCGAACTGGAGGCCATCGAACCTATCCGCAATTTAAGATTCGGCAACCAGCGCCTTCAGGAACAGGTGGATGCCGCCGTGAAAAAAATCCACGAACGGTTTTACAGTCGCGAATGCCCCTTTTGTGCAGAAATTATCAAAAAGCGCGCCAAGGTCTGCAAACACTGTGGCAAAGAGGTGGCCGGCCTGTAACGACCCTCCGATGCGCCGTTTCCAATGCCTTTCAGGGAAACGGCGCGGTCTTGCCTTTCCCCACTTGCCCCGCTACAATCATTCCATCCGGCCATTTGAAAATCTGAAACGGCTTCCCGACTGTGAGGCACGGTGGAAAACGACACTCATCTGGCACCACTGCTGTCCGCCATTGAGCGGATTAAAGCGGATCTGATAGATTACCACCCCAAAGCGCTGCTGTTGTTCGGCTCGCTGGCCCGATGCCTGGTCGGCGAACCGGGGGACCATCTCCCCAACGACGTGGACCTGCTGGTGGTCACGAACAACACCCCTTTTCTGGTCATGAAAACGGACTACGGGTGTGCGGTGGAGCTTCACAGCTTCCCGGTGAACCGGATTGTGGATATTGCCAGGAGCCTGCGTTATGACAGCCGTCCGGTTGCCCTTTCCAAGCTTTACAGCCGGGTGCTGGCGAAAGAGCACGCCATTGATGTGATCGCCGCCGCCATGATGCTGGGCCCCGCTTACGGGGATTTCGGCATCGAGCAGATTGAGATCAACGGTATCACCGATACCCGTGATTATTCAATAAAACGGGTATTGATGGGTGAAGCATGGTGGCGGCATCTCTGCCGCTATGCGTGTGAACGACGCGGCCCGTTGATGCGATTTACCGACAAGATCGTGCGCAATTATGATTTTGAAGGGTGACCGAGAGCTTATCTCAGCTGTCTCGTCTTCGTACATTTACGTTCATGGAATCATAAGACCGGAATACCAGCCGTTCTCTGGCCAGCCGGTCGGGCGCTACCGGAGGCAGCGGGTCCGCCTGCGCAAGGTCGACGGCCTCGCTTCTGGTGGGGATGGCTGCAAGCCCGTCACCTATTTTCTTTCCGGTTGCCCCATCCAGTACGATTGCGCCGGATCCATCGGACACCACCGCCAGCGGCAGCGGAGACGTAGCATAAAGCCGTGCGGCCGATACGATTTCCCGCTCTCTCGACCCCATTGAACCGGCGGCACATTTCACGGCGATCAGCGGTCTGCTCCCGATTTGAACGACCAGGTCCACCACCGATCGATATTCCTCGCCATCGATCTCCACATCAATCGGGGCATCCACGATCACCTCTTCACGCCGGTAGCCGTTTATCTCTATCAGGTATCGTTCCACCCGCTGGCGGTTGGCTTCGGCCCCCATATTGGCAACTGGCTGCCCGGTAATAAAATCGACGATGATGTCCGGATTGGTGTCTTCTTTCACAGGTAGCTCCAAAAGGAATTGAATCGTTGAATCTGTTGGTGCATTTCACAATCCCCTGCTGTTGTCAAACCGCCGCGCGCCGAACCATGGCTACAAGGGTAGTCAACAAAATGACGGCACCTCCGGCAAGGGTATGGACCGACGGTATCTCATGCAGCAGAAAAAAGGCAAAGACAATCCCATACACGGGTTCGAGGCAAGCAATTACGGATGCCAACTGGGCACGGATAAAAATCAGCCCGCGAATGAACAGGGCGTGGGAGAGGGCCGTGCAGAAAACACCCAACAGCGCCAGCATTCCCCATTGACCGGCATCGATGTGCATATTGGCCCAACCCATCATCGGCAGCAGCAGCAGGGCGGCAAAGCCATTCTGGTAAAAGGCGATGAGCACCGGCGGATATTCCCGAACCCATTTCCGGTTTAACAGGGAGAGGATGGCAAAGGTGAATCCGGAGATGGTTCCCCAAAGGACACCGGAATAAACTTTTCCGCCGAAAGGTGACGGATAAACCATGATGACCACCCCTAGCATGACCAGCAAGGCCGTGAGCAAATCTATTATCCGGCGCTTTTCATTAAACCACCAGGGTTCGATACAGGTGATGAACACCGGAAAGGTGGAAAAAGCCAGCAGGCCCACAGCCACGCTGGAAACCTGGATGGCATGAAAAAAAGTGACCCAATGAACCGCCAGGATCAGTCCCAGCAGGGCAAACAACCCCATGGTTTTCGCATTTTTGGGCGGGTTGTTTTGTTTGGTCAGCAACAGAACGACACCTAAAGCGATCGTGGCGAAGCCGGTACGGCCCAGAACAATGCACCACGCGGGCATCGCCAGAAATTTGCCGAACAGTCCCGCAAGACCGAAAAGCAATACGGCTACATGGATATCAACCAGTCCGGAGGTATGAATCTTGTTCAATTTCAGCCTTTTTTGAAAAGAAGGGGCAGATCCGTTTTCTACACTGACCCGCGCGGGTTGATCAATGGTTTTATGTTTTTCTTGAATTATGACGGCCAAAGGGCGGGTCATCGGCATCAACACCTTCAAGAAGCTCACCCATAAGTTCGAAGGCCTGGGGTTTGCCATCTTTATCTCTATCAACGTGGCATTGGATGCATTTGATGCCCTGTGACCCTCATGTATTAAACTTTCGCCGGCGGTTCGAACCGTCCCTGGGCGCCATGCCTGACGGTCCGGCCAAACCAGTTGACAATAAAACGAAAACCGTAGTATGCAGGACCTACATTTCATTTCATATCTAATGGTTAGACGATATTCCGAAAACGTGACAACCCCGATTGTCCACTGGATTTAAACGCTGAGCGGAGCGACATGGCACAGAAAAAAGGTTAAGACAGAGATCGGAATGAACATCGGGGAAAGCCTTTTCCACCTGAGGACGGCACTCCCTGGAGATCTGAGCAGTGGTTTAACAAACTGGCTGACCATGCCGGGAGACACCCTTTCGGTTCAGCCGGCGAACTCCTTTTTCATCGACACGGGTCAATCGTTGAATTGACCCTGTTTCTCAACAGGGAGGCCAGACCGCCCATGAGCACACCCTGCAGCCGTTTGATGATCATTCTCGCCCTGTGGTCCGTCGCCCTTTTGATCTCCCTGGCTGTCCATGCGCCGACGTTGTCCGCGTCCGAACCGCAGGATACATCTGCCGACCATCACCCAAGCGATGCCTCACCGGCGCAACCATCGCCGACCGAACCGAACACGGAAGAGGGACACGGCGCGACAGACCAGGGGCGCCATCATGGCCATGAGGACCTGGGCCCTGTTCTGCCGTTGTGGAGCTGCATCCCCTTCGCCTGCATGCTGCTTTCCATCGCCTTGTTCCCCCTTCTGGCGCCGGAGTTCTGGCACCACCACTTCGGCAAGGTGTCCGCCTTCTGGGCAGCGGCCATGGCTGTTCCGTTCCTTTTCGTCTACAAGGGTACCGCCCTGTATGAAATCATCCATATTATCCTGGCGGACTATGTGCCCTTCATCATTCTGCTGTGGGCCCTGTATACCGTTTCCGGCGGCATTCTTCTAAAGGGTTCGCTTCGGGGAACGCCGGTGATCAATGTGATCATCCTGACATTGGGCACCCTTTTGGCCTCCTGGATGGGTACCACGGGAGCCGCGATGCTCCTGATCCGGCCCTTTTTGCGGGCCAACAATTACCGCAAAAACCGAACCTTCATGGTGGTTTTTTTCATTTTTCTGGTGGCCAACATCGGCGGGTCGCTGACACCGCTGGGAGATCCGCCCCTGTTTCTGGGGTTTTTGCATGGGGTTTCCTTTTTCTGGACATTCAAAATCATACCCCATATGGCAACCGTCGCCGGATTGCTGCTGGTGATCTATTTTTTTCTGGATCTATACTACTTCCGTAAAGAAACCGGGCGCGTCCCGGCGGACGAAGCCGAAAAGACACCGCTGAAACTGGTTGGGGTCCACAATTTCATCTTTCTGGCCGGCATCATCGGCGCCGTGCTGATGAGCGGGATGGTTGACTGGGGGCAGGTCAATGTGCTGGGCGTTCACCGGGGGATCCAGGACTGGGTAAGGGACGGCCTGCTGATCGTCATGGGCCTGCTCTCCATGGCCACGACCGCCCTCGAAATCCGGGAAGACAACGACTTCACCTGGTTTCCCATCATCGAGGTGGCCTACCTGTTCGTGGGCATTTTTATCACCATGATTCCCTGTCTATTGATTTTGAAGGCCGGCGCCAGCGGCCAACTGGCCTTCCTGATCACGGCGGTGAAGAAGCCGGTGCACTACTTCTGGGTCACCGGTGCCCTGTCCGGCTTTCTGGACAACGCTCCCACTTATCTGACTTTTTTCAACACGGCACTGGGCAGTCACTACCCGGGAATGGCCGAGGCCCAGGCGGTCCCGCTGTTGATGACGGACAAGGCCCTGTACCTGGAGGCCATCGCCGCCGGGGCCGTTTTTTTCGGTTCCTGCAGTTATATCGGCAATGCCCCGAACTTCATGGTCCGCTCCATTTCCGAGGAGGCCGGTACGCCCATGCCCAGTTTCTTCGGGTATATTCTGAAATATACGGTGGTATTTCTGCTTCCGTCATTTGCGGTGGTAAGCCTTATCTTCTTTTAGGAACGGGAGACCGACAATGACTTTCGAAACCCTGCTTTTTCATACGCGTTTCCGCGAATTGGCCTTCAACTCGTTAAAGGGCCTTCTCGAATTGAAGGCGGCCGGACTCAAAAAAGTGGTTCTGGCCCACGTGATTCCGCGGGAAGATGTGGCCTTCGTTCCCTATGGCGGCACGTTGAAAGAAGACGAGAAACGCATTCGCGAAGAGGCCCGCATAAAGTTCGACGACTGGATCCAGACCATCGGCGACCCGCAACTGGAATTTGTCCAGCGGATCGAAGTGGGGGCCCCCAATGCCGTGATCCTGGACATGGCCAAAGAGGAGAAGGCCGACCTGATCGTCGTGGGACGCAAGAAGCGCACGGCGCTGGAAATGGTGTACGTGGGAACCCACGTCCTTGACATCCTGCGCCGGAGCACTATTCCGGTGCTCATGAGCAAGTACATGGTGAAGTATGAATGGCAGGGAGAGTCCCTGATGCGCACCAACGAACAGATCTGGAAACGGCCGCTGCTGGCCTCGGACTGGTCGGAACCCTCCCGGCGTGCCCTCGACGCAACGCTGGCATTAAAAGGGCTGATGGAAAAACTCATCGTCACCCATGTACTGGGTGCCCGACGAATCAAGAATCTGGAGCCGCCGGCGGTCAAACGTCTTGAAGAAGAAAGTGTGAAACGGCTCCAGGCCTATTGCCGGGAGGTCGACGATGCCGGCATCCCGAGTGAATATCATCTGGCGATGGGCCGTACGGTGGAAGAAATCATAAAGATTTCCAGAGATTTCGGTGCCACCATGATCGTTATGGGGCGAACCGGAAAAGACTGGTTCCGGGAGTACTGGCTGGGGGGCGTTTCCCACCAGATCGCCGAGCTGAGCGAACTGCCGGTGCTGCTGATTCCATAGGCGCCAATTTCAAAATGACCCATTTCGGTCAATATCGGCGTTGGGCTCACATTTCAATCCTCGACATACGGGATGTATGCCTCCGGTTGAAATGGTCGCCCGCCTTGGTTTTGACCAAACGGCAACATTTTTGAAACAGGCTCTTCAGACAAACCAATAATAGTGTTACGGCTAAAGGTTCCATGATCCGTCAAATCGAAAATGCCAAAATCGCCATTGTCGGGGGGGGCAGGTTCTGCGACAAACTGCTCAGACACCTGTTCGGCGACCATTTCAAAGATAGGCATCCAAAAGTCCTGGGCGTCGCCGATCTCAACGACCAGGCGGTGGGCATCACCTATGCCCGCTCGCTGGGGATCTATACCTGCAGGGATTTCCGCGAAATTTGCCGTCTGGAAGGGTTGGAAACCATCATCGAGGTCACCTGGGACCTTGACCTGGCCCGTACCATCTCGCGCCTCAAACCGGCCGATGTGGAACTGATCGACCACCAGGATTCGCGGTTCCTCTGGGACCTGCTGCAGCTGGAAACCATCCGCCAGGAAGCTCTGAATGAACTGACCACCGAAACGATCACCGTCGAAACGGTCAAGGACCGGATCCATCAATGCTTCCGTAAAACCGCCGACATCGTGATGCAGCGCAACCGCCGGTTCAAGCAGATCGAAACCGAACTCTACGAAAAGGAAAAGTCCCTGTCCCAGATTATTCA
Source organism: Deltaproteobacteria bacterium (assembly GCA_020444075.1). Classification (GTDB taxonomy): domain Bacteria; phylum Desulfobacterota; class Desulfobacteria; order Desulfobacterales; family Desulfosarcinaceae; genus Desulfosarcina. Next base: position 45,067 of record JAHLLR010000005.1, read on the forward strand.
AGGCAGCACCATCCCCACCTTTGTTATCAACCGTGACCACGTGGTCACCCACTGGAACCACGCGCTGGAGGTACTCACCGGCCACGGCGCTGACACGATGGTGGGGACCCGCAATCACTGGAAGCCCTTCCGCAAGCAGGAACGGCCGATCATGGCCGACGTGATTCTCGATCAGTTGGAAACGGGTGAAATTGACCATTACTACGGATCCAAATGGAGACCCTCCACGCTGGTGGAAGGAGGCTTCGAGGCGGAAGAATACTTCGAGCACCTGGGAGACGGCGGCCTTTGGCTCTTTTTTACCGCCGCCCCCATCAAGGCGTCGGACGGCACGATCATCGGCGCCATCGAGACCCTCTGGGACAATACCGAAAACCAGCGGGCCGAGGTTGAACGTCGCAAATACACCCGCCGCATCGAAGAGAGCGAGCGAACCCTGTCCCAGATCATTCAGGGCAGCACCATCCCCACCTTCGTACTGAACCGTGATCATGTGATTACCCATTGGAACCAAGCCCTTGAAAAACTGACCGGCTATCCCGCCGCCAGAATGGTCGGTACCCGCCACCAATGGGAGCCCTTCTATGAAAGTGAGCGGCCCTGCATGGCCGACGTGATCATGGAGCAGCACGGCGAACAGGACCTGCGCGAGCTATACGGCGAACAATGGCGAAAATCCATTCTCATTGAAGACGCCTACGAGGCTGAAGTCTTTTTCCCCAAGCTGGGAAAAGCCGGCCGATGGTGCTGGTTTACCGCCACTCCCCTAAAGACATCCGACGGCACCGTGGTGGGAGCCATCGAGACCTTCTGGGACACCACGGAAAACAAACGGACGGAAACGGAGAGCCGCCGCCACGTCAAGGAACTGGAGGAAAAGGAACAGGCCCTGTCCCAGATCATTCAGGGCAGTACCACGCCTACCTTCGTCATCAACCGGAACCACATTGTGACCCACTGGAACCGGGCTCTGGAAAAGCTCACCGGTTTTGCCGCCAATGAAATCGTGGGTACCAACCATCACTGGAAACCGTTCCGCAAAAAAGCGCGTCCCATTATGGCCGACGTGATTCTCGATCAGTTGGAAACCGGTGAAATCAGCCAGTACTACGGGGCAAAATGGCGACCGTCGGCGTTGGTGGAAGGGGCTTATGAAGCCGAAGAGTTTTTTGAGCATTTGGGCGAAAACGGCCGATGGCTCATCTTTACCGCCGCCCCGATCAAGGCCTCGGACGGTACCCTGATGGGGGCCATCGAAACCTTGTGGGATACCACGGAGAAAAAGCGGATCGAGGCCGAGCGCCGTCGGGATATCATCCGCATCGAAGAAAGCGAAAACCGGCTCACTCAGATCATTCAGGGTAGCACCATTCCCACATTTGTACTGAACCGGGACCATGTCGTCACGCATTGGAACCACGCCCTGGAACGGTTATGCGGCTATTCATCCACGAAGATGGTGGGCACCCGTCACCAGTGGGTCCCCTTCTGGGACAAAGAACGGTCCACCATGGCCGATGTCATTCTGGATCGACGCAGCGAACGGGAAATTTGGGAGCTCTACGGCGGCAAGTGGAAAAAATCAGAGTTGATCGACGGTGCCTACGAGGCGGAGGTTTTTTTTCCTAAACTGGGCCAAGGGGGCAAGTGGCTCTTTTTCACTGCCGCTCCGATCAAGGCCACCGACGGAAGCGTCATCGGCGCTATCGAAACCTTCTGGGATACCACGGAAAAAAAAGAGTCCGAGGCCCAGCGGATCCGTTACACGCGCGAGGTCGAAGAGAGCCGCCGGACGCTCACCCAGATCATTCAAGGCAGCACTATCCCCACCTTTGTCCTCAATGAGGAGCATGTGGTCACTTACTGGAATCGGGCCCTTGAGCAGTTGACCGGCTACCCGGCCGCCCAGATGGTGGGCACCAACCGCCAGTGGGTGCCCTTCTGGGACAGCGAGCGGCCGGCCATGGCCGATGTCATCCTGGACCAGAAGAGCGACCAGGAGATCTGGGACCTGTATGGCGGCAAGTGGAAAAAATCGGAGTTGATCGACGGTGCCTACGAGGCGGAGGTGTTTTTCCCTAAACTGGGCAATGGCGGCAAGTGGTGCTGGTTCACCGCGGCGCCGATCAAGGCCGCCGACGGCAGTGTTATCGGTGCTATTGAAACCCTGTGGGACAACACTGAAAAAAAACGGGCCGAAGCCGACCGGCGACAATACACCCGAAAGCTGGAGGAGAACCAGCGCGCCCTCTCTCAAATCATTCAAGGCAGCACCATCCCCACCTTCGTTTTAAACCGGGACCATACCATTACCCACTGGAACCAGGCCCTGGAAAAGCTTACCGGCCACCCCTCATCGGAGATGGTGGGCACCACCCGCCAGTGGGCGCCTTTCTGGGACAGCGAGCGCCCGGCCATGGCCGATGTCATCCTGGACCAGAAGAGCGACCAGGAGATTTGGGACCTGTATGGCGGCAAGTGGCAGAAATCCGCCCTGATCGACGGTGGCTACGAGGCTGAGGTTTTTTTCCCCAGATTGGGTAAAGGCGGCCGATGGTGCTGGTTTACCGCTGCTCCGATCAAGGCCGCCGACGGCACCGTGGTGGGAGCTATCGAAACCCTGTGGGACACCACCGCGGCAAAACAGGCCGAAGAGGAGCAGCGCCGGCGCAACCGGGAACTGTCCACGTTGTACTCCATCTACACGGCCCTCAACGCGCCGCTGCCCCTGCAAGAGCGCATTGAAGCGGCCGTGCTGGAAATCCGCGATTTTATGAAAGCGGAAAGCGTGTGCCTTTATATGTCCGAAGGCGGGGGCCGGTTCGACCTGCGTTATTTCAACACCTGCTATGCGGACCCGGGGTATGGCCAGGCCGGCCCGGATTCCCAAACGGAGATTATGGACAAGGTCTCCCGCACCGACAAACCCATCGTCTACAACGCCGGGGATCATCAAAGCCGCTTTTCCAATGAAACCGCGACGACGAGCGCCACCTTCGCCTACATCCCGATCAGCGCCAAGGATAGCAAGGGCCTTGGCGTCATGCGCATCGAACGGGAAACCGAACGGTTTTCATCGGAGGAACTGCACCTGCTGGACCTGATGGGCAACCGCATCGGGGCTACCATTGAAAACGCCCTGTTGCAGGAGGAGATCATCCGCAAATCCAATTTTCAGGCTAAACTGATTAAAAGCGCCAATGACGGCATCATCGCGACGGACGATAAGTGGCAAACCGTGATTTTCAACCCGGCGGCCGAGCGGATTTTTGGTTATTCCGCCGACGATATTATCTCCATGAAAGATGCCAGGGATTTTCTGCCCCAATGGGTGCAGGAGACCCTTACCCGAACCGGTTTGGGCAAGGATGCCAACGAAACCTCGCCCTGGGCGGAAAACGATATCCGCGCCAGCACCGGCGAGCCCATTCCGGTGCGATTTTCAGGCACCGTCCTGCGGGAAAAGAAAAAAATGATGGGAACCGTGGCCTTCTTCCAGGATCTGCGCGAAATCAAGCAGTTGGAGCGGGACCTGGTGAACAGCGAACGGCTGGCTGCCGTCGGACAGACCGTTGCCGGCATGGCCCACTGCATCAAGAACATCCTCCATGGGTTTAAAGGCGGCAGCTATTTGATGGATGTCGGTCTGGAGCGGGACAACACCGAAAAATTGAGAAGCGGCTGGGAGATGATCCAGCGCAACATCACCCGCACCTCAGACCTGGTGATGGACCTGCTCTCCTACTCCAAGGAACGGGAGCCCGAATATGAATCCTGCAATCCCAATGAAATTGCCGAGGACGTATGTGAACTGCTCGATGGAGTGGCCCGGGATCACGACGTCACCATGGTCAAACAGCTGTCCGGCCGGATGATACCGGTGGTCATGGATCCGCGCACCGTGCACCGCTGTTTGATGAACCTGGTGACAAATGCCATCGATGCATGTATCTTTGATCCTGATATCGATAAGGAACATCAGGTCACGGTCACCACCGAAAGGGAGGAGAACGGGACCATCCGCTTCGACGTAAAGGACAACGGGTGTGGCATGTCAGAAGAAGTCCGGTCGAAGCTCTTCTCCTCCTTTTTCAGCACCAAGGGGGTGAAAGGGACCGGGCTCGGTTTGCTGGTGACGGCCAAACTGGTGGAAGAACACAAGGGAACCATCGACGTTGCATCCACCGAGGGGGAAGGAACCACCTTCAGCATACGATTTCCGGCCCGGGAACCGGATGCCGTCAGCATGAACTGAAACAGGCGCTAAGATGATGAATGTGGACTGCGTTATCGGTCGTCGAAGGGTTTCCTTCCGGCCTCCGATTTCCCGCCTTGCCAATTAAATATTTTAAAGCCTATAAAAGTACGTTTTCAATTTGAGATATCGGCGTTAACCTTCAAGGAGGCCTCGAGATGAGCAAAAAAGTATTGATTGTGGACGATGATCCGGATGTAAGGCTGTTTAACACCACTGTTGTGGAAGAGAGCGGCTACATTCCCATCGAAGCAGCCAACGGAGAAGAAGGACTCAAGATCATTAAAAAGGATCGGCCGGATCTGGTGGTTCTGGACGTGCTGATGCCCAAACAGAGCGGTATCCGTCTCTATCGTGAATTGAAGACCGACAAGGATCTGGTAGGCATTCCCGTGATTATCCTCTCCGGGGTGGCCAAGCGCACCTTTTTGCGCTCCCAGAAGGCACTCACGGAATTCGGGGACAAGCCGGTGCCCGAACCGGAAAACTATATGGAAAAGCCCGTCGAACCCGATGAGCTTGCCCGGGAGATTAAAAAATTTTTAGGGTAGCATTCCGGCCATTGGGACCCGGTATGACCATCAAGGCTGGCAAGGATGAGATAAAATGGAGATAAAAAAACTGTTGTTTGTCACCCGTTTTGACAACCTCCGGTTCGATGCGTTGCAGTCCCTGATGGACCTTAAGAAAGCCGCCCTGAGCCACGTGGTGTTCCTGAATGTCATCGAGCGGGACAAGGTGGCCATGCGACGGGGCAAGGGCTACGAGAAAGGCGCGGAAATCCGGCTTCGGGAAAAGGCCAACATCCGGTTTATCGACTGGGCGGAAACGCTTTTCGAACAGGGCATGGAGGTGGGGGTTTATATCGTCGTCGGCAGTTTTGCCGGCCAGGTGATCCAGGCGGCCGAGAAGGAATCCGTGGACCTGATCGTCCTGAGTCCGGAGCGGAAGGGGCGCCTTGAACAGCTCTATTCCGGGTCCGACATCACCGAAATCGTTCACCGCTCCGCAACCCCCGTGCTGGTTTATAAATATCTCTCCCAGAAGGGACCATTGGCGGAAAATCCGTTTGAAAAGCCGTTGTTGGCCACTAACTGGTCTGAGGCCAGCCAGCGGGCCATCGACTATCTTAAATCCCTCAAAGCGGTGATCCGCGAAGTAGACGTGGTCCATGTGGCCAGCGAAAAAGACCTGAAGGAAACATCTGCCATGGGCATCCAGAAAACCCGCAAGGAAAACCGCAAAAAACTGGATGCCCTGTGCGATGACCTGGAAGATTACGGTATCACGGCAAAGCCCCATGTCTATATCGGCGATCCGGTTTCGGAAATCGACAAAGGTGCCAGGGAGTGCCAGTCTTCCATGATTATTGCCGGTTCCCCGCGTAAAAGCCTGTGGAAGGACCGGTGGGGAACAAGCATCGGCAAAGGACTGGCGGAGCAGTCCATTTTCCCGGTCCTGCTCATTCCTCCCAAAGAGGGGTAGCGGCCGGCAAGCACCGTGGAAATCGATCCTAACCAGCAACGAGAGTGAGGAGGCACCAATGGCGGTCATCACCATTTCGAGGCAGTTCGGCGCAGGCGGCATTACTCTTGGCAAAATGATTGCCGATTCTCTGGGCTACACCTTTGCCGACAGCGACATTCTTCAGCGTGTGGCCAAGGAGGCCAATGTCTCCACCCACTGGGTTGAATCCTTTGAAAAAGAGGCCGGCAGCAAGCTGTCCCGCATGATTTCCAGCATGATTTCAAAGCGCTGGTTGGATCGGGTGCTGGCAGACGAACGTGGCTATCTGGACGAACAGATCTATCTGGACTACCTGGTGCTCATTATTGCCCAGTTCGCCGATGAAGGCAATGTGGTGATCCTGGGACGGGGAAGCCAATACATTCTCAACGACCACCCCGATGCCTTCCACATTCTGCTGGTGAATGAATTTGAAAGCCGGGTCCAATTTATTATGAAACGCTATGAAATGGCGCGCAATAAAGCCGAACGGCTGGTGGTCAACGAAGATCGTCGACGGGTGAGCCTCTATAAACGGCTGGGCAAGAGTGATTATGAAAATCCCCAATTATACCACCTGGTGCTGAACATGGGGCGGCTGGATCTTGAAACGGCCCGGGACATGGTCTGTACCCTGGTGGAACACAAGGTGGAATTGAACCCTGCGTGAAAGATCCCGCTGGCTGTTGTTACGGTGCCGGCGCATGGTAACTATCTTTCGGCGTTCAGGATCATTTCCGTTACCGAGCAAAGCCGGTATCCGGCTTTGCTTTTAACTTTATAAGACGACGTCATTATTGACATTTCCAAACCATTGCTCTATTGCTGACCTGCCCCATGGCACCTATCCGCTTTTCATCGGAATGCCGGTCGCGACAAAGAAGCCGGCTTTAACGACAGCGGATGGTCAACCGGAAAAAGGAGTGAACCATCCATATTTTTCGAACCATCAGCCAGATGCGCGGCTTTTCATCCGACCTGCGCCGATCGGGAAAGACCATCGCCTTTGTGCCGACCATGGGGTTCCTCCACCCGGGCCACCTATCCCTCATGGAAAAAGGCAAAAGCCTGGCAGATCATGTGGTGGTGAGCATTTTTATAAACCCCACCCAGTTCGGTCCCAACGAAGATCTGTCCGCCTATCCCAAAGATGAAACGCGGGACCTGGAAATGACCCGAAAAGCCGGGGTCGACGCGGTTTTCCTACCCGATGCGAATCAGATATATCCCGAAGGCTTTCAGACGGTTGTATCCTTGAAATTCCTTCCCGGACACCTCTGCGGCCTTTCCCGCCCGGGCCACTTCGACGGCGTCGCCACGGTAGTCACCAAATTGCTGGGCATTGTCAGACCCCATAAGGCCATATTTGGCGAAAAAGACTATCAGCAGCTGGCGATCATTCGGCAGATGGTCAAGGATCTGGAGATGGGCATCGATATCGTCGGTGCACCCATTGTCCGGGAAGCTGACGGCCTTGCCATGAGTTCCAGAAATATGTACCTAACGAGCAGCCAGCGACAGTCCGCCACCTGTCTATACCAGGCTCTGCTGGCATCCCGACAGTTGGTGCAGGATGGAGAGACCTCTGCCGCTGCCATCACCCGGTCCGCTGCTGCAAGAATCACCATGGTTCCGGAGACAACGATCGATTACATCACCATCTGTGATCCTCAGACCCTGGACGATGTGCCGGTTGTCAACGGCCCGGTGCTTATGGCCATGGCGGTAAAGGTGGGAAAAACGCGGCTTATCGACAACCTGATGCTTACCCCGTGATCCACGGCGGGTTTTTCATTTTGAAAAAAGGAGATCATGCATGACCAACAAATTTCTATTCACCTCCGAATCGGTTACCGAAGGCCATCCGGACAAAGTGGCCGATGCCATTTCCGACTCCATATTGGATGCCATCATGGCCCAGGACAAAGGCTGCCGTGTGGCCTGCGAAACCCTGGTCACCACCGGCCTGGCTTTCATTGCCGGCGAGATCACCACCGAATGCTACGTGGATATGCCCCAGATCGTCAGGGACACCATCAAGGATATCGGCTACCACTCCTCCCAGATGGGATTCGACTGGCGCACCTGCTCGGTGATCACCAGCATCGACCACCAGAGCCCGGACATCGCCCAGGGCGTCAACCGGGGTGAAGGGCGGCATTTGGAACAGGGGGCCGGCGATCAGGGGCTGATGTTCGGCTTCGCCTCGGACGAGACGCCGGAACTGATGCCCATGCCGATCATGTACGCCCACAAGTTGACCCGGCGACTGGCCCAGGTGCGGAAAAACGGGGCCCTGGATTTTCTGAGGCCGGACGGCAAATCCCAGGTCACCATCGAGTATCACGACGGCCAGCCCAAGCGGGTGGATACCATCGTGGTTTCCAGCCAGCACAAACCGGACGTCACCCATGAAGACCTGCGCGAGGCCATCATCGAAGAGGTGATCAAAAAAGTTATCCCCGCCGGGATGATCGACGGGGACACCCGCTATTTCATCAATCCCACCGGACGGTTCGTGGTGGGCGGCCCCATGGGCGACTGCGGGCTGACGGGTCGCAAGATCATCGTGGATACCTACGGTGGCCAGGGCAGCCATGGCGGCGGCTGCTTTTCCGGCAAGGACCCGTCCAAGGTGGACCGCAGCGCCTCTTATATGGGGCGGCACGTGGCCAAGAACATCGTGGCCGCCGGTCTGGCTAAAAAATGCGAAGTTCAGATTGCCTATGCCATCGGCGTGGCCGAACCGGTATCGGTGATGATCGACCTCATGCACACGGGAAAGGTGCCCAAGGAACGGGTGGAGGAGATCGTCAAAGAAGTTTTCGACCTGAGACCCGCGGCCATCATCGAGTACCTGGATCTGCTGCGGCCCATCTATCGCAAAACCGCTGCCTACGGCCACTTCGGAAGAACCGAACCGGAATTTTCCTGGGAGCAGACCAACAAGGCGGAGATTATCCGTGAAAAGGCCGGGTTGTAATCAGCGTCAGGACGATTATTTTAGTATTAAAAACAAAGGGGGCCAATGGCCCCCGTCATTTATGGAGGAACACCGATGACACTTGCCCAAAACGTGGTGGCGATTGATCGTCCACCCGCCTACGACCCGTCACTGCCCTATAAAATTGCCGACCTGGCCCTGGCCGACTTCGGTGACAAGGAGATGCAGCTGGCGGAAAACGAAATGCCCGGGCTCATGGCCGTTCGCGGAAAATACGGCCCGCAGCAGCCCCTCAAGGGGTTGAAGGTCACCGGCAGCCTGCACATGACCATCCAGACCGCCATGCTCATCGATACCCTGAAGATCCTCGGCGCCGATATCCGCTGGGCGTCCTGCAACATCTTTTCCACCCAGGATCATGCGGCTGCGGCTATCGCCCGCAAGGGGGCGGCCGCCGTTTTCGCCTGGAAAGGGGAAAACCTGGAGGAGTACTGGTGGTGCACCGAGCAGGCGCTGGTATGGCCGGACGGCAGCGGACCGGACCTGATCGTGGACGACGGCGGCGACGCCACCATGTTCGTCCACCAGGGGGTGGCGGTGGAAAAGGACCCGTCGCTGCTGGAAAAAGCATACGATTCCGAGGATATGCGGTTGTTGATGGCCCGTTTGAAAACCAGCGTCGAGAAGGACCCCGGATTCTGGACCCGGATCGCCGCATCGGTCAAGGGGGTTTCCGAAGAGACCACCACCGGTGTCCATCGCCTTTATCAGCTGGCCCAGAGCGGCGGCCTGCTGTTTCCCGCCTTCAACGTCAATGATTCGGTCACCAAGTCCAAGTTCGACAACTTATACGGTTGCCGTGAATCCCTGGCCGACGGCATCAAGCGGGCCACGGACATCATGATGGCCGGAAAGGTGGTGGTGGTCTGCGGCTACGGGGACGTGGGCAAGGGCTGCGCCCATTCCATGCGCGGATACGGGGCCCGCGTGCTGGTGACGGAGGTCGATCCCATCTGCGCCCTGCAGGCGGCCATGGAAGGCTTCGAAGTGACCACCATGGATGACGCCGCACCTCTGGGCGACATCTTCGTGACCGCCACCGGCTGCTACCAGGTGATCACGGGGGTCCACATGGAGCGGATGAAAAACGAGGCCATCGTCTGCAATATCGGCCACTTCGACAACGAGATCGAAATGGGTTACCTGGAAAAAAATACCGATTGTAAAAAAACATCCATCAAACCCCAGGTGGACAAGTGGACCCTCAAGTCCGGCCGGTCCATCATCATCCTGGCCGAAGGACGGCTGGTGAACCTGGGATGCGCCACCGGCCACCCCAGCTTCGTCATGAGCAACAGTTTCACCAACCAGTGTCTCGCCCAGATCGAGCTGGCCTCGGGAGGGTATGATAAGAAGGTCTACACGCTGCCGAAGAAGCTGGACGAAGAGGTGGCCCGGCTCCACCTGGCCCGGCTGGGGGTGAAGCTGACCACGCTCACCCCGGTTCAGGCCGACTATCTGGGTGTCTCCGTAGAAGGTCCCTTCAAGCCGGATCACTATCGCTACTGATAATCCGCGGGGCAGGGGAAGAAAACCCCTGCCCCGTCAGCTCAGCTATGCCCATGCGATTTCCGACCCCCTTCAGTTAATTCCGAACGGTCGATCGCATCCCTTCCAGCAGATCAAAACCGCGATCCACGGCACTGGCTTCATCGGGGGTGGCCGCTATTCCTCGGGCTTTTTCCAGCGTCTCAAAGCCACCATCGAGGTTCCCCCGATGCCCCTGAACCAGGGCAAGGCCCACATAGGCCGGGGCGTAGCCATCATCCAGGCTTTTGGCCCGAATAAATTCGGCATTGGCTGCATCGATTTTGCCGCGGGTTAACAGGAGGTTCCCATTTTTCACGTGCTGTGCCGGTGTATCCAACCCCGGCCGCAGGAAAATCGTGTCCGGCCCGCAGGCCACGAGAAGAACCCAAAAAAGAACCAACCAGGCAAGATTGTTGCGTCGGGCCATGATATCTCCTCATTTGCCAATCAGCGGCATTTCATGGATAGGTTTTCTCTGATCACGGAGCGGCCTCCGGATCGATCACGATGCTCACCCGGCAGGCTTTCAGGAAATTCAGGTGAACCACCGAACTTCGCAAACGTGCCCCATCGGCGCTGGAGACGACAAGGTCCGTCGCTCCCGTGGACCGGGTTCTGATGGCCTTGACAACCAGGGGATGGTCGCCCACCCGTTTATCGCGGCGGGCCGCAGCCAAGGTCGTGGCAAAGCCGCTCATGCCGCGAGATACGGCAAATTCGCGGCTTACAAAGGCCGGTCCATACACCACATCTCCCGATTCATCGACGACCACCGGCACCAGGGACGGTCTGGCACCAATGCCGGTGGCATCCAGGATCAGCCCCGTGTGAGGACTGCCGTCGCTACCGGTTGCCGGCATAGAGGGCTTATCCGCATCCGGTTCCGTGGCAGTCATGGTGACCACCGAGTCCACCTGGCGAATTTCTTCGGGCAGCACGAACTGGCTGAAACCGCCGGTCAGATTCATGGTCAACTCAATTTCCACGGTGCCGTCGGAGAGATACTCCTGGTGGGAAAGGGAAGCATTTCGGGCAAGTGTTCTCAAGCCATCACGAAAGTCGGTGCTTTGGGCCATTCGGTCCGCCACCCGTGAAACGGCATTGATCGGAATGGCGCTTGCGGTTCCCATCAGGTTGGCTTGAGCCATCCGCCGGGCGGAATCGATGATGTCCGATGGTGAATCGGGCGATTCGCCATCATCAAGGGTAGCGGGGGCAGCGACACCACGCGCCCGGACGGTTCCGGCGCTCCAGTCGATGCACCCCGTATCCAGCACCTGAATCAAGGTGTCGTCGGCCACACTGGGCCCGGCCAGGGGTAACACGAGCAGCAAGGAGAGCGACAGAAGATGAAGAAAAGTAAATTTTGCTTTCAATTCTTGATAGTTAACCCTATGCTATTGACCCACACGGACTATATATTGTAAGAATTCGGATAAGTCAACTAATGACACCTCTGCCGGGATTTCCATCCGGGGAAAGAGGAGTTGAGGCCAAATGGAAAATTTTGTCGGCGCCTTGGGCAGAAAAACCATCCGCTCCGTCAACCGCCTGATGGACCTGTTCGCGCTGACCTACCGGCTGACGGCCATCGTTGTGCCGTTGCCCCGCACCGGTCGAGCCCTGATCAAGCGGGTGATCGTGGAACAAGTCCACTTTACGGCCGTTCAGGCCCTTCCCGTGATTATTCCCGTAGCCCTGATCACCGGCAGCATGCTGATCGTTCAGTTTTCCCAGTTGTCCGGTCAAGTGGACTTGGGAAAATTGGTGGTGTTGCTGGTGTTGCGGGAGATTGGCCCACTGGCTACCGCCATCATCGTGATCCTGCGTTCCGCTACTGCAGTCACCATCGAAATGTCCTACATGCGTGTCCTCCATGAGATCGACGCATTGGAGATGGCCGGTATCGATCCCCTTCACACCGTCTGCCTGCCCCGCCTGGTGGGGATTACTTCCGCCATCGTCAGCCTGATCCTGGTGTTCGATCTCATGGCGATCATCGGCGGCTATGCCATCGTCAAGGGCACCACCATGCTGCCTGTGGAAGGATTTTTCCAGCAGATCGCCAAAGGGGTTGTGGGGGCCGACATTGCCGTTGGAATATTAAAGGGTATTTTTTTCGGGATTACCATCACGGTGACCTGCCTTTACCACGGACTGGCCCGGAAAAGCCAGATCACCCAGGTGCCGGTGGCTACCTCCCGAGCGGCCGTGGACTGTTTTTTCTACTGTCTGGTAATCAATATTTTTATTTCGTTTCTTTTTTATGTGTAAATGGAATCGACAGCGATACCGATCATTGACATCACCGACCTGGCGCTGGGTCCGCCCGGTATGCCCGGGCGTGGCGGCTCACTCCGGTTGACCGTTGTCCGCGGTGACGTGATCGCCATCATTGCCGATCCGCCTGTAGACGGCAGGTACCTGCTGCGCATCCTGGCTACCCTGGAGCAGCCGGAACGGGGGGAATACCGTTTCAATGGGAAAATTATTGACCTGATGGATTATCGACGGTGTCTTGCGGTCAAGCGCCAGATTGGTTACGTGGCTCCGGACGCAGGCATGATCAGCAACCGGACCCTTCGGGAAAACCTCCTTTTAACCAGGTTTTACTCCGAAAACGATTTGACCATCGATATTGATGAAACGGTGGATTCCCTATGCAGGGAGGCGGGCTTGCTTCAGATGCTCAACCGGCGGCCGTCGGTATTGAGCGACAGTGAATTGCTCAAGGCCATCACCATCCGGGAAATGGGCAAGGCGCCGGCGGTGATGCTGATTGACCGACCGGAAAATTTCATCAAAATTGATGAAAATGACAGGATTTTTAGCCATCTTAAAAATATGGTAGAATTCGGAACAGCGGTGGTTTTTGTTTCCCACAACCGCAAAATGACCGGTCTTGCGAACCGGCAGCTGATACTGACTGACGGAGAGATCCGGACAAGATCTGTCTAACGATCCGGTAATAGCCAACAGCTGACAGGTGACGATCTGATGGAAACCAGTTATTCAAAGGCAGAAAAGAGCGTCGGCCTCTTTGTCGTCGGCATCACGGTATTATTGCTGACCACCGTGGTGATTCTTGGTCGGGGAAAGGACTGGTTTGCCGAAGAGGTGACTTTTTACACCAGCTTCAAGGAGAGCTATAACCTCCAGGTCAATGCGGCAGTGAAGCTTTTCAAAGCCGATATCGGCAAGGTGAAACGGATTTCGCTGGGAGAGGACAATGTCAATGTCCAGTTGGCCATTTTATCCAAGTACGCTTCGCGCATCCGGCAGGACTCGGTGGCCGTGGTGGACAGCCCCACGCTCATCGGCTCGGAATACATCTCCATCGTTCCCGGTGCCCCCGACGCCCCGAAAATTCCCGTTGGCGGTATGATTCCGTCCATTGAAAAGAAATCCATTTCGGATATTCTCAAGGAGTTCGAAGTGGAAAAGACGGCGATGCTGGCAGTGCGGACGATCCAGGAACTGGCCGACCTGATGGTCCTCATGAAAGACCCGCAGGGGCCTTTGCTGACCACTTTGGCCAACATCGAAAAAACCTCCACGCATCTGGAACAGATCACCGGCGGTATCAGGCAGGGACAGGGCTCGCTGGGGGCTGTCGTGGCTTCCCGGGAACTGGTTGACGGGGTTCTGTTAAACCTGGAAAAGGTGAACGGCCTGCTGGATGATATGCGGGCCACCTCTACCCGGGGGCCGGTCATCATGGACCAGGTCAGCGACAATCTGGCCACGATTAAGACGGCCGGGGCCGGGGTGGTGGAAAATGTTCAGGCCCTGAAAGGCATCCTTGAAGAAACCCGGAAATCATTACAAACCATCCAGCTCATTTTGAAAAACCTGAAACAGGGCAGCCAGGACGTCCCCCGGGTAACGGCAACCGCCCGGGAAGGCATCCGCGAAATCCGCGAAGGGGTGGAGAACATCGACCGGGTGGTGCAGAGCCTGCAGCGCAATATCATCATTCGCTCCAATCTGCCCGACAAACCCCTGTCGATAGACACCGACGCCGGAATCCGGCCTTGAGTCGCCGTTCCGAAATCTCCTATAAATGGTCTAAGAGACCGTTGATCTTCTGGTTTGCGGTCATCCCGGCTTGCCACGCGGTGGGGATGGCCGCCATGCCATGGGCGGCGCCCAGAACCATGCCCGCCATCATTCCCCGTGCCGACGAATCCCCGCCGGCCATCACATTTTCCACCATGGCCGTCTTGAAATCGTCGGCATAGCGGGAAATGAGGTGAACCGCTCCGGGCAGACCGGCCTCCACGCTGCACATTTGACCAAATTCGGCGATGGTTTCCCGGGTATCCCGGTTGCGGCTCTCCAGACCCATGGTAACCAACGACGCGATGGGGCTGTCGGAAAAGTGTGTTTTCAAGGCAGCTTCCATGGCTTCCCGGGGGGGGTGCCCACCGAGCACGGCCAAAACGGATCGCGCAAAAAATTCAGCGCTTAAAATTACCCGGTCATTGTTGTGGGTGACGGCGGTCTGTTCCCGGGCAGCGCGGACCAATTGTTCCCGGTTGTCATGATAGACGGGGACCAGCGCCGCTAACCGTGAGGCTCCGGCCAGGTCGTCTGAATGGGAAGCGCTATCAGTCAGGCCTTTACCGGCATCCATATTTTCCAAGGTGGCTTTGGTGGCCTTGTCGAAATAGCCGTCGTAATCGGCAAAAAAAGCGCGCCACCTTTCAGCAAACCGGTGGGCATCAAATCCGCCGCCGCTGATCACCGATTCCAGCAGCACCAGCATCTGGTCTCCATAATGGGTGAAATCGCCGGCTTTCTTGCCCTTGTGGTAGGAGGTCAGCGGATCGTGATATTGCTCCACCCGACCGAATTTTTTTTCGATCACACCGGTGTTGTACACCCAATGTACGCCCAGGGACAGTGCATCGGCCACAAACGCCCCAAGGACCGCCGCTTTTATTCGATTTTCAATCATTCGTTCCTCCTCCTGTCGATATTTATCTTCGTTTCTTATACACCATACCATAAACCACGCATCCCTGGTTTTCAAATCGCAAGTTCAGGAATTCAGCCGGCGGCGGTCAGGGCCAAGGCACCCCGGGAAAGGGAAATCGACTAAAGTTTTGCGGCTGCCGCACGATATATAAGGGGCGGGCCGATTGACTGCAAACCATCGATATATCGGTAAAACCGAATTAGGATAGCGATGCCTTATATTTCCATTGATCAGCTTAAACCGGGAATGGTCCTGGCGACCGACGTGACGGATACCAACGGCCGCCTGCTGCTTTCCGAGGGGCAATCCATCGCTCATAAGCACGTCGGTATCTTTAAAATGTGGGGTGTCCCGGAAGTGCAGGTGCAAGACGCCGGGAAGGGAGGGGCCGGGGAAAACCATGCCATAGATCCGGAGGTCACACGGCAGGTGGCGGAGATGCTCAAACCCGCTTTTTCAGACAACGACCTCACTCACCCGGCCGTCGCCGAAATTTTCCGCCAGGCGGTGATATACCGCAGCAGGCATGCCGCCAGCCTTCACCGCCAGGGGCGAATGGAACCGGTCAAAAGACCGTCTTCACCCATAACCGGCTTGGACCTGCGCAAGAAAATACGAAGCCGTGACATCAAGCTGCCGGAAAGTCCTTCCCTGATATTCAAACTTAACGACACGATCGCCGATCCATTCTCATCGGCCGATGACATTGCCCAGGTGATCAGTAAAAGCCCCGGCCTGTCCGCTCTGCTCCTGAGGATCGTCAACAGTGCTTTCTATGGCTTTCCCTCCCGGATCGACAGCGTCACCCGGGCTGTAACCATCATCGGATCCAAGGAGATCTCGGCCCTGGCCGTGGGCATTACCACCATGGAAATCTTCAGGGATATACCCAAAGCGGTGTTCGACATGCAGGCGTTCACCCACCACAGCCTGGCCTGCGGGGTGCTGGCCCGAATCCTGGCGGCGGGGGGAAATATTCGAAATACCGAGCAGCTTTTCGTTTCCGGGCTGCTCCACGACATCGGCAGAATGGTGATTTTCAAATATTTCCCCCAGCAGGCCGGATTGATGCTGACCGGTGCGAATGATGACAAGGTCTCTCTTTATGACATGGAAAAGATCGTCATGGGGTTTCGGCACACCGACATTGCCGCCGATCTTTTCGAAAAATGGAAGTTCCCCGTGGCCTTGAGCCAGAACGTGGTTTATCATCACCGGCCGATGGCGGCACAGGATCCGGCAAAAGCCGCGATCATCCATCTCTCGGACATGATAGCCCATAGCCTGGGTGAAGGAAAAAGCGGCGAATGGCGGGTGCCGGGCCTGGATGTGGCGGCCTGGGACAAGCTTAGGCTCTCCTCCCAGACCCTCTCCACGGTGATCCCCCAGGCGATTCACCACCTGGGCTTTCTCATGACGGTTTTCCAGAGCGGTGCATAAAATGGCATTGGAAAGCAACATCGACCTCTTGAACGCCCGGATTGTCCATCTTGAGGACAGCCGGCGCTATATCCAAAATTCTCTGGAGATGGTTCTTTCTCTTGAAGATTTCTACACGGAGATCGGCGGAGACCAATACAGCCTCGATACCTTGTTGCCGGAAGCCAAGCGGCGCATCGATGCGATCTTCCCTTTCGAGGTGCTGGCCTTTTATATGGTCGACGAATCCGATTTTTCGTTTCAGCCGGCCTTTCGGCATCCGGACCATCTGGCCGGCATGATCCAGCAGGAAGTGGCCTTCATGATCGATAAGGGCTATTTTGCCTGGGCCATCCGCGAGCGCCGAGGCGTGGTCATCTCTTCGAAAGACCACGACCGTCAGTATCTGCTCCATGTGATTGCCAATCACAATCAGGTCAAGGGTATGTTCGGCGGCCTTTTGCCAAGCGGCCACACCTCCCTGCCGGATACCGCCATGACCCTGTTGTCCATCATCATGCTGCATGTGGCCAATGCAACAGAGAGCATGGCCTATACCAGCCTGCTGAAAAATCAGAGCCTGCTGCTGGAGAGGCAGGTGGCTGAGCGGACCAAAGCCCTGACCCGGTCCCAGCGAGAGTTGGAGCAGGCCATGACGCGGGCCAACATCCTGGCCGAGGAGGCCCAGGCCGCCAGCCTGGCCAAGGGCGATTTTCTGGCCAAAATGAGCCACGAGTTGAGAACCCCGCTCAACGGCATCCTCGGCATGACCGAGGTGGCCCTGTCTACCCGTTTGGACGAAAATCAGCGCCGGATCATCGAAATCATCGGCCGCGAATCCTTTTCACTGCTTCGGCAAATCAACGATGTGCTGGATTTTTCCAAAATCGAATCCGGCAAGCTGGAGCTGGAACAGATCGACTTTGATCTTCGCACACTGATGGAAGAGATCGGGGAAAGTTTTGTTTTTCAGACCTCCGAAAAAGGGGTCGAGCTCAACATCTTTATCGATCCATGGGTTCCCACCGAACTGGTGGGAGATCCGGTGCGGCTGCGCCAGATCCTGCTCAACCTCGCGGGAAATGCAGTTAAATTCACCCACGAGGGCGAAATCCTCATTGAGGCCAGGCTGGATCAGCCGGCTGGGGAACGGGTGTCCATCCGCTTTTCCATCATCGACACCGGGATCGGCATCGACCCGGAAAAGGTGGACCGGGTTTTCTCCAGCTTCACCCAGGCCGACGACTCCACCACACGACAATACGGCGGTACCGGGCTGGGTACCACCATCAGCAAGCAGCTGGTCGAGCTGATGGGGGGGGATATCGGGGTCGACAGCCGGCCCGGCAAAGGCAGTACCTTCTGGTTTACGGCGGGCTTCGGTATGCGGTCGGCCCGACTGCCGTCGCCGGCCGAGGATAGTCCCCGGGAAATCAAGGGAATGGTTCTGGTTGTGGACAACAGCGCCACCACATGCCGGATTTTGTCTGCCTACCTGAGTCAACTGGGCAGGTCCGCGGTGACGGCCACCGATGGTGAAACGGCGCTCGCCCTGCTGGGCGAACGGGCCGATCAGACACCGGCAATCGATGTCATTATCACCGATGCCCGCATGCCGGGTATGAATGGCGTTGCACTCAAAGACCATATCCGGCGAATGCCTCCTTATGCAAAGACCCCCATCATCGTTACCACGAGCCTGAAAGAGATGGTTGGGGGCAGGGATTATGTCGCTCTCGGCTTTGACGGTTCTTTTTCCAAACCGGTCAAGATCGGCGAGCTGCAGGCAGTTCTTGACCGGGTGATGAGCTGCGCCACTGCAGACCAAGGGAACCCAGCGGCGCCGTCGACGCAGGCTGTTGTCGATCGAAAAGGCCGCCGCGCACCAGCACGAAGCGGCCACATCCTGGTCGCTGACGACTATCTGACCAATCAGCAGGTTGCTTTCATGCACCTGACGGCGGCGGGCTATTCCGTGGATGTGGCGGATAACGGACAGCAGGCCATGGAAGCCTTCGACCGCACCCGATACGATCTGATTCTTATGGACATTCAGATGCCTATCCTTAACGGTTTTGACGCCACCGGGAAGATCCGGGCGCTCGAGGCCGCCCAGGGTCGCAAACGGCGAACCCCTATCATTGCCCTGACCGCCAATGCCATGAAAGGGGATGAGAAAAAATGTCTGGACGCCGGCATGGATGGCTACCTGATCAAACCGGTTCACCGCCACCAACTGATCAAGACGGCTGACCATTGGATCAGCCTGCGGAAAGATTCATCCAGAAGTCAGCCCATGGGCAATCCGGTCCCACCGACGGCCACCGGTGAAGATGATGATGTCCGCATCATGGATGTCGCCACTGCCGTGGAAGAGTTCGGCGACGCGGAAACGGTGAAAACCGTGGCCGATCGGCTGATCGAACTGGTAACGGGCCAACTCGAGGTCATTCGAAAATTCATTTCAGCTGAAAACCGGGAGGGAATTCGCAAGGAGGCCCACGCCATCAAAGGCGGAGCCGCCACGATGGAGGCTGCAGCCCTTTCCGCGGCAGCCGCCCGTCTGGAAGCGCGTGCGCTTGACGCCGCGATCGTGGATATCCGCGCCGACTTCGATGAATTAAAAAAACAATATTACCATTTCAGGGAGTTTGTGGCCCAATGGAAAGGAGTTTGACCATGCGAATTTTATTGATCGATGACGAACCCGTGGCCTTGACCAAGCTGGAGCTGATGCTGAAGAAAAATGTGGGGGATTGCGATACGGCGGCCAGTGGAATTGCAGCGACCGAACAGTTCGTCACCGCCATCAGTGAAAACCGCCCCTATGATCTGGTCACCATCGACATCGATCTGCCGGATGTCACCGGCCTGGACCTGCTCAAGCGATTCAGTGCCCTGGAAGCAAAAAACCGGATCACCCCGTCAAAAAAGATCATGGTGACCGCTCACAGCAAGGTAGATTATGTCGTTAAGGCTCGCAGCCACTGTGATGCCTACCTGGTCAAACCGATTCGAAAGGCCGCCCTGCTGGAGAAAATAAGCAGTCTGTTTTCCGCGGGGAACACGAACGCCTAAGCGAGCCGGTAGTCTGCCCCAGGTTATCTGTCATGACGCCGGATGCCCAGAACTTCCCGGCAGTAGCGGACGCTGCGCCGAATGGCGTCGATCTCCATGCCTAATGCCGATTGCATGTCGTCCAGCGGCGTTTCCAGCTCCGTTTCGATGTTGATCCGTTCCATGGAAGAGCGGTCCCGGAAGAGTTCGTAGGCCCGGCGCATGTCGATGTCCCCTTCTCCCACAGCAGCGCCCACCAGCTTGAATCCCCAGCGCTGGAACTGGATGCGGTCGTCCCGAAAATGGTTGGTAAACGCCCGGGGCGCCAGCCGTTCGATGGCGGCCATAGGGTCTTCGGTGACGTGCAGGCCGTTGACGGTGTCGATGCAGGCGCCCACCACCGGGCTGTCCACCCGGTCGAGCAGCCAGATAATCTCTTCGGAAAAGCTGTCGCAATGGTTCTCCACGGCCAATCGGATGCCATGGTCGGCAGCCAGCGGCGCCGCCGTCTTCAGCAGTTCCGCCACTTTTTCCATCTGTTCAATGACCCTTGGGTGAAACCGGCTGGCAGCCACGGGCCGGGGCCGGCGCAGGTCCATGCCCACCTTGACGATGTCCGCGCCAAGGCTCCGGGCGGTGTGGATGGCTGCGTTCAGGTCGTGCTGGATGCCGATGCCGAACCCGCCCCGGTCCATGGAAAAATTGTATTCCAGATAGAGTCCGGCATTTTTGGCCGCCGCTCCGACCTCGTGCAGGTAACCCGAATCCAGGCGTTCCAGGACCCCGTCATCCAGGTGAACCCCTTCGAGATCCAAGTCCACTATCAGGTCAAAGAGCTGAAAGGTTGACAGCTGCCGGGGCCAGGGGCAGGTGAAACCCGCCCAGGCCTGACCGATGCCGTGCAGATTCAGGCTGTAGGTATGCAAGCCGAGTTTCATGGTCCATGCTCCTCGAAATAGCCTTTTGGGCGATCAGGCGGCGGTTTTGCTCTGGGGCACCACCGGCTCCATTGCCGCCAGCTGTTCAATGGGAATATGGCAGAAGATGCGGTGTCCGCCTTCTCCTTTCTGCCACGGCGGCGCCTGCAGGGCGCAGATGGCGCCTTTGTCCGGGGCCATCTGCCGCCGGGGGCAGCGGGTATGGAACCGGCATCCCGACGGGGGGGTCAGGGCGCTGGGGACATCGCCGGAGAGCCGGATCTGGCGCCTTTTGACAAGGGGATCGGGTACGGGCACCGAAGAGAGCAGCGCTTCGGTATACGGGTGATATGGCGGGGGGTAAATCCGGTCCACCGGTCCAAACTCAACGATCTGGCCCAGGTACATGACGGCAATGGTGTCGGAAATGAATCGGACCACGGAAAGGTCATGGGCGATGAAAATCATGGTGGTGCCGAATTCGTCCTTGATTTCGTTGAGCAGGTTGAGTACCGCCGCCTGCACGGAAACGTCCAGGGCGGACACCGGTTCGTCGCAGATGACCATGTTGGGATTGCTGGCCAGGGCGCGGGCGATGCCGACGCGCTGCTTCTCGCCGCCGGACAGCTGCCTCGGGTAACGGTCATAGTAATAGGCGGCCAGCTTCACGGCCCTGAGCAGCCGCTCCACCTCCTGGCGCACCCCTGCCCCCTTGCCCGTCTTGAACCGCCGGATGGGCCGACCGATCTGCTTGCCGATTGAAAAGGAGGGGTTCAAGGTGGAGTCGGGATTCTGGAATACCATCTGAAGCTCCTTGATGAGCTTGAGATCCCGTTTGGATACCGGATCGGAAATATCGACGCCCATCAACTGGGCCTTGCCGCCGGTCAACCGCTCCAGGCCGATGATCCCTTTGACCAGGGTGCTCTTGCCGCAGCCTGATTCGCCGACGATCCCCAGGGTGTTGCCCTTGCATATCTGCAGGGAAATGTCGTCCACCGCCTTGACGTAGCGCTTTTCCCCCATGCCGAACAGGCTTTTCAGGGAACTGTTTTCCTGCTCGTAGTAAATTCTGATGTTCTCCAGCTTGCTCAGGGTTTCCTCCGTCGCATTGACAATGTTGTTGCACGAGGTGGCCCGTGTGCGCCTTTTGCCCCTGGCATATTCGTCTATCGGATGATTCAGGGTCTCGTTTCCCCTGAAACAGCGGGATTGATGCTCCGGGGTAATATCAATGAACTCGGGATGGGCGGTGCTGCACCGGTCGAACGACCAGTCGCAGCGGGGCTGGAAGATACAGCGGTCAGCCGACCGTTTGGCCGGCGGCGGCACGCGCCCGCGAATAGACCACAGTTGGGAATAGGAGAGATCGTCCGTCAGCCGGGGAATGCAGCAGAGCAACCCCCGGGTGTAAGGGTGGGCCGGTTGGGCGAACAAATCGGTGATGGGGCCCTTTTCAACCATCTCCCCGGCATACATGACGCAGAGACGGTTGCTGACCCGGGCCACCACGCCCAGGTTGTGGGTGATGAAGATGATGCCGGTGTTGAAATCCTTTTTCAGGTCTTCGATCAGATCCAGCACTGCCGCTTCCACGGTTACGTCCAGGGCGGTGGTGGGTTCGTCCATAATCAGCAGGGCCGGGTTGTTGAGCATGGCCATGGCAATGACCACCCGCTGCTGCTGCCCGCCCGAAATCATGTGCGGGTAGCGGTTCATGACGTTGGCCGCATCGGGCATGTAGACCCGGTCGAGCATCTGAATGCTTCGTTTCCAGGCGTCCTCCGCGGACAATTCCTGGTGGGTGGTAAGGACTTCGGAGAGCTGCCGGCCGATGCTCAGGGATGGGTTCAGGGCCTGCATGGGGTCTTGATAGACCATGGAGATCTGGTTGCCCCGGATGCGGCGAAGCTCCTCTTTGGGGCGGCCTACCAGCTCTTCTCCTTTAAAGCGGATGCTTCCGGCCACCACCTTGCCGTTGGTTCCGAGAAAATCGAGGATCCCGAAGGCAATGGTGCTTTTGCCGCATCCCGATTCGCCGACCAGCCCTACGGTCTCCTGTTCGCGTACGGTGAAGCTCACGCCGCGAACCGCCGGGACGTCCCGTTTGCGGGTTTTATAGGAGATGGCCAGATTGTTGACTTCCAGAATCGGCGGTGGAGTGGACGGTCCGCTTGAGGTCATGGTTCACGCTTCCTTTTGGGGGCGGTTGAGAAGGTTTTCAGCGTCACAATGAGCCTTTATTAAATATCATGCTGCCGATTCCCCGGTGCAGGCAGCGAGGAATGCGGCTGGCGGCTGCAACACTACTGGTAGCGCATGGACTCCTCGCGCAGACCGTCGGCCAAGAGATTCAACCCGACGACGAGGGAGGCGATGGCCAGCGAGGGCCACAGGGCGGCCCAGGGGCTGCCGATGAGAATGAACTCCCGGCCCTTGGCCACCATGGAGCCCCAGTCCGGCGATGGCGGCGGCAGGCCCAGTCCCAGAAAACCCAGGGTTCCCATGGCGAAGATGGCATACCCCACCCGCAGCATGGCATCGATGATGATGGGGCCTTTGGCGTTGGGCAGGATTTCGGTGAACATGATGTAAGCGTCGCTTTCGCCGCGGGTCTCCGCCGCCCGGACGTAATCGCGGGTTCGGATGTCAAGGGCGAGGCTTCGTACCAGCCGCGCCACACCGGGCGTTCCCACGATGGCAATGGCCAGCACC
The DNA here is from genome assembly GCA_020444075.1 of Deltaproteobacteria bacterium. Taxonomy (GTDB): domain Bacteria; phylum Desulfobacterota; class Desulfobacteria; order Desulfobacterales; family Desulfosarcinaceae; genus Desulfosarcina. The sequence continues at coordinate 68,451 of JAHLLR010000005.1, forward strand.
ACGTTTACCGCCGAGGCGCCGATGGCTGCCACGATGATCAGGTAGAGCAGAATGATGGGCACCGACATCATGGCGTCCAGGAATCGCATGATGATCTCATCGATCCATCCCCCCCGGTATCCGCCAAGAAGCCCGAGGGTGGCGCCGAAGAGCAGGGAGGCAAATACTCCCCACAGGGCGGTTCCTCCGGGAATCCAGATGCTGTCGGTGACCGGAAGGATCACCAGCACGATGCGGGCGCCGTAGGCCAGGCGGGACCACAGGTCCCGACCCAATTCGTCCGTGCCCAACGGATGGCTCCAGGACGGACTCTGGTTGGGCGCTTTCCAGTCCTGGTCGTTGGGCCCGTAGCTGGTGATATAGGGGGCAAGCAGGGCGGTCGACACCCAGAACAGTACCAGAAACAAACCGACGACAGCGGTTTTCGAGGCAAAGAGCACGGCCGCTGCATTTTTCAGTTTTTCAAAACGGCTCTTTCCCGAGGGTGGCGGCGCCCCATTTTCTATCTCGTGGCTTTTTTCCATGATCGTCTCTTTATGCATATCGAATTCTCGGGTTGAGGAAGGTGTAGATGATGTCGGCCACCAGTTGGGTTGATACCGCCAGGAGCACCATGATCATGGTGCCGGCCTCTAACGCGTTGATGTCCTTGTACAGGGCCGAATCCAGAAGATACTGGCCCAGCCCCGGATAACCGAAGACCACCTCCACGATCACGATGCCGCCCAGGAGCCAGTTGACGTGGAGCATGATGACGGTGATGGGAGCGATCAGGGCATTTCTTACCGCGTGGCCCGTTACGACCCTCCAGTAGGGCAGGCCCTTTAAAAACGCGGTGCGGATGTATGGCGAGCGCATGACCTCGGACATGCTGGCCCGGGTGATGCGCAGCACGTAACCCAGCTCGATGAGTGTGAGGGTGAGCACGGGCAGAACGAGCATGTCCGGCCGTTCCCAGGGGGCTTTCTCCCCGAAGACGGTGGCGCCGGGCACCAGCTGAAGCCAGTGGGACATGATGAGGATCAGAAAAATACCGGTGGCGAATTCGGGAATCACCGAAAACATCATGCCGCTGATGGACAGGAACCGGTCTTTGAGGGAACCCTCCTTGAGACCGGCGATGATGCCCAGCACCAGAGCCAGGGGCATGACGATCACGAAGGCGATGCCGGCCAGCACCAGCGAGTTTCTCAGGCGCACGAACATGCTCTTGCCCACCGGACGACCGGTCCGCAGGCTGACGCCCGGATCGCCGCGGAGAAAGCCTTTTTTCAAAGGGATGTATTGAACGGGTCCGCCGGTGGTCTTCATCCAGCCCTTGCCCACCACGAAACTCCAGACCTCACGGTCGGCGCCTTTTTCCCACAGGACGGCGTGATTCTGCCTGTCCACCCCCCAGAAAATGCTTTTCCCATTTTCATCGGTGGTCCAGCGGCCGTTGTCCTCCGACTCGGTCTCATCGCCGGTCTCCCCGCGCACCAGGGCCACCAGGCTTTCCCCTTGCATTTTCCAGCGGATCATTCGGCCCGCTTCATCTACCGCCCACCACTCCTCGTACCCCTTGGCGGTGGTGATTCTTTTCAATGGGAGCCCCACCTTTTTGGATGCATGCCCGTCGCTGCCCGCGAGCCAGTAGAGGTAGCGCTGCCAGACCGGCTTGTCCAACCCCATCTGGGCCAGAAAAGAGGCCTCCTGTTCCGGGGTGATAAAGGCCCCCAGAACGTTTTTGGCTACATTGCCCGGGGACGCTTCGGCAATCAGAAAAACGGCCATGGAGACCAGAAACATGGTCAGCAGAAGCAGCAAAAAACGCCTTAGGATGAATTTGGCCATGGAGTCAGGTTCCTGTCGTGTTGGTGGAAAAACGATGTCCAGGGCGACATCCTTAAGTCACCGGGGCGTGGATGTTTGACGGGTGATGGATGAATCAGGCGTAAACGGGGGGATGTCGATGAAAATAGGTGGTGAAGCAAACCGCCGTTCCACGAACCGGTCGATCCGTCGGTCCGGATTTCAGAAGGATGCAGTGCGTTGAGTTCAGCCATCTATAGTCAGGTGTTTTTCCTTTGGGCGGAGAGGGCGACGTGCCGCCCTCTCCGCCATTGAATCATAATTTAATTGCTTCCTGCGTCGGGTCAGCTCATCCAGACATCATCCAGTTTCAGGTAGAGGCTGGGATGGGGTTTGACGCCCTGGACCGGTTTTCTGGAAATGGTCCAGACGTTGATCCAGAAAGCGTTGCCGATGGAGCCGCGTTCCTGCTGGATCTTCTCCAGTTTGCAGAATATCTTGCGGCGGGCTTCCACGTCCAGGGTGCCGTTGGCCCGGGTCAGCAGTTCAGAGTACTCCTTGTCCACCCAGCGGGTTTCGTTCCAGGCCACCGGCTTGCCGTTTTCGTCACCCACATAGGCCAGGCTGGGAACCATGGTGCCGATCGGGCGGTGGGCCCAGGTGGTGATGCCTAAATCGACTTCGGTCCATTTTTCCCAGTACTGGCTGTTGGGCATGGTCTGGATGTTGATCCGGAAACCGGCCGGTGCCGCATCCTGTTTGAGAATTTCGGCGTAGCGAACGATCTCGCTCCAGCCGCTGCCTACGGCCAGGTTGACGTCCAGACCGTTGGGGTATCCCGCCTCCGTGAGCAGTTGCTTGGCTTTCATGGGATCGTATTTGGGTGTATCGATGGGGCAGTATTCGGGATGTTTCGGGCTCACGTGAACGTCCTGGCCTTCCATTCCCTGCCCGAAATAGGCCAGGGCCAGAATCTTCTCACGGTGCTGGCACAGCTTCAGTGCCGAGCGCACCCGGTTGTCGGACCACGGCTTCATGTCCACCCGCATTCTCAGGATGCGGGTCTGGTTGGTGGTGGCGGCCTGCACGTTGACCCTGGCATCGCTTTTCAGCGCCTGGTATGCTTCGGTTCCGCCGATGTCGCCGAAATCCAGCAGGTCGATCTCCCCGGCCTGGATGGCGGCGATCATGGGACCCATTTCCGTGCCCATGTCGATGAATTCAATCTTGTCCAGATAGGGCAGGGGGTTGCCGTCGCCTCCCTTCTTCCAATAGTCGCTGCGCCGCTTCAGCACGCAACGTTCGCCTTCAACGTAACTTTCGATGGTGTAGGGGCCGGTGCCGTGGGGCGCCTTGATGAAATCCCCTTCGAACGTGCGGTGGTTCAGCACCATGGCCGGATAATGAAACAGGTGCTCGGGCACTGCGATTTCAGCATTCTTCAAGTGGAGTTTCACCTGGTGGTCGGACACCTTTTCGATGCCGCCGGCATCCAGGTAGCTGAGCATTCCTTTCATGGAAGATCCCACGTCCTTGTCCAGCCACTGGTTGAAGGTAAACACCACGTCGTCGGCATTGAAAGTGTCGCCGTTATTGTGTTTGATCCCTTTGCGCAGGTTCAGGGCCCAGGTTTTCAGGTCGTCACTGGCCTGCCAGTTCTCCAGCAGGTAGGGATGGGTGATGTTGTCGCCGTCGGTATAGGTCAGGTACTCGGCCACCTGACGCATCTGATTGGTGGGCGAGATCCAGGAAAACTGGGCCGGGTGAGTGACTTTGTGAACCGGTGCGGCCACTTTCAGGGTCCCGCCCCGTTTGACCGGGCCGGCGAGTACCCTGGCCGGAAAAGCCAACCCTGCCATCTGGGTGGCGGCGGCGGCGGAAACTCCCAGGAGTGTGGTGAAACGGATAAATTCCCGTCGGGTCATCTTGCCTTTCTGGAAATCGCTTTTAAGTGCCTTGACTGCCGAATGCATCTTCTCTTTCATGTCTCCTCCTTGGATGGTTGGGGTACACGGATCGACTTTTCAGTCACCACCTGCAACCGCTGCGTGAACATGGGGGGCACAGTGCCGGCAACGTGCAGTTGACGAACGTCTCAGTTGAAAGGACCGTCATGGCGGCGGCGGTATCAATGAAACGTTTCAGCTTCACAGGCTAAAAAATCAGTGAAAAGCAATATCATTCAATGCTATTAATATCAATAAAATTGATACAGGGTGTCAATTTGAAAAATTGATATATCACCAGTGCTGTACAGGTTTTTTCCCCTTGGTTTCGAAGGGGTCCTTTCCGGGATGATCCCCTCATTGCGGTGAGAAGGTGTCTTCAAAGGCATACAGATCACTGCGCATATGGTAAATCACATAAGAAATGGGGCGGTCGTCGGCAATCAATAACTGATGCATGCAAAATGCGGGAACGCCGGGCGGTACCCCCAGTTCCACGGCAACGGCGGTGCTCAGGCTGACGGCTTCCAACCGTTGCCACACCCGGGTGATGACCAGTCCAAACCGCCGGGTGAGCAGGTCATGGACGGATTCCACCGCCAGGTCTTCACTGAGAATGGCGCGGCAACAATCGGCCCGCAGATAGCGCATTTCATAGCATGCCGGTTGTTCGTCCAGATAGTGGACCCGTTGTATGCCCACCGCCTTTTTCCCGGGCAGTTGCGTGTCCAATTCCTGGGGAAGGGACACCATTCCCGAACGGATCAGCCGCGACCGGGTGCCCACATGAAAGATCCTGGCATTTTCCGAAAATGGATGAATGTGGAAATATGCCTGGGTAAAGCCCTGTTTTTTAAGGAAGGTCCCCTTGCCCGGTACCCTTCTGGCAACCCCGTCGCGCACCAATTCATCCAGGGCTTTGCGTGCGGTCATACGGCTGACCTTGTGGAAGCGCGCCAGCTCATTTTCCGAGGGAAGGCGATCATGAAACCGGCACGATGCGACACCTTGGACTAAATGATCCTTGATCAGTGCATATTTGGGAGCCGATGTTTTCATGAGAATAGACGTCACCCATCAGGTGAACAGGCGGCCGACCGGCCGGAAACTTTTTCCAACCCATCGCATATCTCATACCAATTGTCGAGGTGAAATTTTCTTGACTTTGTCATTGCCCGCGAATAATAGGGCTGTATGCTGTATATACAGGCAACAATGCTTATAAATAAAGGGCCTGCCGCGCGCAGCAAAATGAAAAAACGCTGCCAGAACAACGGTTTCAAAAGTGGTGGGAAATAAAGTGGACCGCAACCCGTCAAATCCGTTCGGTGATCTGCTCGAAGTAAATCTGGATGACGGCGTCTGCAGCCGCCGGGCGCTCTCCGATGCGCTCATCGCCCGATTTCTGGGCGGTCGGGGATTCAATGTGGGGTACCTGTTCGAGCACCTGCCGACGGGCACCGACCCTATGGGGCCCGGCAACCTGTTGCTGTTTTCCTGCGGTTTGCTCACCGGTTCCCGGGCGCCCACGGCCTCGCGGCTGCATCTCAATGCCCTGTCACCCCTCACCGGTTTGATCGGGAGTTCCAATGTGGGTGGCTATGCCGGTGCCTGGCTGCGTTCCACCGGCCTTATGAGTATAGTGATCCGGGGCCGGTCAACGACGCCGATTTTCCTGTACATTTCCGATGCGGGTGCTGAAATCAGGGATGCCGGACCCTATTGGGGGATGGATGCGGTCGATACCCAGGATCGAATCGCCGGTGACCTGGCCCGGGAGAACCTTCAGATTCTGGCCATCGGCACGGCCGGTGAGTCCGGGGCCCGCTTTGCCTGCATCGTCACCGGAAAAGACCATGCGGCCGGGCGGACGGGTCTCGGTGCCGTCATGGGTGCCAAGCACCTGAAGGCGGTGGTCATCGAAAAAGGCACCTTCAAGCCTTTCGAGGACCGGCGCCACCTCATCGGCAGTGCGGTCAAGGAGTATGTCAGGCAGATCAAGGCATCTCCGGATTACGACACCTTCTCCCGCTTCGGTGGTGCCGGATACATCAAGTGGGCCGACGACATGGGTGTCATGGGTACCCGCAATTACCGGCAAAAGCGTTTCGAGTTGGTGGACCGGGTGGACGGCCGTCGGCTCATCCAAGACAAGCTGCGCTCTTCCGGCTGCTACCGCTGCCCGGTCCAGTGCAAGGCCGATCTCAAATTCAAGAGCGGGCCCATGAAGGGCCAAACAGCCACCCGTCCGGAATTCGAGCCCATGATCAACCTGGGATCAAAATGCGGTCTGGGAGATCTGCAGGCCCTTGTGCGGCTGGACAACCTGTGCACCCGCCTGGGACTGGATTCCACCTCGGCGGCTACGGCCATTGCTTTTGCCATGGATCTGTTCGAGCGAGGCATCCTCACCGTCGCCGATACGGACGGCATGACGCTGGGCTGGGGCGACGCCGCGGCCATGGAAACCCTCATCCGCCAGATGGCGGCCGGCACGGGCGTGGGCGGCATCCTGGCCCAGGGGGTCAAACGGGCTGCGGCCATCATCGGCAACGATGCCTGGAAATTTGCCGCCCATGTCAAAGGGCTGGAGTTGACCGCTTATCATCCGGCGGCCATTCTGGGCAGTGCGCTGGGCTATGCCGTCTCCAGCCGCGGCGGCGATTACAATAATGTCTACGCCTCCCTGGAGCACCGCTGGTCTGCGGAAAAGGGTGCCGAGGCATTCGGGTCTCCCGATTCGGTGGACAGGCAAAGACCCACAGGCAAGGGCCGGCTGGTGCGCCGGGCCGTGCTGGTGAACATCATTGTCGATAGCCTGGGGTTGTGCAAAGTTCCGACCCTGTCCCTCCTGGGTGCCTTCGACCTGGAAAATGAAGCGGTGCTCGCATCGGCGATTACCGGACTGTCCCTATACGCCGAAGATCTCTTTCACATCGGGGACCGGATCGCGGCCATGGAGCGCCTGTTCAATCTCATGCATGCCCCGGACATGGATGAGGACCGTCTTCCTGACATGTTTTTCCTCGAGGGAGATACGGTGCTGTCGCAAACGGTAATGAGCCGGATGCTTCTCGATTTTTATGCGGCCATGGGCTGGGACGAAAACGGACGTCCCCTGAATGAAAAACTTGAGGAGCTGGGCATCGAACCTGTTGCGTTCCCATCGTGAACCCTTCAACCGGCACTACCGCTGCGATCAACCAAAAAGGAAAATTGACCATGAACCTGGAACCTGAAGCCTTTTCTCCCAAGCTGTCCTTCCTGTCGGAAGCGGACAAGAAAAAAATTTACCACGCGGCCCTTAAGGTGCTCGAACACACCGGCATGACGCTGCAGCACGATGGGGCCATGAAGTTGCTCAAGGATGCGGGATGCCGCCAGGATGCGGACGGGTTGGTCACCATTCCCGCCGCGCTGGTGGAAAAAGCGGTCGACAGCGCCCCGGCCAACATCCCCATGTTCAACCGGAAAGGCGAGCAGGTGATGGATCTGGGAGGCCGGCGGGCTTATTTCGGCACCGGCTCCGATCTCATGTACCATGTTGACGGCAAGACGCTTGAGCGGACCCATACCCGGCTGGAACACATCGCCCGGGCGGCACGGGTGTGCGACGCTCTGACCAACATCGATTTCATCATGTCTTTTGCCCACCCCCACGACATCGATGCCCGGCGGGCTTACGTGGAAAGCTTTGCCGCCATGGCAGCCAACTCCGTCAAGCCCATCGTCAACACGGCGGACAGCCGGGCCGACCTGTCGGCCATGTGGGAAATTTCCAAATTTCTCAGGGGCGGCGAACCCCAGCTGCGTGAAAAGCCCTACTGGATTCAGTATGATGAGCCCATCAGCCCGCTCAAGCATCCCTTCAAGAGTATCGACAAGCTGATTTTCTGCGCGGAAGCGGGCATGCCGGTGATCTACTCCCCGGCCCCCATCGCCGGCTCCACCGCGCCCATGACCGTCGCCGGACACGTGGTTCAGGGACTGGCGGAATGCCTGTTCGGCCTGGTGGTCCACCAGCTTGCCGCACCCGGGGCGCCCTTTCTCATGGGGATGGGTGCCGCCGTGCTGGACATGGCCACCAGCCAATGCTCCTACAACGCACCCGAATACCTCATGGCATACATGGGCATGGTGGAGATGAGCCATTACTTCGATATCCCCAACTGGGGCTATGCAGGCACCAGCGATGCTCAGATTCCCGACGGACAAGCTACCTACGAGGCCGGCCTGCTCACCTACATGTCCACCGCCGCCGGTTCCAACCTGAACCACGATGTGGGCTACCTGGACTTCGGCCTGACGGGCAGCCTGGAGATGATCGTTATCATGGATGAGGTGATCGACCAGATCCGCCGGATCCAAAAAGGCATCCAGGTAGACGACGATCATCTGGCAGTGGAGGTCATCGGCCAGGGCGGGAGGCAGGGACAATTTCTCACCCACCCGCATACCCTCAAGCACCTTCGCAGTACGCAGTGGCGGCCGCGGCTGATTTGCCGGAGCGGTTATGAACGATGGTCTGCGGAAGGGAGGACCAGTCTCCTGGAGCGTGCCCATGAACGGTTGAATCAGATTCTGAAAAGCCACACGGCGACACCCATGGATGAGAAGATGGCCGGCGCCATCGACGCACTGGTCACCCATTTCAAATAACGCGGATGCCTGTCGATCGCGTGTCCGCTTTTTTTAATAAAAATCAGAATGGATTAATGGAGGCGAACGGTGATTCAAACCTCGCGAACCGAAACCCGCAGTGTTGAGATGAGCGTCCTGACCGATGATCAGATCTGGGAAATCCGCCAGGCGGCCTTTGAAGTGATTGAAAAATCGGGCTTCAAATGCCTTCATGCGGGGGCCCGGCGGATGCTGGCCGGCGCCGGTGCCATCGTCAAGGGCGAACGGGTGAAGATTCCCCGCTACATTGTCGAAGGCTGCCTGACGACAGTCCCCAAGGGGTGGACCATCTATGATCGCTGCGGCCGACGGGCCATGGAAGTGGAGGGACGAAAAAGCCATTACAGCACCTCGACGGCCAGCCCCAACACCAAAGATGCCCTCACCGGAGAGTACCACGAAACGCGGGTCCAGGATATCGCCATCGGCGCCAAGGTGGCCGACGCCCTGCCCCACATCGACTTTGTCATGCCCATGGGTTCGGCGCAGGACGTCAACGGAACGGTGGCTGACCTGTACGAGTTTGAAGCGGTGGTTACCAACACCTGCAAACCCATGGTCTTCATCGGATACACCCCCACGGGTTGCGAATATGTTTTTGAAATGGCGGCAGTCGTCGCCGGGGGGGCCGATCGATTGAGGGAACGCCCCTTCGTGCTGCTTTATCCGGAGGCGATCTCGCCCTTTGTATTCCCCCAGGAGGTGGTGGATCGCATCTTCATCGCAGCCGACCGTTACCTGCCCCAGGTCCCCGGTGCCACGGCGCAGCCCGGGGCCACATCGCCCATGACCCTGGCCGGCACGGTGGTTCAGATCACCGCCGAATCCCTGATCCATATCAGCCTGGCCCAGCTGCGCAACCCCGGTTGCCCCGTATCCATGAGCGGCAACGTCGGCATCCTGGATATGGCCACCGCCCTGATGGCATTCGGTGCGCCCGAGGGCAGCCTGGGACTGGCGGCCCAGGCCCAGGTGGCCCAGTCCTTCGGCCTGCCCACATGGGGTCTGGCCGGGGCCACCGACGCCAAGCGCCTGGATGCCCAGGCCGGCATCGAGAGCACCTTCGCCATTTTCAGCCAGGCCCTGGCGGGGCTGAACATGATCCATGACGTGGGATATATGGCCAGCGGTATGGCCTGTTCCTGCGAGCAGCTGGTCATGGGCAACGAAATCATCGGCATGACCAAGCGCTTCATCGAAGGCATCACCGTGAATGCGGACACCCTGGCCCGCGACGTTATCGACGCGGTGGGACCCGGCGGCAATTTCCTGGCCCAGCGGCACACGGTCGCCCATCTGCGCAAAGAGCTGTGGCAGGCCCGATTGCTGAACCGGCAGCCCATCGCCACCTGGCAGGCGGCCGGCCAGCCCGCCATGGAGGACCGGGTCCGTGAGGAGGTGCGCAAGATCGTGGAGACTCACCGACCCGACCCCTTGGACGGCAACATCCGTGAAGAAGTGCAGCGGCTGAAACGGGAAGGGGAAAAGGAGATATTGGCCAGGATGAAAAAAGCCTGATTGCAAAGCATTCCCTGCCCGGATGGCGGCCGTGCCTGAACAGGAGTCGTGCCGCGCCTGCGCGGCGGAGCGTGAATGATCGCAACGGATAATTCATTTATCCGTTGCAGGGGGTGGATAAAGGATCTCAAAAAAAACCAACCAGAAAGCAGATGGACTTAAAATTATTGATTTATCAGTAGGATATGATAAAAATGGGTGGAGATGCGAACCGTCGGCATGGGTTGCATCAATTCTCAACCTATGAAGTCGGTTGCCCGTCGTATGGCAAGGGGTGACCCACGTTCGTATTTTCAGGCCCAATCAACCGCTGGCCTGACCGTAGCGGGGGAAAAGCAGCCTTCCTCTATTTAGGCGCGGCCGGACTACCATCCTGCCTGCGGACCGGCTCTGCCACCCATGCGGGTTTTGTCCATCGGCAAGACCCGAACCGGGCTCACCATCAGCACCGATGGGACTGCGAGAAGCATCGATGCCGGATCATGTTACTGCAATCCCACCCACCCGCCTGCGCGGCGTCAACCTGGGCGGATGGCTGGTTCTGGAAAAATGGATGACGCCGAGCCTGTTCGAGAGGCTTGCCGCCACCGACGAGACCACCTGGTGCGCGGAGTTGGGTTCAGAAGCGCCGACGCGGCTGCGCAGCCACTGGGAGCGCTTCATCACGCGCGAGGATTTTGCGTGGCTGGCTGACGTTGGCATCAACGCCGTGCGCATCCCGCTGGGGCATTGGATCTTCGGGCCTCCCTATCCGTATCACCCAAAATACGGCGCCGACCCCCATCCCTTCGTCGAGGGCGGCGTCGAGGTACTGGACCGCGCGCTCGGATGGGCCGAGGCGGTCGGCCTGCGTGTCATCCTCGATCTCCATGCGGCGCCCGGCTGCCAGAACGGTTTCGACAACGGCGGCATCCTGGGCGTCTGCGAATGGCACACGCGCGAGGAATACCTGGCCCACGCGGTGGCGGTGCTGGGCCGCCTCGCCGAACGCTTCGGCCGCTCCCCCGCCCTTTTTGCGATCCAACTGCTCAACGAACCGCGTTGGGATGTACCCACGGCGCTGCTCAAGGATTACTACCGGCGCGCTTACGAAGCGGTCCGCGCCCACTGCCCGCCGGAACGCGTGGCGGTCGTCTTCCACGACGGCTTCCGTCCGCACCGCGAGTACCTGGGCTTCATGCAGCCGCCGGCGTTCAAGAACGTGATCTTCGACGTGCATCGCTACCAGTGCTTCGAACGTGAGGACCTCGACATGGACATCCACGGCCACCTGCACAAGGCGGGGGACCTGCGGCGTCAGGAGGCTGACGAGATCCAGCGCGGACTGGGGCTGCCCGCCATCGTGGGCGAATGGAGCCTGGGGCTCGACCTCAAGGTGGTTTCGCTCTGGGCCGAGGGGCCGTTCGACCACGCGCTTCAGCACATGGATGCGTTCCAGAAGAACGTTGCCCTTCGTGCGTATGGCGCCGCGCAGCTGCTTTCCTTCGAGCGCTACCGCGGCTGGTTCTTCTGGAGCTACCGCACCGAGACCACGCCGGCGTGGTGCTTTCGCGAGTGCGTCGAGCGAGGATGGCTGCCGCCGCGATTTCAGTGAGCGCTGCCGTTTGCCAGACCTTGGCGGGCGATGTCTCCCGCCAGCCGGACTCTGGCTTTCCCACGACCCCGTCGGACAAGGAGGGGGCATGCAGGCGGAAAAGGACGATAATACGGCGCAGGGCCCCCTTCGGCGCTGGCTGGATGACATGCCCCTGGGCCTGGCGCCCCTGCTGATTGCGTGCATGGGCCTGATCGCCGGCCTCTATCTGCTGGTCAATCCGGTGCGCGGCGGGCATGCCGACCTGTCCATGTGGGTCTTCGGCCCGCTGCACGCCGACGCCTACCAAACGGCCGCCGACGGCTTTGCGAAAATGACCGGCCGCACGGTCGACGTCCAGCTGATCAACTACAACGCAGTCAACCAGAAGCTGCGCTCGGCGCTGTGGGCGGCGGTGAACATCCCCGACCTGGTGGAGATCGAGAAAAGCGCGGCCGGCGGATTCTTCCGCGGGCCGCTGGACAAGGTCGGCTTCCTCGACCTGAAACCCTTTCTGGAGCGCGACGGCATCCTCGACCGGATTCCGGCCAACGCCCTGGCCGCCTACACCGACCGCGGGGCCATTTTCGGGGTGCCCCACGACATCCATCCGGTGATGCTGGCCTACCGCGCCGACATCGTCGACTCCTACCTGGCCCGGCGCGGCCTGCGCATGGCGGATCTGGCGACCTGGGACGACTACTTCCGCGAACTGCACGACCTCCTCGTCCCCGACCAGCGCTACCTGCTGCAAATCGAGTACGGCGACGCCTGGGCATTCCAGATCTTTTTGATGCAGCGCGGCGGCGGCATCTTCGGCCCCCGCGGCGAGCTGCGCATGGACGACGAGGTCGCCGTGGGGACCATGACCTGGATGATCCCGCTGGTTGCCGAGGCGGAGGGCCGAAAGGTGGCCGAATCCCTGGGCAACTGGGACCCGTCCTTCTATCGCGGCTTCATCGAGGGGTTCTACATCGCCGCGCTCTGCCCGGACTGGCGCACCTCGCAGCTGGAGGCCTTCGCCGGGGAGCTGTCCGGCAAACTGCGCCTCGTGCCGCTGCCGGCGCCTGCGCCGGGCGGACTGCGCACCAGCCAGATGGGCGGCACCATGCTGGGAATCGCGCGCTCGGCGAAGGACCCCGGGCTGGCCTGGCAGTTCGCCCGGCAGATCTACTACGGCTCGCCGACCCAGCACGGCCGGCTGTTCCGGATTACCAACATCCTCACCCCCGACCGCCGCGCCTGGGGGGACCCGGCTTACCATGAAGCCCGGCCTTACTGGGGCAACCAGGTGCTGGGCGAGCAGTTCATCGCCCTGGCCGACGAGGTGCCGCCCTTTTACTCCAGCGGTTTCCTGCCGGTGGCCCAGGCCAAGCTCAACGAGGCCATCGTCGCCTGCTACAGCCAGTACCGTTCCCACGGAGCGGAGGGATTCGAGGCCTTTGTGCGCCAGCGCCTGAAATCGGCCGCCGACCACGTGCGCCGGCAGATGCAGCGCGAACCCGACTGGGACGCGGGGAGGTGACCATGCAGATGCGCAATGCCCGCACCGCGCCGTACCTCTTTCTGGCGCCCTTCGTGATCAGCTTCCTGATCTTCGGCGCCTATCCGATCGTGCGCAGCATGATCCTGTCGCTCTACATCACCTCGGGGCCGGAGGCCCAGCATTTCGTCGGACTGGACAACTACCTGTACCTGCTGCGGGACCCCGATTTCTGGACCGCCTTTAGCAACACCGCCACCTTCGCCGCCGGCAGCGTCGCGCTGCAGCTGCCGCTCAGCCTCGGCCTGGCGATTCTGCTCAACCGCCCCGACGTCCGCGGCCGCGACGTCTTTCGCTTCATCTTCTTCTCGCCCAATCTGATGGGGCTGGTCTTTTCGGCCCTGCTGTTCATGCTGATCCTGGCCCCCCGGTTCGGCCTGCTCAACGCCAGCCTGCACGCCCTTTTCGGCCTGCCGCTGACCACGCGCTGGCTGTCGACGCCCGAGCTGGTCATGCCGGCGCTCATCATGGTGGCCCTGTGGCTCTACACCGGCTTCAACATGGTCTACTTCCTGGCCGCCCTGCAGTCCGTCGACGGCGAATTATATGAAGCCGCCACCATCGACGGGGCCGGCCGCTGGTCACAGTTCTGGCATGTCACCCTTCCGGGCATCAAGCCGGTGCTGATCTTCGTCGTGGTGCTATCGACCATCGGGTCGTTCCAGCTGTTCGAACTGGCCTTTCTGCTGCTGGGCAACAGCTCGGGCCCCGATCAGGCGGGCCTGACCATCGTCATGTACCTTTACCAGAACGGATTTCTGGGGGGCGACCTGGGTTATGCGGCCGCCATCGGCTGGACCCTGGCGGGCATGGTGTTGATCCTGTCGTTGATTCAGCTGCGTATCACCGGCACCGGCAAGGAGGACCGCTGACATGCGACGGGCCATTGTTTACAGCCTTCTCGTGGTGTTCTCCATTGGGTGCCTGGTGCCCATCGTCTGGCTTGTGGTCTCGGCGTTCAAGGCCAACGCCGATTTCCAGGCCTATGCCTTCGTGCCGCCCGTCGACCGTCTGACGATGGCCAACTTTCCCAGTCTGTTCAAGCAGATGCCCTTCCTGCGCTTCATGGTGAACAGCTTCTTCGTTGCCGGCGCAACGGTCATCGTCCAGCTGTTCTTCTCCTCCCTGGGCGGGTTCGCCCTGGCCAAGTACGAGTTCGCCGGGAAGAAGGCGATCATGGGCGTCATGCTCGCCACCATGATGATTCCGGGCCCCGTGCTGCTCGCGCCGATGTACGAGCTGATCTACCACCTGCGGCTGATCGACAGTCATCTCGGACTGATCGTTCCGGGCATGGTCAACGTCTTCGGCATGTTCCTGTTCCGCCAGTCGATGCTGTCGGTTCCCGACGAGATGCTGCAGGCCGCCCGCATGGACGGGTGCAACGAATTCCAGATTTTCTGGCACGTGGTGATGCCGGTCAGCCGGCCCATCGTAGGCGCGTTCTGTCTCATCGCCTTCATGGGGACCTGGAACAGTTTCCTCTGGCCGCAGATCATTCTGCAGAGCAGCGACCGCTTCACCCTGCCGATCGGCCTGAACCAGATGGTCGGCGTGTACGAGGCCGACTATGGCGCAATGATGGCCGGCACCCTGCTGGCGGTGCTGCCGGTCGTCATGCTGTTTTTTCTCCTGCAGAAGGAGTTCATCGCCGGATTGACCAAGGGCGCAGTGAAGGGATAACCAATGGCGGACATCGCATTCCGTGGCGTGAACAAGATCTACCCCAACGGCTTCCAGGCCGTGCACAACCTCGACCTTGCGATCAAGGACGGCGAATTCCTGGTCATGGTCGGTCCCTCCGGCTGCGGCAAGTCAACGACCCTGCGCATGCTCGCCGGCCTGGAGGCCATCAGCAGCGGCGACCTGCTCATCGACGGAAAAAGGGTCAACGACCTGCATCCGCGGACGCGCAACATCGCCATGGTCTTCCAGAGCTACGCCCTCTACCCGCACAAGACGGTACAGGGCAACATCGAATTTCCGCTGCGCATGGCCAAGGTCCCGGCGGCCGAGGTCAAGGCGCGGGCCCTCAAGGTGGCCCGCATGCTCGAACTGGAGCCGCTGCTGCAGCGCAAGCCCGGCCTCCTGTCGGGCGGGCAGCGGCAGCGGGTGGCCATGGCGCGCGCCCTGGTGCGCGACCCGGTGGCCTTCCTCATGGATGAGCCGCTGTCCAACCTGGACGCCAAACTGCGGGTGCAGATGCGTGCCGAAATCGCCGCGCTGCAGCGGCGCACCGGCACCACCACGGTCTATGTCACCCATGATCAGGTCGAGGCCATGACCATGGGGGATCGCGTGGCGGTATTCAAAGACGGCCATCTGCAGCAGGCCGATACCCCGCAGCAGCTGTTCGAACGGCCGCTCAACACCTTCGTCGGCAGCTTCATCGGCTCGCCGAGCATGAACCTGATCACGTCGCGGATCGAACCCGGCGGCGACGGGCTGACCCTGACCCTGGCCGGTGAGCGCATCGCGTTGGGCCGGGGTCTCGAAGCGCGCTTCGAGGACCCCGGCGGCGCGGCCGGTCTGGTGGCCCAGGTCGGCCTGCGCCCCGAAGACGTGGTCGACCCGCATTTGGCCGGAGAAGGCCAACGGTTGCACGGCCGGGTCGTGCTGACCGAGCTGCTTGGCCGCGAACAGATGGTGTATCTCGATTTGCACGACAGCACGCGGGTGGTCGCCCGCCTGCACGCCGATCATCGCCTGCATGCCGGCGAAGAGGTCGCCATTGGCATCGATCCAGCCCGTCTGTACCTGTTCCGGGCCGATGGCAATGCGTTGAGCTATAGATAAAAACCGGCTAAGGCGATACAATGCATAGCCTCATCAGTTGAGATGGCGATCGCCATCGGGATCGAAATAAATAGAAAACCGCCAGGCGATATGGGTTCAAGATGACGGGGTGTTTGTTATGAATGGAATGCAATACATGACAAACTTCAGCGTCCAGCGGCCATCCACAGTTTTATCGATTTCGATAGCGATACCGATTTCGATTTCGATGAGAACCCGCCAACCGTGACATTTGAAGAGAAATCAATGCACCTGCGCCGCATCCAGACCGCCCGCGACAGCGGGCATCGCCTGAGCGATATCGACCCCCTGGTCATCAATCGCGGCGACTGGCCCCGTCTGCCGCTGATCGACGTCGACAGCGCAGGGCAGTGCCAGGAAATCCTCGGATTCGGCGGAGCGTTCACCGAGAGTGCCTGCACCGTTCTGGCCTCCCTGCCGGAAGACGAGCGCGAAGCGATTCTGCAGGCTTATTTCCATCCCGGAGACGGCATCGGCTACCGCCTGGCGCGTACGCACGTCAATTCCTGCGATTTCAGCCTGGGCAACTGGTCCTGCTGGGAGGGGCCGGACGCGACGCTCGATCTCAGCCGGTATGAGCAGCGCATCTTTCCTGCGATCCGCGGTGCCCAGCGCATTGCCGGCGACCCGATTCGTCTGCTGGTGTCGCCGTGGAGTCCGCCCGCCTGGATGAAAACCAGCGGGCAGATGAATCATGGCGGCAGCCTGCTGCCGAGCCGGCGCGATACCTGGGCCCAGGCGCTGTGCGACTGGATCCGGGGCAGCCAGCAGGCGGGCATTGCGGTGTGGGGCCTGACCGTGCAGAATGAGCCGGCGGCCAACCAGGTGTGGGAGTCGTGCCTCTATTCCGCCCGGGAGGAACGCGATTTCGTGCGTGACCACCTCGGTCCGGCGCTGCAGGCGGCGGGACTCGACCGCCAGCGGCTGCTCGTCTGGGACCACAACCGCGACGCGGTCTACCACCGGGCGCAGGTCGTGTTGTCCGATCCGGATGCCGCGCGGTATGTCTGGGGCACGGGGTTTCACTGGTACAGCGGCGACCAGTTCGAAAATCTCGACCGGCTGCATCACGCCTTTCCCAACAAGCACCTGTTGTTTACCGAGGGGTGTTGGGAAGGCGGCGTCCAGCTCGGCCGCTGGGATCGCGGCGAGCGCTATGCCCACCACATCATCGGTGACCTGAACCACTGGACCGAAGGCTGGCTGGACTGGAACCTGGCGCTCGATCGGCACGGCGGCCCGAATCACGTCGGCAACTGGTGCGATGCGCCGATCATCGTCGACGCCGACCGGGGCATTTGGACCCGGCAGAGTTCCTATTGGTACATCGGCCATTTCAGCCGTTACATCCTGCCCGGCGCTCGCCGGTTGTTCAGCACCCAGGCCGGCAACGGCCTGGAAAGCGTCGCCGCCCGGAACCCGGACGGCAGCCTGGTGATCGTCGTCTGCAATCGCGGCGATCGGCCCCTCTCCGCGGCCCTGCGCATCGATGGCGCGTGGGCGGAGCTGACCGTGCCGGCCCATGCCATTCAGACCCTGATTGGCGATCCTCGGTGAGGGAACCCTGACCCTCTATCCCGACGTTTAAGATTTTGCATCCAACGCCACCATTTCCTTTTGGGCGGCCGGTGGTCCGGTGGCCGGCTCCTGTCGCAGGCAGTGCCGGGGGCAGATCTCTACGCACACCCCGCAACAGACACAGATATGCGGGGCAAAGGACCACCGGGACAGATGGCGGTCCACCTCGATGCAGACGCTTGGGCACTTGACCGCACAGGCGCCGCAGAAATTGCATTGCGCGATGTCGTTCACCAGCCGGCCCCGGGTCGCCGGGAAGGGCGGCCGAATTTGGCGGGGGTAGGCCCGGGTGGCCGGGCCGGAGATTAAATTGCGCAGAATTTGCGGGGTCATCTTGAACACGATCGTTCTCCCTCTACCGTTCCAGGCAACTGACGCATGGGTCGATGCTCAACACCACCACCGGGACATCGGATAGAAATATGCCGGGCAGCAGTTTGACCAGAACCGGGATGTTGGCGAAGGTGGGCGTGCGAATGCGGACCCGGGACAGGGTTTTGCCGCCATCGGCCCTGATGTAATAGACCACCTCGCCCCTGGGCTGCTCTACCCGCATCAGGGTCTCTCCCTGCGGCCGGCCGCGGACCTCGGAGCGGATGTCTCCTCCCGGAAGACGATCCAGGGCCTGGTGGATCAGATCGATGCTCTGATCGATCTCCCCCAGACGGACCATGCAACGGGCATGGCAATCGCCGGCCGTTGCCGTTACCGGTTCGAAATCCAGTTCACCGTAAGCGGCGTAACCGGTCTGGCGGATATCCTGGGCGATGCCGCTGGCCCGCAGGACCGGCCCCACGGCCCCCAGTTCACGGGCCTGGGCCGATGTCAGGACGCCTTTGCCCTCGGTACGGCGCCGGATGGTGAAATCCTCTCTCAGCACGGGCTCGATCTGCCTGACCTGGTGTGCCACCCAGGTGAGCTGGTCTGCGATCCAGTGAACCTGCCGGGCGTCCATGTCCCGGCTGACGCCCCCCACCCGGATGGTTCCGGAGATGACCCGGTTGCCGGTGGTGGCCTCCTGGATGTCCAGCACCCGTTCACGGATTTTCCACAGCTGCATGAACAGGCTTTCAAAGCCGAAACTGTCGGCGAATAATCCCATCCACAGCAGGTGGCTGTGCAGGCGCAGCAGTTCTCCCCAGATGACCCGCAGATAACGGGCCCGGGGCGGCACCGTGATCCCCATGATGTCCTCTAACCCCTGGCAGTAGCAGATGGCGTGCAACACCGAACAGATGCCGCAAACGCGTTCGGTCACCTGGACCATCTGATGAAAATCGCGGTTCTGGGCCAGGGCCTCGAGACCCCGGTGGACATAACCCAGGGCGGGGACCGCTTCGGTAATCACCTCATCCTCCACGGTCAGCTTCAGTTGCAGGGGTTCAGGCAATACGGGGTGCTGAGGGCCAAAGGGGATTACGGAGGTTCTCATGCCCCACCTGCCGATTTTGCCGATTGGGGATCGGGCGAGACGGGCCGAGGCGTTTCTGACCGGTCATATCGGCAGAAGGGGGTGGATTCCATCTCCCGGGGCAGAAACAAGGTGCCCTGGTAATCGATCACCAGCCCGTGGAAACGGATATGGAACAGATCCTGGATCTCGTTTTCAGCCAGGAAAGCGGCCGGGTAGATCGGCGAGATGCTGGGTACGGGTGCCTCGCGCGACGCGGCCAGCCGCAGGTGGACAAGGGTCAGGTCCTTGTCGAAATGGTAGAGGATTTCCACCTGGTCGGGACCCGTGTTGACGCCGGACAGGGTCACCAGGCGGTATCCGTCGATTTTGAGCCGGGTCGCTTCGCCCAGCAGGTTTCGGACTTCTACAGTCGTTGTGTTTCCATTCATGGCGAACTCCTGCCGGCAACCGGTTTCAAAGGTGGTCTGTCAGAGGACTTCGCCGGCCGGGACAGGCGATCCAGCGCCAGGAATACGCCGTCGATGATTGCCTCGGGCCGGGGCGGGCATCCCGGCACGTAGACGTCGACAGGAATCATCTGATCCACCCCGCCGATGACATTGTAAGCCGTCCGGAAAATTCCCCCGGACAGACCACAGGACCCGATGGCCACCACCACTTTGGGGGCGGCCATCTGCTCGTAGAGATTGGTCAGAACCCGGCCATTGCGGCGATTGACCGTGCCGGTGACCAACAGCAGGTCGGCGTGCAGGGGATTGCCGACGTTGACGATGCCGAATCGCTCCACATCGTATACCGGCGTCAGGCAGGCCAGCACCTCGATGTCGCATCCGTTGCAGCTGCCGCAATCAAAGTGGAGCAACCACGGCGATTTGACCCGCGCCCGACGGATCAGTTTGTCAAGCCATTGGATCGGCATCGTCTTCCTCGATTATTCGCAAAACCACTCATTCTGATCATGCTGGCGCCGGGCTTTGCCCTGAATCCAGGGCTTTTTCGAGTTCATCATGGTTGAGCCGGTATCTTTTCATCCCTGGTGGCGGCAGATCAAATTCACCAGGGCCAGAGCCAGTCCCATGGCCCACACATGGCCCAGCATCCACCGCCAATTGAGACGGGCGGCGGCGTTGTCGATCAGAATGATCGTGGCATAGGCGGCGGCAGCCAGGGCCGCCATAGGGACCGGTCCGGTGGCCCAAAACAAGCTGCAGATTCCCAGAATCAAAACCGTATCATACCAGTGGCCGATCTCGATCATCCCCAACAGGGGGCCGGAGAAATCGGTGAACACACCCCTGACCAACTCCTGGTGGGCGTGATGGCTGGCGGCCAGGTCAAAGGGCGATTTGCGAAGCTTGATGATCATTACGTAACCCAGGGCTGCGAAGAGCAGCGGCAGTTTCAATATCAGCGGATCCTTCCACTGCATCACCACGCTAATCTTGAAGGAGCCTGTTTCCAGAAAAATCCCCACCCCCACCAGAAACAGCAGGGGCTCGTAGGTCAGGATCTGCAGCAGCTCCCGGTGGGCACCCACCTGGCTGTAAGGCGACGTGGAGGCCAGAGCCCCCATGGCCAGAAACACCGCCCCCAGCGCCTGGGTGAACAGGATCAGCAGAAGGTCCGATTGCATGACGAAAAGAATCAGCGCCAGCATGCTGGCGAAAAGATAGCTGTACACACAAAAGGCCTGCCAGCCGTTCACCACCACCAACTCCTTGGCCATCAGCTTGATCACGTCGTAATAGGGCTGCCATACGGGAGGTCCTGTCCGGGCCTGAAGACGGGCGGTAACGATGCGGTCCAGGCCGCCGGCCAGCCCTCCCAGAAGCGGTCCGGCGACCAGACCGATCCCCAGAATGATGAGCGCATGGTTCACAGGGTGCCTCCCAGCAGGAGAATCAACAGAACGGCGGCGGCGGAGTTGAGCCACACCGTCAACCTCTCCTCTCCGAAAATTGAAGTCAGGTAATAATTTTTTGCACCGGCTTTTACCGGCTGGTCCATCGGCCCATTGAACACGCAAGGCTCGGCAGTCTGCTCGCCGCACAGATAAGGTGATACCGCGCGCCCCCGGTTGGCGTGGCGGAAGGCCAGAACAGAGACCAGGCATCCGGAAACGGCCAGCAGGCTCAGTGGAAAAACCGCGAATCGGCCCGCGGCGCTTTCCATGATACCCCAATGAACGGTGTAGACCGGAAGAAGAGAACCGGGCGCGATCACCGCACTGACAAGCAGGTCGTACAGCCAGGGTGCGGCGGCGCTGAGGCCGGCGCCGCCGGCACATAAGACCGACAGGGCCGCCCAGGTTGACATGGGCATTCGTTCAGGACGGAAAGGGACCACCACGGGCTCGCTCATGAGGAGTCCGGCCCAGCGGGCCCAGTACATCACGGTCAGGGCGCTGCCCGCTACGACCAGCATGATCACCGGTATATCCGTCGCCGCCGACTCCATGGCCATCCATTTGCCCAGCAACACGCCGAAAGGCGGCATGATCATCATGAGCACACCCGCCACGGTCATCAGGGCCGTAGCCGGCATAACTGCATACAGGCCCCGCATGTCTTCGATATCGCGGCTGTGGATGTGCTGTTCGATGGTACCCACGCACAGAAAGAGAAGCGCCTTGGTTACGGCGTGAAAAAGCAGCAGGTAGACGGCGGCGGTCAGCGCCGGGGGGGTGTTCAGGCCGACGCACGCGAAGATCAGTCCCAGGTTGCTGATGGTGGAATAGGCCAGCACTTTTTTGCCGTTGCTCTGCCCAACCGCCAGAGCCGCTGCGGCCAGGAAGACGAATCCGCCATAGACCGCCGTGCACCGGCTCAGGAAGGTCCCCTGGATCATCGGCGCCAGGCGCAGCATCAGGTAGATACCCACCTTGACCATCGTGCTGGCGTGCAGCAAGGCCGATACCGGCGTGGGGGCGACCATGGCACCCAGCAGCCAGCGCTGGAATGGGAACTGGGCGGACTTGACCAAGGCCGCCAGGCAGAGCAGGGCCAGGGCCGGCAGCAGGAGGTCGGCGGGAGAGTGCCCTTGGGTCAGCAGGCGCTGAAGGTCCAGGGTGTCTTTCGAAACCCGGATCAGAACCAGGGCCAGAGCAAACGCCGTTCCGCCGATGCTGTTGACCCACAGTGCCCGCACGGCATGGTCAACAGCGGTGGGGGTCTTGTCATGGCCGATGAGCAGAAAGGAGCACAAGGTGGTCAATTCGAAGAAAAAGTAAAGGTGGTGAAGCTGGTTAGAGAGCACCAGGCCGTTCATGGCACCCAGAAACACCAGCATCACGAAAAAAAACCGGGGCTGGGCCGATTTTTCAAGCTTGAGATGGCGTTCGTGATTGCGCATGTAGGCAATGGCATGGCAACAGATCAACGGCCCCACCAGGTTGATAATCAGCAGCATGACCCGGGCCAGGCCGTCGGCCTGAAAGACCATGGCATCGAAAGGGACCCACGGGGGGCGCAACCATTCCACTCCCCCCAGCAGGAGCATTTGCGCTGTGGATAAGAAAAGGACTGCGCGGCTCTTGTAGCGGCGGCCATAATAAAGGAAGATGATCAACAGGCCCATATCGGCGGCCAGGATGACACCCTCGAACGTCCGTCCGCCCAATTCTGCGGCCGTAAGGCCGGCGGGGGCTATTGAAACCATCATCAGTGCTGCCGCCGCCAGGGCCAGCCCGGTTATCAGGATCACGCCATTGCCCAGGTTGTCGCGCCTGACGATCAAGCATCCGGCAGCAGCCGCCACCGGAAGCAGCAGGATGAATGTGATGATGAGCGCTACCATTTCAGTCGTAGGCCAAAAAATACGTTTCCTATGATCAGGCTTCCTGCTTCCGGGCTTTATCCGTAAAACCGCCGATTATCTTTTCACCAACCCTGATCGGACCTTCTTTATCAATGACCGTGTTTCAGGCGAAAATTAGTAACTGCATATACCAGGCCAAGCGATAACATGCTGAATGTTAAAGATAATGCGTGTTTTTATGGCTCTGCCGCTCCAATTTCCTGTCAGAGTTGTTTCCATGTTGGAAAAAAGAGGGGTAACAGAAGATGCCTATTTGAAGGGGGGCTGTTCGCTTTGCAGGTGGAGCTTCAGCGGTTTTCAGTTTTTTTGCGGGAAGCCGATCTTACCGGATCGGTGAACGAGCAGGGCACAATGGCGGCGCACTTGCCGCAGACATCGGCCAAGCCGTACCGTTCGTGCAGGCGGGCGTTTTCCAGCAGCCGATCGTAGCAGGCATGGCGGCGAAAGGGATCCACCCCAAGGGCCTGGGCCGGGCAGCGTTTTTCGCATTGGCGGCAGGAGCCGTCGAATTTGAAGAGGCAGCGTTCCCGGTTGGATTTCGGAGTCGGCGAGATGACGGCATCGGTGACCACGCTTCCCAGCCGCCCGCAGCATCCCTTATCCGTGATGAGCATATGGTGGTGCCCGAAACTGCCGATGCCGGCAATATAGGCCACATGCTTGTGGGACCAATCGCTCATGAGCTGCTCTTCATCGAAATTGTGAGTGGCCGGCAGGCGGGTACCCCGGAAGCCTTTTTGCTCAAGGAGTCCGGCAATCTGATCATTGATGCCGGCGATCAGCCGGTTGGTCTCGATATAGGCGACGGCCCATGCCTCGGAACTGAAATTTCCCCGGTGATTGGACCGGGGGATCGCCGGATCGAAGGGCAGAAAATAAGCGATTACCGTGCGGGCGCCCGGCAAAAGGTCACCGGGCAGTCCATGGGAAGGGCGGACGGCTGTTTTCAGTTCGGTGAAGAGCGGATCTGCGGCATCGGCAAATCCTGTCAGCGGCTTTTTCCAGGAGGAGACGATGTCCCCTTGTGCGCTGGCTTTCTCAACCGCCGATTCAATGATTTCGACGATTCGTTTCCGCAACATCACTCTCCGCACGTCTGCTGAATAGAAAAGTTTGGCTCATTTTCCGTTTTCCCTGTCTCCCCCCGTCCCTACGTGCCAATAAGCCGCCTCTTCCTGCATGATCCGGTCCATGATGGCCCGTCGGCTCTCCTCCACCTCGTCCAGGATTGCCTTTCGGGCGCCTGGGACATCATGGGCCTGTAGCCGCTCGATCAAGCGGCCGTGGATGTCTTCAAGGCTTTTTCCCGCATGGCGGATCACCATGAATCGGGCCAACCGATCGTGGAGGCCCCTCAGGGCCAGGGCCAACTCCTGGTTCCCGGATGCCTGGGCCAGCAGGTAGTGGAATCGCCGGTTTTCATCGGTGTAGCGGGTGTAAGCCTGGTCGTCGTCACCGGTGTAACCGGCGTGTACCTTCTTGAGTGCGGCCAATTGGACATCGGTGATGGCCTGCGCGGCCCGCTCCACCGCGGCCACTTCCAGAATTTCCCGAAGTTCCAGCATGTCCCTCAGTGCTTTTAAGGTGATCTGGGTGATAAAATATCCGGAGCGGGGCTTGATGGTGATCAACCCTTCCTGATTGAGCATCTGCAGTGCATCGCGCACCGGGGTCACGCTGGTGCCGAACCGGGTTTTCAGGTCGTCGATGGCCATCCGCTCGCCGGGTTTGCGGTGGCCCAAAATAATTTCAGTTCTCAAGGTGGCGTAAATATCGGTTTTGGATGTCCGCGCTCTGGTTTTTTGAGGCATCAAGGGCTCCTTGTTCAAGCAAATTTTTTCGTTCACATTCGAAGGGTTCTTTTTAATATCAATAACCGGTAAAGGTGCAACAATAAAATTGACATTTAGATTCCCATAAAATAGTAATTGATACAACCTAAACAATAATTGATATATCAAAATGAGGTGACGCATGATACCAACCCATGAAAACCGTATGGCCAGTGCCCGCTATTCCCGCATGGGTCATCAGGAATGCGACCGCATTCACATTGGAACGCTGGAAATCCTGGAGCGAACCGGCGTGGATGTCCACGATGAAGAAGCCAGGCAGATTCTGGTGGCCGGCGGCGCGGTTGCCGATGGCCTCCGCATCCGCATCCCCGAACACATGGTGACCCGGGCGCTTGCCCTGGCGCCCAGGCGCCTGACCCTGTACAATCGCCATAAAAAACCAGCCATTCGGGCCTGGGGATACAACACCTATTACGGCGGCGGCTCGGATTGCCTGACGGTTCTGGACCACCGCACGGGTAAACGCCGGGCGCCGGTGCTCGAAGATGTCGAGGCCGCGGTCAAGGTGATGGATTTCCTGCCCGAAATCGACTTCGTCATGTCGCTGCTCCTGCCCAAGGACGTGGACCAGCGTATCTATGACCGCTACCAGATGGAGGTGATGCTCAACTACACCACCAAACCCATTGTGTTCGTCTCGCCGGATTTCGAGGGGTGTGTGGCGGCTGTGGAGATGTGTGAAGCCGTGGCCGGCGGCCCCGAGTCCTTCCGGCGGCATCCTTTTGCCACCTGTTACATTAACGTGACATCCGGATTGGTGGCCAATGAAGAAGCCTTGCAAAAGTGCATCTACCTGGCGGGAAAAGGGCTGCCCCAGTTGTGGATTCCCCTGAATGCGGGCGGCGTCAACTCACCGGCCACCACCGCCGGATGCATGGCATCCATGAACGCCGGCATTTTGCTCGGCGTCGTTCTCTCGCAACTGGTCCGTGAGGGGTCGCCCATTGCCGTGCCGGGATGGAATGGCGGCCCCTATAACCTGAAAACCATGGTGGGCAACTATGTGCTGGCCGACGAGCAGGGTGTGCCCACCAGCATGGGCAAATATTACGACCTGCCCGTTTTCGGCCTGGGCGGCTCCACCGATGCCAAGGTGCTGGACCACCAGGCCGGTATGGAGTGCACCATCAGCCTCATGACCGCCCTGCTTCACGGGGCCAACATCGTTCATGACGTGGGTTTCATGGACTCGGGCCTTCAGGGCTCCCTTCAGCTTCAGGTGATGGCCAACGAGACGATCGGATTCCTGCGCGCCGCCACCCGGGGCGTCGTCGTGGATGATGAGACGCTGGCCCTGGATGCCATCGACGAAGTGGGACCCACGGGCAGCTTTCTGCAGCACCCCCATACCATGCGTCATTACAAGGAGCCGTTTTACTCCAAGCTGTTCGACAAGGGACCTTACTCCCAGTGGGAGAAAAAGGGGCGTCTGACCCTGGAAGACAAGGCTGCCGGGGAAGTGGACCGGATTCTGGAGACACACGTCATCCAACCGCTGCCCGAGGAGATCCAAGAGAAGATCAAGGCTATCGTGAAGCGGGAACAGGCATGGATTGACGGCAAAAAGGAATAACTGTTTACACGTTCGATTGTGGACCCAATTCTTCGAAATTTATTTCTTGCTGGTATTAAGACCAATGTTCAACAGGAGGATGGCTCATGTCCGACGACAAGCATTTTTTTCTCAGGAAACCCTGGATCTATGACAAAAAGGCAGCCCGGCCGGTCCGCGATGATGCCGCCGGCGGTTTCGAAACCCGATCCCTGCATGCCGGGTTCAACCCCATGCAGGACCAGAACGACTTCAGGTCTTTCGTGCCGCCGCTGGTGCAGTCGATCACCTTTCCCTACGAGACGTTCGACAAAATTCCCTGCCCTGTATACGGCCGCACCCGCACCCCTACCAACACGGTGCTGGAGGAGCGCATCGCCGCCCTGGAAGGGGGGGAGGCCTGTCTGACAGCCGCTTCCGGGTCACAGGCCCTGTTCAACCTGATCTTTACGATCGCCAGGCCCGGCGACAACATTGTCACCTCTCTCAATGTTTTCGGCGAAGGATACAAGCAGGCGGTGACCATCTTTCCGGAACGCTGCAGCGTTCAATTCAGATTTGTGAAAGATCCGGCCGATGCGGCCAGCTGGGATGCGCAGATCGACGAGAAGACCAAGCTGGTGTGGGTGGAGACCCCCAGCAATCCCTGCCTCTTCGTCACCGACATTCAGGCCGTGGCCGACGTGGCCCATGCCAAGGGGGTGCCGCTGATGGTGGACAACACCACGGCCACCGCCGCCCTTCAGCGGCCCATGGATCTGGGTGCGGATATGGTAATGCTCTCCATCTCCAAATTCATGGCCGGCAACGCCACGATTCTCGGCGGCGCCCTGGTGGGGCCGGAGCCGCTGGTGGAGGACATCCGCTGGAACACCACCGAGTTCGTTGGCGCCATCATGCAGCCCATGGAGGCCTGGATGACCCTCCAGTACGTTGAGACGCTCTCCATGCGCATGCAGCGGCACAGCGCCAATGCCCTGGCCGTTGCCCGCTACCTGAAGGCCCATCCCAAGGTGGCGCGGGTCAACTATTCGGGCCTGGAAGACCACCCGCAGCACGCGCTGGCCTGCCGGCAGATGTCCGGCCACGGCGGCCTGCTCTCCTTCGTGGCGCCCGGGGGCATGCAGGGGGCGGCCACGGTGATGAACAGCTTCAAACTGGTGGTTCACGCGGTCACCTTCGGCACCAGCCGGTCCATCTGCATGCACCCTCCCACCATTACCCACGAGCACCTGACCCCTGATGAACGCAGGGCTGCCGGCATCGACGACGGGCTGATCCGATTCTCCGTGGGGCTGGAGAATCCCGAGGACATCATCGCCGATCTGGAGCAGGCGCTGGCAAAGGCATAGACGCCGCCTTGGAAAAGCCCCTGGCCCGACGCGTGCGCCTCGACCCGGGGTTTTTCAGTCCGGAAGGGCAACTGAAAATTTGCCGCGGGGCCGCAAACAAACTGGTAGGCGAATTCAACCGGGTCTGATATAAAAGCTTTATTTTTAAAACAGACTGCCGACCCAGCCGGAGGATCATCGGCAGCCGGCATCAACCACGAATCCCGCCCATGACCGCTTCGACATCGAAGATAGAGCCAGCAGATGCCCCTGGAGCCGTTCCCGGGACGCGAAAACACTTTCTTCGGCAGGTGCTTCGCCTCGCAGGGCCTTACTGGAAGTGCGAGCGGCGCGGGAAGGTCCGCTTTGCCACCCTGTCGCTGCTGCTGCTTACGGTCGCCCAGGTCGGGCTTACCGTGTGGGGCAACTACTGGAACCGGGCGCTCTTCGACGCACTGGAGCAGCGGTCGGTGCGCGGTGTGCTGGTTCAGGTGGCGGTTTTCGTGCTGATCTTTGTGATTTCGATCGTCGTCACCGGGGCGCACCTGCTCGTCAAGCGCTGGCTTCAACTCGACTGGCGAGCCTGGCTGACGGACCAGTTGACCGGGCGCTGGATGGAAGAGGGCCGCCACTACCGGCTGCTGTTCAGCGCCGGCGAGCACGACAACCCCGATCAGCGCATTGCCGAGGACATCCGCATCGCGACCGAAAGCGCGATTGCGCTTGCCCACTCGCTGGTCTTCTCGCTGCTGATCCTGGGAATGTTCATCGACATCCTGTGGTCGGTGTCGGGTTCGATCGTCGTGCCGGGCACCGATGTTCAGGTGCCGGGCTACATGGTGCCGCTGGCGTTCGTTTACGCGGCGCTCGGCAGCGCGTTCGGCTGGATGATCGGCCGCCCGCTGGTTCGGTCGACCAACGCGCTGCAGGCGGCGGAGGCGACGTTTCGCTTCGGCCTGTCGCGGGTGCGGGAGCATTCGGACGCCATCGCGCTCATCCACGGCGAGCCCATGGAGCGCACCGGATCGGCGGTTCGCTTCCGCCAGGTAGTGCGCGAATGGAACCGGCAGTCGCTGGCCTACCTGGGCCTGGTTTCGTTCGGGACGGGCTATGGGGCGCTCCTGCCGGTTTTCCCGCTCCTGGTCGCCGCCCCGCAGTATATCGCCGGCGCGATGTCGCTCGGCGTGCTGATGCAGGCCGCCCAGGCGTTCCAGCGCCTGACATCCGCGCTTTCCTGGCCGGTGGACAACATCGGTGAAATCGCGCGTTGCCGTGCTTCGGCCGAACGCGTGCTGTCGCTCGACGAGGCCATCCACCGCATGGATGCCACCGTCCGGGAGCGGGGCGGCCCAAGAATCGTTCTCGACCGATCGGACCGTGCGCGGCTTGCGATCGAAGACCTCAGCATTGCCGATCCCTCGGGGGAAATCCTGCTCGAGCACTTCAGCGCGGAGATCCACCGCGGCGAAAGGGTGCTGATCACGGGCCATCCCGTGGTGACGGGAGGCCTGTTCAAGGTGATCGGCGGGCTCTGGCCCCTTGGCAGCGGGCGGGTGGTCCTGCCAGGCGACGGCGAGATGCTGTTCGTTCCCCAGCGTCCCTTCCTGCCCGAGGGGACCCTGCGGGAGGTGCTCTGCTACCCGTGCCCGCCGGAAGCCTTCACCGACGACGACATCCGCCAGGCGATGGCCTGCGCCGGCATTGCCTGGATCGCCCCGCGACTCGACGAGCGGGACGATTGGGAACAGGTGCTCTCGCGACGCGCCCAGCAGCGGATCGGATTCACCCGTGTCCTGCTTCAGCGGCCGGCGTGGGTGTTCATGGAGGAGGCGACCGATGCCTTCGAGCCGGAGGGCGAACGGCTCATCCTCGAGATGCTCCGGGGCGAACTGCCCGACACGACGCTGGTGACCATTACCTTCCGTTTCCATCAGGGATTGGAAAAACTGCACGACCGGACGCTCGAGCTGGAGCGCGGGCCCAAGCCAACGTCCCGGTTGAACGTGCCACTCCGAAACGGCGACGCTCCTCTCTGAAATACGCGGTGAACGGGGTCGGACCACCCCTACCATTGGATACGGAAACGCATGGGCCGCAAAATTGCATGAGGTTTAACTGAAAAAATGATGCATTCCATTGAAACCGAACCGTCCCCGCGCCTGGCCGCGGCGAAGGTTCTGCCTGAACAGCGGCGCTGCACAGCGCCGTCGGCTACTCGGGCGTTCTGCCATCAAGATCCTTCATGTTGAACAGCACATCATTTTCCCAGTAGGACTGCTCCAGCTTGGCCTGATGGTCTTTCAGGGCATCGCCCTGCCGGCTGGCCAGTTCATGGACCAGGTAGTTGATCAGGCAGGACAGGGGGGTCGGGCTGCCCAGGTAGGGGATATGCTTGGAGGCGGCGATGAGGTGGTGGTCGGCGAATTGGAGGACCGGGCAGGAGGCGCTGTCGGTGATCACCACCAGGGTCTGCCCCAGGCGCTTGACCAGTTTGCCCAGCCGGATCAGCTCATTGGGGTAACGGGAGGTAGCCACGATCACGACCACGCTGTCCGCCGGGGCGATGGTCAGCCAGTCGATGGTGGTGCGGTCGCTGCCTTTCATGATCCGTATGTTTTCGCGGACCTTGGTCATGGCCCAGCCCATGTAATAGGCCAGGGTATAGGAGAGCCGCGAGCCGATGACGTAAATCGGCGCCCGCCGGTCCAGAACCTCTACCACCGCTTCCATAACTTCGACGTCAAGCGCGTTGTATAGCTGCTGGAGATTGTCGATCTCCTCGGCAACCGTTCTCCTGAATCGGACAGCGCCGGGCGCCTTCATGTCGGCGATGTCCAACCGATCCAGCAGGGTCAGTTCCGTGTCCACGAAATCC
The DNA here is from genome assembly GCA_020444075.1 of Deltaproteobacteria bacterium. Classification (GTDB taxonomy): domain Bacteria; phylum Desulfobacterota; class Desulfobacteria; order Desulfobacterales; family Desulfosarcinaceae; genus Desulfosarcina. The sequence continues at coordinate 98,741 of JAHLLR010000005.1, forward strand.
CGCAGGGCCTGTTGAAAATCACTGTAACGGTCGTAGCCGATGCCGGAAACGAATCGTACCACAGTGGCCTCGCTCACCTCGCAGGCTTCGGCCAGCTCCTTGGTGGTCATGAATACCGCTTTGCGCGGCTGGGATGTGATGTACTCCCCAAGAATACGCCCTTTGGGTGTGAGCCCCCCGATACTTTCCGAAATTTTCTCGATCAGGGGGTGCAGCTTAGGCCTTGTCACAGAGCACCTCCACTCTTGAAAGAATGAAAAACATTCAAAGTAATAAAACCCATCATGGATTTTTAGCCGATATTTCTTTCATGTGACTGTTTCTATCAGCAAATCACAGGCGGACTCGAAAGTGCAATAAAAAAATTACCAATACTGCCATAGTGGTCCATTATATTGTTTTCATGTTGTTTTTGTTTTGTCCAGGATATGCATCTGTTGCTATTTTAGCAGACAGACTGAAAAATCGGACCGGATGGAATTTTTTTATTTGACTTTGATTATTTCATATGAAAGATAACCAATCATTTTAATCCTACAGGCAACATTCATTCTTTTGACATATTGATGGCTCCAAAGACATCGGGCTGAAATCCAAGATCGGAAAGAGGGAAGGCCGAGGTCGGAAAACAGGAGTATCATACCATGATCATGGCGACTGCCCAAGGGCTCGGCAGGGCTCGGCAGGGCGATCGGCAAAGGGATGGACAGGCGCATGATGGCCATCATCATCGCGGCGGAACCGCTGGCCGGCCGGGACAATTTCTGCATGAACGATCTCAAGGCCTTTCGGGCTGGCATGTTTGTGGGGTGACCCCATTTTGCGGATTGCCGATGGAAAAATTCCACCGGTCTATTAATAAAATCAATAGGAGAAGAGCAATGAACTCGAAGGGTCTCAGCGGCGGCATCTACAAACCCTTGTCGTCCGAAGGCATCGAAACCATCCATGGTGCATCACTGACAATCCTCGAAAAGACCGGTATCGCCTATGAATCCGGATTGGGCGAAACGGTGGATATGCTCGCCAACGCGGGTGCCACGGTTGACCGGGAGATCAAACGGATTCGATTTCCCCGTGAACTGATCCTCGAAGCGATTGTCAAGGCACCTTCGCAGGTGATCCTGTTCGCGCGCGACGGGAAAAATGACCTGGACCTGACCGAAGACAAGGTGCATCTGGGCACCGGCGGCGCCGCCGTCAAAATCCTCGATATGGAAACCGGCCTGCCGCGCTCGTCAACCCTCAAGGACCTGTACGACCTCGGGCGACTGGTGGACCGGCTCGATCACATTCATTTTTTCCTGCGTCCCTGCATCCCCACGGACATTCCCGAGGTCGACTACGATGTGAACATGTTCTACGCCTGCCTCAAGGCCACCGGCAAGCATGTCATGAGCGGCGTCAACGACGAGGCGGGGCTGCACCGCATCATCGACATGGCCGCCATGCTGGCCGGCGGGAAGGAACAGTTGCGGGCCCACCCCTTTATTTCGATTATCACGTCATTTGCCATTTCACCGCTGAAGCTGTGCACCCAGTCCACACGCATCATGCAGGCATGCAACCGCCAGGGCATCCCCGTGGCCCTTTCCGCAGCACCCATGTCCGGTTCCACCGGCCCCATGACCATGGCCGGCACCCTGGCCCAACTGCACGCCGAACAGCTGGCGGGCATCACCATCTGCCAGCTGACCCGTCCCGGTGCGCCGCTGCTCTATGGCGGCATTCCGGGCATGGCCAACATGACCACCATGGGCTACCTGGGCGGCGGTGTGGAGTGCGGCATGATGAACGCGGCCATCCACCAGATGGCCGCATTCATCAATATACCCAACTATAACTCCGCCGGGCTGACCGATGCCAAACTGCCCGATGCCCAGGCCGGCTGGGAGAAGGCCATGACCATCCTGCTGGGCGCCATGGGTGGTTCCAACTACATGCACCACAGCGCCGGGATGCTGGAGTCCATGCTCACGGTGGCGCCCGAGCAGTTCGTTATCGACGACGAGATCATCGGCATGGCCTGCAAGGTGCTCAAGGGGATCGAGGTGGATGCGGACCACCTGGCCCTGGAGGTCATCGACACGGTGGGCCCGGCGGGCAACTTCATGATGTCTCCCCACACCATGAAATATATGCGCAGTGAGTACTTTCAGGGAAATGGCGTGACCGATAGCAAAAGCCGCCACCAGTGGGAACAAGGCGGCTCCATGGACACCCGTGAGCGGGCGAAAAAAATCGCCCGCAAGATGCTTGCAGCTGAAGAGAAATCCTACATCCCAGCCGATATCGATCGTACCCTGCGGGAACAATTCAACATCCTGCTATAAAGGTGAGAGCGGAAAGCGGAACCATGGGTGAATTGACTTCACATGCCATCGACTTCACGCTGAACGCCCGATAGGATGGCTTGCCCGCCGGCGTCCGGCCAGGCCAAGCGTTGCCTGCTGGACCGGGTCTCCACCGAAGTGGCCGACGGGTTTGACGCCGAGTTTCCCGCCAAGTCGCCCGCTGAAGTCATTGTCGATACCACCGCCGGCGAGGTTTTCCGATCCGGCCGTATCGAAGCCTTGTGGGAGCCGCCGGACACCCTGCCCTCGGACGCCGACCTGCAAGGAAAATTTCTATGGCTGACCGGTCCGATCATTGGTAAAGGTAAAGCCAACGATTTGATCGAAAAAATCTGATCGGCCAACCAATGGACAACCATCGATCCCATTATCGACGGGTGCCGGGCAAGGGCTGCCTGAACGGTCAGGCGGCCGGCAGGGTTCAATTATCAACGTCAAAAGAAGGAAACCATCAATGAAAGTGGGTGTCTATCAGACCGATCCGGTCCTGCTGGATGTCAAAACCAACCTCGAGGCCACCATCGACAAGATTGAAGCGGCCAAGGCGCAGGGGGTCGACCTGGCGGTCTTTCCCGAGCTTTCCCTGACCGGCTATTTTGTCCGGGAAAGATATCACGAAGCCGCGCTGCGCATCGACTCGCCGGAGATCAGGCGACTGGCCGGGGCGACCAAGGGGACGGCGGCCGTCGTCGGATTCATCGAAGAGTCCAAGGCCATGAATTTTTACAATTCGGCACTGGTGGCCGTGGACGGAGAAATCCTGTTCGCCTACCGCAAACTCAATCTGCCCAATTACGGCGTCTTCGAAGAACGCAAGATCTTCTCGGGCGGCAAGCATGTCCGGGTCTTCAAGCTCAAGGGCCTGACCATTGCGCCGTTCATCTGCAACGACCTCTGGCACCCCTCCCTGCCGTATTTAGGGGTCACCCAGAAGGCGGATATCTTCATCACCATGTTCAACTCCTCCAGGGGATCCATGGGAAATGAATTTTCCAATATTGAAAGCTGGAACATTATCAATCGCTTCTATTCCCGGGTCTTCGGCGTCTACAACCTGTGCGCCAACCGGGTCGGCTGTGAGGTTTTTGAAGACTTGCGGTCCGACGACGACGGGCAGACGGACTCGGCCCCGCCGGCGGTCGATGAAAATCCCTTCCGATTCTGGGGCGGCAGCGAGATTATCAACCCCTTCGGCCAGGCCGTCATCACGGCGGCCCTGTTCGACCCCGATGCCATTTTCGCGGATATCTCCCGGGACATCGTCCGCAAGAAACGGATTCTGCTGCCCTATCTGCGCAACGACGACCCCTACTTCACCCACCGGGAACTGGGCAGGATTCTTTATGGAAAAAATGCCCTTGACAACTGAATAGATTGAACAGCGCACCCGGAACAGGACGAACTCCAGGTGACGCTGTTCGATCCCGCTTTTTGAATTGCCATTTGCAATACCCCCAACCACCTGCTTGAGAATCCGGCTCTGCCGTGATAAAAATTGTCATTGATTTTCAAATTTGCGTGCCAGAATGAGGAGAAACACCATGCGTCAGGTCATGATCCATCCGTCAACCTATGATACCGTTCGTGCCTCCATTGACAAGGCGTTTGATCTGTTCCCACAGGATCTGAAGGACAAAAAAGTATTGATCAAACCCAACGTACTGCGCGGATCGGAAGCCGCGGAAGGCATCGTTACCCACCCGGCGGTGCTGGCTGCCGTGGTGGACAAGGTGGAAAGCCTGGGACCGGCTTCGATCATCGTGGGCGACAACCCCGGCCTTTTCAGTTACGGCGCCAATGAAGCGGCCTTCGAACAGACCGGCCTCATGGCCGCCGCCCGGGGCTACTACCGCAACATCGGCCTCGATGCCGTTTCCCGCCCCTTTAACCCGGATTTCATGGAGACGGTGAAGGTTTCCCGGGCCATCGTCGAGGCGGACGTCGTCATCAGCCTGCCCAAGTTCAAAACCCACGGCCTCACGGTCATGACCGGCGCCATCAAGAACAGCTACGGGTTCCTGCCCGGCGCCCAGAAGGCCCGGCTGCACAAAATCGCCGGCAACCCGGACCGGTTTCACGACCTGGTGGTTCAGGTGTTCAAGCTGCGGGTCCCGGATCTGTTCATCGTGGATGCCGTGGTGGGCATGGAAGGCAACGGCCCGGCCTCACCGGAACTGCGCGATATCGGCCTGATCCTGGCTGCGGACAACGCCGTGGCCCTGGACGCGGTTATGGCCACCCTGATGGGTCTGGATCCGGGACGCCTGCGGTTTCTCAGGAAAGCCGCCGAGGCCGGTCTGGGAACCTGGAATTTGGATGAGATTCGCCTCCACGGCAATCTGGTGCCCCTGGAAAATTTTAAGCTTCCCCCTCTGGGCGGCGAGGCTATCCAGGACAATGCGGCCGTTCAGGAAATGCTCGAAAGCAAAACCCGGCTCACGCCCCGCGCAAACCCGGATGGCTGCACGGCCTGCGGTACCTGCGTGGAGCAGTGCCCGGCCCAGGCCCTGTCGATGTCTGGCGATTTGCCCGAGGTGGATATGGACCTTTGTGTCACCTGCTTCTGCTGCCAGGAAATATGCCCGGAAAAGGCCATGGTTTTGCAATAATACTGTCTGGCACTACGACGGAGAGCTGCCGGAATTGAGGCTCGCTTTTTTGGGGAGTTTAATGGAAAAGCGGGACCCCGTGCCCGGTTCGGATTGAAGCGAAATTCCGCCGCCGTGCCGGCTGAGGATCCGGTTGGAGATGAACAGCCCCAGACCGGTGCCGCGTTCGCCCCTGGAGGAGAAAAAAGGTGTGAAAACATTGGCCCGCGTCGCTTCGTCCATGCCGATGCCGTTGTCCGAGACATTGAAGTAGATGTAGCCGGCGTCCTGGATGACTTCGAAGCAGATCTCGTGGGACCGGCCCGAACGGTCCGACCGGCAGGCTTCCACGGCGTTCTCGATGATGTTGGTCAGGGCGCTGCGAATGATTCCCGCATCCACCTCGAAGCGGCCGATGGCGGGGTCGAAACGATGGCTCAGCGTGATGTCACGGCCTTTTATTTTGGGTCCCACGGTGTTCAACACCTCTTCGGCAAAATTCAGCACATCCACGGTTTCCCATTTCAGGTCCTTTTCCTTGGCATAGTAGAGGATGTCCAGGACCATATTACGGATGCGTCCCACCATGAAGCGCACGATATCCCACCCTTCACGGATCTGCTCCTGATTCTCTTTTTTGAATCCTGAATCCAGCAGGTACATGCCGCCGTCCAAACCGGTGAGGAGCCCCTTGATACCGTGGGAAACCGATCCGATCATCAACCCCAGCGAGGCCAACTGGTCTTCAAGCCGGCGCGTGCGGGTGATGTTGGTGGACATCTCCATGACGTGGGTGATGTTTCCGGCCAGGTCGCGGATGGGTGCAGTCTGGATGAGCACCCGGTAGGTCTCCCCCCGTTTCGAGGTCACTTCCATTTCGCACTGGTGGGATTGGCCATCGGCAAAGGTTTTGGCCACCGGGCAGTCGGGGCAGGCATCGTCCCGATCTTTGTATATTTTGTGGCAGAGGGCGCCGACTTTAAGATTGAAGTCTTCCTGAAAGCGGCGGTTGGCCGCATGGATGGTCAAGTCGGGGTCCTGCACGGTTATGTAGCAGGGCGCCTCGTCGAAAAGCTGTTGGTAGCGTTGCTGGGTGGCCTGGAGTTTTTCCTGGAGCCGCCGGACCTCGCCGATGTCCGCTCCGATCTCCACTACCAGCTCCACATCCCCGCGGCTGTCGCGGATGGGGGCGGTGTGGACCATCACCGGACCCCGGGTGCCGTCGGCATATACCACCGTAACCCGGCAGCGCTTGCCCGTTCCGGTGGCAAAGGTCTCTTTTACCGGCGAGGTTCCCACACTGTCCGGTGGATAAGCGGCCTCGCTGGCCTTACCGACATGGTCCCCCAGCCGCTCCCGGTAAAGGGGGTTGATGGCGATGATTTCCTGGTGGCGGTTGTGGATGGCGACAAAGCAGGGCAGTTCGTTGAAACAGTTGATACCGGCATCCAGATCACCGGCAATGCCGCGAAGGGCGGAAGACAGGCCCTCAACGGCCTGACCCACGGCCGCCAGCCGTTCGGTTTTCATCAGCCGGGCGGTCTGTTCGCGTACCAGGTTTTCAAGATTCTCGGTGTAGGCCCGCAGTTGCGTGCGCATGCTGATGCGGTCGTTGGCTCGCTTCAGCGCGATTTCCAGAACATCGTCGTTGATGGGCTTGGTGATGAAATCGGTGGCCTCCAGCTTCAGGCACTTGATGGCCAGGTCCATGTCGCCATGGCCGGTGAGCATGACCACCTCCGTATCCGGGCTTTCCGCTTTGATCTGCTGGAGAAGATCGATGCCATCCATGAGGGGCATCTTGATATCGGTGAGAACAATGGGAGGGGCATGCTGTCGGAAAACCTCCAAGGCCTCCCTGCCGTTTTGCGCGGTCAAGACCTGGTAGCCGATGTCCATGAGAGAGATGCCCAGAACTTTCCGGATGCCTTCCTCGTCATCGACCAGCAGGATTTTCTCTTTCATTTCTACCTTTTGCGTAGAGCCATGAGCCGAACGGCCGTGTCCAGCAGGTGCCGGGCATCAGGCGGCTTTTCCAGGTAAGCCTCCGGGTCGGGAAGCGGTTCCGCCAGTTTGATGTTGAGCATCTTCAGATAGTGCTGGAAAGATCGCTGCCCCACTGCCGACAGCATAATGACGGGAATTCGCTGCAGCCGGAAATCCGTTTTCAGGCTTTTGTACATCAACGCGCCGCCCGTGCCCGGCATCATCACGTCCAGAACGATCAGGTCGGGATTGATCTCGCGGGCTTTTGCCAGGCCGGCCGAGCCGTCCCGGCAGGTTTCGGTGCGATATCCGCTGGTTTTGAACAGGGCGGAAATAAACACCCGCATGTCCATGGCGTCATCCACGATGAGAATCATTCCCTTGGACGAATCCGATATAGGCTTGTCGGGTGGCGTCATTGAATCATCGTGTTGCATGGGCACTGGTGATGCGGCTTTTCTCAGGCCTATTCATCCTGAGCCTTGTCCGGATGGTTGACACTGGCTACCGGGCAGGAGGAGCGCAGCACCACCTGCTCCACGGTTGAGCCCAGCAGGGCCAGTTCCGGATCGATCTCCCGGGTATGGTGGGCCATGACGATCAGATCGGCCTGCTTTTCCCGGGCGAATTTGAGAATTTCCACGTAAGGCGTTCCCTCCCGGATGCCGATTTCGTAGTTATCGAACCCTTTGAGCTGCGAGAGATATTTGGTTTCAATTTTTTGGCGGGCGTCTTCGATGCGCTCCTCGATTTCGGCCTGCCCTTTTACTTTCCCGGTTTCGGACACACTGATATCCACGGCATGAAAGATGTGCAGCCGGGCGTTGACTTCCTTAGCCAGCCGCGCGGCCCATAAAAAGGAACTGGTCGCCGCTTTGGAAAAATCAGTGCCGATGACGATGTTGGAGAAGAGTTTCCAGCAGGTGGTACAGGGGCGGCTGATGATGACTACGGGGCAGCGGGCGCTCTTGGCCACCTTCTGCATGGTGCTGCCCACTACGCTGCGATAACGGGCGGCGCCGATGTCCTCATCCCGGGTGTGGGCGCCCATGATGATCAGATCCACATCATCGGTGCGGGCTTTTCGCAGGATCTCCCGGTGGGGAACGCCGATGACTGCTTCAAGGGTGGAATTCTCACTGTCTTTGAGAAGATCGGCGTAGGTATGCTTCATCTCCTCCTTCACCCAATCCACATAGTCGGGGTCGATCTGTTCGGTCTCTCCGGTCCGGACGTCGGTGACAAAGGAGCTGAATCCACGTGCAGGTACACCGAGGACGTGAAAAACGCAGAGTTTGGCATCCCATTTCATCTCCAGGTCGAAGGCCACCTTGGCGGCGTTGTCGCAGGCCGGTGACGCCGTGGTTGCAAACAGGATTTTTTTAAACATATTCTATCTCCTTATCTGGCATTCCCTGGGTGTTCCGTGAAATCCGAGTTCCCAGCCGATTCCTTCTATCAATTCAAATAGGGTGAACACGGTATCGAACTCGAAGACATCGACCTCGTCTCCGAATATGACATGCCTCAGCTTGCCCAGACGCACCTCCGTGTCCAGCAGCATATCCATCTGATAGTCCCTGATCTGGACTGATTTTTCGCCGCACCATCCGGTAAAGCGCCGGTAGATATCAAGGCGCGGTTCGCCGGGGAATCCGACCATTTCAACGGTCTTTTCCAGAATCAGCCAGTCGATACCGTCGACGCGGCAGCCGTCTTCGGGTCCGCGGTGAAACTGATCCAACAGGTCGGGGAAAAAGGCGTTCAGGTGAACCAGGGTTTCATAGGCGTCCAGCATCCTGAAAAAGCTGCGCAGGGTATACCCCGGCGAAAGTTCCACCTGACGCGCCAGGCAGGACAGCAGCGCGGCCTGATCCCCCTTGCGGATCTGATCGATGGTGCCATCGGTGTTTAGGCGGATGTTGTCCATTATCGGTCTTCGCTATTCGTCCTTAGGCTTCAAGTGCTCCGGGACCTCCACCATGCTCAGTAGCAGCGGCTTGAGAAAGGACCAGCGGATGCCGATCTTGTAGACTTCCTCCAGGTCACGAATGGCGTCCCAGCAGTTGTGACAGGGCGCCACCACCAGTTTGGCTCCGGTGGCCAGGATCTGGTCCCGTTTGACCGTCAAGCCGATGTTGCGTGCCTGGCGGTAGAGTCCGATTCCGTTGAGTCCACCGCCGCCGCCGCAGCAGAAGTTGTGCTCCTTGCAGGGCCGCATCTCCCGGAAGTCTTCGGCAATGTAGCTCATGATCTCCCGGGCGCAGTCACCCAGACCGGCGTTTCTTACATAGTTGCACGAATCCTGGTAAGTCACCGGCTCCTTGATTCGCTTGGCCGGATCGATCTTCAACTTCCCGGTGCGCAGGGCCTCGGCCACCCATTCCACATAATGGAAGCTCTCAATTGGCGTTTTTCCCGATTTGAGCCCCGCCCAGTAGGGTCCTTCCAACACCGTTGCCCGGTAGGCGTGACCACATTCGGTAACGACCATGCGCTTGGGCTTGAGGCGGTCCATGGCGGCATAAACGCTTTCCACCTGGATCTTGCAGGCCCCCCAGTCCCCGGCAAACATGGCCAGGCTGGTCTCTTCCCATCCTTGGCTGGGAACCGTCCAGTTTTCGCCGGCAAGGTGAAAAAGAATCGCCGCTTCAGCCAGGTCCTCCGGATAGTGCTTGGGCTCGCGGGCGTTGACCGTATAAATGATATCCGCATTTTCCTTGTCTACAGGAATTTCGAGCCCCGGCCAGTCCTCTTCATACTCCTCGGCCATCCATTCGCAGGTGTCCACCCAGTCCTCGGTGGTGATGTCCATCTGAGCGTTGTAGATGCGGTGCATGCCCGAACCGATTTTCAGTTCCCAGGGCACGAAACCCTGGGAGAAACACAAGCCCCGAACGTAGCCGAACATCACCCCCATGTCGATGCCGAAGGGGCAATAGGTCGCGCAGCGGTTGCAGCAGGAGCACTTGGACCAGGCCGTGTCCATGACCATGTGCATGAAATCGTTGTCCACCTCGCCCTTGCGCTTGACCATTTCACCCAGGGTGGACTGGATTTTGTAGGACGGCACCTGCTTGGGGTCCTTGTCGTTGGCCAAGTAGAAAAAGCAGCTGTCGGCGCACATCCCGCAGTGGGCGCAAATCTCCAGCCAGGTCCGCAGCCTGGACTTGCATGTTTTTTCCAGCGTGGCCCACAGGGCCTTGCTATCTATGTCGAGTGCTTTCATCTCGGCATAGTACTGCTTGCCGCTTTTGTCAGCCAACAGTGCGTTCAGCTTTTCCTTGGTATCGACAACCTGCTTGTTGCAAAGAATTCCTTCGGGCATTGTATCACCCCCGGTCGTTCGTGCCTACCTGAAATGGCATCTTGGGGCCCCTATCGGCGGTCCCGGGATATGGATCTGAGCCGCCATCTGCCATTTCCGGCCGGACACTAGTTAAAAATCAAATTGTCACTATAGGTGCAAGGTTAATCCTACCTGTCGAAAGGTTGGGGCCTACCAGGCCATTCCTTTGTTTTTCATGCCGCCGCGTTTGATTCCGAAATCCATGCCCAGCTGTGCCCGGGAGAGGAAAAAAAGCAGAAAATGGGACAGCTTGGTAAAGGGTATGGCCACCAGCATGATCTCTCCGCATAACACGTGCACCACGATCCAGAAGTCGTAATTGCCTACCTGGTGGTATGCGAGAAAACCCGTCAAAAAGGGGGCCACGGCGATGGCCAGCACCAGAAAATCGTATGGTTTGGTGATAATACGCACTTCCGGCAGGGCGATGCGCCGCAGGATGATGAAAATTGCCGCCACAATCACGGCCAGGGTCATTATATCGGCCATCCCTTCGGTCAGGGTCGGCAGGCTGAAGCCGAAGCGCTCCAGCAGGAGCACGTTATGGCCCATGAGAAAGACAGGAGTGGCCAGCAGGCAGATGTGAAAGACGAACACCAGGATGGTGAAGCCGGGGTAAAAACGCCAGCCGTGGGTGCCGAAAGGCACCAGCCAGAAAAAAATGGAGCGCAGGGCGCCTCTGATGCCGTAGGCCACATTCTTCGAGTAGGTGACGCGGTCCATCTGCCAGTTCAGGCCCCTTATGTACCACACCAGACGATAGAGCAGGCCGATAAAAAAGATGCCGAAGGCGAGCCAGGCAAGGGGTCCGGTTACCAATTCATACATGGGATGCTCCTTTGTTTTTTAATCATCGTCCCGCTCAGTGAGAAACAGCCAGAATCCCGTGATTCCCAGCAGGGCGGCGATCATAAGCACATAGGTGATATTCTTGGTATGGAGCATAAACTCCTGAAGGGTATAGATCGTTTCCATGGGCGGTTGCTTCCCTTATAAACGGTTAGTGGGCGTCGTAGTCCGGGTGTTCATAGAGCACAGGCATGCGGGTGACGATAAAACGGTAGATCACGATGCCCAGGGTCACGATAAACACGCTGATGCCGATCTCCATCCAGTGGGGAAAATAGCGCTCGTCGGCGGGCAGATGCCAATTAAAGGCCACCAGGCAGATGTTGAACCGGTTGATGACGATTCCCAAAACGGTCCAGGCGGCCGTCCAGCGGATCAGGGTGACGTTTTTATCCCGTACCCCCACCGCATAGAGAAAGGCCGGCAGCGCTACGAAACCCAACAGTTCCACCAGGTACCAGGCACCGTATCCGGTGGCCAGGTAATGCCAGGTGTTGCCGGTACTGATACCGATGACCTTGATGATGAAATAGCCGGCCAGCACAAAGGATGCCGCCTTGCCGAAGCCCAGGGGCACGGTGTCCTTTTCCGCCAGGTGGGCCGCATCCATCTTGTGTGAGAAAAAGCGGTGGGACAGCGTGCTTTCGAAGATTACCATGGACAGCCCGGCGATCACCGCGGTGACGAAAAAATAAATGGGCAGATAGGGTGTATACCACAACGGGTGAAGCTTGGATGGCGCGATGAGGAACAGGGCGCCCAGGGAGGACTGGTGCAGGGTGGACAGCACCACACCGAAGATGGTCAGCAGCATGGTCAATTTGACCACGATGTTTCGTGCCCGTTTGAAACCCAGCCACTCCAGAGCTGCCGGGGAGAATTCGACGAAAAGAACGGTAAGGTACAGGGCCACGCATGCGGCTACCTCAAAGAGCAGGGAGGTGGTACCGCGCTGCATGATGAACGGGTAGGGCAGGCGCCAGGGGCGGCCCACATCGTAGTGCAGGGCCAGGACGACCAGCGCGTAGCCCAGAAAGCCGGTGAGGATGGCCGGCCGCACCGCGGCATGGTAGCGCTTCATCCCGAAGATATACACCGCGGCCGAAGTGACGAACCCTCCGGCGGCCAGGGCGACGCCCACCAGCAGGTCGAAGCCGATCCATATGCCCCAGGGGTTGTAATCGGACAGGTTGGTGACTGCATCCAGCCCCTGGGTAAAGCGCAGGATGGTCAGGATTCCCCCCATCAGCAAAATGGCACCGGCCACGATATTGAACAGTGAGAAGATCGGTTTTCCCATGGTGGCTGTATTCTCAGACATAAAGGAGTCCTCCTGAAAGGTTTCGCCCGGTGCAGCGTAAACACCGGTCACTCGTCTTTTTCGTCGCCTGCTGCGCCTTCCGGTGCCTGCGCTGCCCCTTGGATTTCAGCCACGGCTCGGGCCTTGGCGTCGGCCGCGAGGGCCTCCTTCACGGCCTTTTCAACGGCGGCGGTCTTTTCCTGTTTGGCTTTTTCCATGGTTGCGTCCAACCGGGCGGCAGCCTGTTCACCGGCTTCGGCCAGGGCGGCCGCCACCGCCTGTGCCTTCTCTTCGGCGGCGATCTTTTCTTTGCGTTTGCTCATGGCGTAGATGCCGGTAAGCAGCACCGGCCAGAGTCCCACCACCATGGGGACTGCACCCAGAGCGCCGGCTGTGAGCTCCGGGGCCGGGGTCACGCCCAGATCCATACGCATACCGATGGCGTCGAAGGGCTCGCCGGAGAGATAAAGCCAAGACGTGCCGCCCATCTCCCGTTCGCCGTAAATATGGTCCACATATTTTTCCGGCCGGCGTACGATGCGCTGCCGGGCGATCTTGAGCAGATCGTCGCGCCTGCCGAATACCAGTGCTTCGGTGGGACACGATTCGACGCAACCGGGCAGTTTTCCCTCCAGCACACGGGGGTGGCACATGGTGCATTTCATTACTTTAGGCGAAAAGGCGTTGTCGTATTCGTAGGTGGGAATCTCAAATGGGCACGCCACCATGCAGTAGCGGCACCCGACGCACACCGACGCGTCATAGACGACGGCGCCCTCTTTGGTCTTTTTGAACGCTTGGACGAAGCATACCGAGGCACAGGCGGGCTCCAGGCAATGGTTGCACTGGTTTTTTACAAAAATGGGTCGACCGCCCTTACCCGGTTTTTGGTTGACCACGGTGTAGGCCTTGGATGTCGTGCGCCGTCGGTTCGTTAGAACGGTGAGATCGGTAAAGGGCACTTCCGGCGCCGGCAGCTCGTTGACAGCGTTGCAGGCCGCTTCACATCGGCGGCAGCCGATGCACAAGGTGGTGTCGTGAAGCACCGCCATCGAGTCCGGATAGCCTTCGAAATGGTGCGTGGTTGCGGCAGACGCTTTGCTGCCGGCGGCGGTCATGCCTGCCGCGCCGATCCAACCGAGAAATTTTCTTCTGGAAAGTGACATGGTTCACCCTCAACTTGCGGTTTATGGCCGTAACGACCGGTCCCTATCCTTTGTTTTTTTCCACATGGCAGGCATTGCAGTCCCGGGAATCAGGCTTTTCGATTCCCATGACCTGGTGACAGCCGATGCACTGCTGGTGGTAGGCACCCACCAGCCCGGGCCTGAAGGCGTTGGCGTCCTCGACCGTGTTGCCATGGCAACTGCTGCACACCGGAGGCTTTTCCGCGGCCGGGCTGTTATGGTGGCAGCCCTGGCACAAGGTGCCCTTCTCGCTGTGGAAATAGCCCGCCAGCCGGTTGTCCCGGGTTTTGTCGATCAGCGCGTTTACAATTTTTCTGTGGGGAAAGGCGGCCGGTTCGAATCGATTCGACAGCATGCCGATGGTCACCTTTTCGGGGATCTGATCGGCGGCAAAGGTTTTTGTCGTCAGGTCCCGCGTCTGCAGCAGATCTGAGGCCACGTCCATGGTTTCCTGGGCATTGGCCGGATTCACATAAGCGGGAAGCGGTGACATGTGGCAGGCCTTGCAGGATTGGTTGTCGGGCTTGTCTGTTTTGCCGATGAACCCATGGCAGCCGGCACATTGGGGTGCCTTCTGCTGTTCCTGGTGGCAGCCGATGCAACTGGCTTGGGATTCTACCCGATGCATGGCCTGAGCCAATTTTACCCCGTCCCCCTCTATCTTGCCGGCATTGGTGTGGCAGTTGCTGCACGACTGCAGGCTGGCGTGGTGGCAGGCCTTGCAGCTGTCGTTGGTTTTTTCGTGGGAACGGTGGTCGAAGGGAACCGGATCCATGGCCGACCGCCTGACATCTGCCGGCTGGTTTTCTTCTCCGGTCTTGACCAGGATCACGTCGGGTTGGTTGCGCTTCAGTCGGGGCACCTCCTTTACCACCTCGATCCCCATCTGATAATCGGCATCGTGGCAACCCACACAACTGACGGGGCCTGCCAGCTGGTTTTTGGCCATGCGTTCCCGATGGCACCCGATGCACTGGAAATGGGATGCTTCCTTCATCACCATGGTGTTGTCCACCGGGGTGTCCTTATGGCAATAGGCGCAGGATCCTTCCTTGCCTTTGGCATAAACCAGCTGCTTGGCCTGCTTGTCGTATTCGTGGTGACAGCGCTCACATTTTTCCTCGTTGGCCTTCACATGGCGGTAGTGCAGGGACTTGTCGAAGGCGAGATTCTTCCAGGATGAGGCAACGGCTGGATTCTCCTTATGGCACCCCCCGCAGCTCTGAGGTCCGCTCTTTTGGTCTGGCCCGGCCAGTTCGCGGTGGCAGGCAATGCAGTTGACATGGTAGGTGTCGGTCACCGTCTGCCGATCCGCATCGACCAGACGCTTGAACTTGGGTGACAGGCGTCCTTTTTCGTCGGCCATGTGGCAGGCGTTGCAGTCCCGATTGATCCGCGCCAGTGCTTCAGTGTGACGGCTGTGGAAAAAGGCCACCGGCGGCCGCTCCAGCGGACCCATGGCTTTCATGGCATCGATGACGATCAGATCCGCCCCCCTTTCAAGGGGGCCTTCAACCGAGGTCTCCACCTTCACGGCCCCTGCGGCAAACAGAAAAATCATGACCATGGCCAGCAGCCTGCCACCTGTTTTCAAATGAACTGTTCCTTTCCGCATCGTTGACATCCTTAGGGTATGCAGTTCTACGGTTCGTGCGGGAAACCCGCCCTCATTGCTCACCGGGCCAACCGGCATCCTGCTCCCGGTCGATCAGGTCCTGAAAAGAGGTCTCATCGTATATATTAAAGGCCGCCTGCTTCACCCGGATCCACATGGATGAAAAGGCGCACCGACCGTCAAACGGGCAACTGGTCTTGGAAACGCAGGCAATGCAGTCGGTGACCGGCAGTTCTCGGTTAAGAAACCGCAGCACATCTCCCACCGAAACCTGTCCGGGCGGCTTGACCAGAAAGTACCCGCCATAAAAGCCGCGTTTGGAATCAACGATACCGCTGGCCTTGAGTTGATTGAGGATGACTTCGAGAAAACGCAGCGGTATGGACTGGGCGGCGGCAATCTCGGAGATTTTCACCGGCCCCTGGTCCATGTGTTTGGCCAGTTCGAAGATGGCGCGCAGGGCATACTGGTTTTTCTTGGGTGGGACCAGCATCCGAGTCTTTCTTGACTGATATTGTCAGTTATTATCTTGACTCATATGATCAGGTTCTTTCCTGACTTTAATAGTCGGGAATATTATTGAATGTCAATTATTTTTTTATATTTTTTTTCAGAAATTGAATTAAAATAAAATACAGCATGTTAGAATGATTTTCAGGCGGAAAGAACATAGCGGTTGCCGATTGAAATATGGGTAAATGCACAAAAAAGTGATCCGGCAGCATTGCTATTTTTCAGCAAAGCGATTATGTTTTTCAGGGTTATGGAAAGATTCCTCGGTCAACGGGACCTATCCACGGAAATAGCCGCACCCTCTGTAACGCTTTCAGTGACGGGTTAAAAATATTTCGGGAACCGAGTCAACCATGCTGGTAACCCAAAAAAAACAATATGCCCTGCGCGCCATCTTCGAACTGGCCAGACAACAGGGTGAAGAACCGGTAAAGACATCCTCGATCGCTGAGGCGCAGGCCATACCCCCGCGTTTTCTGGAGGTGATCATGGGTCAGTTGAAGCGGGCGGGGCTGGTGGATTCCAAACGGGGGTTTTCCGGCGGTTATACGCTTACCCTGGCACCGGATCAGATTTGTGTGGGGGACATTTTTCGGGCGCTGGACAAAGAGGATAATGCGGAGGTGTGCATGGCCTGCGCCTCCAAGGGCAATTGTCCTTTTTTAGGCGATTGCGTGTTCATGGAATTATGGGATCAGGCCCAGCGAGCCATGGATGCGGTGTATGATCAGACCACCATCCAGACCCTGATCGATCAGGCACACAAGTTGAGCGACGGGAACCACTGATGGACCCGGGGATAGGGTTTTAGGCTTGCACGTCCAATTTGCCTCCCTTTACAGCAATCCGACCGGGCCATCCTTTGATCAGGTGTTCTGCCCCGGCAGATCGATGGTGAAGCATGCCCCTTTTCCGGGCTGGGATGTGACATCGATGGTTCCGTTATGGCGATGAACAATGGTCCGGGTGAGCATGAGTCCGATTCCCGTTCCCTGCTCGCCCTTGGTGGTAAAAAACCGCTGGAAAAGCCGGGCTTTCGTTCGTTCGTCCATTCCGCAGCACGTATCCGCCACCCGATAGCGCACGCCTCCGTCCTTCAAGGCGCTGACGGACAGGGTGATGCGCTGCGTCCCGTCTGCAGGTTCCGTATCCATGCAGGCATCAATGGCATTGGTGACCAGGTTCAACAGGCACTGGTGAATACCCACCGGGTCCATCCGGGTCGGCGCCAGTCCGGCCGCTACGTCCAATATCAGATCCATCCCGTGATCCCGTGCTCGGCCTCGCATCAGGTCGAATACTTCACGGGCGGGTTGCTCGGGATTCACCTGCCGATATTCCAGACGGTCGGTTTTCGCAAAGTTCAACAGGTCCAGGGAAAGGGTTTTAATCCGGTCTACATTTCCGCGCACCAGCTCCCAGCCCTGCTTGACATACTCGGCATCGTCCGTCTCGATGCCCTTTCCCAGTACGAATAATCCTCCGTCCAAGCCGCCGGTGATGTTCTTGATGGTGTGGGAGAGCCCAGCCACCGTCTCCCCCACCGCGGCCAGGCGTTCCGCCTCGATGAGTTGACGGGATTTCTCTTCCACCAGGAGTTCCAGGTTTTCCGTGTAAGCCCTCAACTGACGTCGCATGTCGATCCGTTCACCGGCCCGCTGCAGGGCAACGGTCAATGCATCGTCGGATATGGGTTTGCTGATGAAATCGGTCGCCTGGTACTTGAGGCTTTCGATGGCCAGATCCATGTCGCCGTGGCCGGTGAGCATGATCACTTCCGTTTCCGGGTAACGGTCCTTGATGTCCTTGAGCAGTTCGATGCCATCCATGCCCGGCATCTTGATGTCGGTGAGGATGATGGACGGACGGACGGCTTCCATGATTGCCAGGGCAGCAGTTGCGTTTTCCGCCTCATGAACCGTGTATCCCAGATCATTCAGGGAAATGCCCAATACCTTGCGGATGCCTGCTTCGTCGTCCACTAAAAGAATGTCGCCGGTCATGAAAGCTCTTTCGCCGGGGGAAAATGCAGGTTAAAACACGCGCCGCCGCCGGGATTCTCGGATACATGGATCTTTCCGCCGCACTCTTTGACGATACTGTAGCTGATGGACAGCCCTAGCCCGGTTCCCTTGCCAACTTTTTTAGTAGTGAAGAAGGGTTCGAATATTTTTCCCCGGATCGGTTCCGGCACGCCGACCCCCGTGTCACAAACCGACAAGGTGACCGTTTTGGCGTCACTGGTGGTGACCAGTGAGATCATGCGGGGGATGGATTTGTCCGGCAGCGCTTGGTCAGTTCGTTCTTCGATGGCATCCCGGGCATTAATGAGCAGGTTGATGATCACCTGCTCCAGACGGCTGGGATCGCCCATGATCCGCGGCAGGTCGGGTTCCGTCTGCCATTCCACGTCGATGCCCCGTACTTTGAGCTGCTGACTGAAGATTTCGAAGGCCCGCTCCAGCACTTCATTGAGGTGGACCGGTTCCAGGTTGGGATCCGATTTTCTGCCGAACTGGCGCATGTGGTTGATGATCTTGGTGGCCCGCTCCACATGGCTGTCGATCTCTTCGGACATGGTCAGCAGAATCTCATCACGGATGGGTTCTTTTCTCTTCAGTTTGCGCATGAAAAAATTACTGGCGGTTTTGATTACGGACAGGGGCTGGTTCAACTCGTGGGCAACGCCGGTGGCCATCTCCCCGAGTGTGGCCATCTTGCTGGCCTGGATCAGTTGCTGCTCGGCTTCCAAGCGTTTGGTGACGTCACTGATGGTCACCAGCAGCACCCGCTGACCGGTATATTCAGACGGGGAGATTCGGATGTCCACATAGAGCAACCGTTGGTCGGCACCCACATGGCGGACTTGGTTCAGCACCGCCGTGGTTGCCATGCGGAAGGCCATGGTCGCCCGTTCATCCGGTTCGAATAGATTGATAAAACAGGTGCCGATCAGCCGGTTCCTCTCCAGGCCGTAAACCGCCTGAACACTTTTGTTGCAATCCAGAATTTCCAGACTCCGGATTTCCAATACGAATACCGGGTTGGGAATGTTGTTGAAGATGGCGTGATATTTTTTTTCCGACAGCTCCAGTTTCTCTTCCAGTTGCTTGCGCTCGGAAATGTCCAGGTTCATCTCCATGGCAGCCACGATCTCGCCGGTTTCATTGCGGATGGGCGAGGTGCGCACGATCCAGTGCTTGACGCTGCCGTCCTTATCAACACCGGTCTCTTCACTGTAATGGGACTGGCCGTCGGCAAAGGTCGCCTCCACCGGACAGTCGACGCATTTTTCCGTGCGTCCCTTATAAGCACAGTAGCAATAGTCCCCGGGCTTGGGAGCAAACTTGTCGGCAAACTCGCGGTTGTAGCCGATCAGCCGGTAGTCCCGGTCCTGAACGGTAATGACGCAGGGGACCATCTCGAACAGGCTCTGGAACTGGTCGCGCTGCTTGTTGAGTTCGCTCTGCTTGCTGTCGATGGCCGTTCCCATCTGGTTGATGGCCTTGGCCAGCTGCCCCATCTCATCTGCCTGATTGATTTGAACTTTGGATGTATAGATTCCCTTTTCAATGAGGCGGGTTCCGTCGATGAGTTTTTTAATCGGATATTTTACGAAGCGATAAATAAAAAAGAAAATCATGGTCGATGTGGCCAGAAAAATGAAAACGGCCAGCGCCACCAGGTTCCTTTCGTATCGAGCCATTTCCAGATCCGCCTCTTCCAGAGATACGACCAGGTCGATGGCACCCAGCACCTTTTTATCCGGGCGATGGACATGACAGGCGTCCGTAGAGCAGCCGGGTTCGTTGTAGACCGGACTGATGATGCCCATCAGCCGATAGCCGCTGTCGGACCTAAAGGTGCGGACCGTTTCGGCTAGCGCCACCTGGTGTACCGGAGGATCGCTGCGGTGGCAGATGAAGCAGGCCTCGTCCTTTATATTGGTGACTGTGTCAATCTCGGCGTCCTGATTGGAATACTTGATCTCTCCCTGTTTGTTATAGATACGGATGTTCACGATGTCGTGCTGTTTGGAGATGTTGGTGATGATCTGCTTGATATCGTCCCTGGAGTTGAGCATCATGGCATAGTGGGTGCCCAGGCGGATGGTGTTGCTCAGTCGCTGGGCGCCGGCGGTAATGTTGTCCACCATCTTTTTCTGCATGTAGCGAAAATTGAAAAATCCCCACACGGCGATGGACAGAAGCAGCAGCAATCCGACGATGATCAGAAGCTTGAGCAGCAGGCTTTTGTGAATAATGGCGTTGAGAGAGGCCATGGAATTCTTCCGTTGGAGGTTGTCGACTGGAGGAGGCCAATCCGTGTGCTGGAAACATCGGGGAAACGATATCTGAAAAGCCCACGCGGGTCAACACAGGGGATGTTTAGCCAAAAACATTCGACTCTCCGAGGTGCTTTTTGAAACGGTTGCCGCCTTGACCGGGGATGCATGGATAGTGGCAAATCCTGCTGGTTACCGATTTCGAAGATAGGTTAACCTGCGAAATGGCCGGCATCCCGCGGAAGCCGAAGTCCGGTAAAATTAATTCGTTCATTCACATACTGTATGTAATTCATCTTTTATTCTTGACATAAATCACTGTTTTTCTCTATTGTTTTCCGACGATTCTGTCTGTTCCCACCGAGGAGGCTGCCGGACGACCATAGTCGGTTATCCCCGAAACCACAATATCCGGGAAAACCTCGGAATATATGGAACCGGAATATTGCAGTCACCATGCAACGGAGTTTCCCTTTCATTTTTTAACCAACGGCAAAAGGAGGCCACATGACCAATCCCTACCAAGCTGCATTTGAACAATCGATCAACGATCCGGACGGATTCTGGGGGAAGGCGGCGGAAGACTGCCACTG